>CAZKSY010000012.1:0-54906 GCA_964555605.1 uncultured Chitinophagaceae bacterium | reverse complement strand
TCAAATTTTCAAATTAATTTATTTCCTATTAGAGAACTTCGACAATAATCTCAATATTTCCAGATACAACCATACGATCGTTACCAATAACCCGAAAGCGCCATACCACTCCATGAATTTGGGTGCTCCCATGGCCACTCCCTGATCAATGCGATCGAAATCAAGCACAAGGTTTAATGCAGCAATGGCCACGATAAATAACGAAAGGCCAATGCCCAGCCAATTGCTGTCGTGCAGCAATGGCATTTGTATATGAAACAGTCTTAATACAATGGTGATCAGATAAAACACTCCGATGCCTGCTGTAGCGATCAGTACGATCGATTTGAATTTTTGGGTCACTTCGATTATGCGAAAGCGGTATAAGGCGAACATTGCTATCACGGTACCAAACGTCAAACAAACCGTTTGCAGGATCAGGCCCGGTGCTTTCTGCGCAAAAGCCGCGTTATAGTAAGCTGATATGGCCCCTAAGAATAAGCCCTGGGCGGCCGCATAAACGGGGGCGATATAGGGTGACCAAACAGGCTTTACCGAAATGGCGATCACACAGACCAATCCGGTAAGCAATCCTCCCACGATCCACCACATTACAGACTGTCCCTCTGAAGCCAGCTTCCAGGTATAAGAAGCCGCAGCTACCATCAGGATCAGCAGCAGACTGAATTTATTCAGGGTGCCGGTTTCGGTCATGGTTTCTCCGGAACTGTACTGCATATTCCGCTCAAACACTTTGGGGCCCAGTGCCGGATTGCCCGATTGCATATCAAATGCCATACGAATGGTTTTTTGTTAAGATAATTATTATTTGGGAGATCCAAAAGCAGTATCCCTTTCTTCCTCAGAGGGAGCAAGTTTTAAGAGAAGGTCCCGGACCGGACCGAATTTTGTCCAGGGAATAAAATGATTCTCCCCGGGAAATACAATAAGTTCCACCTTGCGTGATCCCTTGAGTTTTTCTTTCATATAAACAGTATTCTCAAAAGGCACCAGCATATCCCTGTCGCCATGCACAATATAAACCGGTGCCTGTATCGAAGGTAGTTCCTTGCGGAGTTCCTGCAGGTCTGTTTTCAAATACCATAATTCTACATTACTGGGACGCATGGCACCCGGTATGAGAATATTAAGCGGTGTCTTGAAAAGCCAGGGGCGCCATTTCTCGGGTTTCTCCTGTGCAGGATCTACGGAGCCAGCCAATACAACCAGCCCTGAAAAATAATCGGGATAATCAGCAGCCAGTTTCAGGATCATGGGCCCGCCTAAACTATGGCCTACCAGATAGGCAGGTTTATTGTTCGCCAGTTTCGCAAATACAGGTTGCATGAGCTCCGACTGACGTTTAAGATTAACCGCCTCTCCAAAATCGCTGTAGCCAAACCCGGGCCGGTCAATGGAGATCATGCGGAATTTTTTCAGCAGCAGGCTGTCGCTCATATACCGGGAGAATACATCCCAGGATCCCGGTGTGCCGTGAATAAAATAAATACTGGGTAAACTGTCTGCGCCGGTTTGAGCAAAATGAATATGACGTGCACCGATCGTTATCGTTTCGGTGTGGAGCCGAACGCCTTTTTCTTCAAAAGACCTGATCATTTGCCGGTCCGATTTACGGAACGTCATACAAGCCGGCGCCAGAAGGATCCAGGTGAAAAGCAGGACAAGGAAGATTTTTATTCGCATGCGAAAAAGCGTGACTAAAATTAGGGAATAAAAAAAGAAGACAGGATTCGACTTTACGGGTTTCCTGTCTTCTTTAACTATTCATTCAACAATTACTTGTTGTTTTCACCTGGTGCTTGTCCGGGGCCGGGTCGGGGCCCTTGCGGCGGACGTTGTTGTGGTGGGCGCTGCGGTTGCCCCTGCTGTGGCGGACGTGGTCCCGACTGTTGCGGACGGCCGCTGTTTTGCTGGGGTGGGCGATTGCCCTGCTGTTGCGGCCCACGATTGCCACCAGCTTGCTGTGGTCCTCTGGGGCCATTACCACCCTGTTGTTGTGGACGGTTGCCTTGTTGCGGACCCCTGTTGCCACCTTGCTGACGGTTGCTCTGTTGATGCTTCCGTTTTTTATCATTTTTCTCCAGGCTGCGCAAGCTGATCTGGCCCACTACATCTACAAATTCGGGTTCCACTTCTTTTGGCTTCTGGCTGGTTACCTCCACAGCTTCCAGTTCGTCGGGAATAACACCCTGCGCATTCAACTGTTTGATCTTGCGCACGCGCTCAATGGTAACAGGGTATTGTTTGTTGCTATCCGGTAATGTATACCACATGAGGTTTTTGAAGATATCCTTCTTGATGAGAAAGGCATTGCCTTTTGCCACCTGAAGGGTATCAGCATTATCCGGGAAATGCTGTAAGGCATCCAGATAAGTATCGAGTTCGTAGTTGAGACAGCATTTTAAGCGGCCGCATTGTCCGCTCAGTTTTGTTTGATTGATCGATAAATTCTGGTAACGCGCAGCGGTGGTATTTACTGATTTGAAATCAGTAAGCCAGCTACTGCAACATAATTCGCGACCACAACTACCAATACCTCCAACTTTTGCCGCTTCCTGACGTGCCCCGATCTGACGCATTTCCACCTTCACTTTGAATTCGCGGGCATATACCTTGATCAGTTCACGGAAATCGACACGGTCGTCGGCGATATAAAAGAAAGTGGCTTTCCGACCATCGGCCTGAATTTCCACTTCACTGATCTTCATGGCAAGATTCAACTGTTTGGCAATAGCACGAGACCGTATCACAGCCTCCGCTTCGCGCGCTTTGTTTTCTTCCATCAATTCCAGATCTCGCTCTGTGGCCCGGCGTAAAACCTTTTTAATATCTCCGTCGTTTTCGTTGATATCGTTTTTCTTCAGTTGCAGACGTACAATTTCACCGGTAAGATTTACCATGCCCACGTCAAAACCGGCTACCCCTTCAACAGCGATCATGTCGCCTTTTTCATACACATTTGTAGTGGCATTGCGGAAATAGTCTTTACGACTTCCGTTGTTGAAGCTAACCTCAATGATCCGGCAGGAACTTTCGGGGTCAGAAAATGGAAGATTGGCCAGCCAATCATATGCATTCATCCGGTTACAGGAACCGCTGCTGCATCCGCCATTGCTTTTACATCCAAGCACTTTCCCTTCTGCTGTGCCACAGGAACTACAGCCCATTCGTATTCGCAGTTTAATGATGAGTAATTAGAACAAACCTGCTGGGGATCATTCCGGTGAAACCGGAAATTAGCCGGGGTAACCTGTGAATAGGGTTCCCTTCTATGGGAGATTTCTTTGAAACAACTGATTATGAACGACAACTATTAAAAAATGAATAGTTGTTATATGTGAAAAACAAAGAATCCCAGATCTTTCTGCAAGCTTATCTTGAAAATCCAATCGCCACTTGTGTCATACCACTCAATTTACCAAAATTAGCGATTTATCGGCAATGATATGGTATAGTTTAATGGTAAGGGCCATAAACAGCATTTTAGCGTTGGCATTCCGTTCAATATAGTAGGCTGCGCGGTCTAATTCTTCCACAATGGCCTGTTGCTGAGCCACATCCATACTCTTATTAATCCGGTTGGCAAAGTCCAGCTGATTCGCCGCCATTACAAAACTGCCTTCACCCACCAATCGTACCCTGATGGCCAGTTCCAGCAGGTGGTTGAAATAGCGGAGGAATTGTTTCTGCTTTTCGCGCCCCATTTTGGCCACTTCATCCACCCACTTCACCTGGGCGATGGGTCCGTTTTTCAGCATGGCATTCAGCCATTCCCGCGCCAGCGATTCCCAGTCCTCCTCCGCATGTTGCAGCAGGGCCTGAGCCTCCCGATAGTTACCCTCACTCACCGCCGCCACCTGATGGGCCTGTTCCTGTGCTAAGCCATTTTTCTGTACCAGTGCCTCGGCAACTTCTGCAACGGTTAACTGCGGAATTTTTACCAGTTGACAACGACTCAATATAGTGGGAAGAATCAGTGACTCATTTTCGGCCACCAGCATAAAAAGGGTATCGGCTGGTGGTTCCTCGATCAGTTTCAGGAGCTTATTCCCTTCTTTGTCAAGGTATTCAGGCATCCACAGGATCAAAACTTTGTAACGTCCCTCATAACTTTTCAAACTCAGTTTGCGGATAATATCGTTACACTCTGCCGCTGTAATATTCCCCTGTTTGTTCTCTGCGCCTATAAATTGAAGCCAGTCGTAATTATTGCCATAGGGCCATTGCTTTATGAACTCCCGCCATTCCGGTGCAAAATCAGTGCTGATAGGCTTTTCACCTGTTTTCTTCACAATGGCCGGATAGGAGAAGTGAATGTCGGGGTGAATCATTTGTCCGGCTTTTATGCAGGACGGGCAAACCCCACAACTGTCCCAAACAGGTCCCTGAGCGGGAGCCGGCTCCGGATCACCGAATAAAGAAGGGCCGGCGGGAACGGATTCCTGCTTACCGAAAACCTTCTCACAGGTAATGTATTGGGCAAAAGCCATGGCCAGGGCCAGTGCACCACTTCCTTCCTTCCCCAAAAACAATAAGGCATGACTCAACCGGTTCTGTTGTAACAGATCGGCCAACTGATGCTTTACGGTTTCCTGTCCAATAATATCCCTGAATTGCATCCTGCAAATATAATGGTTGTGGGTAGGTTTCCTGAACGGGTTATAGGGAAACAAAAAAGGACAGCCATTGGGCTGCCCTTTCCATATTTCGTTGCTTACATCAATTCAGGAACTTCGTGATATCCTCACTCATTGGCTTCACCTTGCTGGGGAATACCGCGATCAGTTTTCCTTTTTCATCCACCAGGAATTTGGTGAAGTTCCATTTGATAGGATCTTCAACTCCCAATTTTTTTGCTTCCGCATTCAGGTATTGAAACAGGGGGTGTGTGTCGGATCCCTTAACAGAAACTTTTTCGGCCATCGGGAAACTCACCCCATAATTCTTTTTGCAGAATTCTTTGATCTCGCTGTTGCTTCCCGGTTCCTGACCCCCAAAATTGTTGGCAGGGAAACCGATCACCACCAGCTTTCCTTTGTATTGCTCGTATAGTTTTTCGAGATCCGCATATTGTGGGGTATAACCACATTGAGAAGCGGTATTCACGATCAGGATCTTTTTCCCTTTGTATTTAGAAAGGTCGATCTCTCCGCCTTCCAATCCGGGAACCTTGAACTCATAAATAGAACCAGCGAGGAGTAATGCTGATACCAGCAGGGCCATTTTTAACATAGAAAAGAGTTTTATTGTTGGCAATTGTATATACAACAAGCAAGTTAACCAAAAGTTGACGCTGTAAATAAATTACGGGAACAGTGGACGGGAGGTTGGCTGAACGGTTCTACTGGCGCTCATAGCATCCGGGATCGGGCAGGCCAGCCGGGCGGGGCTTTCCATCCAGGTCGCGATTCAGGCTGCTGGCCAGCCCTTTATTGATTACGGGGGAGCTTTCTTTTAAATGGAAATCATAATACCTTTTGGAATTATTCACGCTATCGAATTGCGGCTCGGTATTACTGAGCATATTGCTGCTGACACTATTGGCCGGAGTATTTTTTATCTTCCATAAACAGTTCTGGAATGATACGGCAAACACTCCATTGCCCTGTTTACCCGTGATCACTTCATCATCCACTGTTCCGTTATCTCCCCAGAAAATACAATTCCGGAATTGTGCATTCAGGTCGCCGGTTACGACGCCGCTGCCTGTTTTGTAATAATCTGAAACGAACAGGGAAGGCTCTTTATGAAGAATAAAGGAATTAGAATAAGCTACACTGGTACAGTGATTAAAATCGTACACGCCGCCCCAGGCAAGTATGATATTCTTGCCACAGTTACTGATGAGGGTATTTTGTGCCCTGATACTTGTTTTTAATCCGAGAATGCCGGCATCATAACAATTGTCGATGATGCATTCGTTCAGGGTTAATTTGGGGTTCAGGTTTCCGGAACTGTTTTCGGCTACTACTCCCTGATAGGCGTTATGGATCACTGCATAGTTCAATACATTGTCTTTGCTGCTTCCTCTGAAGAATATACCTGGCCAGGAAGCCGGATAATCCCGGTAGGGTTCATCCAGCCGGTCGCCCCGGAAATGCACACGCGTGCTATCATACCATTTGCCATCAATACGTAAAGTGCCGTCTACCACAAAGGGGGCATCGGCATGCAGATATACCCGAACCCCTTCCTGCAGGGTGAGGGTTACATTGGTATCCACCTGTAGTCCATCGAGGATCACATAGGGCTTATCGTTGGTCCATACCTCATTGGCATCAATGAGGCGGCCCCGCATAAAATGTGCATTCTGTCCCCAGGCTTCCAACTGCACCCATTGTGTATTGCCGTTGAACTCAATTCGGATGGAATCTTGAACGACGAACGGCAGGTTGGCTGCGGTAGGGTTTATTTTTACCGTTACGAAAACATACAGACTGTCGCGGGCTTCCATTTCCAGATCCTGTACTTCCGGACCTGTAAATCCATCTGCATTGATCTTGAACATGGATGCAGCACCACCAGCGAGAGCGACACGGCTCAGACGGAGTTTTTGATCGTTATTATTATAAATGCGGAAGAATTGGGTAGTGGAACCGGTACTGGTGAAAACCGTATCAAAAGATAACTTGTCTTCAGACGTGCTGAGTTTTGCAGCGGCGTCGGTAATAAATGATTCCTTTTTGCAGGAAGCAAAAAGCAACAGCGCCAGTAATCCGTAAAAAACAACCGTCTTCATTTGCACAAATGTAATTAGAATCAATGCTTTAAACGTTGAAACGGGTCGGAAATTGTGAGGAGACGGGCTCTTAAATACTAACGAGGTCTGTTCCTGCGATAACTCTGCGTAATCTCTGCGGTGAAAAAATACATTTAACCGCAGAGGCGCAAAGGGCGCGGAGGTTACGCAGAGATATTACAAGCATCCTGGCTATTCCGATGTCTTATCCTTGCGACTTCGCGTCTTGGCGGTTAAGTGTATTTGAATGTGAGTTTGAGTGTGAGTTTGAGTGTGAGGGGGTATACAGCACCACGCCCGCCTTTTTATTTCAAGGCCCAGGCCACTGCCCCAATGATCAACTGACAGCCGGGGGCTTTCAGCAATTCGGTGCCACAGGATTCCAGTGTAGCGCCCGTGGTGATCACATCATCTATCAGTAAAATCGTTTTATCCTGTAAACTACCGGAGTCGGTTAACCGGAACCGGCCTTCCATATTCTGCCAGCGCTCTGTTCTGGATTTATGGGTTTGTGTTTCTGTAGCAGCGGTTCGGATGATCTTATGTTTCCACACCGGTAGGCCGGTCACCTCAGCAATGCCTTCTCCGATCATGGCCGCCTGATTATAGCCCCGTTCTTTTTCCCTTCGGGGATGCAGCGGTAATGGTATAACAGCATCTATTGCATTCAGTCGGTTGCTATTCAGTATCGAATACCCCATTTCTCTGCCCATAAAGCGCCCGATATCCTGATGGCCCTGATACTTCAATTCGTGCAGGAGATTTTGTAAAACAGAATCCTTCGTAAAAAAATAATGACTGAAAGCGGCTTTTACCGGTAGCCGGCCCCAGAATATTTTTTCAACCGGATTGGCGGCATGTTGTTCAAACTGGGTAACCGGCAATTGAAAATGACAACGTAAACAGATCAGTTGATCCTTGCTGAGGGTGTCGGTACCACAACCCAAACAGTAATGCGGAAAGAATAAATGACGAAAGGAATGCGCTACCCGGCCAATCTGTTTCAACATCAGAAAAGGTATTGGTAAACCTCATCCACCCGGCCCATACTCACTACCTCAATATTGAATGACTGTTTACTCAGTCCTTTTTGATTGTATTTCGAAACAATGATCTTTTCAAAACCCAGTTTCTCTGCTTCAGCAATCCGTTGTTCAATGCGGTTGACAGCCCGGATCTCTCCACTTAATCCTACTTCACCGGCAAAACAGATCTGCTGTGGCAGCGGTACATCTTCATACGAACTCAATAAAGCGCAAAGCACGGCCAGATCGATCGAGGGATCTTCAATTTTAAGTCCACCGGCAATATTCAGGAATACATCCTTCACTCCAAAATGAAAACCACCTCTTTTTTCCAATACAGCTAATAAAAGTTGTAAGCGCCGCAGATCAAATCCCGATACAGTTCGTTGGGGTGTACCATAAACGGATTGGGTAACCAGTGCCTGTACTTCAATTAATAAAGGGCGCAGTCCTTCGATAGTGGCAGCAATCGCAATGCCACTGAGTTGATCCTCTTTTTGTGTGATGAGGATCTCACTCGGATTGGTTACGGCACGCATACCAGCACCGGTCATTTCATAGATCCCCAACTCGGCGGTACTGCCAAATCGGTTTTTCAGGGTGCGTAGGATCCGGTAGGCATAGTGACGGTCTCCTTCGAATTGCAATACTGTATCAACAATATGCTCCAGAATTTTTGGTCCGGCAATAGAACCATCTTTGGTAATATGACCGATAAGAATCACCGGTGTATTGGTTTCTTTGGCGAAACGCTGCAGCTCTGCAGCCGATTCTCTGATCTGTGATATACTTCCGGCAGACGAATCGATATAAGGTGATTGCAGGGTTTGAATGGAATCTACGATCACTACAGTGGGTTTCAGTTTTTTGATCTCCTGAAAGATCACCTGTGTAGAGGTTTCGGTAAGCAAATAAAATGTATCATTTGAAATGCCCAATCGATCGGCACGCATTTTAATCTGCTGCTCACTTTCTTCTCCGCTGATATATAGTGTAACCTGATCCTTTAGTAAGATCCCATTCTGCAGGAATAAGGTCGATTTCCCAATGCCAGGTTCCCCTGCTACCAGAATGATACTGCCTTTCACGATGCCACCACCCAATACACGATTCAACTCCGTATCTGATGTAACGATACGATCCTGTTCCACTACTGTGATGTTCGATAGAGAAATGGTTTTATGATGGCCGGTTTCACCATGAAACGATTTCCATTCATTATCATTTTTCGTATTGCCTTTATGGATCACTTCTTCCGTAAACGTATTCCATGTATTACACGACGGACATTTTCCCAACCACTTCGCACTTTCATAACCACATTGCGTACAAAAAAAAGCTGTCTTCGTTTTACTCATGCGATAAAGGTAAGTTGAAATTGAAATGTGTTGCGATAGATTGGTTGTTTTACAAAAGTGAGAGGTGAAAAGTGAGAGGTGAAAAGTGAGAGGTGAAAAGTGAGAGGTGAAAAGTGAATGGGAAATGATGAAAAAGAAGTGGAACGCAGTATAAAAAGTAAAAGGGTCAACATCGCTGTTGACCCCTTACTTACTAACCCATTAAATTCTGCCACTAAATTACAAATTGGGGGCACATTACAAAATTATTTTTCGGTTCTGTTGATAAATTCCACCCCCTTTACGAGCCCTTTTAATATGCAAAAAATTAATTATAAATTATTAATTATCAATTATTTAACTGATAAATTTTAACTCCCTGACCGCTTTGAATGTTAATTTGTCAGTAGCTGGCTCTCACCATTTTAGGCAGTAAAAAAAAATTGCTGAAATTGGCAGAAAATAGGGGTCAAAACAGACAGAAAAGGGCCCCGGAAAGGTTTGGTAATCCTTTTGCGGTTCTACTTGTTATATCAAAAAACACGTTTATTATGACACCATCAATTATGTTGGTTTCGATTGGATTTTTGCTACTCAGTTTGCTGGTTTCCGGCGTTTTGAAGAGTAAGTTTAATTCGTATGGAAAAATGGGACTGGCCTCCGGGTTATCGGGTAAAGAGGTGGCAGAGAAGATGTTACGTGAAAATGGCATCTACGATGTACAGATCATTTCCGTTCCCGGTTCCCTGAGTGATCACTACAACCCGCTCAATAAAACCGTGAATCTCAGTCCGGATGTATATAATGGCCGTTCCATTTCGGCGGCTGCGGTGGCCGCACACGAATGCGGACACGCCATTCAGCATGCCACTGCTTATCAATGGCTTACGTTACGAAGCAAGCTGGTTCCGGCAGTGCAGTTGAGCTCCAGTCTGGTGCAATGGGTACTGCTGGGCGGTGTATTGATGATCAATCGTTTCCCGTCTTTACTGCTGATCGGTATCATCCTTTTTGCCGTAACCACACTGTTTTCAGTGATCACCTTGCCGGTCGAGTTTGACGCCAGCCGTCGTGCCTTGGCCTGGTTGAACCGTACCAATGTGACGAACGACCGGGAGTATCCAAAAGCTAAAGATGCTCTTTGGTGGGCCGCCATGACCTATGTGGTGGCCGCCGTTGCCTCCATTGTTACCCTGGTGCAATACCTGTTAATCTATAACAACAGGAACAGAAGTTAAACAGGCACCAACCTGAATACAAAAGCTCCCGATGGCGGGAGCTTTTTTTTATTGCATAAATTTTCAATTCGTTATAAATCAACAATTTACATTTTTAAGCGGTTTGAAGAATCTGTATCATTTTGTTTTATTTTGTATCATTTTGTATTGTTTCGTATCGTTTTGTAACATTTTGTAGTATTTTGTGTCAAAATGTAACAGAAGAAACAAATTGAATGGAGAACATTGTATTTGAGTTTAAACTCAATTTGGATTGGAAGCTAATTGGCCTGATAAGTCAAATTGATAGATTTGACGCATCTTGGACGTCTATTGAAAGAAGAGAAAAACACAGCTTAAAACAACTTAAGTCAATAGCAACCGTAAGAAGTGTTGGAGCATCTACAAGAATCGAAGGCTCAAAGCTAACCGATGAAGAGGTGGATGTGCTTCTTAAGAGCATTGACATCACTAAACTTGAAGATAGAGATACTCAAGAAGTGGTGGGGTATTTTGAAACCTTAGATATTATATCTGAATCATATAAAGACATACAAATTACAGAGGGCGACATCAAAAATTTGCATAAGATTTTGATGCGGTACAGTAAGAAAGATGAATGGCACAAAGGCAACTATAAGCAACAAAGTAATGCCGTGGAAGCCAAATATCCGGATGGAACAAATCAAATAATATTTGAAACGACAAAGCCGGGGATTAGTACAGAATCTGCAATGAAAGCCCTAACTGATTGGTACAATACTGAAAACTCAATTCATCCACTGGTTAGGTGTTCCATTTTTACTTATGAATTTTTAAGTATTCATCCTTTTCAAGATGGGAATGGCAGACTAAGCAGATTATTATCTTCCCTACTATTATTAAAACATGGATACAAATGGATTCAATATATAAGCTTTGAACATGAAATTGAAAGTAGGAAATCAGAGTATTATCGAGTGCTGAGAAGCTGTCAAACGCAACGACCAAATGAAAATATCAGCGATTGGGTGACATTCTTTTTCGATGCTTTAAAAAATATTCAAGGACAATTATTGCAAAAGCTTCAAGTCCATCAAGAAGAAGGAGAACAATTGCTTCCTCGCGAAAAACTAGTTATTAGTTTCATACAGAATCATCCTGGTTGCAAATCTGGAGACATTACAAAAGGTCTGGGTTTTTCAAGAATGATTGTTATACGACTGCTCTCCACTTTAATTGAGAAAAATCTTATTGAAAAACACGGTAGCGGTTCTGGCACCCATTATGCTATCAAATGATGGCTTACAGCAGAATGTTTGCAGCCAGGTTGACAAAAGTAGCAGCAATCGGAGATGTTATTACAATAGGGGCAAATTGAACAAAATCGACGTCTATTTATCTTTAAGTTGATAAAAGCGGCATCATTTTTTAAATTCGGCTACTGTTGCCAGGGGGAACTCTGTAAACAAATCAGCAGCTTTGCAATACTCTAGCTGAACCTGTAATTACAGTTTGATCTCATCATCGTTTTGATCGAAGAAATGGAACTCTGTAAGATGGTAGGTGGTATTGGCGCGGATATGGATCTTCTGTCCGTATTTAAACCGCCATTTCCATTGTTTGGAACGGAACCAAAAGCCTTTGGTAAGATAGGCATAAATAATAGGATGCACCGCCAGCGTAAGATTCTTATGCTGATGCGTGAGCAGATAACTCAGGTTCTTTTCAATGTCATCCTCCAGGATCAGGGTTGAAGATATTTTTCCGGTACCGTTACAGCTCGGACATAATTCCTGTGTATTGATATTCATTTCCGGTTTCATCCGCTGACGCGTGATCTGCATCAGTCCGAATTTGGAAATGGGCAATACCGCATGCTTGGCTCTGTCGGGACGCATGAATTCTTCCATCGATTCCATCAGCTTGCGCTTGTTCTCGGGAAGTTTCATATCGATAAAGTCAACCACAATAATACCACCGAGGTCGCGCAACCGAAGTTGGCGGGAGATTTCAGCAGCGGCTTCCAGATTTGTTTCCAGGGCATTCAGTTCCTGATTATTGCCCACACTCTTGTAACCGCTGTTCACGTCAATAACATGAAGGGCTTCGGTGTGTTCAATGATCAGGTAGGCGCCACTGGGCAGGTTGACGGTTTTACCGAAAGCTGCTTTCACCTGTTTGGTTACACCAAACTGGTCGAAGATGGGCAGGCCGTTATTATAATAGGAAACGATCTCGCTTTTTTCCGGAGCAATACGTTGAATATAACTACGGGTATCGGCGTAAATAGATTTATCGTTCACCACGATCTTATTGAAAGATTCATTCAGCAGATCACGGAGAATACTGGTTGTTTTTGTTTGTTCGCTGAGGATCTTGGCTGGTGCCACGGAGCCTTTCAAATTAGTCTGAATGGTCTTCCAGGTATCTACCAGCATGGAGAGGTCTTCATGAAGTTCGGCTGTATTCTTTCCTTCTGCAGCGGTGCGAACGATCACTCCAAAGTTCTTGGGCTTGATGGCCTCAATGATCTTTTGCAGGCGTTTTCTTTCGTCGGACGAATGGATCTTTCTTGATACCGCAACGATATCATTGAAAGGAGTGATCACCACAAAACGACCGGGCAGGGAAATTTCACAACTCAGACGAGGCCCTTTAGCCGCAATGGGCTCTTTCAGGATCTGTACCAGAATATTCGGTTTTCCGCTCAGTACCTCATTGATCTTACCTGTTTTTACGATCTCAGGTTCTACCTGAAACTGACTGAAATCGGTTTGATCGTTGATGGAAGATTGAGTGAATTTGAGGAGCGATTTCGCGTATGGGCTAAGGTCGGTATAATGCAGGAAAGCATCTTTCTCAAAGCCAACATCCACAAACGCGGCATTCAGGCCGGGAATGAGTTTCTTGACTTTTCCAAGATATAGGTCTCCCACGGCAAAACTACCATCCGCTTTTTCGTGATGTAATTCTACCAGTTTTTTATCCTCTAAAAGTGCAATTTCTACACCCAGGGGAGCTGCATTAATAATAAGTTCCTTATTCAAGCGTAAACATCTTTTTCCGTCAAACCATCATCACTACAAGGAAAATGCGCTGTGGGGAATTGTTTGCAGACTATTGCCCGTACCGGAGGGAACTGGCATCATAAATAAGCAAACAATCGTATCAGCTAAAGAAGGAGTCGGCCGGCTTACAAGGGAGCCGGCCGCTACAGAAAAGATTTATTACCTGCTCTTCTTCTTATGGCGGTTCTTTCTCAGTCTCTTTTTACGCTTATGCGTCGCAATTTTATGACGCTTTCTTTTTTTACCACAAGGCATAATTCACCGAATGATTTGGTTAACAATTAATTTATAATTCAATTCCTTTAAGGAAAGGTTTTATTTTTTGAGAAGGGCGATGCGGGCATCGATCTCCTTCACTATTTCGGGCTGGTCGAAGAATTTTTTACTTTTCTCGTACCATTCGATGGCATTGGCTTTATCACCGCTGCGTTCATAGGATTCAGCTAAAGCCAGAATGGCTTCCAGATTTCCTGATTCCTTGCTTACTACCTTTTTCAGTCGCACAATTGCTTTCTCGTATTGCCCCGATTGATAGCCACCCAATCCGAGCATGAACTGCGCGAACATGTTGGTGGAATCACGGTTGGCCACTTCACTGATCAATTGAATACCCTCCATAGGAGTGGCACTGATCGCTCCAAAAAGGTAGCAGGAACCTAACCCGATTTTGCTGGAATCGTTCTGCGGATTGATCGCCAGCGCTTTTTCAAATAACTCTTTCGCTTCGCCTGCCATCCAATTCTTTATGTCTGCACTTTCTACCCGGCGGAGCTCCACTAATAAATTGTGGGCTGCAAAGGTGAGGCTTTTTTCAGAATTTTCCAATTTAGATGCTTCGGCCGTATAATAGAAATAAGGCAATAGCAAATGAAGGGAGTCTTTCCAGTAGGAGGCGAGTACTTTGTAATTCTTAATCTGTTGATCCTTAACGTTTCCGCGTACAACAGATTCTTCCAGTTGCGCCAGTTTGGCTTGCTGATCGGGCGTTAATTGTTGCTTGGAGGCAGCCAAAACGCTCTTGATATCAACTTTTGTGGGACTGCTGTGGGTGCTGTCTGCTCCGGATTCGGCTGTTTTTTCTTTCGGTGGGATGGTATTGCCGAAAAAATAAATAAGGCAGAAGAGTAATACCCCTCCGCCAATAACGATCATTTGAGATTTTTTCACTGCTTACGTATAGTTTAGGCAGCAAAATTACACTTCATCATCCGGGTTTGGCTGATCTTCTTTTACAGATTGCAATTTTTTTACTTCAGCCACAAATTCCTTCGCTGGTTTAAAGGCAGGAATGTAGTGCTCCGGAATATGTACAGCCACATTTTTCTTGATGTTACGGCCGATCTTTGCGGCTCTCTTCTTGGTAATAAAACTTCCGAAGCCACGGATGTAAATATTCTCCCCTGCAGAAAGGGTATCTTTTACTTCCTTAAACATGGTTTCTAAAGTAACCAAGACGTCAACCTTGGGTATACCTGTTTTTTCAGATATTTGGTTTACAAGGTCTGCTTTTCTCATATCATTGAATTTTTAATGGGTTGAAAAAATAATTTGTTTTTAGCCGGTCAAAACCCACAAAATCAATACATTATTGAAGTTAGGTCTTTATCCTGAAATAAGCAAGAAAAGTATAAATCGTTGATTATTAGACACAAATATACCTTTTTGCTGTTTTTTTTCAACTATATTCATTTTCAAAACGTTAAACTCTTTAAAATAGTATGAAAGCCCCTTTTACGAAACGGCTGCTGGACTGGGATAAACGCCTCAATTCCCGTCAAATGCCCTGGAAAGGGGAGAAGGATCCGTATCGTATCTGGCTCAGTGAAATCATTTTGCAGCAAACCCGGGTGGAACAGGGTTGGGCCTATTACGAAAAGTTCATTCAAACTTTTCCAGATATACAATCACTGGCCGCGGCTCCTGATCAGCAGGTGTTTAAGTTATGGGAAGGATTGGGCTACTATTCCCGCTGTCGTAATTTGTTATTTACAGCCCGTACGATCGTAAATGATTACAACGGCCGTTTTCCTACCAATCATAAAGAGGTGCTGGCATTAAAAGGTATCGGTCCGTATACTGCGGCTGCCATTTGTTCCTTCGCCTATAACGCGCCCTATGCCGTTGTAGATGGCAATGTGGAGCGGGTATTGTCGCGCTATTTTGGGATCGATACACCCATCGATTCTCCAGCGGGAAAGAAAGCATTTACAGCTTTAGCGCAATCACTTTTACCCATTAATCAATCGGCCCGTTTTAATCAGGCGATCATGGATTTTGGAGCGGTGCTTTGCAAACCGCAGCAACCCCTTTGTGTTACTTGTCCCTTGCAACAGGAATGTATGGCCTTTCGTCAGAACCGGCAACAACAGTTACCGGTTAAAGCCAAAAGCCTCACCCTGAAACACCGCTGGTTCTATTTCTTTCTGGTAAAATGGCGGGGTAAATATTTTATCACGCAAAGGGGTGCAAAGGATATCTGGCGTGAATTATACCAATTCCCCCTGATTGAAACAGCTAAAAGAGTACCGGAAAAACAGGTGGTAAAGCAATTCAGAACCATCGATGCCACAGAAAAGAATTATACCGTGGAATATATAAGTGATGAATTGCAACAAAAGCTTTCGCACCAGCATATTCATGTGCGATTCATTCATTTACACTATTCTAAAACGCCCCCACTTCCTTCCGGCTATCTACCCGTGTTAGCAGCAGAACTATCGCAGTACCCATTCCCCATATTATTAAAGAAGTATATTGGTTCCCTCCCTCTGTAAAGCCAGCCAAAAAATAACAGTTTTTTTTGGCTAAAAAATCTAACTTTAAAGAGCATTGCTTGCCATAGCGTCTTAAACCATTAAACTTATTCATATGAGGGGTGTAAACAGAGTAATGCTGATTGGCAATTTGGGTCGTGATCCGGATGTGCAATTTTTAGAAGGAAATATTGGCGTAGCTAAGTTTCCCCTGGCCACGACCGAAACCTTCAAAGACCGCACAGGTAAACTGATTTCCCAAACAGAATGGCATACCGTTGTACTCTGGCGCGGATTGGCGGAATTGGCCCAAAAATATCTTCATAAAGGAAGTCTGGTTTATATTGAAGGACGCTTACGCACCCGCAGTTGGGAAGATAAAGACGGCAATAAAAAATTTGCTACAGAAGTAGTGGGCGATAATCTGATCATGCTGGATAAGCGTTCAGACGGTTCCGGACATATATCCACGCCTCCCGGGAATGCCGATCATCCCGATGCCGATATCCCCCCGATGGGAGAACCTTCACCCGATCTGCCCTTTTAAGCAATACTTGCATTAAATTTGCAGCAATTCATATCGAGGGCAGGCCGAATGACCTGCCTTCCTGATTGATAGCAGGGAGCTATTGTGTGATCGGTTCCATAACTAAATTCAATATTTTGGATATTTCTGGTTATTCTGTTTTTCTTGAGGCGGGTTTCGCACCCATTCTTCTGGCAGATGCCATGCAGGCCACTACAACCATTCTGGCGGTATTAGTGGTGGTATTGCTGGTGCTTTCTTTTTTTATCTCCGGTGCCCGGATCGCTTTTTTCTCACTGAACTACCGGGATATTAATTTGCTGAAAACAAAACAGGAAGGTGCCTGGAAAAAGATTGCGCAATTACTGGAAGAACCCAAATCGTTAATGGCGGCCATGCTTATAGCAAACGGTCTGGTGAATATCGCCATAATCATTCTTTCCAATTTGCTCATCGATCAGGTGATCCCTTTTAAAGCCGACGAGAACTCTCATTGGATCAAATTGCTGGTGAAGGTTCCCATCATCACGGCACTTATCATTCTCTTTGGTGAAGTACTTCCCAAGATCCGCGCGGCACATAATCACCTGCGTACCGCTTATGAAACAGCCGCACTGGTAGAAGTACTTTATTATGTTTTCAAGACCATCGGAAACTGGTTGTTGTCGAAATCAGAATCTATCGAGCGTTTTCTCGGCGGATCTGTTTCGCGTGCGTATAGCCAGCAACGAATGGAGGAAGCCATCAAGTCGACGGTGGAGGAAGAAGACGAACAGCGCATCCTCGCCGGCATCTATAAATTCCGGCATATCACCGTTAAACAGATCATGAAAACCCGTTTGGATGTAAGCGGTATTTCCCATGATCTGAATTTTACACAGGTGAAACAACGGATTGAAGAGCTGCACTATTCCCGCCTGCCGGTATACCGTAATAGTCTGGATGAAATTACCGGCATGATCCATACAAAAGATGTACTGCCTTTCCTGCAGGAAAACGAACAGTACGATTGGCATAGCTTGTTGCGCCAGCCTTATTTTGTACATGAGCAGAAGTTTATTGAAGATCTGTTGAAAGAGTTTCAGTCAAAGCGCATACATTTTGCCGTGGTAGTAGATGAATTTGGTGGCACCAGTGGCATCGTAACCATGGAAGATATTCTCGAGGAGATCGTAGGAGAAATTAAAGATGAGTTTGATGAAGATGAAACCGGCAGTCGTAAGCTGGAAGATGGCTCTTATGTGCTGGAAGGAAAGATGATGATACATGATGCCCTGAAACTGATGGACCTGCCGGCCGATACCTTTGATGAATTAAGGGGTGAGAGTGACTCTATTGCGGGACTGATGCTTGAAGTGGCTGGTGAAATTCCTAAAGTGAATGATACCTTCACCGCCGGTGATTTCGAATTTGTGATCCTTGAGGTGGATAAGAACAGGATTCAAAAAGTAAAAGTGACGATAAACCTTCGCAACGATTGATACCATGACCAGAATCAGTTTGAAAAATACATGTACTCTTCTCCTGGCCATAGGCCTTCTGGCCGCCTGTAACAGCGACTATACCATCAAGCCAAGAGGCTATTACCGCATCCCTTTTCCGGAGCACCGCTATCAGGTATTCGACCGGGAAGGTTATCCCTACACATTTGAATACCCCGTTTATGCGAATGTGGTAAAGGATTCCACTTTTTTTGACGAGAAGACGGATAACTGGATCAATATCGAATTTCCTCAGTTCAACGGAAAGATCTACATGAGTTATAAGCCTGTAGGTCCAACAGATTTTAATAAGCTGGTGAATGATGCATTCACCATGACGTACAAACATACCACCAAAGCTACAGGGATCACTGATTCGCTGATGCGTACAAAAGCCGGTCTCACCGGTGTATGGTTCGATGTTGGAGGGAATGCAGCTACAGCGAAACAATTTTTCGTGAGTGATAGCGTAAAGCATTTTCTGAGGGGGGCGCTTTATTTCGACAGCAGTCCGAATGAAGACTCTTTGAAAGTGGTAAATGATTTTCTGCAGGAGGATATGAAGCATTTGATCAACACCCTGAAGTGGAAGCAATAGACCGGTGACCGATTTCTAACCCAATAAAAATTGACTTGTGATCGTAATTGATAATGTATTAATAAGTGATGAAGTAGCCTCGCAGCAATTTGTTTGTGATTTGAACAAATGCAAAGGCGGCTGCTGTGAGGAAGGCGATGCCGGTGCACCTTTAACTACCGAGGAATTGGATTTAATGGTAGACCTGTTTGAAAAAGTGAAGCCTTATTTGGGCGAGGATTCCATAAAAGAGATTGAACGCAAGGGAAAATATGTGTATCATAAAGAGTTTGGTTGGGTAACTCCCACCCTGGGCAACGATAATGAAATCTGTGTATATGGGTTCAGAGATGAAAAGGGTATTATTAAGTGCGCTTTTGAGCAGGCGTATTACGATGGAGTGATCGGATGGAAGAAGCCCATAAGTTGCCACCTCTTTCCGATCATTCATAAAAAAGGGAAGCACGGCAACTACGATCTCATCAATTATGAACCCCGGGAAGTATTGTGCAAACCTGCTTGCGGTTTGGGCAAGAAATTGAAGGTGCCGGTGTATGCTTTTCTAAAAGAACCGCTGGTGCGTTTGTACGGAGAAGCTTTTTATGAGGCACTGGAGAAGGCGGCCATAGCGTATAATAACGGAGAGTCGGTAGAGGAGAAATAAATTGATCGGTATACTGTAAATTGGGAACATGAACGAACAGGCATCATCATTCATTGCGAAGAGTACCATAAAGGCGGGCGATCTGGAGCACCGCCGTACAGTGAATTTCAACATTGGCAAGTACAATGCTGTGGTGCCGAATGGGAAGAAGCAGTTTTCGGATGTGATGCTGGTGCGGGAGAAAGCCAAGAATATCAAATGGCGGGCGATCGAAACACTCGACAAACAGTTGGAAGATTTTGAAGCGAATATTTCGAAGCGGGGTGCAAAAGTGATATGGGCGGTAGATGCGGCGCAGGCTTTGGAGGAAATCAAAAAGATCTGTGAGGCGAAACAATGCCGCACCGTAGTGAAGAGTAAGAGCATGGTAACAGAGGAAATTCATTTAAATGATTTTCTTGAGAAAATGGGTATTGAAAGTGTGGAGACCGATTTGGGCGAATACATTCAGCAGTTAGATGGGGAGCCGCCCTACCATATTGTAACACCGGCCATGCATAAAAGCAAGGAAGATGTAGCACGGTTGTTTTCGAATAAACTCGGCACTTCGCCGCATTTAAGTCCGGAAGAACTTACCCTCGTGGCCCGTGAAAAACTGCGGGACAAGTATGTGCAGGCAGAGATCGGCATCACCGGTGCAAATTTTATCATTGCCGATACCGGAAGTGTAGCGGTAACGGAGAATGAAGGGAATGCACGATTGAGTTCCTCTTTCCCCAAAACACATATAGTGATCACAGGTATTGAGAAGGTGATCCCCTCCCTTACCGATCTGGCCTTGTTCTGGCCTTTGCTGGCTACCTATGGTACCGGTCAGCAGATCACCGTTTATAATACGATTTTCAGTGGCCCTCGTCAGCCAGGCGAAACGGACGGACCTGAGGAGATGTATGTGATTTTGCTGGACAATGGCAGAACCAACATTCTGGCAGATGCCAGAGCACGAGAGAGTTTATACTGCATTCGTTGCGGGGCTTGTTTGAATGCCTGTCCGGTATATAAGAATATTGGCGGTCATGCCTATGAAACTACGTATTCCGGCCCAATTGGTTCGGTGATCACCCCGCATTTGCGGGCGATGGATGATTTCAAGCATTTAAGCTATGCTTCCTCCCTTTGCGGCAACTGTACTGAAGTATGTGCTGTCCGGATCAATTTACATGAATTGCTATTGCATAACCGGGCTCAAAGTGTGGATCAGGGATTATCGGGCTGGGGTGAGAAAATAGCCTGGAAGGTTTGGAAGCAGGCAAGTTTGCACCGTAGCTGGATGAATATGGGCAGCAGGAGTTTAAAGAACCGGATGGTGAATAAGATGTTTAAGGGTTGGACGGGCCATCGAGGCGATTTGGACTTTGCACCCAAAACGTTCAACCAGCAATGGCGGGAGCGGAATAAAAAATAACCACGAGTTCCTCACATCTTTTAATGATCTGATTTATTTACGCAGGAGTTTTATATTTTGTGTAGCTACATGCTGCTGTTCTACACCCATACTATTACCAATCGTTTACAGTACACTGTTGAGTTCTTCAGCAGGGAATTGTTCAATGAACCGATTCAGCTCACCACCGATGCAGAAGCGTTTCAGGCTTTTGGAGGAGCGCGGTTGAATTATTCAGAAACGGAATTTTCGGAAGAAGAATTTTACCTGAAGCCGCATGAATTATTATTTCAGAAAGGTATAACGGTGCAGGATACCTCCTGTTTTGAGTTGAATTTTCAGAAGGCTTTTTTCCCGACCACCGGCGACCACCCTTTCGATATTTTTGCGGCAGTATTTTATTTGATCAGCCGGTATGAAGAATATTTGCCGCATGAAAAAGATATGTACGGACGTTTTCCGTATCAGGCTTCATTGGCCTTCAAGGAAGATTTTTTGAGTGAGCCGCTGGTAAATATATGGCTGGAGAGTTTTCGAAAATCGTTGCAGCGTAAGTTCCCGGACTTGTTATTTCGCCGGCAAACATTTCGTTGCAAGATCACCTATGATATAGATATGGCTTATTCTTATAAGCATAAGGGATTATTGCGTAATGGGTATGGGTTTTTGCGTTCTTTGATGAAAGGGCAGTTTGGGTCTGTAAAAGAACGTTGGCAGGTACTGACCGGTAAACGGAAGGATCCATTCGATTGTTTTGAGTGGCTGGATGCATTGCATCTGTATTGTCGTTTACAGCCCTATTATTTTTTCCTGGTGGCGGGTAAGCGTGGCCGGTACGATAAGAATATTTCCACAGACGTGGTGCCATTCAGGGAACTGATCGAGTATTATTCTAAAAATTATAAAACAGGGATCCATCCTTCCTGGCAAAGTGGCGATGCGCCGCGTTTATTGCGGGAAGAAGTGGAATGGATGGAAGTGGTAACAGAAGAACCGGTGAAGCGGAGCCGGCAGCATTATATTCGTATGACCCTTCCTGATACATACCGGCAATTGATTGAAGTGGGTATTCGTCAGGAATATTCGATGGGATATGGCAGTATCAATGGATTTCGGGCTTCTGTGGCCAGCAGCTATTTGTGGTACGATCTGGGTAGTGAGCAATCTACGGATCTGTGGGTCTATCCATTTTGTTTTATGGATGCGAATGCTTTGTATGAACAGCGGCTGAATCCTTCGCAGACCTATCAGGAGTTAATGGGTTATTACAGCCGGGTGAAGCGGTATAATGGGTTGTTTGTAAGTATCTGGCATAATAATATTTTAGGAACGGGGCTGGAGTTTAAGGGTTGGGCAACGACGTTTGAGCTGTTTATGCGGGAGAATGTTTATTGGGATGCGTATAGGGATGAGGGGTGATAGTGCGGTACAAATTGGAGATGGCATCTCCACGTGTTTTTCCCCTAAACTCCGCGTCTTTTCCTCCTATCTAATTTCTTAACGCACAGCGATATCTTAAATTCATTAGCTGATCACAGGCGATTTGGTTGTGTCGTTTGGCTGAATGAGTTTGATTGTGGGGTACAAATTGGAGATGGCATCTCCGGGTGTTTTTCCCCTAATCCCCGCGTCTTATCCTCCTACTTTTTCCCTTTATACACCTGATTCACGAGGTAAACCCCTACCAAAGTAATCAATCCGCCGCCGGCCAGCAGCAACGAGAACTTCTCGTTCAGCCACAATGACCCCAACACCACCGCCACTACCGGATTCATATAAGCATAGATCGAAGCTTGCTGCGTAGGCAAATGCTGCAACGCATATAAATAAGCAATAAAAGATATGACCGATCCAAAAGTGACCAGATACGCAATGGCTCCCCAACTTTGCCAGGGTATGGCTGTTAAAGGAACGGCCTGACCTGTACCATTCGTGAAAACCGTTAATACGATACCGGATATCATCATCTGCAACCCAATACTGAAATAGGGATTGAATTGCGCCGCATGTTTTTTTGTATACAAGGTTCCGAATGCCCAAGACCAGGTGGCGGCAATCGAAATGAGTATTCCGAAACTGAATTCCGGATTCATAAAATCTACTAAATGATCAAAGAAGATCACGCAGATGCCACCAAATCCCAATAAGGTACCAATGAAAGCTTTTGCCGGCAATCTTTCTCCCTGAAACAATCCGATGATCACCAACCACAGCGGGAAGATGGCTCCAATGATGGAGCCCAGACCAGCAGAAATATATTTAACACCCCAGGTAGATAATCCATTACTCAACATGAAATTCAGGAAACTCAAAACCAGTATCGGTCCCCATTCCTTTCCCCGCGGCCAAACCCTTCCTTTACTCAGAAAATAGAGTACATAAATACTGCCTCCTATCAATTGCCGCAAGCCAGCCATCTGCAGGGCCGGCATGTGTTTAACCCCTTCTTTTGAGGCCAGCCATGTGGTGCCCCAAAAAAAGCAAACCATGACCAACGCGAAGATGGCTTTAGCACGACTTCCCTTTTGACGTATCGTCATCGGGTTCAGCACCGATAGCTTTTTCAGCGTGGCACCCGAAACGGCGATTGTTTTATTGATAACTTTTTGCGGCAACCCTGATTCTTAATTATTGCATTGAATGATGAAATGCGTTCTGGTTTATGTCAAATCAAAGGTAGGCAAAATGTGGGCCCCTGCAGGCATTATCTGTTCCCCGGGTAGAGGTAAATGAACATTGTAAATGATCGACCAATCGAAAAACTCAGGTACTAATCTTCCTTAATGTGTAAATGATGCTCCTTATCTTCATAAATATCATACTCATTTGTGAGTGCATAATAGCCGAAAGTGAGCAACCCTCCCACAATGATCGGCATGAGAATAAAGGCATAAATGATGGCAGGGATCTTATCTTCCGGTTTGCCACTCTCAAACTTTGGAATGGCCTGCGATACAATCAGGTAATAGCCGGCGATCAGACCGAGCAGGATCCAAACAACACCTAAATATTTTCTAAGCTTATTCATAGTACAATTGCTTGAAGCATTTAATTAATCTTCAGTGCGATTATCTTCCCCGTTAATATAAAAGATACCAATCACCAAACAAACCGCCGCTACAATGATCGGATACCAGAGTCCTTCCAGAAAGGGCTTTTCATAAGGCAGTGGCAGGCCGGCTTCTTTTGCTGCTTCATTGGCCTGTGTGGCTTTTGTTGCCAGAAATGTGGCAATAGCCGGCAACAATCCTCCAAAAATACCATTACCGATATGATAGGGCAACGACATGGATGTATATCGGATGCGGGTGGGAAACATCTCCACCAAAAATGCAGCGATGGGGCCATATACCATCGTTACAAATAAAACCTGTATAAATACCATCCAGATCAGGGTCCAAAAGGAACCGCTATCGAGTACCACCGATCTTGATTCAACAATGTCCTTTACGGGATCAGTTTTGGAGGGGTCGGCATGCAGGATCTCTTTTTTAGTAAAGGTAGCTGTAGTGCCATCTTCATATTCTTTGCTGGTAACACTGGTGCGAATACTATCGCCCAAATGCTTTTCGTTGGCCGCTACCGTGACAATTGTTTTTGTATGCGCAGTAATTTCCTTTTTATTGCTGATGCTCCCGGCATCGTACATGGTAGCATAAATAGAACGATAACTTATGATCGCCACGAACATGCCGATGAGCATGATCCATTTACGACCAACTTTATCCGACAAAGCACCAAAGAGCACGAAGAAAGGTGTGCCGAAGAGCAGTGCCCACATGATCAACTTACTGGCTTGTGCTACATCTACACTCAATGTATTTTGAATAAAACTAAGCGCATAAAACTGGCCGGTATACCAAACCACCCCCTGACCCATAGTGGCACCGAATAAAGCCAGCAATACGAATTTGAAATTGAGACGGTGACCAAAGCTTTCTTTTAAAGGATTCACGGAGGTTTTACCCTCCGCTTTGGCTTTGGCGAACAGCGGCGATTCCTGCATGCGCATCCGGATTACAATCGAGATACCTACCATGATAATGGAGATCCAGAAGGGAACCCGCCAACCCCAATCATTGAAATCGGCATCGCTCATGGCTCCCTTTGTGGTAATGATCACCAGCAGGGAAACAAATAACCCTACCGTGGCAGTGGTCTGTATCCAGGAAGTCCAAAACCCGCGGCGTTCGGCTGGCGAATGTTCCGCTACATAGGTTGCGGCCCCTCCGTATTCACCGCCTAATGCCAAACCCTGTAATAATCGTAATACAAGTACCAACAGCGGCGCGAAGAATCCGATCGACTCATAACCCGGGATACATCCAATAAGAAATGTGGAAATACCCATGAGTACAAGGGTTACCAGAAAAGTATACTTTCTACCGATCAAATCGCCCAGCCTTCCAAAGAATAAGGCACCAAAGGGACGCACCACAAAACCTGCCGCAAAAGTGGCCAGGGTAGACAATAATGCCACTGTAGGATTTCCGGCCGGAAAGAATTTTGTTGATATAATGGTTGCCAAACTTCCAAATATGTAGAAGTCGTACCATTCTATCAGCGTGCCTACTGAAGAAGCCGCAATGATGCCGGCTAATCCCTTTTTTTCAGTTTGAAAACTCATAATGTTCGTCTTTGGAAATGCCAAAACCAGTCTGGTCAATAGATGCAATCGTTTCCGTAAAAAAATAAGTACAACTGTCCTGCGTCCCGATGAAATTGGCAAAATTCAATTTACCTAAAATGTCTAAATAAATAGCGGGTTTTTGATCTGCCTCATTTATTTTCCTGTAATTGGTTAAATTCAGCCGGAATAATTTCACACAGAGCGTTGCATACTATAATTTTAGGACCGTAAACAGATTGCATATGTCATATCCCCATCAGATCAAATCGCTCGAAGAATATAAGGCCGCTTATAAGAAAAGTGTGGAAGACCCTGAAGCTTTTTGGGGCGAAGTAGCTGCTGATTTTTTATGGAAGAAACCCTGGGACAAAGTATTGGACTGGAATTTTACGGAACCCAAAGTGGAATGGTTCAAGGGAGCCAAGTTGAATATTACCGAGAATTTGATCGATCGCCATCTGAAAGAGATGGGCGATAAACCTGCCATTATCTGGGAACCCAATAATCCGGAAGAGCGTACGCGGGTGGTAACCTATAATCGGTTACACAAACGCGTTTGTCAGTTTGCGCAAGTGCTCAGGAACCTTGGTGTTAAGAAAGGTGATCGCGTATGTATTTACATGGGTATGGTGCCTGAACTGGCCTATGCCGTTTTGGGATGCGCACGGATCGGGGCTATTCACAGTGTGATCTTTGGTGGTTTTTCTGCTCAAAGCATTGCCGACCGTTTATATGATGCACAGGCCGAATATATTGTAACCTGCGACGGCGCTTATCGGGGAAATAAAGACATTCCATTGAAAAGTGTGATCGACGATGCATTGATTGGTAACAGAACCGTAAAGAAGGTAATTGTTTATACACGTACCCGTGTGCCGGTGTCGATGTTGAAGGGCCGTGATGTATGGTGGGAAGATGAAATGGAACATGCAGAAGCCCAGGTGGAAAAAGATGGTGTGGTGCATTTTCCCGCCGAAGAAATGGATGCAGAAGATCCCTTGTTTATTTTATATACGTCCGGATCCACCGGTAAACCCAAAGGAGTGGTGCATACCTGTGCCGGTTATATGGTTTGGACGAACTATACTTTCGTGAATGTATTTCAGTATCAAAAGGGCGACATCCATTTTTGTACGGCTGATATAGGCTGGATCACCGGTCACAGTTATATTCTATATGGTCCGCTCAGTGCCGGAGCCACCAGTGTGATGTTCGAAGGTATTCCTACCTGGCCCGATGCTGGTCGTTTCTGGGATATCGTTGATAAATATTATGTGAATATCCTGTATACGGCGCCTACCGCCATTCGTTCACTCATGGGATTTGGCCTCGGACCACTTCAGGGAAAGCATCTTACTTCTTTGAAAGTACTGGGTACTGTAGGTGAACCTATTAATGAAGAAGCCTGGCATTGGTATGATGAAAATGTTGGGAAGAAGAAATGCCCGATCGTGGATACCTGGTGGCAAACGGAAACAGGCGGTGTATTGATCTCCAATATGGCGGGAATCACGCCTTCCAAACCATCCTATGCTACCTTGCCCATGCCGGGGGTGCAACCCATTTTGGTTGATGAGAATGGAAAAGAAATTGAAGGGAATAATGTGAGTGGAAATTTATGTATCAAAGCCCCCTGGCCTTCTATCCTGCGCACCACTTATGGCGATCATGAGCGTTGCCGGTTGAACTATTTCTCTGCATACCCTAATTTATATTTCACCGGAGATGGTTGCTACCGCGATGAAGAAGGAAATTACCGCATCACCGGTCGGGTGGATGATGTTTTAAATGTGAGTGGACACCGTATTGGTACGGCCGAAGTGGAGAATGCCATTAATATGCATGCGGGTGTAATTGAAAGTGCTGTAGTCGGTTATCCGCACGATGTAAAAGGGCAGGGTATATATGCTTATGTGATCTATGGTCATATGCATGGCGACGAGAATTTAACGCGGATGGATATCCTGCAAACCGTAACGCGGGTGATCGGACCGATTGCCAAACCGGATAAGATCCAATTTGTAAGCGGGTTGCCTAAAACCAGAAGCGGCAAGATCATGCGTCGTATACTCCGTAAGATCGCCGAAGGCGAATTGGATAATCTGGGCGATACCACCACGCTGCTCGATCCGGGTGTAGTGGATGAGATCAAACGTGGTAAGATCTAGTGGAGTTGATGATGCATTAATGTCGCATCCTGTTTCATATAATAAAAAACCCTACCGGCTGGATGGTAGGGTTTCAGAGATAAAGGGACTGCTATAAACTGTAGTAGGCCAGTTTGTGCAGCCATTACAAGGATCAGCAATCTCACTTTGTACTACGGCTATATTAGCGTGAAAGTTGGGCTTTTAAAAATTTAATCGGAACAAATTTCAATAGTTCGTAGATTTCCTAATTTAATCCTCTGTTTGCATGCAGTTTTTTCGTCGTATTCTCCGTGTTTTGCTCGTGCTATTTATATTGTTGAATATTAGTGCTGCCTTTCATGCCTATAAGTTCACCCATTTTTATCCTGGTATTGAGGCAAAAAAACTGACGCCGGAAAATATGAGCTGGTGGAATAAAACCAAAGCCATGCTGGTAGGCGTACCTTTTGCAAAATCGGTCAATACCCCGGCACCAGATATTACCTATAATACAATAACGCTCCGTACGGAAGACAGTGTTACACTCGAAGCCTGGTACCGGGTGCAACCCCATCCAAAAGGGACAGTGGTTTTATTTCATGGGCATGGTGCTTCACGTTCACGTATACTTGCAGAAGAACAGTTTATGTTTCGTTCAGGATTTAATACGCTCTCGGTGGATTTCAGGGCGCATGGCGGGAGCGAGGGCTCTGTTTGTACTATTGGATTCAATGAAGCCTATGATGTAAAAGCAGCCTATGATTTTGTGATAAAGGAAGGTGCTAAGCAGGTGGTTTTATGGGGTATTTCATTGGGAGCCGCAACTATTTCCCGGGCGATCTATACCTTTCCATCCGTAAAACCATCAAAGGTAATTATGGAAATGAGCTTTGGTTCACTGGAACAAGCCGTTAAAGGCCGGGTACGCATGATGGGCTTGCCAGAACAACCTGTAGCCGGTTTATTAACTTTCTGGGGCGGCGCCGAGCAGGGCTTCTGGGCTTTTGATCACGACCCGATCGAATATGTAACGAAGATCAACTGTCCCGTTCTGTTTCAGTGGGGGGTAAACGACAAACGGGTCACCCGTGCGGAAACGGAGACATTATTTAAGAACTGCAGCAGTTCGAATAAACAATTGGTCGAGTATAAGGATTCGGGTCACGAATCGCTTTGTAAGAAAGAGTCTGCTAAATGGGAAAAAACAGTAAGGGCATTTTTATGGGGGCAGACAATTATTTCCGAATGATCACACGTGTTCCGATGGGGAGCATATCGTACACTTCATCCAGGTCATCATTTTTTATAGATACACAACCCTGGGTCCAGTTGGTGAAATCGTCTACCACAATATTATCATTGGGCCAGGTACCGTGTATGGCGATACCGCCACCAATTTTTGCCTGACGCGGAATTAGTCCACTGGCTTTTCGTTGTTTGAATTTCGCCCAGCTCTCTGTATTGGGATAATCGAGTACCAGCATTTTATGCCATTTCTCGTGCCGGCGTTTTGAAATGATCTTGAAACTTCCTTCAGGAGTTTTCTTGTCACCCTCCATCATTTTATCACTCATGTCCTTGCTGCCAAAAACAGCCGGATAGGTAGCATACCAGCCTTCTTCATCGTACACTTTTAATTCATAATCGGATTTATCCACGATCACATAGGTAACACCTACCGGCTCTGAACGCTCGCTATGATACTGCGTACCGGTATGCAGGCTGTTATTAAATCCTGTAAAAAGGAAAAGGGCGCAGATCCCTGCGGAGATGGCTACGGATTTCCTGTTCATGATTTTCATGTTGGGTGTTACTGCCTTTTTAGAAGCTATTTACCTGCGTGGGGTAAAACAGCAACGGTTCAGTATGTAGAGACCTCCCGATGAACGAAAAGTTTAATGAATAAATAATGGGCGGATTGACCCGACCGCACTCGAAAACGAGCAATTATTTTGCCGTATTATGCCAATGTGGATATTTTAACGTCCGCTTAAGTATAGGTAACATTTCCGGCAGGAAATATAACCGCAGCCATCAGGTTTTAACAAAATCAATGACTTACTTTAGGATCCATGCTCTTTGCCTGCTCGATCATTTCGGCGAGCGTTTCGGCAGAGGGGACACGTCCGGAAAGGCCAAATTTGTCGTTGGTTTCCACCAGCTTATTGTGCAGGTTCTCGGCATTGCGATGCGCAAATTCTTTTACGGAATCCACACCGGCCGCTTCCAGTAATTCGGCGAATTGGGCAGCAATACCTTTAATGCGCATAAGATCGCAATGATTCACCCAGGTAAGAATCAATGACTCTGGAATACCGGTATCGTGGGCGATTTGCTCCCGCCCTTTTTTCGAACGCCCTTTTTCCAGCAGGTCGCCGGTGGATTTAATGCCCAAATGGTTGAGTTTTTCTGCGTAGGTAGGTCCAATGCCTTCAATATCAATTACCGGATATGCCATAATTTGCTGTTTGAGTTGGCAAAGTAAGAAGAAAAACCAAACTAAGCCTCTGCCACCGCTTAAATTTGATCATCGTAAAGAATAAAATTCCACCGCACCTAAAATCAGATCGGCATGAAAGTTCTATTTTATCTTCTTCCTATACTGGCCGGACTGGCCATGACCATACAGTCGGGTATAAACAGTCAGTTACGTGTTGCTACGAATCACCCTCTTTTATCGGCCCTGCTTTCCTTTCTGGGGGGCACATTGATCCTGATCGTATTAGTATTGTTTTCCAGGCAGGCCCTGCCTTCCCTGAATGAGCTGGGGACCATTTCCTGGTATAAGTATACGGGAGGGTTGCTGGGCGCTTTCGTGGTATTTGTGGTATTATTATCGGTGAAGGAAGTGGGGGCCTCTAATATGTTCGTGCTGATCGTGGCAGGACAACTGATCACGGCCCTGGCGATGGATCATTTTGGGATATTGGGGATGAAAATGAATCCGGTTTCTATCCAAAAGATCGCTGGGATATTACTGGTAGTGGCCGGTGCTTATCTGGTGAACCGAAAATAAAACCGGCGCCATTACGACGCCGGTTCCTTCTAACAGAGAGAGAAATCGAAAACAGAAAGGCTTACCAATTGCTGAAGCGCAATCCAATATTGTAAGGAGTTTGATCCAATCCTTTCTCGAACATGCTTTGGGTGGCCATTGAACCGTAGAGCTTAACAGGACCGAGTTGCAGTTCCCCAACATAAGAGATCTTGAAAGGACGCAGATCGAAATCATCTTTTTCCTTTTGTTTGCCGTCTCCACCGGAGATGATCTTTTGACGGCTGCTGTATAAATAACCCGCACTTACACCGGCACTCAAACCAAATCCATTTTTGCGGTTAGGGGTGAAGTTTAAATTGAGCATCAATGGTACAGTGAGATAATCCGCAGCCAGTTTATTCTTGCTGTATTTGTTGATCACGGGATCTACCAGGATAACTTTGGTGGGATCGGTTAAATAGGTTACCTGACGGCTGTAGCGGTAGTTATTTAATTCCAGACCCATACCGTATTTCAGGTTTACCACATTCTTGATCACATTCAGGCGTTGCATGAAGAACCAGATATTCACGTTCACTGACTTACCGTTGCGGAGTTTGAACCAGTCTTTATCAGATCCGGGGGCAAAACCCGTCAGTGGATTTTGAATGGCAGCGGAACTGTAATTCGTCTGGTCATCGAAACGAGCCATACCGAGGTCGAGGATCCACCAATTCGTTGTAACGTTTGATTTTTTGTATTCTTTGCGTTTATTGATCTCGATATTGCTGGAGCTGCCTGTTTTGCCATCTCCTTTTTTAATGATGATCATCGAGCCAATGCGGATGGTATCGCCGGTGCTGATCTTAACCGTGTCTTCTTGAGCGAATCCGGTGAGGGCAAAGCAAATGCCTGTCAGGAGTGTAATAATCCTTTTCATATCTGTTTTTTTACTTGTTTACTGATTATTTAAGTGGAATTTCAAAGTTGGCGATGCGGATACCTTTGCGGTTATCATTTTCGCCCGGACCAATACTGGTGGCTTTTTCCATCACCCGGGATACTTTCCGGAAGAAGCCACGCATTTTGGTTTTATTGCTGATACTAGTATTCATGACCTGAATGGAACCATCATTTACCGCATAACTGCTCAAACCTTTTTCTTCGTCTGTCTCAGGGCCGCCGACCGGTCCGTCGATCACTGTTGGCTGCGGTTTAAACGTATTCTTTACTTCTGGTGTGCTAACCGATGCTGTTGTTCTATCGGCCGGTTCTATAGGTTTTACGTTTTCAGTGGCTGGAATGTTACTATTTTCTGGAATTATTTTTTCTGTTTCTTTTACCGGTGCCGTATAAGCGACAAGTTGCTCATTCTTTCTTGGCGGGGTATACTGTTGTATTGAATGAGGCAATTTGTTATCGGGTTGGGTGGTAACAGCAGGTACTTCGGTGTACTTTTTTTCCTGCGCCAGTTCTGTTTTCTGAATGGTCTGGGAATTGGAATCAGTAGCAGGAGCCGTGGTGGACGTTCCATTACCTGCCAGCGAAGGATCCAGGGAGGTTTCACCGGAACGGTAATACCAACCGGCTACGCCGAGGAATAACACAACCACTGCGGCAGCAGCGATCTTCCACCAGCGCATCATTATTACCGGTCTTTCCTTTTCAGAACGGTATAAAAGTGATTTATCGGGAAAACGGAGATTGGTATCGGGGGTAAGTTGGGCGGCATTGATCAGTTCGAATTCCTGTTGGAATTGCGGATGACGGTAAACAAATTGTTCTACCTGCTCTTTTTGCGGGAGAGAGAGTTCATTGTCATGATAGAGAAGGAACATCTCTTCGTAATTGGAAGCATCAATGCAGGATTCATTTTTCAGGAGTGCTTCTTTTCCCACAAAGGTCAATTCCGGCTCATCATTCAATACGGTATCCTGCAACATTTGCAACTCAATAGCGAGATCGGGGTTTTCAGCAAGAAAATTTTCTACTGAACGGCGACCGGCGGCATCGAGTTCATTATCCACATAAAGCAGAAAATATTCTTCGTAGTTATGACGGTTAATGTTCATGTTACAGTACGTTTTCAGGGCTGACCAAATAGTTTTTAAGTTGCAACCGGGCACGGTGCAGGTATACTTTCACCTGGCTTTCATTCAATCCTGTAATCTTCCCGATCTCTTCATATGAATATCCTTCATAATCTTTCAGTAAAACCAGCGACCGTTGGGTCTCACTTAACCGGCTCAATGCCTGCTCCAGTACTTTTTTTGTATTGGAGATAGAACGGTTGGTGATCAATGCTTCTTCCTTGAATTCCTCTTTCAGGGTGATCCGTTTGTTTTTGCGAATGTGATCGATCATTTGATGGTAGGCTACTGTAAACAGGTAGCTTTTGCATTTTGCCTGATCGATCTCGTTACGGTTCACCCACATTTTCTCAAAAGCGGATTGCACCACATCCCGGGCATCTTCCTCGTGCCGGAGGTTTTTGTAAATAAACCGGTATACATTATCTGCATACTGATTCACACATTGGTTATACTCTCTCTCAGTCATAGTCAGGTTTTTCTACTTTTCTGTTTTCTGGCTAATAGTTATACGAATAGCTATTGGCTTTTGTTACAGTGGTTTTGAAGAAAAATGAGCCAAAAAAAGAGGCGTTTTCAGGGCCTCTTAATTAATTAAATTATTGAAAATCAGCTATATATTAATTTCCAACGATCATCAGGGTTCTTTGCAGGGATTCCAGAATAAAGAAATCGCTGCGGGGCTTTTCAGTATTTTGATCGTCTGTTCCCTCGTTACATTCTCTGGCGGTGGCCGCCTGATTCATTTGCCGGGCGGCAGCAAATACCACCAGGGTGGTGGATGCTATCATGATCACGAGGATCAGCCGGATGAATGCTTTTCTGAACATAAGTGGTTCTTTGGTTAATAAGACGAAGGTAGAGTGAAAATGTTACAGCAAATAGTAAAAAACGTTAAATACCGTTAATGTCGCGGCTAAACCCGGCTTTTTTTCGGCGAAACCGTTTGCCGCTAATTTCCGGAAAGGTCTAAAAGGCGTGTATCTCCAGTAGCCTTTCCTTACTTTTGAGGCCTAAAATCTTGCTTTTATGAATGAGAATTTTGTTAAAAGGATCGGAGTAGAACTGGAGGAGATCCAGGCGGCCGGCTTATATAAGAAAGAGCGCATCATTGCTTCCCCGCAGGGTGCTGAGATCATGGTGAATGGAAAGAAGGTATTGAACTTTTGTGCGAATAATTATCTGGGTCTTTCTTCTCATCCGAAAGTACTGGAAGCCGCCAAAAAATATATAGATCACCGTGGGTATGGTATGAGCAGTGTGCGATTTATATGTGGTACACAGGATATTCATAAAGAACTGGAGCAAAAAATTTCTGCCTTTCTGGGTACAGAAGATACCATTTTATATGCAGCGGCTTTTGATGCCAACGGTGGCGTGTTTGAACCTTTATTCGGCGAACAGGACGCTATAATTTCAGATGCCTTGAATCATGCATCGATCATTGATGGGGTGCGTTTGTGCAAAGCACAGCGTTTTCGCTATGAGCATAATAATATGGACGATCTGGAAGCGAAGTTGAAAGAAACAGCCGCATTGCGGAGCCGTATCATTGTTACTGATGGATCATTCAGTATGGATGGAACCATTGCGCAGTTGGATAAGATCGTGGCATTGGCAGAAAAGTATGATGCTATCATTATGATCGATGAATGCCATAGCAGTGGTTTTTTAGGTAAAACAGGTCGGGGTACCCATGAGTATCGTGGGGTGATGGGTAAAATAGATATCATTACCGGTACACTGGGTAAGGCATTGGGTGGTGCTTCGGGTGGATTTACCAGTGGACGGAAAGAGATCATTGAAATGTTGCGGCAGCGATCCAGGCCTTATCTGTTTTCGAATACACTGGCGCCGAGTATTGTAGGAGCGTCCATTGCCGTACTCGATCTGCTGAGTGAAACCACCGAGCTGCGCGATAAACTTGAATTCAATACAAAATATTTCAGGGAGAAAATGACTGCGGCAGGTTTTGATATCAAACCCGGTGACCATCCGATTGTACCGATCATGTTATATGATGCTGTGGTGGCGCAGCAATTTGCGGCCAGATTATTAGATGAGAATATCTACGTAATCGGATTCTTCTTCCCGGTAGTAGCGAAAGGACTGGCCCGTATACGGGTGCAATTAAGTGCTGCGCATGATCAAATACATCTCGATCAGGCCATTGCCGCCTTTACCAAAGTGGGTAAGGAACTGGGGGTACTTAAATAAACAGTTGTTATAAATGAAAGGGGCGTTCTTTAGGAAGAACGCCCCTTTTTTATGAAAATACGATCAGTGCAGATTATAAGGCAGCGATCATGCTGATTTCCACGTTCACGTTTTTAGGCAATCCCTTTACAGCTACTGTTTCTCTGGCTGGAAAATTTCCTTCGAAATATTTTCCATATACTTCATTCACCGCAGAGAAATGCGCCATATCACTCAGGAATATGGTGGTTTTCACTATAGCACTGAAATTGGTTCCGGCTTCCGCCAAAACAGCTTTCAGGTTATGCATTACCTGATGGGTTTCGCCGATAATATCTGTAGCGTCAATATTGCCTGTAGCCGGATTAATAGCCACCTGACCCGACAAAAATAACAGAGAGCCTGCCTGAACAGCCTGGCTATAAGGACCAATAGGGGCGGGGGCGCCGCTGGTTTGTATAATTTTCTTTTCCATAGGCCAAATGTATTAAAAAAGACGCAGGTGGTTGTCTGCTTCCTTCAACACTTCTTTATCCTTTGAATAGCATTACTTTGCATAAAAATAAGCCCATGACGATCGCCGTACTGGCAAAAGAAACCACAAAAGGTTTATGGTTATCAAAAACCACGGGACCAGAGGTTGAGATCCTGTTCTGTGGTTCGGTTCGTACATTTATTGCCACTGTAGCCGATGCTTATGTAGATATGGAGTTTGATGCAGATCCGGAGCGCATCGCTATTTTAAAGCAACGGGAAAATTTTCCCTTGTTCATAAATGCTCCTCAATTTAGTTGCAGAAATTTAGGTGTTGATTTTATTCGCCTCAATGGCTGGCCGGGATTTTTTGAACGACCCCTGCTGGAATTAGTAGCTATCACAACAGAACGCGAAAGGCAAGCAGAAGCGGTTATGAATGCGCTTCAATGGAAATGGCTGGCCGTAGCTGATGTGGAGGGAATGATTGCGGCAAGAATTATTGCCAGTATTATCAACGAGGCCTATCATACGGCCGCGGCGGGGATCAGCAGCAGGGAAGATATCGATACGGCTATGAAACTGGGAACGGGATACCCCTACGGACCTTTTGAGTGGGCGCATAAAATTGGCCTGGAAAAGATCCATTCATTATTAGAACGATTGCAAAGCCAGGATACTATTTATACACCCTCTGTATTAATGAAAAGGGATCTGGATCCTGAAACAACTTAAAATCATTACGTGTCGCTTATATTAAACATTGATACAGCTACAGAAGAAGCCGGGGTTTATCTGGCGCAGGAAGGAATTGTTTTAGCAGCAGCCTTCAATGCAAAACAAATGGATCATGCCAGTTGGGTGCATGGAGCTATCAGAGATGTTTTGTCACAAAATTGTAAAAAAATAAATGAGATAAATGCTGTGGCCGTTACATCCGGGCCCGGATCTTATACCGGATTGCGGGTAGCATTGGCTACAGCAAAAGGATTGTGTTATGCAATGGATAAGCCGTTGATTACATTAAATACATTAGAAGTAATGACGGTTTCAGTGTTGTCGCAAATTTCCCGCAATGGTATTGATCATTCGCGAAAATATTTTTGTCCGATGATTGATGCGCGTCGAATGGAAGTTTTTATAGCGATGTTCACTGGAGAAATGAAGGAGATATGGGCGCCACGCCCTATGATATTGAACGAAAATAGTTTTGATTCTATAAATGCATCACAAGAAATCCTGCTATTTGGATCGGGCGCTGCTAAATGGAAGCAATTAAGAACAGATGATAAATTTCAATATTACGAGGAGAAATTTACCAATGAAAAAATGTGTTCGTTATCATATAAAAAATATTTAGCAAAAGACTTTGCCGATCTTGCCTATGCAGACCCCGTTTATCTAAAGGAATTTTACACTCATCAAAAAAATTGACCATCGACATTATTTCGTATCAAACCTTCTATTAATAACTTATTTGAAAGTATATTTGAGTTCAGACAGCAAGTAAATCAACTAATCAAATCCTATTTCATTACCATGAATCTTGCCAGTAATTACTCCATGCTGCTTAACGATGAAGGTGCTGTTGTCAAAGTAGATTTTGTGAGTTTGAAGAAAGGGGCCATGATCTTACGGGCATTAAATCACAAATTGCGCCAACAGATCGTAAAGCTTATTGACGAAAAGAAAAAGATCACTGTAACAGAGATCTATGTTCATTTGCGTTTAGAGCAATCTGTGGCCTCACAGCATTTAGCCATTTTACGTCGCGCCGGTATAGTGAAAACAGATCGTGATGGAAAATTCATTTATTATTCTGTTGATGCCAAGCGTGTAGCGCAGATCATGAAATGCGTTGACGATTTGATTGCCTGATTATATATTTCAGACATTTTGAAGCGGACACAGCCCTGTGCCCGCTTTTTTATTTTAATAGTACATTTGCACAAAGCCAACATATGTTTATTAAACAATTATACACCAACTGCTTAAGTGAAGCAGCCTATTATATTGAGAGTGAAGGCAAAGCGGCCATTATTGATCCGCTGCGCGATATTGAGCCGTATCTTGACCTGGCCCGGGAGCGCAACGCCCGCATTGAGTATATTTTCGAAACGCATTTTCATGCTGATTTTGTGAGTGGTCACCTCGATTTGAGTAAAGCAACCGGAGCTCCCATTATTTACGGACCTGGAACGGTTACCCGATTTCCGGTTACAGTGGCAAAAGATGGACAGCAGTTTCCTCTGGGTGCCTTACAGTTTGAAGTATTACACACCCCCGGTCATACACTGGAATCATCCTGTTATCTGTTACGTGACGCCACTCATACACCGGTAGCGATCTTTACCGGTGATACCTTATTTGTTGGCGATGTAGGCCGCCCTGATCTGGCACAAAAGGGCGATGTTTTAACGATGGAAGATTTGGCCGGAATGCTCTATGATAGTTTGCAAAGTAAAATAGCGCCTTTACCCGACGCGGTGGTGATGTATCCTGCCCATGGTGCAGGCAGTAGTTGTGGCAAGAACCTCGGTCCTGAAACATTCAGCACATTAGGAGAACAACGTGCCAGCAATTATGCTTTACAACCACAAACCAAAGAAGCCTTTATAAAAGCGGTTACAGATGGGCTTTCGGCTCCTCCGCAGTATTTCCCGATCAATGCGCAGATAAATAAAGAAGGGTATGATAGTTTGGATGCGGTTTTAGAGAAAGGATTAAAAGCCTTATCTCCCGAAGCATTTAAGCAAGCCATGACAGGCGATGTAGTGGTATTGGATACACGCCCCGCAGCGAATTTCACCGAAAGTTTTGTTCCCGGCGCCCTGTTTATCGGGTTAGAAGGGCGGTTTGCTGAATGGGCAGGAAGTTTGTTGCCATTTGATAAAACCATACTGCTGATTACCGAAGCCGGTAAGGAAAAGGAAACCATTATCCGACTGGCGCGCGTAGGATTTTCAAAGATAGAAGGCTATCTGGAAGGGGGCGTAGAAGCCTGGGCAAAGGCTGGATATGCGACAGATATGATCATCAATATTGAGGCCGATGAACTGGCCATGGATATTCCCTTCGACCCCAATATGGTTGTACTCGATGTACGCAGAGAAACCGAGTATGCTGATGGGCATGTGAAGAATGCCATCAATCTTCCTTTGCAGATCATGACCGATCCGGGAGAAATCGCCACGGTGGATGATAAATTAAATCTCTATGTTCATTGTGCAGGAGGTTATCGCAGTGTGATCGCTGCCTCTATATTGAAGCGCGAAGGATTTCACAATCTGCGTAATGTGGAAGGCGGATGGGCTAAGATCAAGGAGCAATCCAAGATCCCGACCGAAAAAGAAACCAGCGTGCTCAATTGATTACAGGGCCATACTCCGGCTTGTACTCCAGTTTCCAGCGCCGATGACTCCAGAGATAGTTCGACGGTTCGCGTCGTAAACATTCTTCCATAAATCGCGCATATCGTGCCGTTAGTTCTCCTTCCGGCAGGCTGGGTACGTTATCGGTAATAAACTGTGTATCGATGCGGTAATGCCCCCGTTTCGTTTTATAGAAATGCGCAAACACCACGGCTACATCATTGATGCGGGCACCTTTTTCCATTCCGGTAACAAAAGCAGTAGGCTTTCCAAAGAAGTTCAGCCAATAGGCATTCGTAGCGCGACCGGGACTTTGATCGGCTGCTGAAGCCAGCACATGCAGGGTTTGTGCATATTTTAAGTAATGACTCTTGAAATTGGTGGCCGGGATCAGGATGGTTTCCTGCTTTCCCCGCATGGTATGCATGATGCGATCAAAATGCTTGTTCCCCATTGGCATATAAATACCAATGAATGGATACTTCATCTTTCGGGCCAGACCCCAGTTCACAAATTCCCAGTTGAAATTGTGCATGCCCACTGCATGAATACTTTTACCACATGCGTAGGCTGCTTCAAAGCCGGAAAGATCCACCTGTAAACGACGATCCACATCTTCCATTGACCACGACAGGAATTTCAGTGTTTCAATGAATGTGTCGGTGAAATTATGGTAGAAGGCTTTGGCGATCTTTTCTCTTTCTGCTTCACTCTTTTCCGGAAATGCCTGCTTCAGATTTCCCATCACCACTTTTTTCCGGTACTTCATAATGTATACCAGTATAAAATAAGCGAAATCGCCCAGCAGGTAAAGTGCCCGCAAGGGCAACAGCGATAACAGATACAGCGGAATATAGATGAGATAGTACATGCCGTTTATCAGGTTTTATAGGGGAGGTTTACCCAGTTCTTTGCTTCCTGTTCAATATGTTTCAATTCTACTTTTACTTTGAACTTATTCCGGAGATGACGGGCCAGTGCATCGGCCGCATACACGCTGCGGTGTTGTCCGCCGGTACACCCAAAATTAATAGACAGGTGTTCGAAATTCCGTTTGATATAATCCTCTACTGATATATCTACAATATCAAACACACTGTTCAGGAATTCGGGCATACGGGTTTGTTGTTCCAGAAAATCCTTAACCTCTTTATCTCTCCCCGTAAGGGTTTTATATTCTTCGATACGACCCGGATTCAAAATACCACGGCAATCAAATACGAAGCCGCCGCCATTTCCGGTTTCATCGGCCGGAATGCCTTTTTTAAAGGAGAAGCTATGCACTTTAACCACCAGTGGGGTGGACTCCGTAGCGCGGGGTGTTGTAAACCGCTGAAAGATCTCGTCGCTGATACAGGTCTCCAACACACGTTTGAATTCAGGTACAGAAATACCCAGACTCTGATTTTCAATAAACCATTTCAAATTGCCCAATGCCTGCGGAATGCTGGTGAGGAATTGTGCTTTTCGTTCGAACAATCCACGGAAGCCATACGCACCTAATACCTGTAACAAACGGATGAGCACATAACCATTATACTGACTCTTGAAAATACCTCTGTCGAGCGGATGCGTTAGATGAGATTCAAACGCATTCATATAATCTTCCAGGAGGCGGTTTTTCCAATCATCGCTTAAATTGGCTCTTGCCTGCCAGATCATACTGGCCACATCATATTGCGGCGCCCCTTTCATACCGCCCTGATAATCGATGAAGCGTACATCATCATTGGGAAGGAGCATGATGTTCCGGCTTTGAAAATCGCGGAACATGAAATATTTGTATTCTGTATGGGTGAGATAGGTGCTTAACGCATCAAAATCATCGATCAGCTTTTGCTTGTCGTAGGGTTTGCGCAGGGCATCAAGAAAATAATACTTGAAATAAAGCAGGTCAGCTAAAATGGCCTGCTTGCCAAATTCTTTATTGGTGAGGCAGCGGTTATAATCAAGACCTTCATCGGCGCTTACCTGTAAATGGGCGAGGGCTTCCAGACTTTTTTTGAAAAGGCCATATACTTTTTCTGTAGGTCCTTCTGTTTCGAGTATATTCAATAAGGAGGTATCACCGAGATCTTCCTGCAGGTAAATGGTTTTATCTGCGGAAATGGAAAGTATGCCGGGAACGGGCAGGTTTTTAGCTTTGAAATGATTGCTGAAATAAACAAACACCTCATTTTCCGCAATATTGTTTCCGTGGGTGGCAATCACCGTATGGCCATTTCCGTGAATACGGTAATAACGACGGTCGGAGCCCGACTGGGGCAACAGTTCAATTCTCTCGGGGGCAACACCGCACCAACTCTGGTATAATTCTTCTATAGCCTGTAGCACAGGATGCATGGGAAATACTTTGCAGCGAAAATACGTTAAACCCTGCTAACGGCTTCATAATAATGCGTGTCTGTCAGGGGAAAAGGGCCTCTGCAATAGCCACCGATTCCGGCTTGCCTACATCTACCAGGCGATCGCCACTGTGATCGAAACCCATGATGCGATGGGCACCGCCCAGATCGAGATAGCTATCAATGATGGAGAATTTTCCTGATTGGGTGATCAGCGATAGTGTTTCGGGTTGGTAGATCACCACACAGCTATAAGCGAAGGGTTTAATAAAGGGTTCATCTCCCCGCAGGCTCTTATCTGCCATTTTTATTTCACCACTGCTGTTATTCTGCCAGCCTACCAAACGGTTTTCTTCATTGAAGAGCAGGTTACGGGAACTCTTCCGGTTGGTTATGCCAAAGGAGATCAAGGCATCCTGCGATCGGTGAAAAGCGATGAGGCGATCAATATTCAGATCGGTGAGTATATCAACATTGAGGGATAGAAAGGGCTCATTGCCTTCGAGCAAATTGCGTGCTTTCAATAAACCGCCACCTGTTTCGAGTACTTCAGCGGTTTCGTCACTGATAGTGATGGAGGAACCCCAGCCATTGTTTTTTTCGATGGCTTCTATGATCTGGTCGGCAAAATGATGCACGTTCACCACTACTTCCGTAATGCCGTATTGTTGCAGGTATTCAATATTTCGCTGCAAAAGTGATTTGCCATTCACTAATGCCAATGCTTTAGGATGATGGAGCGTCCATGGTTTAAAACGTGTACCCAGTCCGGCAGAAAATATCATGGCTTTCATATGGCCAACGAATGTTTAAAAGGTTCGCATCATAAAACAATATTCTGCACCAGTTCACTCTTGCCTTCGTGATCGGTATTGAAATGCAGTCCCCTGCTTTCTTTACGGAACATGGCACATTTTACGATCAGGTAACTTACGGTGATCATATTTCTGAGTTCACAGAGTTGAGGGGAGAGCGCTGTGGTTTCATAGAGTGCCTCGGTTTCTTCCCATAACAGATCCAGCCGTTTAGCAGCACGTCCCAAACGCACATTGGTACGTACGATACCCACATAATCGCTCATGATCTGCTGCACTTCTTTCAGGCTCTGGGTGATCAGGATCATTTCTTTCGGCTGGGTGGTACCGGCAGCATTCCAGTCGGGCACCTGAATACCCGGATTATCCTGTTTTACATAACTGCGTTGCACATCCACAAAACAGCGATGCGCAAATACCATGGCTTCGAGCAATGAATTACTCGCGAGACGGTTGGCACCATGTAATCCAGTACTGGCACATTCGCCGGCTGCATATAAATTCAGGATCGATGTACGTCCCCATTCATCGGTTTGAATACCACCACAACTGTAATGTGCTGCGGGCGCTACAGGTATATAGTTTTTACTTACATCGATACCGATGGAACGGCATTTCTCATAAATATTCGGAAAATGCTCGGTGAATTTTTCGAGGGGCATGTGCGTGCAATCCAGGTACACATGTTCCGTACCGCCGATCTTCATTTCACTGTCTATCGCGCGGGCTACAATATCGCGGGGGGCCAGATCTTTGCGGGGATCGTAGCGTTCCATGAATGCTTCGCCGTTCTTATTTCTCAAGATACCGCCGTCGCCACGTACGGCTTCGGTGATCAAAAATGATTGACCACGTACGCCGGGTTCATATAAAGCAGTTGGATGGAATTGAATGAATTCCATATTCTCGATCCGGCCTTTGGCACGATACACCATGGCTACCCCATCGCCAGTGGCAATAAAGGGATTGGTGGTAGAACGATATACCTGTCCATTTCCTCCGGTAGCTAATAACACTTTATCGGCCAGTATCTTTTCGATCTGATTAGTGTGATGATTGAGTACATACACCCCGTAGCAAGTGATATTCGGGGTTGATTTTGTAACCAGGTAACCGAGATGGTGTTGCGTGATGAGGTCAACGACAAAACAATGCTTGATGATCTCAATATTTTTATGACGCTCGAGTTCGGCCAGCAGGGCTCTTTCCATTTCCTTTCCGGTAACATCTTTATGATGCAGGATGCGGTATTCACTATGTCCGCCTTCTTTACCCAATTTATAATCACCGTCTTCTTCCTTATCAAAATTGGCGCCCCATTGTATGATCTCACGGATGCGTTCCACTCCTTCTTTCACTACGATCTCTACCACATGGCGGTTGCATAAACCATCACCGGCGATCAGGGTGTCTTCAATATGTTTATCAAAACTATCGTTGTCATTATCCCATACACCGGCGATACCGCCCTGTGCATATTTGGTATTGGTTTCGTCGGCCTGGGTTTTGGTGATCACCAAAACTTTCTTATCGGGGAAGGCACTCGCTGCTTTCAATGCGAACGTGAGTCCGGCAATACCCGATCCTATAACGAGGAAGTCTGTTTTTTGCATAAAATTGAATGATCAAAAATACCATTAATTCGATCAACTCTTGCTTTTTGTCACGCCCAGCGTAATTCCCAACTGGGCGAGGGCATAGGTGCTCATGATCCAAAAGCCGGCATACGGTAAAGTAGTAAAGAATTTATTGATCGCCAGGAGTGAATCGGATGCTACAAACAGTAAAGCTCCAATAATTACATATTTGCCTGCCGTTGTTTTCCAGTCAAAAGCCTGTACGGAAGCAATCAGCATGCTGCTCAATACCAGTGCATACAATATAACAGGTGCTTTTAAGGCACCCAGCGAAGGGAATAGAAGGATCAGCAGTGCCATCGTATAGACCAATGCCAATACGGTTACCGGATAATTCCAGACGGGCAGAGGTTGCCGGTTTTTTCTGATCCTGAAAAATAGTATAAGATAAAAGATATGTGCGGTGAGAAAACTGGCCAGTCCCAAAATGAAATTCATTCCTTTTCCATTGTCATATAAAAGGAATATATCGCCCGCCCATGACTGCGCCAGGGCCAGTAATAAAAGGTATTTTATCCCTTTGCCTTCATATTGTTGAAACAATACGAATACAAAAAGAAGGATCAATAAAAGCGGTTTCGTATATAAGCGTAACTCCTGCCGATCGGTAAGATGCGAAAAAAGCTCGAGGGCCAGATCGATGCCAAACAGGTAAAGTATCCAGCTTTTTTTCATCTTCGTCTGTTTACTTATCAGAATTAATACGTGATCGTATAAGCGAATTTTTCAGGAGATTCAAACACTTCCAGAAAATTATACTTCATGGTCAGTGTTTTTTTATCTTCCGAAACCTTGAACAGTGAATTGTCTACTTGCTTAACCGGACGGGGCAGGGTGAAAGTTGTGGTATAAAGCACTTCCAGTCCGGAGCCGGTCACCTGTTTCATTTGTTCCATTTCAGGGCGACTCATGAGGGCATCGTACTTGGCTTTATTGATCTTCTTGCTGATCAGTCCATCTGTTGCCACCGACTCATAAATATTTCCGATCTCATCCAGACCAGGATCTTTGGGGGCATCGGGCTCATTGGCATCGCCACCTTTGCCAAAGATCTTTTTCATGGCATTGGAAATGGAAGAGGGGTTGCCATTGCCGGACAACAGGAACTGCAGATCTGCATAGGATTTGAACGGTATCGTCATGTCGATCTTGAACAGGTTCTCAGCCGCATTCATTTGCATCCGCATTTTTCCCTTGCTGTACAGTTCTTTTTGTTGCGCAGTCATGGTGGTGGACGTATCCGTCATACTGCCCAGATCCATAACGGTATCGATCACTTTGTCTAATCCCTCTTTATTCATATCATCACCGCCCATGCTTTTCATCATTTCAAACAACTGGCCCATGTCCATGTGCGTCGCATATACACCACTGCCATCTGCTTTGATGGTCAGTTCTTCATTCACTTCATAGCAACCCAACAGTAAAAAGGTCAGGAAAAGGGCGGGGAGAATCCTCGTATATTTCATTATGGAAAATTTAGGGCAAATTACTGGTTTTGTTTCACATCCAGTTTATACCAAACGGTAAAGGTTTCTGAATGTCTGGGTTCCAGGATCTGCAGACCGATCCCATTGTTAAAGCAATCGGGCGCTCCGCTCAGGTTTTCAATGGCGATAGACTGCCGGTGATCGGGCGTATAGAGCTGCAGGTAAGGATAGGAGCCATCTGAAAAGAAGGATAACGTGAGTCCGTTCGCCGGATTATGGAATTGACAAACCGGCTGTTCCGGTTCAGCCTTAGAGAGAAAACAGTTGTCTAAAAACAGCCCGCCCAGTGGTTTGTATTCCAGGAAATGCGGATAATGAATCATATTTCCGGTAGGAATGAGTTTTTCATTAAATTCCAATTGCGCATCGGATGCAAAGCGCAGCAAACAATCATTTACTTTATTGCCCAGCGAAAAATACGGGTGCCAGCCATCGGCAACAGGAATTTCCTGGTCTTCGAGATTCAGGATCGTGGTTTCAACCTGTAAAAGGTTATTGGCATGCAGGGTATAAACAATATCACAATTAAAACGGAACGGATAACCGGCATCCTCTTTATTGTAATGGTATCGTAAATGAAGGGAAGCGTTATCGTCTTCTGTAAACCGTTCCAGTACCGAGAAGGGTTTATTAAAAAGCAACCCGTGAATAGCCGACCCGTCCATGAATTTGTGTTCTATTTCATAACACACTCCGCCCCATTGGTATTTGCCTTCTGGGATGCGGCATACGAAGGGCGCCAGTTTGGAGCTTTTATACGACCGGTCAAGAGAAGCAACCAGCTCTTCCTTGCTGCTATAGTTGTCGATGATGTTCAGCGGGCCGTCTGTTAACTGTATTTCGAATCGGTGGAGCAATGCGCCGGCTTCTGGCAGGATCTGTACCGTGGTGGCATTCGTAAGGTCTTTTAGCTGTAGGAGTAAGAGGCCGTTTTCCTGAATATCCTGTATGGAAAAATTCATTGGTAAAGAATGAAATGGTTTGAATAATTTTAGGATCCTTATTTCAAAAATAATCCCTTGACAACACCCCTCGTTTCTCAGTTCACCGAACGGTACGGTCGCCAGCCAGTTTTAGTGGCAGCACCGGGCCGCATTAATTTTATTGGAGAGCACACCGATTATAATGACGGTTTTGTACTGCCTGCTGCCGTGGATAAACGAATATATGTAGCAATCGCTGAAAATGGTACAAACCAGATCAATGTTTTTGCTTCCCAATTGAAGGAGTCGGCTTCCTTCGGTATTCAGGACCATCAACCCCGGCAGGGGTGGGTGAACTACCTCATTGGTGTGGCTTATTATCTCCAGCAAACAGGGGGCCGGATCCGCGGGGTGGATGTATTGATCGATGGTGATATTCCGGTTGGTGCGGGCATGAGTTCTTCCGCAGCCTTATGCTCCGGATTCGGATTTGCCCTGAATCATTTGTTCCAACTTGAGTTCAGCCGCATGGAACTGGCGCTGATCGGTCAAAAAACCGAGCATCATTTTGTGGGAGTGAAATGCGGCATCATGGATCAGTTTGCCAGTTTGCATGGCAGGGCCGGGCATGCGATGAAGCTTGATTGCCGTTCCCTGGAATTTGAATACATCCCCTTTCATTTCCCCGATCACCGGATTGTACTCATCAATTCCATGGTAAAGCATGAACTGGCTTCCAGTGAGTATAATGTACGACGGGAGCAATGTGAGGAAGGCGTTCATTTATTGCAGCGGTATTATCCGGAGATAAAATCCTTACGCGATGTTACCTATGAGCAGCTTACCCGTCACTGGAAAGAGTTTCACGCAGTAGTGTATGACCGGTGCAGTTATGTGGTGAATGAAAATCAGCGTTTACTCGCTGCCTGTGATGCTCTTCGCCGGGATGAATTACAGGGGTTGGGTGAGATGATGTATGCGAGTCATAAGGGCTTAAGCAAAAGGTATCAGGTGAGTTGTAAGGAATTGGATCTGTTGGTAGATCTGGTTCGTGGAGAGGAAGGGGTGGTGGGCGCCCGTATGATGGGTGGTGGATTTGGCGGCTGTACCATTAATATTGTTAAGAAAGACTCAGTGGATGTTTTACTTCATAAAATACGTCCATTATTCGCTGCACAAACGGGTATTGAACCGGAGGCATATGTAATGCAACTGGAGGATGGGGTGAAGATCATTTCTGCATGACCGTTATAGATTCCCCCAGGTCATAATGGATGGTCAGGTCTTCAATATGCTGTTGCATGAGTTGAGCCAATGCGGCCGGTTTTTCAATGGTCACATTTTCGGTGAACATGAGCAGCCAGCGCGACAACCCTTCTAAATGCGAGGTGAGGAAATACATACGTATCCCATTTGGTTTTTTCTCTTCCCGCAGGAATCCAAAATAATATTTTTGCTCGCCTAGAAACTTTGCGGCTTCTTTCTTAAAAACGACAACCACTTCCTGTAATTCAGAATCACAGACCATTTTATCCATATACTGTTGCAGCGAGCGGTGTTTTTTATCGGCAAAAGAGTCGGTTGAAACGGCTAACTGTTGTATACGCGACAGCCGGAAATCGCGGTAGTCGGAGCGGAGCTGACACCATGCGATCATATGCCAGTTGGCTCCATAATAACAAAGACCGATGGGCTCTACTTTTCTGCTGCTGTTCTCCTCTCCGTATTGGGTTCGGTATAGCAGTTCGATCACTTTTTTTTCTACGATCGCTTTTTGAATGGTTACCAGAAAACGGGTTTGGGAACCTTCTTCACTACTTCTGCTTTGAAGTACGGCGATATGTTCATTGAGGCTATCGAGATGCTGCCGGTCGTCGCCACGCAGAACCGCCTTGATCTTGAACATGGCGGTTTCAAATTGTTTTTTGACGGAGATATCGGTGAGGTGCTCGGCGAGTTTTCCGGCTACCAGTAAGGCAGATGCTTCTTCCTGTGTAAACATTACCGGTGGCAACCGATAGCCTTCCATGATGCTATAGCCAGATCCGGCTTCGCCGAGAACCGGTACGCCACTTTCTTCGAGGGCTTTTACATCCCGGTAAATAGTGCGGAGACTGATCTTAAACCGGTCGGCCAGTTCCTTTGCCGTTACCCGCTTCTTGCTTTGCAGGTGTGTAAGGATGGCATGAAGGCGATCAATGCGATTCATGAAATAAGGTTTGATGCCCCAAGGTACAGTTTTATGATTTCTCTACCCAGGCATCATTTTCTTTCAACAGACCAATGAGTTCATCTACAGCAATGGCGCTGTCTACATTTCTTTTCACTACTTCTTTTCCTTTGTACAGCGTGATCTTGCCGGGACCGCTGCCCACATAACCAAAATCGGCATCGGCCATTTCACCGGGTCCATTTACAATACAGCCCATGATGGCGATCTTCACTCCTTTTAAATGATTGGTTACCGCACGGATGCGGGCAGTTGTTTCCTGCAGATCGAACAGGGTGCGACCGCAACTCGGGCAACTGATATATTCCGTTTTGGAGATGCGGGTCCGCGTGGCCTGCAGAATACTGAAGGCAGTATTATTCGTGAATTGATTGTTGTCTTTTACTTCCAGATAGGTCCGTCCGCTCACCTGAGTGTTCTCCATATGTGCGTCGGGACCATAACCCAAACAGATGCCATCGCCGATGCCCTCTAATAACAGTGCACCGGTTTCGATACCGAAATGTATGAGGTGTTCGTCAGGCGTTTGTCCGTTACTATCCGTTACAAGTACGATTGGATTTTTAATTCCTTTCTCCATAAAATGTGCGGCCATCCTACGCACACTCTGCATGGCATTTCTGTTCAATGAACTTAAACAGAGTACTACAGTAGGGTCGTTCCAACAGGGATGTTCTGCAGGCAGACCATCATTTTCTGAACTGAAACAATCGATCATCACAAAATTGAGGCGGGAACTTTTTTCTTTAGCCAGAATAAAATCGTTCCAGTCGAACAATGGATGGTATTTGTTTTTATCGGGCGCCTGCTGCCATGTTTCAGGATCCACAATTACCTGCAGGGTGCCGGGAAGGGCGAAGTCAATGATCTGATCACCGGTGAAGATATAATCGGCGGCGGCATCGCCAATGCTCCATTTGTCAAGCTTTTCTTCGTAGGTATATCCAATGCTTTGTAAATGATCGGGGGTGATCTCATTGATTCGATGCAGATCGGCGATCACCACCGGAACCTGTTTGCCTCCGATATTGGCCGTTTCAAATGTTTCTCTTCTTTTATAATCAAATGGGCTGTAAGGCAGATTCTTTTCATTGATCCATGGCACTTCCGTCTCGGTGTCTTCGCGATGATTGTAACGTTTCACCAGGTCTTTACAAACCGGGATCTCGAATTCCGGATCTTCCGTTAAGGAAACACGAATGGTATCGCCAATGCCATCTTCCAATAAGGTGCCGATGCCAATGGCCGATTTGATACGACCATCTTCTCCATCACCGGCTTCGGTTACACCAAGGTGTAAGGGATAGCAGGAGTCGAATTCTTCCTGCATGGAGCGGATCAGCAGGCGGTAGGCTTGCACCATTACCTGTGGATTGCTGCTCTTCATACTCAGAATGATGTTATGGTAATTCTCTGCCCGTGCAATACGCAGGAATTCCATGGCACTTTCCACCATTCCCATCGGGGTATCGCCATAGCGGCTCATGATGCGATCACTCAATGATCCATGATTGGTGCCAATACGCATGGCCGTGCCGTATTCCCGGCAGATCTTCACTAAGGGAGTGAAACGTTCGCGGATTCGATCGATCTCTTCTGCATAATCGGCATCTGTATATTCTATCAGTTCAAACTTCTTCTTGTCAACATAGTTGCCCGGATTCACCCGCACTTTTTCCACGATTCGGGCCGCGATCTCTGCGGCATTGGGGGTGAAATGGATATCGGCCACCAGCGGTGTGGTATAGCCTCTTTTGCGTAATTCTTTTTTGATGTTTTCCAGGTTCTCTGCTTCTTTTTTACTGGGTGCTGTAATGCGTACCAGTTCAGCGCCGGCTTCTATACAGCGGATGCTCTGCTCCACCGTGGCAATGGTGTCCATCGTATCCGTGGTGGTCATGGTTTGGATACGGATGGGATGAAAATTGCCCAGCCGGAGGTCTCCAATACTTACTTCTCTTGTTGCCAGTCGCTTATATTGAGTCAGTGCGTCGCAGTACAGTTGCATAAATAGAAATTATAGGGGAAGAACCAGATTTGTTCTTCCTCCAAAAGTAACAATTCGATACAAGAAGGGTTTAGAATTGACCGAATAAAAGCCGATTACCAGTCTTTTTCAGGCTGTTTGGCAGCCCGACCCCTGTTTTGCTGGATCTTCCGCTGCACTTCCTGCTCTTTCTGACGCAGTGATTGCAGCCATTGTTCGATCTGTTTTTTGGTCGCCGGGGGTTGTTGCTGGGGCTGTTTTTTCTGTTGCTGTTGCTGGTTCTGTGGTTTGTCTTCTTTCTTTTGCTGTTTTCGGAGTTCTTCCAATGCCTTCTGCAAATTGAAACGTGCATCCTTATCGGTCGGGTCCAGTTGCAGGGCTTTTTTATACAGCGCAATACTTTCAGATAGTTTTTTCTGACGACTCAGGGTCACCCCTTCGTTATAATAGGTCTTTTGTTTGAGTTTGGTTTCAGGATGGGCTTTCAACAGGTCTTCGTATTCATTGAACGACTCTTCAAATTTTGCGTTACGATAGCGGGCAGCGGCCAGATTGTATCGGGCTATTTCATTGGAAGGATCCCGTTCCAGTGCTTTTTTATAGTGATCTATTGCCTGCTGATAAGCCCCTTTTTTAAATTCCTGATTACCTTTATATACGAATTCATTTGCCTCCTGTGCAACAGACAGGAAGGGGAGCAGGCAGCCCATCATCAGCAGTAGGTATGTGAGAAAGGGCTTCATGCTTGTTTCCATTTTTTTTCGGGCCAGAAAAATTCCAGGAGCAATAAGATCAAAGCGGCGGCGGCGAACCAAAAATAAAAGGACTCCATATCTTTTAAGCCACTATCATCCAGTGCCGTTTTCTCGATCGTATTGATCTGCGCAGAAACGATTTTCACGGCTTCTGAAATATTGTCGAGATTCAGATAGATCCCTTTGGAAGCACCGGCCAATTGTTTCAGGAGTGTTTCGTTCAATCGGGTGATAACGGTTTGTCCGTTCAGATCGGTCTTTACGGTAGCAGTGGCAGGATCAATTAATGTCGTGCCGTTCGTCGATCCCAGTCCGATCGTATTGATCATAATACCATTCTCTGCCAGCGAGGGCGCGAGCGCCAATGCATCGGGATCATGATCTTCTCCATCTGTTATAAGTACAATGGATTTATATTTTCTTTCCTTGCTGTTAAAGGCATTGGCCGATAGGCGAAGGGCTTCACTCAACACGGTTCCCTGCGTGGGCACCGATTCGGTAGAAGCATTTTGCACATATAAACGGGCGGCACTATGATCATTGGTAAGGGGCAACTGCAGGTAGGCATGACCGGCAAATACTACCAGTCCGATCCGGTCATCCTTCATTTCATCCATCAGTTTATATATAAACTGCCGGGCTTTTTCCAGGCGGTTGGGTGCGGCATCGGTTGCCAGCATGCTTTTACTTACGTCGAGTGCTATGACAATATCTACTCCTTTTCGTTTCAGGGGATCTCCCTTGGAAGGTCGTTGCAGGTTTGCGATGCCTGCAATCAATGAGCCGAGAGCGATAGTGGCAAAAATGAATTTGAGGGCGAAGTTTAACGGGGAATATGGTGCCGTGATGCGTTTGATGGCGGCTTCGGTGCCCAGTTTTTTCTTCTTGCTTCGTTTCCAGTACAGCACCCACAGGAATAGTAGCAGCAACACCGGCAAAACGGCCAATGCCCATAATACTTCCTGATACTGGAATCGGAACATAGTGGATTATTTACGCCACGGAAAATACAAGAATCAAACCAAGCCTTCATTCCAATGCTCAAAAAGGCGTGAAAAGGCTCGAATTCTTACTTTTTCCCTTCAAAAAAGCCGTATTGTTTCAGGATATCTTTCAAAATAGTCATGCGGATGGCAACCAGATCGGCTTTGGGATCGGCCGTTTCTGTTTGCAGGGCGAAGAAATAGGGATGCTGATTCTCTTCGATCCATCCAATCACCCAACCCAGACGGTGGCCGTTGGGCAGATTGCCCAATCCGGTTTTGTAGGCCAGGCGGTAATTGGCATTATTCTCCCGCAGCATCATTTTTCGAACAATTTCGTGTGTGCGTTTCTGAAAGGGAAGCTGATCGAAGTATAATTTTTTAACCAGGCCTACCTGTTCATCGGCCGTAACTTTTGCATTGCTATTGAGCCAGAATTGATCCAGATCGCCTTTCAGGATAAGCCGGCCATATTTGGCGCCATAACCAAGGGTGTCGAGATATTGCTGCATCTGTTTGTCGCCGATCTTGCGGGCCAGTTGCTGATACCAGTTTACACAAGACAATTGAAAGGCCTCGATCATGGGCATGTCTTTGTCGCATTCACTGCGGCCGGTGGGCACGGTATCCCATGTTAACACGGTGCTGTCGTCTTTGATGATCCCGGTTTCGACGCCGATAAGAGAGTTGATGATCTTAAAGGTAGAAGCGGGGGTATAGGCGCTGTCGCTGAAGCGGATCTGGTTATAGATCTTGAAATCGCCCAGTGAATTATCAAAAAAACCGAAAGTGCCGGTAACGTTGTTTGATTTGAAATAAGTGGCCAAACTTTCATCATTCTGTACATTATTCGGCGTACAGCCAGAAAACCCAATTGCCACGATGACGAGCCATAAAACGAGATTGCGCATAGCTGAAATTTGTGCAAAGGTAATGCGCAAAAGCCACACTCTATTGTTTCGTGAGCACGGCTTTTTGGTATCCGCGCAGTCGGTAACTCAATACTCTTGGACTGTTATCCGTTCCTTCTCCCGAGGTGGTAATGGCATCGGTACTCAAACTGAAGAATTCAATGTGAAGCTGCCCTTTTTCGATCCAGTAACTATTGAGAATGGTAGTGTTTTGTACGCTGAAGGAGCCAGAGAGTTTTCCGCCCAGCCAGAACTGATCGAGCAAAATGCCATTTACTTCATCCACCAGCCAGTGACCTTTGGCTGTATCAACCGGCTTCAGAATATAGGGGCGGCTGTCTTCCTGCGTCTTTCCGTACATAAGATGCCAACTGTACTGACCGATACTGTCTTTCAGCGGTTGAATACGCAGTTCCATGGCTACCTGTTGTGGCTGGCCTTTTCCGGGTTGCGACCATTGCATGCTTCCTTTCCAGTTGCCCACGAACGATGCCGGAAAATGCTGTTGAGCATTTGTAATAAAGAGGCTACTGCAAAAGGCGATGAGCAGGAAAATATATTTCATGTTGTTTTTTTCTGTTATTCGGTCATGCCGTATTTCTTCACTAATGCCAGCAGCACTCCATTGGTCCAGCCAAAGCCATCCTGCGAGGGATATTCGCCACCACCGGCTTCCAGTTGCAGGTCCATGACATTATATTTTTCCATGAGGCGACCGGTTCTTTTGTAAACGGCTACATTCAGCTTGATCCATCTTTTACCGATATCGCGCGCCAGTTCCCGTTGCCCGCAACGATCCAGTCCCCAGATGGTCATCCATTGCAGGGGTGCCCAACCGTTAGGGGCGTCCCATTGCTGGCCGCTGTTATTGGCTGTGGTGAGAATGCCACCGGGCTGTAATAATTGGCTGCGTACCTGTTCGGCGGCCTGTCTGGCCAATAAACTTAAATAATCGAGCGAGCCCTGAAACACACAGAAGGGATACATACCTGCCGGAGTGATCACGGAGGATTGTTTTTTGGTCTTGAAATTATAATCGGTATAAAACCGGAGGTGGCGGTTCCAGCAGTAGCGGTCGATGGCAGCTTTTCTTAGCTGCGCCTTTTTGAGAAAAGAGGAAGCGGTTTCTTCCTGACCTTTTATGATATAGGCGCGGGCGATCACCCGTTCCAATTTATAGAGCAGGCTATTCAGATCTACGGCCACCATATCGGTGGTTTGAATAGTAGTAATATTTTTTCCATCCCTGAACCATCGGGTGCTGAAATCAATACCGCTTTCTGCACCTGCACGCAGGTGTCGGTAAACTTCAGTTTTGGGGCGACCTGATCTTTCAGCGGTTTCTATATCTTCCCGGTAGCTTTCCTGACGGGGCGTATTACTATCATCCCAATAACGGTTCAGGATAGAACCATCGGGCATATACACCACTCGACGATAGGATTGACCGGGTTTTATATTGTTGCTGCCATCCATCCAGAACGCATATTCTTTTTCCAGTGCCGGTAAAAAGTGGGGAAATATGGAATCGCCTTTAATTTCTGCCAGCAGTTCCACCATGAGAGCAAAGAAGGGTGGTTGAGAACGGCTCAGGTAATAGCTTCGGTTTCCATTGGGGATATGCCCATAGGTTTCGATCAGATAGGCAAAATTGGAAACCATATGATCGATGGTTTCTGTTTCACCGCTTTCGCGCAGCCCCAGCATGGTGAAATAGGAGTCCCAGTAATACACTTCACGGAAGCGACCACCCGGAACAATATACGAATGGGGTAGGGGGAGAAGTGAGGAGCGGTTGGTAACAATATTGTTGTTCTCTGTATCCGGTTCCCGTTTTAATGTGCCCCATAAATTACGGATATGTTGCAGTACATCTTTTTCCTGGGTAACATAATTTAATTGCGGGGTTACCGGCAGGTCGAAATTATCTGTGATGAATTTTTTGAGATTAAATTTTGGGCCTTTCATTAAACCGTAATCATACATAATGTCTTTGGGATCTCTTTTAGGAATACAATCCACAAAGGTTTTCCCATCGGGGAAGATCCGCTGCATCTGTACATCATGAAACAGCATCCCGTAAATTTTATCGGGAGTGGGCGGGTAGGTTTGTGCTTGTACGGTACTGAAGCCGAAAGGCAGTAAAAGGAGGAGAAGGATTTTTTTCATGGAAATGAAGTTGGTTCAGTACTTCTAATTTACGTAGAAAA
>CAZKSY010000011.1:68584-69870 GCA_964555605.1 uncultured Chitinophagaceae bacterium | reverse complement strand
CTCACCTCTCACCTCTCACCTCTCACCTCTCACCTCTCACCTCTCACCTCTCACCCCCTCCAAAATCGGTTCGCAAAAGTAGCCAAAAACAGCGTTACAATAATAAAAATCTGAATAACAGAATTTACCTTACTTTCAACGCAGCTACTTTGGTTTTAACAGGCTCTATATAGTATCAACGAATGCTTTCTGCGTCTCAAATACAGGAATTACAACGTCGCATTGCCGTTTATGACGATGAAGCCGCTTATAAAGAGCTGTTTATGGCTTTTTATAAACCGCTGCGCCAGTTCGCCTTTTCCTTTATCCGTAACCATGAGTCGTCGGAGGAAATCGTTTCCGATGTTTTTATAAAGATATGGGAGAAACGTACCGAACTGGAATCCATCCTCAACCTGCGGGTATATTTATATATAGCGATCAAGAATACCGCCCTGAAATACCTGCTCCGGGAGAAAAAACAGACCGCCATCAGTATTGATGAGCTGGAAATTGAGTTACGATCCTTTCATTGGACCCCGGAGGAACTGGTGCTTACAGCGGAAATGCTACGGAAAATTGAGGAAGCCATCAACGAATTACCCCCCCGCTGCCGCATTATTTTCAAATTGATCCGGGAAGATCACCTGAAATATAAAGAAGTAGCTGAAATTCTGAATATTTCCGTAAAAACAGTTGATAATCAGCTTACTATAGCTTTAAAAAAGATCAGCAAAGCCATCAATTTCGACCTGCACCGACTGATCAGTAATAATTAAACAGCTTTTTTAAAAAAAATGTTAAATCCCTTTGGGGAGTTTTAAGGTTTTTGGGGTCTTTAGAGCCTAGACTGCTATTTCATTTATGCATAACGACCGTATTTGGGAATTAATGGCTCGCAAGATCGCCGGGGAGGCATCTGATCTGGAGCTTCTGGAACTCCAGGAGCTGCAGAAGCATAATCCGCAGTCGCATTTCGCCATGCAAACGATCACTGATTTATGGCGCCCTACCCAAAAAGCTACTGATAATCAAAGTATTACTGAAGAAGCCTACCTCCGTCATCTGAACCGGATGAAGGACGCAGGTCTCCAGATACAGCCGGCAGAAGCAACCATTACGTACGAATCGGTGCCTACTGCACCCAGGGTTGTATTTCTTAGAAAAAAATGGCTGGTTGCCGCTGCCGCTGTTTTTATATTATTGCTTTCAGCAACATGGCTATGGTCTGATCGCTTTTTCGGCAACACGGTTTTGGCTCATAAACCAGAGCACAAAACACCCATCAGCGAGGTTTCTACGAAATA
>CAZKSY010000011.1:52356-68484 GCA_964555605.1 uncultured Chitinophagaceae bacterium | reverse complement strand
AAAACCACTGAAACCAGTTTGATCCATGGTAGTGTGGAAGTAGTGGTACGGAAAAGACCCAATGAGAAGTACATCCTGAAGCCCAATGAAAAGATCGTAGTACTGAATGAAGAAGAGGAGATCAAACCCAAAGCCGCCCGCAAACCACAGCAGGTAATTGAACCCATTATTGCCATTCGTAAACTGACCTATAAAGAAAACGATTCGATTTCAGTTGAAACGGCATGGGCCTTTAATAAGCTCTCTTTTGAAGATGAAACCTTTTCAGAAGTGGCGCGCAAAATGGAACGCTGGTATGATGTGAAGTTTGAGTTCCGGAACAAGCAACTCGAAGACATCCGGCTGAAAGGTTCCTTTATTAATGAGTCACTGCCCCAGGCCATGGAAGCGTTGCAATACACCAACCGTTTCCGTTATGAGATCGAAGGTAAAAATGTAACCATTTTTTGAAAACCCATATTAAAACAAACGACTGCGTATGACCAAACACCTTAACACTTCATAGTTTATCATAAAAAAAAACGGGAAATGTTGGCGCATTCCCCGTATAAAGGCAATTCGGAAACCTGATAATGAATGAGTCGGTTTCCTCATGTTAACCCTTAATGATAAAAATATGAATAATTATGTATCGATTGCAGGGGCCGGGCAAGCCCTGAAAAAGCCGCTTTTGATTATGAAATTAACTTTGGTACTCACGGTTTTTTGCGTGCTACAATCGTGGGCCAATCTTAACGGACAAACGGTAACACTGAATGCTCAGGACGTGGAGATCAGCAAAGTGCTGAACAACATCGAAAAGCAGGGTAATTTCCGTTTTCTGTACAATAGCCGCCTCAAGGATCTTCAAACAAAAGTGAACTTTTCGTTCTCTAATGCCGATATAACAGAGGTGCTCGCTTCTTTGTTTAATGGGACTACACTTTCTTACAAAAGACTGGAAAACAACCTGATCGCTATTCGTTCCGAGAATCTTGAAATTCCTCAGGACAATAAGATCACAGGTCGTGTAACCGGCGAAGCCGGTGAAGCGCTCAGCGGTGTTTCCATTACGGTAAAAGGTACCTCTCGGGGTACTGTAACAGATAACAACGGTAATTTCACTCTGGTGGCTCCTGATAATGCTACCCTCGTGATCTCTGCCATTGGTTATGAGTCACAGGAAGTGGCCGTTAACAAGCAAACCGTTTTCAACGTAAAAATGACCCTCTCCCAGAAGAAACTGGATGAAGTGGTAGTGATCGGTTATGGTACCGCCTCCAAAAGAGATCTTACCGGATCCATCGCTAAGATTGCCGGTAAAGAGATCGCTGATAAACCCAACCTCAACCCTGTAGCTTCTTTACAAGGTAAAGTAGCCGGTTTGAGTGTGGTGAACTCCGGTACACCCGGTCAGGAGCCCGATATTCGTATCCGTGGTACAAACTCACTTTCTCCTTCTGGTGTAAAACCTTTATATCTGGTAGATGGTATCTTCAACGATAACATCAACTTCCTTAACCCCAACGATATCGAGAGCATCGAGATCCTGAAAGATCCTTCTTCTCTCGCCATCTTCGGTGTGCGTGGTGCCAATGGTGTAATCGCCATCACTACTAAAAAGGCAAAAGCCGGCCAGATCCTCGTGAACCTGAATACGACTTTCGGAACCAAGAAACTGGTAGACAAAATTGCCATGGTAAATGCAACAGATTTCCGCACCCTGTTCGAAGAAGAGCAGGCGAATCTGGGTATTACCGGTTCTGATCTTTTCGACTTCACCCCCTGGACTGGTAATACAGACTGGGTAGATGCTTTGACAAGAACAGCCAAAGTAAGCACCACCAACCTGAGTGTAGCCGGTGCTTCTGAAAGAAATAAATTCTACATGGGCATTGGTTATACCAATGAAGAAGGTGTGATCAAGAATGAAAAATTACAGAAGATCACCTTTAATATCAACGACGAATTCAAACTGAATAAAGCGATCAAAATTGGTTTTACCCTGAATGGTATCCGTCAGCGTAATCCTTTCGGCCGCGCCAGAGATCTTCTCTTCCAGGCCCGTCGGGTATTGCCGATCACTCCTGTATATAATGAAGCGAAAGGAGCATATTACAACCTCGCTATCCAAAGTGGTCAGATGATCAACCCGGCTATGGAGTTGAATGATCTTTGGGATAAAGAGTTGAATTATGAAAACAGAATGGTGGCCAGTGTGTATGCTGATGTAAACATCTTCAAGCAACTGAACCTGCGTTCTACTTTCTATGCGGATATGTCGAATGTAGACAGCCGTAACTATACGCCGATCGACAGCCTCTACGATCCCATCACCAATTCTGTATTTGTTCATAACGCGTATCGCAGAACGGCTGTAAGTCAGAGCAATCAGCGTTGGAGCAAATTCCAGCAAGACCATATCCTCACGTTCAAACAGAATCTGGGCGATCATGGTATTACTGTAATGGGTGGTTTCACTACCTATTATAATGAGTTCCGTGGTTTGTACGGTTCCGTGAAGCAATCGCTTACCGGTAACCCGATCCCTAACAACAAGCGTTTCTGGTATATTGATAATGGTTTCGGTGATGCTTCTACCCGCGTATCTTCTTCAGGTCAGTGGGAAAAAGCAACTGTTTCCAGCCTCTTCCGTTTGCTGTATAACTATCAGGGTAAGTTCATGCTGAATGCTTCATTCCGTCGTGACCTTTCTTCTGCATGGCGCCAGGATTATGGCAACCAGGGTCAGAATTTCTACTCAGTAGGTGCTGCCTGGGATGTAAGTAAAGAAAACTTCTTCGACAATCAGAAGATCTTCGATTACTTCAAGCTGAAAGCCAGCTGGGGTGTACTGGGTGTGCAGAATACTTATGGATTTGATTATCCTGCGTATCCTGCCCTGTCATCAGCAGCAACTGCAGTATTCGGAAACATCATCGTTCCGGTATATCGTGAGAATTACCTCGCTGATCCAAACCTCCATTGGGAAACAGTGGACAGTAAAGAGATCGGATTTGAATTCGACGCCTTGGGCAGAAGATTGCATGGTGAGTTCGCTTACTATACAAAAACAACCAAAGACCTGTTGGCCTTGATCAATACCGGCGTAGGTAACCAAACACTTACCAATATCGGTAACATGCGTAACAAGGGTATCGAAATGTCATTGAGCTATACACAGCCGTTGGCGAAAGATCTCACCCTGACAGTTTCTGGTAACCTGACTACCTATAATAATAAGTTCCTGGAGTCTCCTTACAGATCTACTCCTGATGAGCAGTATCCTTCTATGACTGAAGCCGGATACCCCATCGGTTATTTCTACGGATATAAAGTAGCTGGTATCTATCAGTCTTATGCCGAGAAACTGAAATATCCTGTAATGAGTCTGGGTAACTCTTATGGTCCTGGTGATCTCCGTTACGAAGATGTGAACGGTGATGGTGTAATTACACCCGACGACCGTACCATGATCGGTAACCCTACTCCTGATTTCACTTATGGTGGTAATGTAACCTTACGTTACAAGAACCTCGATTTTGGTGTAGATCTTCAGGGTGTTTACGGAAATGAAGTGTATCGTTACTGGGGTAGCTCAGAGCTTCCTTATACCAAGTTCAACTATCCGGCTTTCAAAATGAATCGCTGGAATGGTGAGGGAACATCTAACTGGGATCCGATCCTCGGCGATAACCACACCACGAACCGTTTGCCTTCAACCTATGGTATCGAAGACGGAAGTTATATCCGTATCCGCAACCTTCAGGTAGGTTATAACGTAAATAATGAAATGCTGAAAGGTACTTTCGTAAAGAGCATCCGTGTATTCCTGAATATTCAGAACCTGAAAACATGGAAGAACAACTCCGGATACTCTCCTGAATTTGGTGGTTCACCCACTTCATTTGGTGTTGATACAGGTAATGATCCATTGCCACGTATCATTTCCGGAGGCATTAACGTAAACTTCTAATTATATCCATAAATACATTGGCTATGAATAAAATGAATAAGTATCTGTTTATCGCTCTTTGTATCCCGCTCTTAGGGGTATTTGGAAGCTGTCAGAAATTTCTCGACAGAAAACCATTGTCCGCCTCCCTCGACGATCTGAATCAGGGTGGATTGGAAGGACAGGTTTTTGGATTGTATGGTTCTTTCCTTGATAGAAATGGTTCATACCATGGATTCAACAGTATTCCCTGGTTCGGACTGCACTCTTTCCGTGGTGATGATGCCATGAAAGGAAGTAGTGATGCGGATGGTGCTGACTGGGGCGTAGTATACGACCAGTTCCAGTATCAAAAAGCACACTGGTCTGCTTCTATCTATTGGGATCAGAACTATAATATGATCGCTAAAGCAAACACGGTGTTGCAATTGGCCGACTCACTGAAGTTGACCGATGCCGCATCGATCACGAATATCGCAGAGGCGAAGTTCTTCCGCGCACTTACCTATTTCAACCTGGTACGTGTATTCGGAGAAGTTCCCAAGATCGACACGCGTATCTATAACCCTAATGATGCCAAAAAGCCTAAAGCAACTGTAGCCGCTATCTACGCGCTGATTGATGCTGACCTCGCTGATGGTATCGCTAATTTACCTGCCGATTGGAACAACGCCTCCGGAAACAGCCGTTTCCCCGGTCGTTTAACCAAGTATACAGCGATGGGTTTATTAGCAAAAGCGAAGTTGTATCGTAATGACTATGCCGGCGCCCTGGCCTTGTTGAATCAGGTGATCGGTTCTGGTAAGTATGGTTTGTTACCAAACTATTCCACCCTGTTCAAAGTAGCCGGTGAGAACTCACAGGAATCCCTGTTCGAAGTTCAGGCCGATCTCGGTGCCAATGGTACACCTGATAACAGCTATGAGTGGGGTGTTGAACAAGGTGTTCGTGGTTCCGGCGACTGGGATCTGGGTTGGGGTTGGAATGCTCCTACGCAAACACTGGTTGATGCTTACGAATCAGGCGACAAGAGAAAAGATGCCACCATCCTTTTCTCCGGTCAGGATGATGGCTATGGTAAAACCGTACCGGCTTATCCAACCGTTCCCCGTTTATTCTGGAACAAGAAAGTGTATCCCGAACCAAGCATGCAAACCTTCACCGGTAGCCGTCAGAATAAGTGGATCAACCACATTCTGCTGCGTTATGCCGACGTATTGTTAATGGCTGCTGAAGCTGCTAACGAGTTGGGTGGTGCCGGTAATCAGGCAAATGCATTGGCCTGGTTGAATCAGGTGCGTTCACGTGCCGGTTTAGCTGCTAAAACATTTACAACCCAGGCACAGCTTCGTGCCGATATCAAGAAAGAGCGTATGATGGAGCTGGCGATGGAAGGCGAGCGTTTCTTTGATCTCGTACGTTGGAATGATGCGGAAACTGTTTTGGGTGCTTCAGGTTATACGCCTTGTCATAAGTATTATCCGCTGCCACAATCAGCGATCGACTTTGCCGGTGGTATCCTGGTTCAAAACCCTTGCTGGTAATAACTAACCAATTGCTTAATCATAGAAAAATCATGACAATGATAAAATTGAACAGCTTCAGATTTACAGCATTGGCAGCAGGCGTGTTGCTGGTGTTGGGTTCTTGCCAAAAAATGCAACGACCCGCCTTAGGCGATTATCTGCAGGATGCGAATCCTCCAGGTGGTCCATTGAAATTCTATGCTGCCTTCGACGGTACAAGCAGTAACGTTTTGATGAATGCGGTAGATAGCATCCGGGCGAACTTTGCCGCTACCAACCCGCTCGCTTCCGTGGATGGTATCAGCGGTAAAGCCGTGAAAGGTGCCGATGGTAAATCGCTCACCTACGCAAATGCCAATGATTTCAAAAGCGCCACCAGCTTATCAATTGCCTTCTGGATGAAGAATACCGATGCCGGTCGTACCGAATTCGTATTCTCTCTGGTAGATGATAAATACGGCTGGCACCACAGTGCTATCTTCCTCCTGCTGGAACATGGTAGCCCCACTGCCACTACCCTGAAACTGGGACTGATGGATCAGTGGCTGGAATTCCCCGATGGTAACAAATTCCAAAAGCCATTATTGGATGGCAACTGGCACCATATCGCCTTCGTGTACGATCAGGCTACTTCTAAAATGAAGTATTATTTTGATGGTGCAGAAGTTACAGGTGTACCGGCTTCTGCTTCTGATGTGAAGAACGGCGCAAACCCAAGAGGTCCGCTCGATCTGAAAACATCTCATAAGCTCATCCTCGGCGGATGGAATAAACACGGCGCTGCAGAAGGACCTGGTGACGACTGGATCAAGTCTTATACCGGTTCACTCGATCAGTTCAGACTTTACAATAAAGCACTGACTGCTGCTGAAGTTGCTGCGCTCTATTCAGGCAAAAAATAATAGCGAATATATTTCTGTGCTATTACATTGGAAAAGGGCTGCATTATTTTGCAGCCCTTTTTCTCTTCTTGTCCCCTGTTGATTTACCTTTGTGCGGTAGAATTAACCCGTAATTGCTTCCATATGATCTCTACTCGATTCAGGAATTTGCTCCTGTACTCTTTTATATTTTCGACGATCGTTTCCTGTAAAGAAAATGACGGACTTTTCACACCTGTAAGCGCAACCACTACCAATGTTAATTTTGAAAACAAGGTAGAAGACAAAGAACTTTTTAATATTCTCTATTATCTCTATTACTACAATGGTGGCGGTGTGGCTATCGGCGATATAAACAATGATGGGTTGCCCGATATCTACTTCACGGCTAATAGCAAAGGGAATAATAAACTCTATCTGAACAAAGGTGATTTGAAATTTGAAGATGTAACAACCACTGCTGGTGTTGCCGGTACCGCCGATTGGTGCTCCGGCGTTACAATGGCCGATGTTAACGGTGATGGATACCTTGATATTTATGTCACCGCCTCCAGTCAGCACCATAATCTGAAAGGCCATAACGAACTTTTTATCAATGACGGCAAAGGCCGTTTTGCCGAGCAATCAGCGCAATACGGACTCGATTTTTCCGGTTACGGAACTCAGGCTGCTTTCTTTGATTATGATCATGATGGCGATCTTGATTGTTATTTGCTGAATCACTCCCAAAAACCCAATTCCAATATTGCGGATACCATGGCGCGTCGTAAATACGATCCTCTCGGCGGCGATCGCCTCATGCGCAATGACCTGAGTACCACCAAACGTTTTACCGATGTTTCAGCACAGGCCGGCCTCTATCAGAGCTCCCTCGGTTATGGACTGGGTATCGCTATTGCTGATTTTGATAATGATGGTTGGGAAGATATTTATATCGGGAACGACTTCCATGAAAATGATTATTACTACCTCAATAATAAGAACGGCACGTTCACCGAAAGCGGACAAAAACATTTTCGTCATTACAGCCGCTTTAGCATGGGGAATGATGCAGCCGACTATAATAACGATGGACAAATAGATGTGGTAACCGTTGACATGCTCCCGCCCGATGAAAAGGTTTTAAAAACCTATGGCAGCGATGAACATATGGATACCTATAATTTCAAACTGCTCAGCCATGGTTACCAGCATCAGTATTCGAAAAATTCCCTGCAACGTAATAATGGAAACGGTATTAGTTATAGCGAAACGTCTTTACAAAGTGGTGTGAGTGCTACCGACTGGAGTTGGAGCCCCCTATTTGCCGATTTTGATAATGATGGGAAGAAAGATCTGTTTATATCCAGTGGTATCGTGAAACGACCTGTAGACCTGGATTATGTGAAATTTGTTTCGGATCTGGTAGCCAAAATGGATATTGATAAAACGGACGCATTTGATAAAGAAGCTATTGAAAAGATGCCCGATGGCGCTTCACACCCTTATTTCTACAAAGGAAATGGTGAATTGGGGTTTGCAGATGTGAGTGACCAATGGGGTACAGGTAAAATGAAAGGTTATTTCAATGGATCTTCCTATGCCGATCTGGATAATGATGGTGATCTGGATATGGTGATCAATTGTTTGAATAAACCGGCTCTGATCCTGCGTAATAACAGTAAGCCGGGGAAGCATGTTACGCTTTCCTTCCATAGTGAAGGCATGAACCCATTTGGCATTGGTGCAAAAGCCTATTTGTTTCAACACGATGCTTCCGGAAAGAAGTCTTTCCAGTATCAACAACTCATGACCACAAGAGGATTTCAATCCTCTACAGAAACACGCCTCCATTTTGGTGTGGATACCGCCAGTAATGTGGACAGCTTACTGATTGTTTGGCCTGATCAATCATTTCAGGTAATCAAAAATCCTGCTCCCGGTAAACCCCTGTTGGCCGATCATAAAAATGCATCCGGACAGTTTGAGTACAATCAATATTTCCCACCGGCGACCTACTTCACAGAAATGACGAATAATTTGTCTGCGCCCTGGCGCCATGTGGAGAATGACATTAAAGACTTTAATATTCAGTATCTCATACCGCATGCATTATCTACCCGCGGCCCTAAACTTGCCGTAGGTGATGTAAACGAAGATGGGCTTGATGATATTTACGCCTGTGGTTCCCGAGGGCAGACGGGGGTTTTATTGATTCAACAAGCGGGCGGCTTATTCAAGGTTTCAGATACTGCAGCCTTTAGTGAAAGTGTAATCAGTGAAGAAGTGGATGCGGTTTTCTTTGATGCCAATGGCGATAAGCATCTTGATCTGCTCGTTATAAGTGGAGGTAATGAAACACTGGAAAAGGGCCGTCAGGGAGCCGACAGACTTTACATGAATGATGGTAAAGGACATTTTACCCTGAAGGAACTGGCTTTCCCGATTGAATATGAAAGTAAATCCTGTGTGGCTGTGGCTGATATTGATAAAGATGGCGATAATGATTTCTTTATCGGCAATCTGGCTCATGCCACAGCTTATGGAACTCCCATGACCTCTTATCTCTACATCAATAAAGGCAATGCCGAATTCGATGTAGCGACAGCACAAACCATTTTTCTGCAAAAGCTGGGAATGGTTACCGATGCGGAATTTGCTGATGTAAATAACGATACCTGGCCCGATTTGATCGTAACGGGAGAATGGATGGGCATGAAGATCTTCCTCAATAATAAAGGGAGTTTTCAACCATCGGAGATCCCCGCTTCAACGGGTCTCTGGCAATCGTTACTGGCAACAGATATTAACGGCGATGGAAACATCGACCTGCTGGCCGGCAACTGGGGCAAGAACAGTAAACTTTATGCCGGAAAAGAGGGTCCCCTAAAACTATATGTTAAAGACTTTGACCGCAATGGCTCTATTGAGCAGATCATGTGCTACACTATTAAGGGGAAAGAATATACATTTCTCGCAAAGGATGAACTGGAGCGTACTATTCCTGTATTGAAAAAAGCCTATCTGAAGTACAGCGATGTGGCAGGAGAAACGGTACAATTCATGTTCAACGACCTGTTTAATGAGTATGCTGAGTTAAAAGCAGAAGTACTGACCTCCAGTGCCTTTATCAACGACGGAAAAGGCAGTTTCAAAAGAATCGATCTGCCCGATGAATTACAAATGGCTCCCGTTATGGCATTTGCCAATGTAGAGAACCGATATATGGCTGCCGGTAATTTTTATGGCGTATTGCCTTATGAAGGTCGTTATGATGCCTTGATGCCAACACAATTCCAGTACAATAAATCAGACCGTTTTACACTGGGCGGAAATATTCCTTCCTATACAGGAGAAGTCCGCGATGTAAAGTGGGTACGTGCAGCGGCTGGAAAGAAAATTCTGGTGATCGCAGGTAATAACGAACCGCTTAAATTTTATCAACCGTATATCAAATAATAAAAAACCATATGAACAGTGGCAAATCGAATCGTATGAAAAGAAATGCAATCGTATTATCACTTTTAGCTGTGTCACTGATGAGTGGCGTATGTGGAAAGAAGGGTAGTGGCGGAACCGAAACACCTGCTACACCCGCTGCTGCATGGGTCACTACTGCCGACCAGTCAATGTTGTTACAGAAAAAGTCAACGGCTCTTTCTTTTACTACAACGACAAATACGGATCCCACTATTGAAGTGGATAGTGCTACCCAATATCAATCAGTAGACGGATTTGGTTTTACACTTACCGGTGGCAGTGCCCAATTGATCGGCAAAATGGACGCTTCTTCCAAAGCCGGGATATTAAATGAGATATTTGGGTCGGGCGATGGATCTATAGGTGTGAGTTATCTGCGCTTGAGTATCGGTGCTTCCGATCTTAGTGCTTCAGTGTTCAGCTATAACGATATGCCGGCCGGTCAAACCGACCCTGCGTTAGCGAATTTTAATTTATCGCAAGACACACAGTATCTGATCCCCTTGTTAAAAGAAATCATGGCGATCAATCCAAAGATCAAACTGATGGGTTCTCCCTGGAGTCCACCTACCTGGATGAAGGATAATGGCAATTCGGTTGGTGGTAGTCTGCTGCCGGCTTACTATAGCGTATATGCGCAATACTTTGTGAAATATATCAAGGCCATGGCGGGTCATGGTCTTATCATTGATGCTGTAACGATTCAAAATGAACCCCAGCATGGTGGTAATAACCCCAGTATGGTAATGTCGGCACCACAACAAGCCGATTTTGTAAAAAATCATCTGGGACCAGCCTTTAAAGCTGCCGGGATCAATACTAAAATTATCGTGTGGGATCATAACTGTGATAATCCGAATTATCCCATTACCATAATGAACGATGCGGCTGCCAAAGCCTTTATTGATGGCGCGGCCTTCCATTTATATGCAGGAGATATCACAGCCCTTTCTGGTGTACAGGCGGCGCATCCGGATAAAAATTTATATTTCACGGAGCAATGGACCGGCAAGAATGGCTCTTTTGATGGTGATTTAAAATGGCATATCAAGAACGTGGTGATCGGATCCATGAATAACTGGAGTCGTATTGCCCTGGAATGGAATCTGGCCAACGATCCTAATTACGGTCCGCATACCCCAGGCGGCTGTACCGAATGTAAAGGGGCGTTTACCATTAATGCGTCCATCTCCAATAAAAATGTGGCGTATTATATTATTGGTCAGATATCCAAGTTTGTGCCTCCGGGATCTGTGCGGATCAAATCTACCGTATCAAGCACCTATCCGAATGTGGCTTTTGTAACCCCATCGGGTAAAAAAGTTATGCTGGTACTGAACGAAAGCAATGCTCCATTAAAATTCAACATTAAGTATAAAGGCCAGTTACTGAACACCACGCAGGAAGCGAATTCAGTAACTACCTATGTTTGGTAATAATTTAAATGATCGCTTATGAAACGGTTCGCGTATTTAATTTTCGCTGTATCGGTATATTCCTGTGCTCCTCATGAAGAGACAAAACCGGCTACCGACACCAGGTCTGCAGCAGATCCTAAACAGGTAGTAGTCATTACTACAGCCGACAGTACGGATCTTCGATTAACTCCGACAGATACCCTCGGATTTACCCAGATGGGACAACCCGTGGAAACACAGATCTGTGTGTTTGTAGATCCTTCCAAAAAGTATCAGGAGTTTTTTGGTATCGGAGCGGCCCTGACTGATGCTTCAGCGGAAACATTTTACAAACTGCCTAAAGACAAGCAGCAAGAGGTGATGACCGCCTTCTTTGATAAAGAAAAGGGAATCGGCTATACAGTGGGTCGTACCAATATCAATAGCTGTGATTTTAGTAGTGGAAGTTATACGTATGTAGACAGTAACGATAAGGAATTGAAGTCGTTCAATATTCAACCCGATCGTAAGTATAAGATCCCCTTCATAAAGGAATCGATCAAAGCGGCGGGTGGATCCTTAACCATGTTTGCCAGCCCCTGGAGTCCTCCGGGTTGGATGAAGACCAATAACGATATGCTGCATGGTGGAAAGTTGAAGCCGGAATATTATGATGCATGGGCCATGTATTATACCAGGTTCATCAAAGAGTATGAAAAAGAAGGCATACCGATGTGGGGCATTTCAGTACAGAACGAACCCATGGCTACACAACGCTGGGAAAGCTGCATTTATACCGCTGAAGAAGAAAGGGATTTTCTGAAGAAACATCTCGGACCCACCATGGAAAGAGAAGGATTAAAAGAGAAAAAGATCATTGTGTGGGATCATAACCGCGACCTTATATATCAGCGTGCTCAGACTTATTTTGATGACCCGGAGGCCGCTAAATATGCATGGGGAATTGGTTTCCATTGGTATGAGGACTGGAGTGGTGGTCAGCCGATGTATGAAAACATCAAGCGTGTTCACGAAGCCTATCCCGACAAAAAGATCTTCTTTACTGAAGGCTGTGCCGAGAGTTTTAATGCCACCCGCTACAAAGCCTGGGTATTAGGAGAAGAATATGGCCGCAGCATGATCAATGATTTTAATAATGGTATGGTAGGTTTTACAGATTGGAATATTATTCTGGATGAAACGGGCGGCCCGAACCACGTGCAGAATTTTTGCTTTGCTCCGGTTCACGGGGATACCAAGACCGGTCAACTGATCTATACCAATGCCTACTACTATATCGGACATTTCTCCAAGTATATAAAGCCCGGTGCACGCCGTATCAGTAGTGCTGCCAGCCGCAGTCAACTGTTGACTACAGCTTTCCAGAATCCTGATGGTACCAATGTTGTGATCGTCATGAATCAGGGGAATACCGAAACGCCTTATTTCCTTTGGATCAATGGGAAAGCGGCCGAAGTAAAAGCTAAACCACATTCTATTGCCACTTTAGTTTTTTGATGAATGATCAATAGTCGTCGTTATACAATGGTTCTTATAACAGGAGCGGTTCTTTCAGGACTGCTCCTGATTCTTTCCTGTAGCAAATCGGGATCTTCCACGCCAACGCCACCCCCTCCTCCGGCAAATTTTCCTTCATCGGGATGGAGTGTGGATGATAAACTAAATCTGGATCTGAATATGGAGGTAGGATTCAATCCGGTTATACGTTTATATTTCAGGGCAAAGATCGATAGGGCTACAGTAGCTTCTTCTGTAACAATCTTCAATAATACGGAAGGATTAGACGTACCCTATAATACCAGTTATGAGAAGTCTGATAGTGTGGTGGTATTACGCCCTGCTACCGCACTGGGACATGCGAACCGTTTTGCCGTTAATGTTTCCGATGCCTTACGGTCGGCGGAAGGAGGAAAGTTTACCGGCACAACGGCCTTCAGTATTTTAACAAAGATTGACAGCACGGCTAAATTTCCCACTCTTACCGATGATCAGTTGCTCGATAAAGTACAGCAACAGACCTTTAAATATTTCTGGGATTTCGGTCATCCGGTATCTGGGTTAGCGCGCGAGCGTAACACCTCGGGTGAAACCGTTACCAGCGGTGGTTCCGGTTTTGGCATCATGGCACTGGTAACGGGTATCCATCGGAACTTTATTACCCGGTCGCAGGGATTAACGCGGATGCAAACCATTACGGCCTTTTTAAAGAATACGGCGCAAACATTTCATGGTGCATTTCCACATTGGCTCAATGGCACCACCGGTGTGGTTGTTCCTTTCAGCACAAAAGATAATGGAGCCGATCTGGTGGAAACCTCTTTTCTCGCAGCCGGCCTCATTACAGCCCGCCAGTATTTTGATGGCGCCGATGCGGCAGAAACCAATCTGCGTAACGATATTAATACGATACTCGACAGGGTGGAGTGGAATTGGTTCCGTAAGGCCAATGAGAATGTTTTGTACTGGCATTGGAGTCCGAACTATGGGTGGGATATGAACATGCCCATACGTGGCTGGAACGAATGCTTGATCACTTATGTGATGGCGGCTACGTCAAAAAATTATTCTATTCCACAATCGGTTTATACCAACGGTTTTGCCCGTAATGGTGCCATGCAGAATGTGAACAGTTATTTTGGCATCCGTTTGCCACTCGGCGAAGCATACGGAGGTCCCTTGTTCTTTACGCATTATTCATTCCTGGGCATCAATCCAAATGGACTCAGTGATCCATATGCGAATTACCAAACGCAGGTAGTGAATCATTCCCGTATCAATTACGAACACTGCAAGGCCAACCCACGTGGATATTATGGATACAGTGCCTCCTGCTGGGGATTAACCGCCAGCGATATACCCAATGGCTATACGGCCAGTTCTCCAACGAACGATGTAGGGGTCATCGCCCCAACGGCGGCTTTATCTTCTTTTCCTTATACCCCTGCTGAATCGATGCAGGCCCTCAAATTCTTTTATTATACTATGGGCGATAAACTCTGGAAGCAGTATGGTTTTGTGGATGCTTTCAGTTTGCATAGTACCTGGTACGCCAATAGTTTTCTGGCCATCGATCAGGGCCCCATTATCGTGATGATTGAAAATTACCGATCTGGTTTGATCTGGAATTTATTCACCTCGAGCCCTGAAGTGAAAACCGGCATGCGAAACCTTGGTTTTTCGGCTCCCTATCTCTGATAAATAAACGACTGCATTTTATATGAAAAGAACAGCACTGCTCCTTTTATTTTCTTTTTCTGTTGCCATTGGTTTCGGTCAATCCACGCCTAAGGGGCAGTTATCTGATTCGGCCCTGCTGGATCTGGTCCAGAAACAGACCTTTAAATATTTCTGGGACTTTGCGCATCCTGTCAGCGGCATGAGCCGGGAAAGAAGCAATGAAGCGTATGGATACGGGAACGAAGTGGTGACCACAGGGGGTACCGGATTCGGGGTGATGAGTGTGATCGTGGCAACGGACCGTAAATGGATCGGTCGTGATACAGCCGCCCGCTTTCTTTTAAAAATGGTGAACTTTTTATTGAAAGCCGATTCTTATCACGGCGTGTTTCCGCATTGGCTGAATGGAGCTACCGGTAAAACCATTCCATTCAGTCGTAAAGATGATGGGGCTGATCTGGTAGAATCTTCTTATTTGTTTCAGGGATTGCTTTGTGTGCGTCAGTATTTCAATGCCAATAATCCTGTAGAAAATGAATTGCGCAATCGTATTGGCTGGATTTGGGGCGAAATAGAATGGAACTGGTTTACCAATGGCGGTCAGGAGGTATTGTACTGGCACTGGAGCCCTAATAATGGCTGGGCTATGAATTTTCCGGTTCGTGGTTTTAATGAGTGTTTGATCATGTATGTACTGGCGGCTAGTGGAGAACGTTATCCTGTTTCGCCTGCAGTATATCACCGCGGTTGGGCGGAGAGTAATTTCTTTAAGAACGGCAAAGAGTTTTATGGAATCAAATTGCCGCTGGGGTTTGATTATGGCGGTCCCTTATTCTTCTCCCATTATTCTTTCTTAGGACTCGATCCCCGCAACCTGAAAGACAGGTATGCGTCATACTGGGAGCAAAATAGAAATCACACCCTCATTAACCGCGAGCATTGTGTGCGTAATCCCGGAAAGTTCAAAGGCTATGGTCCTGATTGCTGGGGGCTTACTGCCAGCGATGCCGTGAATGGCTACGATGCCCACTCTCCAACCAATGATCATGGAACCATTTCTCCCACAGCAGCGCTGAGTGCATTTCCCTATACGCCGGAATACAGTATGCAGGCATTACGACACTTTTATTATGACCTGGGGCCAAAGATCTGGGGCGAATATGGATTTGTAGATGCGTTCAACGAAACGAAAAATTGGCAGGCAAAAAGTTATCTTGCTATTGATCAGGGCCCGATCATTGTGATGATAGAAAATTACCGCAGCGGTTTGCTGTGGAAATTGTTCATGAGTTGCCCTGAAGTACAGGGAGGATTGAAGAAGCTGGGGTTTGAGAAGTGGTAAATTGCTATATGAATAATTTTTAACCGCAGAGAACAAGAGAAAGGCAGACTGCGCAGAGTCAATCGAGAACTTATAATAACTCTGCGAAAACTCATTTTTCTCTTGTTCTCTGCGGTAAAATAAATGATTATGAATAGAGTTGATTTTATTAAATCAGTCGTTGTTTTATCTGCCGGTACAATGTTGAACGACTTGAAATCTTTAGCAGCATCCCTGCCCGGCAAAAAGATCCGGCTGGCCATAATTGGTTGTGGCAGTGTTTCTACCCAATATTTACCACATCTCAGTAAATGCAGTTATGTGGAACTGGTAAGCTGCTGTGATATCATTTACGACAGAGCACTTACGCGGGCACGTGAGTATAATATCCCCCATAGCTTTCCTCATATTG
>CAZKSY010000011.1:42806-52256 GCA_964555605.1 uncultured Chitinophagaceae bacterium | reverse complement strand
AGAGCACTTACGCGGGCACGTGAGTATAATATCCCCCATAGCTTTCCTCATATTGATCAAATGCTGGCCGGACCGGCTTTCGATCTCATGGTCAATCTCACCAATATGCAGGAGCACGGCCGTCTCAACAAACAAGCCCTGCTCAGTGGCAAGAATGTATGGAGTGAAAAGCCCATGGCGAATACGTATGCCGAAGGACGCATCTTGTATGATCTTGCCCGTGCAAAGGGCCTGCGCATCTGGGGCGCACCGGCCGTAGTGAACAGTCCGCAGTTTGCCTTTATGGCCAAGACCATCAAGGAAGGGAAGCTCGGTCGTGTGGCATCAGCCCAGGCGCATTATGGTCATACCGGACCCAGTTGGTCGGCCTTCTTCTATGAAAAAGGCGGCGGTAGTTTACCCGACCTGGGGGTGTACAATATTGCCACCTTAACCGGTTTGTTAGGCCCGGCGAAATCGGTGATGGCCATGACCAGTATTGTTACGCCAGAAAGAACCGTTGATGATAAAGGGAAAATAAAAGTGGAGGCAGAAGACAATGCCCATGTGGTGATGGATCATGGGAACGGTGTGTTATCACACGTGCAATGCGGGTTCAATTATTTTGATCCGTACGGGCATGAGGGAAAGGGACAGAATAATCATACCATAACCATTTGGGGTTCGGAAGGGAATATGGGATTGGTAGGTTATGACTGGGCACCATTTGGGGTAGATCTGGCCACTTCGTTTACGGAACCTCCTGTGCGGCATGTAGAAGATCCCGGCCCTTATGTTTGGCAGATGGGTGCCAGTGTTATTGCGGAATCAATGGCTACCGGCATTGAACCCCGCATCAATGCCCTGCATGCCCTGCATGTATTAGAGATCATTGAAGCAGCGCGAAAATCATCCGATACCGGACGCCGCATCAACCTGCAATCGGTATTCCCCTATCCCATGATTTGATTCAATAAATTTAAAGCCATGAGTAAACATTCAATTGTTTTAAAGCCTGTCTGGAAACTGTATGCCCTTGTTTTTTTACGCATACTCACGGGAGCAATGATGATGTATCACGGTTGGGAAATATTTGATTCGAAAACCATGTCGGAGTATCCGGCCTGGGATCCGGTCAAGAACCTGCCTTATCCGATGGCTATGGCTTATCTGGCCAAAGGAGCGGAATTGTTAACGGGGTTCTTATTAGCAATTGGTTTATTGACGCGATTAGCCGCTGTGGGCATGGCACTTATTATGTTCGTCATTTGTTTCATGATAGGTAACGGGGCGTTTTGGTATGGCGATCAGCATCCATTTTTATTTGGGTTGCTGGCATTGGTATTTGCGATCCTCGGACCGATAGCGTTGAGCGTGGATCAGATCATTTTTAAATCGCACAAACGATGAAAAGCGCTTTTTTCATAATTGGACTCATATGTTTCGGTATATCGTTGCAGGCGCAACAATCCAAGCCAGCTTTCTGGGATGAGATCGAAGCCTTCCGGAAAATGGATAGTACACAGCCCCCCAAACCGGGTGCGATTCTTTTCATAGGGAGTTCATCCTTTCGTTTATGGAAGAATCTGGATAGCAGTTTTGCCGGATACCGCATCATTAACCGATCTTTTGGAGGATCTACCTTGCTGGATCAACTCCGTTATTATGAGCAGGTGGTATATCCGTATGAACCCCGTCAGATACTCATCTATTGTGGGGAGAATGATTTTGCCGCACAGGATACCCTGATGCCGGCCACAGTGTTAAATCGCTTTTCACAGTTTTTTCAACTGATCCGCACCCGATACCCAAAAGTGCCGGTTGCCTATGTTTCCATGAAGCCCAGCCCCAGCAGGGCCCACCTGATGAATAAATATCAAACCGGTAATTCACTGATAAAGATGTATCTGGGAAATCAGCCCTATACCACCTATGTGGATGTGTACAGGAACATGCTGGAACCTGACGGAAGTCCTAAAAAAAATATATTCTTAAATGATAATTTGCACCTTAATGCCGACGGCTATGCCATTTGGCAGAAACTGATCCTGCCTGTATTGATTCCCGAACCCGGAAAAAAGAAGTCGAAACACTAACTGACAATACACCCTCATCAAAAACAAACACTCAATGAAACGAATCGTTCTCCTGCTGGTACTTTGTATTTCCACCACACTGATGGCTCAAAATCCGGCAACGCTAAAGAAGAATGCCTATTTGAATAATATCATGAAACAAATGACGATCGATGAAATGATCGGTCAGTTGAATCTGGTAACACCCGGCGGGGCTGTAACCGGTTCTGTTGTGAGTAAGGATGTGGAATCAAAGATCAGTAAAGGCCAGGTGGGCGGTTTGTTTGGCATCATAGGTCCCGAAAAGATCCGCAAAGCGCAGGAGTTGGCTGTTAATACTTCGCGACTGAAGATTCCGTTATTTTTTGGATCTGATGTAATTCACGGACACAAAACCGTGGTGCCCATTCCCCTGGGTCTTTCCTGTTCCTGGGATATGGAGCTGATCGAGAAATCGGCGCGTATGGCTGCAATCGAATCTACAGCAGATGGGTTGAACTGGGCCTTCTCTCCCATGGTAGATATTGCCCGTGATCCTCGCTGGGGACGTATTGCAGAAGGCAGCGGGGAAGATCCCTATCTCGGTGGACAAATCGCCAAGGCGATGGTGAGAGGTTATCAGGGTACGGATCTGTCAAAAGACAATACGCTTGTTGCCTGTGTGAAACACTATGCCTTATATGGTGGGTCTGAGGGAGGTCGTGATTATGGCACTGTGGATATGAGTCGGGTTCGGATGTACAATGAATATCTTCCTCCTTATAAAGCCGCTGTAGAAGCGGGTGTGGGTTCTGTGATGAGTTCCTTTAATGTAGTGGATGGTATTCCTGCCACGGGTAGTAAATTCCTGCTGACTGATGTATTAAGAAAGCAGTGGGGATTTAAAGGTTTGGTGGTGTCTGATTACACTTCTGTAAATGAAATGATCGCACATGGCATGGGCGACCTGCAACAGGTATCTGCATTGTCTTTGAATGCCGGCCTGGATATGGATATGGTTGGAGAAGGATTTTTAAACACGCTGAAAAAATCGCTGCAGGAGGGTAAGGTTACCCAGAAGCAGATAGAAGACGCTTGTCGTCGTATACTCGCGATGAAATATGATCTGGGATTATTCGAAGATCCATTCCGTTACTGTAATGAAAAACGTGCGGCAACAGAGATACTTACGGCTGAGAACCGCAAAGCAGCCCGTACCATTGCGACACAATCTTTTGTATTGTTGAAGAATGATCATAGTATTCTCCCGCTTAAAAAAGCGGGTACGATAGCTGTTGTAGGACCGTTGGCCGACAGTCGTAGGAATATGCTGGGGACCTGGAGTGTAAGTGGCGATTGGGAGAAAGCGGTAACGGTATTAGAGGGAATCAAATCTGTGGCAGGTGCAGGAACAAAGATCCTACATGCTAAAGGAGCAAATATTTCTGATGATAAAAATTTTGCCAAGCGCGTGAATGCGTTTGGAACGGAAATCGATATTGATAAAAGAAGTCCGGAAGAAATGTTGCAGGAGGCCGTAGCCGCCGCCAACCAGAGTGATGTAATTGTGGCAGTGGTGGGTGAAGCGGCCGACATGACGGGCGAAGCGTCCAGTATGGCCAATCTGGATCTGCAGGAAAGCCAGAAAACATTATTGAAAGCGTTAGCAAAAACCGGAAAGCCTATTGTGATGGTGTTGTATAATGGCCGCCCGATGACACTGAAATGGGAGAGTGAGAATATCCCTTCTATTTTGGACGTATGGTTTGGTGGAACAGAAGGGGGTAATGCCGTAGCCGATGTATTATTTGGGGATGTAAACCCTTCCGGTAAGCTGACCACTTCTTTCCCGGTACATGTGGGTCAGATCCCGGTGTATCACAGCATGCTGAATACGGGCCGACCGTACAATAACGAGGAGTTTTCCAAGTTCAAATCGAATTATCTTGATATACCTAATGAGCCTTTGTATCCCTTTGGATATGGACTCAGCTATACAAATTTTTCTTACAGCAATATCAAATTGAGTGCGGGTGCCATGCTTGCTACCGGAAGCATTACGGCCTCTGTAACGGTTACGAATACCGGAAAGGTAGCAGGAGCTGAAGTAGTACAACTGTATATCCGTGATGTGGTGGGTAGTATTTCCCGACCGGTGAAAGAGTTGAAAGGATTTAAGAAGATCAATTTGGCACCCGGCGCTTCTCAGGTAGTAAGTTTTACCATTACGGCAAACGACCTGAAGTTTTATGACAGTAATCTGAATTTTGTAGCCGAGCCCGGGGAGTTCAAAGTGTTTATCGGGGGCAATTCAAGAGATGTGAAAGAAGCAGGGTTTAACCTGATGAAATAATGATGAGGGGGTAGGGAGGGTGCCATCCTTCAATACCTGATCTTTACAACGAAAGCCGTAATGAAACCAGATGCCAGTGGTTGCCAGTGGTATTGGTCTCATTGCGGCTTTTTAGGTCTTAGAACTACCTACGGCTACTTTTTTTTCATTTATACGGGTGATTATTATCACTTTTCGCGGCCCTTTATTTTTCTACCTTTCTTCAAATTTTAAAAGATGGTAAAGGCCGAAGCCGATTTTCAAGTGACAAACCCCGCCTATTCTGCCACCGCAATCATAGATGAAATGCGAGGTCTTGACTTTTCCCGGTTGGATCGTGAAGGGCATATTTATCTCGATTACACCGGAGGCAGTTTGTATGCCGATAGTCAGGTGCAAAAACACATGGAGTTATTGGTGAAGGGTGTCTTTGGGAATCCACACAGTACGAATCCCACGTCTCTGATAGCTGGTCAACTAATTGAAGAAGCGCGGCAGTATATCAAAGATTATTTCAAAGCAGCCGATTATCAACTGGTATTTACGGCAAATGCCTCTCAGGCATTGAAGATCATTGGAGAAGGATACCCCTTTCACGAGAAGGGGCATTTTTTATTGTTGTTCGATAATCATAATTCGGTAAATGGTATCCGGGAGTATTGCAGACGCAAAGGAGCAGCATATACGTATAGCCCGGTGCGATTGGAAGACCTTCGTATCAATGAGCAGGCGTTGGAAGATAATTTGAATGGGTTTGCGGATAAAACCAATAAATTATTCGCCTTTCCGGCCCAATCAAATGTGTCGGGAGTGAAGCATGATCTGGGCTGGATCGAAAGGGCACAGCAAAAGGGTTGGGATGTATTACTGGATGCCGCCGCTTTTGTGCCTACAAATCCGCTGGATCTTTCTGTATATCAACCCGAATTTGTGACGATGTCGTTCTATAAAATCTTCGGATATCCTACAGGTTTAGGGGCCCTGTTCATCAAAAATACTGTATTTGACAAATTACAGAAAGCGTGGTTTGCGGGGGGGACGGTAAAAATGGTGGCGGTGAGCAGTGATAATTTCTTTTTGGCAGAGAATTATGAACGGTTTGAAGATGGGACACTTAATTATATTGGAATACCGGCTTTAAAGTTTGGATTTGAAAAGATCAATGAAGTGGGCATGCCGGTGATTCAGCAGCGTGTTTATCTGCTTACGGAATGGTTATTAAAGCGAATGTTGGCTTTGAAACACCAAAACGGTCAATCACTGGTACAGGTATTTGGTCCGCAGGATATGCGTTCGAGAGGCGGAACGATAATCTTCAATCTTTTTTCGGCTTCCGGAGATCCCTTGAATTATTACGAGGTGGAGCAGGCAGCAAATGCCCAAAAAATATCATTGCGCACCGGATGTTTTTGCAATCCCGGCATAGATGAAATCAACCATGCAATAGGAAAGGACGAGTTGTCGCGTTATTTTACCAGCCATACCATTACCGATCTTGATCACATGAGCGATTCTCTGGGTCGCATGCGTGGTGCAATACGGGTATCGCTCGGATGGGCTAGTAATTTTGCAGATGTGTTTGGGTTTGTACAGTTTTTAGAGGGATATGTGGACTGAGAAGTTGTAAAGAGATTGTATACGGTTGAAAACCCTAAGGCTTTTCAACCGTATACAATCTTGTCCGTTTAACTAAAAAACATGCATAAAGTACTTTCTTACCCATAAATAGAATAATTTAAGCGTAACATTAAACAAGAATCTATGTTACGATTACTGCCATTATTCTTTCTCTCCACCTTTTGTATGGCTCAGGAAAACTACCGTTTCCCACATGGTGTTCAATCCCGTGTCAGTAGTTTTGAGAATTTGAACAGCAAACCTAATTCTGGTGGTCAATCTAATCGCACCGCTAAAGGGGCCGCTTTCGACCGACTTCCGGCTGGTACAACTAAAACTCTTCTGGATATAAAAGGTGCCGGTATTATTCAGCGCATGTGGTTTACCGTAAGAGAGCGTGATTCGCTTATGCTGCGGAAAATGCGACTGCGTATGTATTGGGATGGAGAATCTAAGCCGGCTGTTGATGTTCCCTTTGGAGACTTCTTTGTTTCCAATTTGGGTCGCACACTCCCCTTTCAGTCTGAATTATTCTCCAGTCCTGAGGGCCGCTCTTATAATTGTTATATCAGTATGCCTTTTCGAAAAGGAGCGCGTGTTACATTAAGCAATGAGAATTCAAGTAGTCAATCAATGCTTTATTTTGATATTGATTATATCTTACTCCCCTCCCTTCCTTCAGATGCTCTGTATTTTCATGCCAGCTTTACCCATCAACCTCAAAATAGATTAAAGCAGGATTTTGAAGTACTACCAACCTTGAAAGGGAAAGGTCGCTTTTTGGGAATGAGCGTTGGCGTGAATGCCGATAAACGTTATGGGAATACCTGGTGGGGCGAGGGCGAAGTGAAGATCTATTTGGACGGAGATACGCAATACCCTACGATTAACGGCACCGGTACGGAAGATTATATTGGCACAGGCTGGGGCCTTGGAACCTACGCCCATCGCTATCAGGGCTCATTATGGGCCAGTGATTCTTTAAAGCAATATGTGTTTTATCGGTGGCATGTGCCTGATGCCATTTATTTCAATAGTTCCATTCGTGTTACCCTACAGCAAATTGGAGGGGGGGAATTTGATGAAGTTCGTTCGATCGTTAACAGGGGTCTGGTACCTATTGAACCCATAACAATAGATGGCGCTAACGGATTTACAAAACTGTATGAACTGAACCCTGTACCAAATATTAATGATCCTTCCTTTCCCAAAGGCTGGGTAAACTTCTACCGGGTGGACGATTACAGCGCGGTGAGTTATTTCTATTATGAGAAAGCATCGCGGAAGTAAATCCTCGGTCGCTGTTTTGTCAGTTTTCTTCATTACCAAGCACGAAATTCAACCCTTCGGGTGATTCCACGGTACCTCTGAGGTATAGACATTTGGCTAATAATTCTATTGCATGAAATTATTTGTAGCCATTGTCTGCTTGCTGTTTTCTCTAACAGTAGAAGCTCAATTTATTGGAATTGGAAATAAAACCCCCGCTTATATATTGGACATAAGCGGACGAATGCGTATTCGTGGTGGAGTGAATACGGCCGGTTTATGGTTAAGTGGTGTTGGTAATGATTCTGCCATAGATAAATCGTTTATTGGCATGGCCTCAGATTCCACTATGGGCATTTTGGGCAATGGCAATTCATGGAAGTTCATTCACAATTTACGCAGCGGATTTACAGGGATCGATAACCCTAGTCCCTCTTTTCCGCTTAGTTTCAAAAATAGTAGCGGATCTAAAATTTCCCTTTTTGAAGATCATAATGGTAATTTTTATGGTTTCTCAGTTGGTTTCAACAGCATGTTATTTAATGTGCCTGATGTTGGAGGTTCCTTTCAATTTGGCACAGGCAAGGGGAATAATTTTAATGAGCTGATGCGTTTCAACGGACTCGGATTGCTTGGCATTGGGAATGCCGATCCCAGTCTGGCCGGTTTAACAGTAGATAAAAAAGTAGGTGCCGTTCATGCAATGATGGGATCGAATAGTACGGGTCTTTCATTGGAATCCGACTATCCTGGAATTGGTTTTAATTCCTATTACAATGGAACGCGAAAGGCAATTCAGAACGGTTATGGTGGATATATTGGAGTGAATCCAGATTTGGGTGGAATGGTATTCAGTGCATCGCCGGCAAGCGCAACGGCAGGGCAAAACATGGCCCTCCCTGTTTCTATGTCTATTGCCTCCAATGGGAATGTGGGGATTGGCGTTTCTGATCCGGCATTCAAACTGGATGCCGGAGGTCGCATGCGTGTTCGGGCAGAAACCAATAATACCGCGGGTATCTGGTTCAACAATGCCGGCAACTCAGCTTTACCTGCTTTTGTTGGTATGCAAACCGATCAGCAAGTAGGATTTTATGGAACCGGTACGGGTTGGAGTTTTACTATGAACACGCAAACCGGAGCTATTGGTTTTGGTGGTAATACCGGGCAACCGGGTCAGATCCTAACCAGCAATGGAAACGCCGGTGCTCCGCAATGGAAAGCGAATTCCGGAGCTATTCAATTGGCGTATTGTACCTCGTCGACCCCCTACATAAACGATAGTATGGTACCTATACCGGGTCTAACAGCAACCCTCAATCTAAATCAATCCTCCCCCGTGCTTTTCAATTTCCGGGTGAATGTATTCGGAAATATCTGTTTTGGTTGTGTGGGTACACAGGTGGCCTCTCTGGTACTTTGTCAGGAAATAGGATCGGCCCTGGTTCCGGTAAGTTATACCAGGATAAGCGGAGCGTCTTTTGCGACCCAGCAAGCGGTTTCCGGCCCCATTTATATGAATCTTCCCCCCGGGAGCTACACCTTCAAACTGTTTTTATTGGTGGAGGGGCAGCAGCAGTCGTTTAGTGCCGGGGAATATGGTGGCATAGCAATTGACGCCATCACATGGCAAATTTTGTAGAACTGTGATCTTATGATAATTAATTAAATAAATACTCATACCTCAAACCCCATCCCTCATTCCCTACCTAAGGCCTAACCCCTAAACACTATTTTCCCCCTCTTTTCGTTTATATCTTAGTTACCTCATCCGTACATCCTAAAATCCATCCCCGTGAAACAATTTGAATACGTGTATTTCACTATCTATCACTATTATAGCAAGCGTAGCTATTTCCCCGATTGTTTAACCGTTCGACTGAAATCAATGTACCTTCTGGCCCTTTCCGTGGGCGGCTGGATCCTGCTTTTTCAGCTTTTTTTCCTCCGTTTTGTCAAAAATGCCTGGTTTACCTCCCAACAGGGCGCCATGTTCTTTGCCATGACCGTTTACGCAGGAATACTGCTGTTATTTCATTATCATTTTATCATGAAAGAAGTGGATCAGAAGATCTTTCAGAAATATCAAAACGCCTGGAAGAAGAATCCTAACAAAACGCGCGATCTGCTGCTTGCATTAGCGGTAGCCGTAGTTCCTTATACTATTATGGTGGCCGTGAGAGTATGGTTCCCGAGAGG
>CAZKSY010000011.1:21217-42706 GCA_964555605.1 uncultured Chitinophagaceae bacterium | reverse complement strand
TCATCCTTTGGATGAAATGTTTTTCGTGCAGATGGTTGCGTTGCTGGCTCCTGATGCTGCCGCGCATGCGCTTCCTGCATCTGTGACTGAAACGCCCTTACCTGCTTACGGAATTGACGCGTAGCTCTCGCCACCGGAATGATGAAATTAAAAATGAAACGGTATAAAAAATAGGCGAGTAGCGCCCAGAGGATGTATGTGAGGAGCATGGAGCGTTTTAAGTAGTAAGACACAAAGTTATAACTTACAACGTATAACTTACTACTTCTTAACTCTTCTTAAACACTTTCTCTATCACTGCATCCACCCCCTCCACTGCCTTTTCCGCCAAATGATCCACAATCTTGTTAATACCTTCCTGCACCTTTTCCGTAAAGAATAAACCGCCTGAAAAAGCAGCGGCACCGGTCTTCTTACCAAAAATGGAATTTCGGATCATGCCTCCATAATTCTGCTGCAAATGATCAATATTCTTATCTAATGCGCCCTCCAGATCCCGGGCATGCAATTTCAGCCGGTAGATCTCCTTTTCCAGAGCATCCAGGGTTTGTATTTTGCCTGACTTTGCCATATGTCTGTTTTTTAAGATTCCGGCGCGACCTCCGCGCTTGACGGACTCGTATCCTGCGTGGTTTTTAAAATCCGCCGGATGATCGGATCCACAAAAAGCTGCTTTCTCAAAATAGTGATTATCAATATTTTAAACGCTATAGCCAGCGTTGTTATACCAAACCCTATCACATAACTATCAAACACATCACTCAGCCAAAACGCCAGCACCAGGGCCGCAAACATACTCAGCATAAAATACAGAAACAACGCTATCAGAAACCACAATATCCATCCGGTGGCTTTGGCAAAGCCCCGCACCCCCTGCAAACGATAAATCTCCAGCCTGGTTTCCCAATAATCCCAGAGTATCTTCTTATTGTCGCGAACAAATTCGCCTAAGTTCTCCGACTGGCTCATAAAATGGTTTTGCTAAAGTTAGCGCATTCCCTTCGCAACCCCTATTACACAAATCATCCTCAGCAGTGATTTTAAAGCTCCTTTTGGAAGTAATACACTATTTACCTTACATTTGCACCGGAATTGATGATTGAAGGGAACGGGTGCCGTTCCCTTCTTTTATTCTCACATATGAGTAACGATACACTGATTCAAACATTGACCGACATGGTCCTGGAGCTGATCCAGGATGAACCGTCTTATTTTTTAGTAGAAATTCGTATTAAACCTACTAATAATGTGAAAGTATATCTTGATGGAGATCAGGGTATTACAATTGAAAAGTGCATCAGCATCAACCGTCCTTTTTATAAAAAACTGGAAGCATCCGGACTATTCCCGAACGACGATTTTTCACTCGAGGTATCGTCTCCGGGGCTCGATGAACCCCTCAAACTGCACCGTCAGTATGTGAAAAATATGGGCCGCCCCGTGGAAGTGCTGTTAAACGACGGTGTTAAAGTAGAAGGAAAAATGACCCTGGTAACCGATACAGAGATCACTGTGGAAGAAACCAGAGGAAAAAATAAAAAGAAAGAAGTGATCACCCACGTCTTTCCATTCAATAACATAAAATCAACCAAACTTCAGGTAGTATTTTAAATTCCGGTTTTGCCGGGTCCAAAATTGTAGTCTATGGCAAGTATCAATCTGATAGAAGCTTTCCAGGATTTTAAGGAAGCAGAAAACATCGATCGCCCCACGATGATGAAAGTGGTGGAAGATGTATTTAAAACCCTGTTGCGTAAAAAATACAGCAGTGACGAAAACTTTGACGTGATCGTTAATGCCGAAAAGGGTGACCTGGAAATCATCCGTCGTCGGATGATCGTGGAAGATGGTGCGGTTAATGACCCCCTCGCCGAGATCGCCTACAGCGACGCTGTAAAAATAGAGCCCGACTTTGAAGTAGGGGAAGAACTCTACGAAGAAGTAAACATCCTCGATTTCGGACGCCGTGCCATCCTGGCTGCCAAACAAACATTGGCCAGCCGCATCGGAGACCTGAAGAAAAATGTATTGGTTAAGAAATATGGCGAACGCGTGGGTGATATCATCAGCGCTGAAGTATATCAGGTATGGAAAAAAGAGATCCTCTTACTCGACGAAGAAGGCAATGAACTGATCCTTCCGAAAAGTGAGCAGATCCCACAGGATTACTTCAAAAAAGGCGAAAATACCCGTGCCGTGGTTCGAAAAGTGGAACTGAAGAACAACGCACCGGTGATCATCCTCAGTCGTACCGCTCCTTCCTTCCTCGCTAAATTGCTGGAGATCGAAGTGCCCGAGATCTTTGACGGACTGATCGTGATCAAAAAGATCGTTCGTGAACCGGGTGAGAGAGCGAAAGTGGCTGTAGAATCATACGACGATCGTATCGATCCGGTAGGTGCCTGCGTAGGTATGAAAGGAAGCCGTATCCATGGTATCGTGCGCGAATTGAAAAATGAAAATATTGACGTGATCAACTGGACCAATAATATCCAATTGCTCATTCAACGTTCCCTCACGCCGGCACGTATTACCAGTATGGAACTGGATAACGACCGCAAACATGCCAATGTGTATCTGAAGCCCGATCAGGTTTCACTCGCCATTGGTAAGAAAGGAGTGAATATTAAACTGGCTCAGGAATTAACCGGTTACAGCATTGATGTATTCCGCGATAATGAAGGCGAAGAAAATGAGTTCGATATCGATCTGGAAGAATTCAGCGATGAAATCGAAACATGGATCATCGACGAGTTCAAACGTATCGGTTGCGATACCGGTCGTAGCGTACTGGCTCTTACAGCCGAAGAACTCGAGCGCCGTACCGATCTGGAAAAAGAAACGATCATGGAAGTACGCCGCATCCTGAAAGAAGAATTTGATAAAGAATAACGGAGTGTTTTGCCGGTGGCATTTGAACCGGCGATTGAAATATTAAAACAACTGAATGTCAGAATTAAAATTACCGCGACTCTTAGCTGCGGCCAAAGAATTTAACGTTGGTCAGGATACCATCATCGATTTCCTGGCTGGTAAAGGATTTGGCAAAGACGACCTGAAACCTACCTCCAAGCTCACGGAGGAGATGTATCGCTGTTTACAACAGGAGTTTCAGGGGGACAAAGTAGCTAAACTGAAGAGCGATCAGATTGATCTTCCCAAAGGCAGTGTGGAAGCGAAGAAAAAGAAGGAAGAAGAAGCCGCTGCTGTTGTAGTGAAGAAGGAAGTAAAAAAAGAAGAGGAAGAGAAGCCTAAAGAAGAGCCAAAGCCTGAAGTGGTTGCTCCGGTAGTAGAAGAGAAAAAAGCCGAGGAAGTTCCGGTAGTGAAAGTAGATACGCCGGAAATAGAAGGACCTAAGGTTATTGACAAGATTGACCTTTCTGCTATAGATTCTTCTACCCGTCCGAAGAAGATCGTGAAGAAGAAAGCTGAGGAAACCGTGGCTCCTCCCGTGGAAGAAGAAAAGCCAAAAGCTAAGAAGAAAGCAGAAGCGGCTCCTGAGCCAGAGCCAACACCGGCTCCTGTACCGGAAGCTGAGCCTGAAGTGAAAGATGATAGTCCTGCTGTAATTACCAATATCCGCGCAGAGAAATTGGAAGGACCGAAGATCCTTGGTAAGATCGAATTACCGGTTGAAGGCGATAACCGCCCCAAACCCGGTGATGAAAAGCGAAAGCGGAAGCGTATTCCCATTGAGAAAAAAGATAACAGCGCTCCGCCGCGTCAGGCACCAGGCGAATTGTTTAAACGCAAAGATGGCGCTCCAGGTCAGCAAGGCGGAGGTTTCCGTGGTGGTAACGACCGTCGTGGTGGCGGCAACAGGCCGGCAGGACCCAATCGCGGGCCCCGTGAAGCGAAAGAGATCGACGAAAAAGAAATTCAAAATAAAATCCGCGAAACCCAGGCCAAATTGGCTGGCACCGGCGGTCGCGGTAAGAGCCTGAAGGCAAAATACCGTCGTGAAAAACGTCAGGGCTTAGCCGAACAGGCTGGTATGGAGGAAGGTCAGGACAACAAACTGCAACTCACCGAGTTTATCAGCGTGAGTGAGTTGGCCAACCTGATGGATGTAAGCTTTGCCGATGTAATCAGTAAGTGTATGAGCCTGGGATTGATGGTGTCCATCAACCAGCGATTAGACGCCGAGGTTATTGAACTCGTGGCCAGTGAATTTGGTTTTGTAGTGGAGTTCATCGATATGGAGAAGCAAATGGAAATGGAAGAAGAAGAGGAAGAGGATGATGAAGAAGAACTGCAGCCGCGTGCGCCGATCGTTACGATCATGGGTCACGTAGACCACGGTAAAACGTCCTTGCTCGACTATATCCGGAGAGAGAATGTAGTAGCCGGTGAAGCGGGTGGTATCACCCAGCACATTGGTGCCTACGAAGTAACCTTACCGAATGGTAAAAAGATCGCCTTCCTTGATACGCCCGGTCACGAAGCCTTTACGGCCATGCGTGCACGTGGTGCCAAAGTAACTGATATCGCAGTTATTGTGGTTGCCGCAGACGATGCGGTGATGCCACAAACGAAAGAGGCGATCAGTCACGCGCAGGCCGCTGGTGTACCAATGATCTTCGCCGTGAACAAGATCGATAAAGACGGTGCGAATCCGCAGAAGATCTATGAGCAGTTATCTCAAATGAATATTCTGGTAGAAGAATGGGGTGGTAAGTTCCAGAGTCAGGAACTGAGTGCCAAGAAAGGATTGAATGTAGATGCACTGCTGGAAAAAATATTACTGGAAGCAGAGATGCTGAACCTGAAAGCCAATCCGGAGAAGGAAGCTTCCGGTAGCATCATCGAAGCCACCCTGGATAAAGGCCGTGGATATGTAGCTACGGTACTGGTTCAAAATGGTACACTTAACCAGGGTGACATCGTGGTATCGGGTCAGCACTACGGAAGAGTAAAAGCCATGTTCAACGAGCGGAACAACCGCGTGGATACGGCCCCGCCTTCTACACCTGTGTTGATCCTCGGATTGAATGGTGCCCCTCAGGCGGGTGAGAAATTCAAGGTATATACCGATGAAAGCGAAGCAAAAGAAGTAGCGAACCGTCGTGCACAGATCCTGCGTGAGCAAGGTATCCGCACCAAGAAACATATTACACTGGATGAGATCGGTCGTCGTTTGGCACTTGGAAACTTCAAGCAACTGAACCTGATCATCAAAGGTGACGTGGATGGATCTGTGGAAGCCCTGAGCGACTCCTTACAGAAACTCAGCACTCCTGAAATTGCTGTAAGCGTTGTGTTGAAAGCCGTGGGTGCCATCACCGAGAGTGATGTACTGCTGGCCACCGCATCCGATGCGATCCTGTTAGGCTTTAACGTACGACCTTCTTCACAAGCTGCCCGACTGGCAGAGAATGAAGGGGTGGAGATCAAACTGTACTCGATCATCTATAATGCTATTGAAGAGATCAAGAGCGCGATGGAGGGTATGTTGGAACCCACCATTCAGGAGAAGATCGTGGCCAATGTGGAAGTTCGCAACGTATTCAAGTTCGATAAAGCAACGGTGGCCGGATGTTATGTACTCGATGGTAAGATCCAGCGGAACTCTAAGATCCGTATCATCCGTGATGGCATCGTGGAATTCCCCAAAGGGGAAGGACAAAGTGCCGAGCTGGCTTCTCTGAAACGTTTCAAAGACGATGTAAAAGAAGTAGTAAGTGGTATGGAGTGCGGTTTGACCGTGAAGAACTTCAACGACATGCGTGTGGGCGATATCGTGGAAGCCTTTGAAGAAGAAGAAGTAAAACGTACATTATAACAGGGTTATCACCTGATAATAGATCCCGGAGGAAGCCCCTTTGGGATTTATTGTTAAAAGTGGCCCCTGAAACTTTTGTTAAATAGAACACCGGTAAAGGAATGCTGTTCCGGTGTAGGTTATTTTTGATTTCCTCATTTTAGGATTATGAAAAAAAGTGTTCTCTTTCTCGTATTGATGATCAGTGTGGTAACTGCCTGGGCGCAACCGCAAAAAGTGGTGGCCGATAAAATCGTTGGCATTGTGGGCGATAAGATCATTCTGCGTTCCGATGTATTTAATGATATACTCGACCGTCAGCGTCGGAATGAACCCGTTCCTGAAAACGCGCCCTGTATGATCCTCGATCAGATCCTGATCATCAAGGCCCTGGTGTTACAGGCCGAGAAGGATTCCATTGTGGTAGGTGACGAGGAAATTGAAGCCTTATTGGAAAATCAGGTGCGTGGTTTCATTAATATGTATGGTTCGCGTGAAGCCCTCGAAGAGATTGCCGGAAGAACGATCTATCAGATCAAAGAAGATTTCCGTACCTCTTTCCGCGAAAAGAAACTGGCCGAGCGTATGCGGGAAAAAGTGGTGGAGAATATAAAGATCACCCCACTGGAAGTGAAACAGTACTGGGACAAGATCCCCAAAGACAGTTTACCCTTTTACGAATCGGAAGTAGAAGTAGGAGAGATCGTTATTTTTCCTAAAGCCAGCCGCGATTTTGAAAAACTGGCCATGGATGAATTGGCCGAATACAAACGTCAGATCGAATCCGGAACATCAAAAATTGAAACACTGGCTTCCTTATATACCGATGATCCGGGATCCAAGCAAACCGGTGGTCAGTATACCATCAGTCGTAATGAAAAAAGCTGGGACCCTGCTTTTGTCAACCATGCATTTCGTCTGAAAGACGGTCAGGTTTCCCCCGTATTCAAATCAAAGTTTGGCTATCATATCATTCAGATGGTAAACCGCTCCGGTGATGATGCCATCGTTCGTCATATCCTTCGCATACCCAAGGTAACAGATGCCGAAACCAATGAGGCCTTAGCGAAACTGGATTCCGTTCGTTCTAAATTAATGGCCGGTACCATGAGTTTCGGTGAAGCCACTGCTAAATATAGTGAAGACGAAGCAGCTAAGTACTTTGCCGGATTGAAGCAAGCCCCCCAAACAGGTGGTTCCTTCCTAACAATGGACATGCTGGATAAAGACCTCGTATTAATGCTCGATAAAATGAAAGTAGGGGAGTATTCCAAACCGGTTTCATATACCGACGAAAACCGGAAGAAAGCTACCCGTATCGTATACCTGAAGTCGCGTACCGAACCACACCGCGAAAACATGAAAGACGATTACAATCGTATTGCCCAGCGCGCCCTGGAAATGAAAAAGGGGGTTGCTCTGGAAAAATGGTTTCTTACCAAGATCCCCAATTACTACATCATGCTGGATCCCGAATTCCGTGATTGTCAGAATTTAGGAATGTGGTGGCAGTATGTTTCAAAAGCCAATCAGTAAGGGTAAAGTCTTATTTTAGGAAAAAAATGGCGTTTATTCCTAAGCATTCCTCAGCTATTTCTTAGCTTACATAAGTATTTACTTCTAAGATTTGTCTAAAAAATGACAATAAGTGTAAATACTTCACCGGTTCAAAAACCGTATGCATAAGCTAAAAGACAAATCCAGTCCTAGAGGAGGCCGTTATTCGTTTAACCCCACCCACCTCTGCACAGATTCCAAGGGCATCATACTTCAGGCTTCTGAAGCTGCCAGGGACCTGATGGGGAGGGATTTGACTGAGCTTATAGGTTGTTCCCTTCTGGATTTTTTCACGCCCACGTCTGCTAAAAAACTGTCGCATATTCTTTCAAGCGAGTTTGATTCGGAAAAAATAGTGTTGCCTCTGGAAATGGAAAAAGAAGGCAGGCTGTATCAACTCAGTTTTACCATTACATCAGAAGGCAGAAAAGAGGCTAAAACGATCAACTGGATCACAGAGGGATGGTCTGAAGACGTTCATTTATTAGAGAACAAAACGGCTCTTAATGAATCTGCCGTGCTTTCCCGCATTTCTGACCCACTCATTTCCCTTGACGCAGGATTCCATTGTAACTATATAAATAAAGCCGCTGCTTCCTTCTGGCTGTTGCAGCCGGAAGATATTATAGGTAATATTTTATGGAATATTTTCCCGTCCTTAAAAGGCTCAGCCCTCCAGAAGAATATTGAAAAAGCCTGGAAAGACCAACAATACCGTTCTTTCGAAGAGTTTCAGGTGAAAGAAGAAAAATGGTATCAGGTTTCCCTTTACCCTTCCCACGATGGCATTACCCTTCAGTATAAAAACATTACCGACTCCAAAAAGGAAGCCATATCAGATGTACTTCGCCACGAAGTGATGAACGAAACCCTGGTAGAACTGAACGATATTATTGAGTATTCTACGGAAGTGATCTTTAAAATAGATGTGAATGGATGTTACACTTTTTTGTCCTCCGAAATAGAACGCTCCCTGGGATATGATCCCAATCAACTAAAAGGAAAGCATTTAACATCCATCATTCATCCCGAGGATCAGGCCAATGTTATGAACGTGTTTCTTACCGCCATGAAAACAAAATTGCCGGTAAAGAATGTGGTATACCGTATTGCGGCTAATGACGGCAGTTATCATTGGTTCAGTTGTTCCGGTTCTTTTGTAATGAATGCCGATGGAAGTCCTGCCTACGCGCTCGGTTTGGCACAAGACATTTCTGATCTGAAACTGGCATTAAAGCAACTGGAGGATTCCGAACAACGCTATACAGCATTTCTGCAAAATTCTTCTGAAGCCATTTGGCGTTTTGAAACACCACAAGGTATTTCTATCCATAAATCACCAGAAGAGATCATTGATGAGTTTGTTACAAATGCTGTGCTGGCTGAATGTAATAAAGCGTATTCCCGTACCTATGGATACGAAGATGAAAGGGAAATGATTGGAATGCCGCTGCATCAACTGCTTTCATCAGATGATCAGACTAATTTGAGTTATTTCCAAAGCTTTATTGAATCCGGATTTTCATTGATCGATGCGGAATCTATAGAAGTGGATCGTTTCGGAAATAAAAAATACATTCTTAATAATCTTACCGGTATTGTGGAAGATGAAAAGCTGGTAAGGGTATGGGGAACGCAACGTGATATAACGGAATTGAAACTTGCAGAAAAGGAAGTTAACAAAAGAGAAGTCCAATACAGAACGCTGGCAGAAAATGTTCCGGCCATGATACAGCGTTTGGATAAAAACCTGCGGTTTACCTACGTAAATAAAGCTGTCAAGGAAACGTTTCACCACCATTCTCCCGATGGATTCGTAGGTAAAAACATGCTGGAATTGGGTCTGGACCCTGTGCTATGGAAAGAATTGAAGCAAAAAGCAGAATCGGTTTTTGAAACCGGGAATGCCGTCAATTTTACATTTGACATTCCTTCACTGAGCACTCCCAACAAAAAGTATCATTTATTACTGAACCTGTCTCCAGAGTATGACATGGATGGTAAGGTTGCATCGATCATAGCCATCGCCAATGATATTACACCCATCGTTAAAACGCAGGCTGTACTGGAATATAAAGATAAATTACTGGCCACCATTACAGATGTAACGAGTGCGTTTTTACGAAGTGAAGATTACCGGAACATCTTGCCACTGGCGATACAGCAATTAGGCGAAGCAACGGTAGCCGACAGGGTTTATATATTTGAAATAAAGCCAGATGCTGAAGGGGTTCTGAAAGGACGACAAACGTATGAGTGGTGCGCCCCCGATATTTCCTCTCAGTTAGATAATCAGGTACTGCAAAATATCCCATTCGCTATTTTAGGAAAACATATTCAAACCCTTAGCGTGGGTAAGGCGGTTACTCTTTTTACCGATCAATTGGTGAACGAGTATTTGCGTAAAGAGTTTCTGGAGGAGGGAATCCTTTCCCTGTTGCTGATGCCCATATTTGTAAATCAACAGATCTGGGGTATCGTGGGCTTTGATGATTGCAGCCGAAGAAGAATTTGGACAGAAGAAGAAAAGGAAGTGGTGAAAAGTTTTTCATCTTCCTTGTCATCGGCCATCAGCCGTGATAAAGCGCAAGTGGCCATTAGAGAAAGCGAAGAGCGTTTTCGTTTAATGGCGGGCAATGCACCGGTTATGATGTGGGTATCGAACGAGCAGGATGAGCTGGTGTATGTAAATAAGAGCTGGACCGAATTTACGGGAATCAACATGGCAGGGATAACCGGTTTGGATTGGTCGGCAATTGTGCACCCGCAGGATATTTCCATTGCTGTTGAAAAGTATAATAAGCTCATTGAAAAGCAGGAGACCGTTTTACTTGAATACCGCATGCGAAATGCCAATGGAGCGTTTCGCTGGGTGATCGATAAAGCCAATCCGCGTATTTTACCCGATGGCACTTTTCTGGGGTATACCGGATCGGTAATAGATATCCATGACCGTAAATTGATGGAAGAGAAACTACGTTTCCAGGCCAGGATCATGCAGGAGGTATCAGAAGCCATCGTGGCGGTAGACCTCAATTATAATATAATATCCTGGAACCGGGGGGCTGAAATTATTTATGGATATACGGCTGCCGAAAGTTTGGGTAAGCCATTGAATAAACTGGTGCCCACCCAACTTATTAATGAAACGATCCAGCAAAGCCTCGAACATTTGAATAAATATGGCATGTGGGTGGGAGAAGCATATTTCGATAGGCGCGATGGAAAACGAATCTACTTGCATTGCTCCGTGGTATTCCTTACTGATGAAAAAGGAAACCGCATCGGCTATGTAGGTAATAATCGTGATATAACGGATAGACGAAAATCAGAAGAAGCCCTGCGTATCAGTGAAGAACGTTACCGTACAGTGGTGAACTCATTGGGAGAAGGCATTATTTTGTTTGGATCGGAAGGCCGCATCATTGCCTGTAACAAAAGCGTTGAGCAGATATTGGGCATGCGGGAGGAAGAAATAAAAGCCGGTAATCCACTTCAGAATAATTGGAAAAGTATTTATGAAGACGGAAGTCCGATGCCGCCCGATCAATTGCCTTTTGCCATTACGATGTTAACAGGCCGCTCCCTGCAAAATATCATTCTGGGTTTATACAGGCGTACAGGGGAGTTGATATGGCTATCAGTTAATACCGAGCCGATCTATTATTCACAAAAGCGGGAAACGCCCGATGCGGTAGTGGTTTCAATAGTCGATATCACCCGGCGGAAAAGACAGGACCAGTTACTTGAACTGGAAAAACAGGTATTACAAAAGAATGCGCAGGCCCAAATCAGTTTGCGCTCAAATATCGATCACCTTCTTTATGGAATTGAGAAACTCATTCCGGGTGTAAAGTGCAGTGTGTTGATGCTGGAAGAAGATGAGAAGACGATCCTTACCTTCTCAGCTCCCAGTTTACCTGCGGAATATTCTGCGGCTATAAATGGAATGCAGATTGGTCCGAACAATGCCTCCTGCGGTACTGCCATGTTTATCAAGAAGAATGTGATCGTTTCTGATATCTCTACCGATCCCAAGTGGGAAGAATACAGGGATCTGGCAATGAAATATGATCTCAAATCCTGCTGGTCCTTTCCTGTTACTAATGCTCAGAACAAGGTTATTGCTTCGTTTGCATTTTATAAGCCGGAGACCAGCCTGCCCTCGGAAGACGAAATGGTCGTGATTGATAGTGTGTTGAATATCTTACGGGTGATCATAGAAAACAAGCAGTCGGAAGAAAAGATCAAGATCAGTAATGAGCGTTATTTACTGGCTACTATGGCCACCAACGACGCGATCTGGGATTGGGATGTGATAGCCAACACGTTGTATTGGGGAGAAGGATTTCATGCACTGTTTGGCTATAAGGCCGGATATTTTAGTCCGGAAACAAGTTTGTGGGATAAGAATATTCATCCGCAAGACAAAGAACGTGTGCTTAATAGCATGAATCATTTTATCGAAAGCAATAGCCAGCAGGTATGGCAGGAAGAATACCGCTTCCGGAAATCGGATGGAAAATATGTGCTGGTGACCGATCGGGGTTTTCTTATTTATAATCAACAAGGTAAGATAACCCGAATGGTGGGCTCCATGCAGGATATTACGGATAAACGTGAAATGGAACGGAAGTTGTTGAAGCAACAGATAAACAGGCAGAAACTAATAGCCCAGGCCGTGGTGGATGCACAGGAAAAAGAGCGTTCCATCATTGGAAAAGAATTGCACGATAATGTGAATCAGATCCTCTCTACCGCAAAACTTTACCTTGAAGTAGCCCGAAAAGATGAAAAAGACCGGATCAGTCTCATGGATATGAGTACCCATAATATTTCTGAGGCCATCAATGAGATCCGCACCATTTCAAGATCCCTGGTTCCAGCCAGTATCGGTGATATTGGTTTGGTGGAATCCATACAGGACCTTATGGAAAGTATTAAGATCTCCAAAACGATTGAAGTGAGTTATGAGCTCCATCCTGAAGTTGACCATGTATTAACCGAACCGCAAAAACTGATGTTATTCCGGATTGCCCAGGAGCAAGTAAATAATATATTGAAACATGCACAGGCCCAGCATTTGGAATTTGAATTAACCGCAGATGCTGAAACGGTAGAAATGAAAATAGCGGATGATGGCATTGGATTCGATAGCGATGCTATTCGTTTCAAGAAAGGAGTGGGTTTGTCGAATATTGCCAGTCGTGCAGAATTGTTCAGTGGCAAAGTAGATATTATATCAGCTCCCGGAAAGGGCTGTACATTAAAAATAAGTGTTCCTATTACAAATCAATAAAAAACCCGTTATGCAAAAGGTAAGCATCATGATCGCAGACGATCACAAATTAATCAGGGAAACCTGGAGTTTTATTCTGAATAATGACCCCCGCTTTGAAGTAGTGGCGGAGTGTGGCGATTCAGAAGAAGCTGTGGAAGTGGCCAAAAACAAACGGCCCAATATTATTTTAATGGACATCAATATGACGCCCATTTCTGGCTTTGAAGCCACCGAGAAGATCCGGAAGGTATCACCCGCTTCAAAAATCATTGGTGTATCCATGCACTCGCAACCAGCGTATGCAAAGAAAATGCTGCAGATCGGTGCCCGTGGATATGTTACCAAGAATTCTTCTAAAGAAGAAATGATCAAAGCGATTCTGGAAGTACAAAGTGGTAACAAGTACATCTGTGATGAGATCAAAAACAATATCTCTGAACTGGTACTGGAAGAAAACAAAGATACGCCGAATGTAAATGCACTAACAGAAAGAGAAATCCAGATCATCAACCTGATCAAGGAAGGTCTTTCTTCTAAGGAAATTGCCACCAACCTGAATATTTCCCTGAAAACAGTGGAAGTACACCGGCATAATATCCTGAAGAAACTCAAACTGAAAAACTCCGCTTCACTCGTGAACTTTATCAATAATACGGCTACGTATATCTGATAGATGCTAACGGGTTTACAGGTTCACCATACTTCAACACCTGCCGGCATAAAGCCTGGGACTACCCATGCGGTTTGCCGGCAGGAAAGGAAGTATAGAGAATCTGACCGTACCGGTTTTCTGCTGGCATGATGACTGGTTCATACCTGCGTCATTTTCATATATAAATTTTATGTTATTTGATTGAAATACAGGCATATCCGTTAACATTGTTAGGCGCATTTCGATAAACGGAACTGTTTCGTTTGCACTCGGAGAATTCGGCAAATTCAACTTACATTTGCGCTTTCCTACACAACCGCCGTTCTTCCATGAGTGATGCAATAAAACATGAATGCGGGCTGGCATTCATCCGATTACGCAAGCCGTTTTCTTATTATCAGCAACAGTATGGTACCGTAATGTGGGGTATAAACAAGTTATACCTGCTTATGGAGAAGCAACACAACCGCGGTCAGGACGGTGCGGGCGTTGCAGCCGTCAAATTGAATGTAGAACCAGGCTATCCTTTTTTACAGCGTATCCGCAGCAGTGCTCCGCAGCCCATTGTAGATATTTTTACAAAGATCAACAACGAAGTAAAGGAACTGGAGAAGTTCCAAACAGATATCACCCGGCATCCCGGATTGATGAAAGGTCATATTTCATTTTTGGGAGAACTATTGCTTGGCCATCTTCGTTATGGCACACAGGGGAAGAATAATGTTGAGTTTTGCCATCCCTTCATAAAACGAAATACCATTCCCGCCCGCAATCTGGCTCTGGCTGGAAATTTCAACCTTGTTAATACGGATGAGTTATTTGCCCTGGTGAATATGGAACCCGGCGAATTTCAAAAGCAAAGCGATCTGGCTGCCATGATGGAAGTGATACATCACTTTATTGTAAAGGCCGATGAAGCGGCACCCGGTAATCTGGATCTCGTAAAGCTGCTGCAAAAATCCACCGCGCTATTTGATGGTGGATTTACCGTAGGGGGTTTATTGGGAAATGGTGACTCCTTTGTTTTCCGTGATGCACATGGTATTCGTCCCGCCTATTATTATATTAGTGATGAAGTGATCGTAGCCGCATCTGAGCGGGCAGCGATCCGCACTGTTTTTAACGTAGCAGAAAATGAAGTGATGGAACTGATGCCGGGCAAAGGGATCATCGCCCGTGCCGATGGCACCGTACAGATTGAGCAGATACTGGAACCCAAAGAGCGCAAAGCCTGTAGTTTCGAACGTATTTATTTCTCCCGGGGCAGTGATGAAAAGATCTATCGCGAACGCAGCGCCTTGGGATATAATTTAAGTGAGCAGGTATTGAATGCCATCAATCACGATCTCAAGCATACCATCTTCTCTTTTATTCCCAATACAGCGGAAGTTGCTTTTTATGGGCTGCAAAAGGGGATGGAAGACTACCTGACCAAAGTAAAATTGCAGCGCATTCTCAGTTGGGGGAAGGATTTTGATGAAGAAAAGCTATCTGAGATGCTCAACCGACGTATACGGGTAGAAAAAGTAGCGATCAAAGACGTCAAGCTGCGCACCTTTATTACAGAAGATTCCAGTCGTAATGAAATGGTGCAGCACGTTTATGATATTACCTATGGTACCGTGCAGAAGGATGTGGATACGCTCGTGGTTATCGACGACTCCATTGTGCGCGGCACCACATTGAAAGAAAGTATTGTGCGGATGCTGGCCCGATTGCATCCCAAAAAGATCATCGTTGTTTCTTCCGCTCCACAGATCCGTTATCCGGATTGTTATGGTATTGATATGAGTAAACTCGGCGATTTTATTGCCTTTAGAGCCGCCATGGAATTATGGAAAGAACAAGGGCAGGAAGAGAAGCTGCAGGATATTTATACAAAATGTAAAGAAATGCACCGGTTGGGAACCCTTGATAAAGAAAATATGGTCAAGCAGGTATATCAGCCCTTCAGCACCGAAACCATCTCTAAAAAAATAGCAGAACTCATCACTCCCAAAGGACTGTCCTTCCCTGTACAGGTATTGTTCCAAACGATCGAATCGCTGCATCAGGCCTGCCCCACAAATACCGGCGATTGGTATTTTACAGGTAATTATCCAACTAACGGAGGTAATAAAGTAGTGAATAAAGCTTTCATGAATTATATGGAAGGCAAAAATGTACGGGGATATTAATCACCCTTTATGAAGGAATTAATACTCATACGTCATGCTAAAAGTAGCTGGGCCGATGCCGGTCAAACAGATTTTGACCGACCCTTGAACGACCGGGGGAAGAGGGATGCGCCTTTGATGGCCATTCGTTTGCTCGAAAAAGGGATTCGTGTGCAGCATGTGTATTCCAGTGCGGCCCGAAGGGCTTTAAAAACATCCAAACTAATGATGGAGATCTGGAATCTGGAACCGGCAAACATGAGTGTTTTTCCTGAATTATATCTGGCTCCTCCTGAGGATATTGGCAAAATACTTTCCCATGCTTCTGATGCATTTGACAGTATTGCCCTGGTAGCGCATAATCCCGGTATAACCGAATTTGTAAATACACTCACTACCAACCGGCTCGATGAGCTCCCCACCTGTGGGCTCGTGGCTATTCGCCTTCATACGGAAAGCTGGGCCGATTGGCAAACGGCCACCAAGGAATGGATGTTCATCGACTACCCCAAAAAAGCGCCCTCCCAATAATACAGGCCCGTAAAAAATAATAGGACGGCGGATGGATTTTTTGTATTTTTAGTATCCTCTGCAACAGAATCCCCCTATTAAAGCTTCACTGGAAGGCTACATTTTTTACCTGGAAAATTTGACTCATGACCATTAACCTGAACCTGTCGGGTCGTTGCCATTCTATTGCACGAGCCTTCGCTATCCTGCTTTTAGTACTGTCGGCCAATCATTTATCCGCACAGTTCACCTGTCCCCCCTCGCTGGTATTTCAAAAAGTGACCACGAATATTCACCCTCTTGTAGGCGGATTTGTGTGGAAGAAGCCATCGGATTATGATTCGAACCCCACCAAATACTATCCCACCATCATTTATTTCCCTGGTGTGGGGTCGGTGGGAAGCGGTTCCTCTTCTGACCTCTGTTCCATTTTTGCCGATGCATCCCTGCCGTTGGCCATTCAAAATGGGGCCGCCGTACTGTCTGTTACGTATGGCGGACAGAATTATGAATTCATGGTGTTTTGTCCGCAATACCGGCAATACAGTTATAGCCCGGGTTTTGGTGATATCAGTTACCCCAGTGCAGGAACCGCCGCAGCAGTTCTGAATCATGTAGTGGCGAATTACCGGGTTGATGTAAATCGTATATATATGACCGGTATGAGTGCCGGCGCGAATATAGCCATGGAATATGCGGCGGCCAGTACAACAAACGCGAGTACATTAGCCGGTTTAACACCAGTGGCCCTGTGTGCCATTAATATTGTAGGGGGAGGAAATATTGCTGCTACTAATTTGCCGGTATGGATCAATCATTGTTCCAACGATATCAACTGCTCGCCTACGGTTTCTTCCAATTGGGTGTCGGCCATTAATGCCAGCACGCCGAATCCATTAGCGAAGCTTACCCTGATGCCGGTAGCCGGTGGAGCCTGTAACGATGGATGGGGGCATAATGCCTGGCCGCTGGCCTATGCTTCTTCCTACTCTGTTGACGGTTTGAACATGTTCAACTGGATGATACAATACAGCCGTAACGCTACGGTACCGGTTGCCATGAAATCGTTTAATGCGCAACTTCGTTCCGGCAAAGTACAATTGGACTGGAGCACCAGCAGTGAAATAGATGCCGATCATTTTCTGATCGAACGTGCAGGAGCTGATCAGCGCTATGAGGTGATTGGAAAAAAGGCAGCAGCAGGCCGACAGAATTTTCAAAGTGATTATACCTTTTCGGATGCGGCTGTGTTGAACGGACTCAGTTATTACAGATTGGTTCAGGTAGATATTGATGGGAATAAAACCATTCTGCCGGTGAAACGTATCTGGAACAATACCGGGAAACTTGGTTTTGCAGTGTTCCCCAACCCGGTGGTTGAGGAAGCAACGGCTTATATTCAATTGACAACGGCTCAAAAGATTACGATAACCCTGACAGATCTGAACGGTAAACAACTGATTACACAATCATCCTTCTATAACGAAGGAAACAGCAGTGTTACCCTTTCACTGGCGAATTTGCCCAAAGGTGTTTATGTGTTACGGGCCCGGGGCGAACAGTTTAATGAAATGCAGAAGATCGTAAAGCAATAGGCTTACTGGAGTTTATTGCCCGACGTTCTGCTCACCATATATACGCCGCTGCCAATCAGTGCAGCGGCTATTATTTTATATACCGTGAAATGTTCGTCGAGGAATAAAATAGCGATTGCGGCGGCAAATACCGGTTGCGTATAAATATACGTTCCGGTTATACCGGCTCCTAAATGGTGAATACCATACAGGTTAAATAAATAAGCAAAGAAGGTAGCACCGATCACAATGAATGCCAGACCGGCATAAGCCGATGGGGTAAAGGATCCCCAATCAATCTGTGTGAATTCGTTCCACCCGATCGGTACCGTAAACAGCATGCCGAACGTGAATACCCATCGTACCACGTGCACGGGTTCGTACACTTTCATTAATGGTTTCACCAATACAAAGTAGAAGGCATACGAAATGGCATTCAGGATAATGAAAATATCACCCCAGAATACGGAGGTGGCATCGCCACCCCCTTCCTTATGCATGGCCAGCAGGGCCGCTCCGCTGATACCGGCTAATAGTCCGATCACTTTTAGGGTACTCAGTGCTTCCGCACCGATCCAGGCCGCTACGATAGTGATAAAGATGGGAGTGACTAAAATAAGTAAGGAGGCATGAATGCTCAGGGTCATGGAAAGCCCTTTGATAAACAGGGTTTGATTGATCACAATTCCAGTAATGGCACAGAGCAGAAACCGTCCGATATGTTTTTGTTGAATTCCCGCCCGGGTTTTTGCAAATAGTATCAAGGCCCATAACAGGAGCGTACTCACGCTCACCCGCAGCACGTTAAGGCCAAAGGGGCCTACATACTTTTTTGTGATGAATTGAACGGTGGAAAAATTGATCCCGAAAATCAGATTCGCCGCTAATACCGCTGCATGTGCCTTCCAGTGCTTCACGAGCCTTTATATTTATTGCAAATGTAAAGTCCTCTGGCTATTATTATAGCAATCGATCCAGTTCTTCCAAAATTACCTGTCTGTAATCTTCATAACCACCTGTGTGCTCCGGTATAAAGTTGAAATGGGCGGCCTGTTTCAATGCTTCCTGAAACGTAAATTGCGCCTGTGGTATGCATAGTAATTTTTGCTGGGCATGGAGGGTATGCCCCAGATATTCCTGTTCGGCCTGACCCGGTGTGGGAATAGCGATCAATTTCTTCCCCAGCCGGAACATATCCATCAGTGTCGTATAGCCGCTTCGTGAGATCACATAGCGTGCTTTTTCGAGCAGATCGTTCAATTCAGCCGCTGTTACATGATCCTTCACCGTAACATTCGACGGCCATTCCCGGACCGACCCGCCTTCCGGTTTTCCCCTTACAATTACTATCGGATGGATATAACCGTATATTTGAGCGGCGATCTTTTCTTCCAGCATACTGCGTTGTGGTTCCGGGCCGGAGAGAAGGACAACGACCGTATCAGGCTGGCCGTTCCGTGAGGTTGGCTCTAGCCGGGAAAGTGGGCCGATATACCGAATAACACCCGGCAGGGTATAATCGGGATGGGAGAGTGCTCCGGCCAGCGCAGGGGCCTCTTTCCCATCAGGCACCCAACAGGAAGAAAAATGTTTCAACTGCGATCGTATAAAAACTTTCATCAGGGCATCGGCTAAAAAACCTGCCCCTGTTTTAACCTGCAACTGGTGTGTGATCAGAACAGAAGGAATCTGGCTGTTTCGGAACCCGTACCTATTATCAGAAATAATAATATCAGGCTTTTGCCGGGCAATTTGTTCCTCTAACCACCTATTCTCCGATTTGATTTTTGTCAAAATATTAAGCGATTGCAAGCCGATTTTAACCCTGGTAGCGAAAGAACTTCGGCCAAAATGGAGATTATAACCTTCCAGTGGCAAAAAATGGATCTGCGGAAGTTCCTCCCGAATAATCTTGCTTTGCGTTGAATTACAGGCAACTGTAACGTCCATTCCCAGCTCCAGCAAGTAGCGTATAATCGGAATCGAACGGGTGGTATGACCCAGTCCCCAGTCCAGGATTCCGTAGAAAACCCGCTTTTTATAAAATTTCTCCTTATTTATCAAAACGTTATACAATACTGCATACTAAATATGCCGTAAAATAGTTCTAAATTAGTAAAACACAATTCTATGAAACGCACGAACATATCCATACTACTGTTGTTACTTGTATTTAGCATATTTTTTGCATCTTGTGCTGGTAGCAGTCGCATGGGGGGCTCCTCAAAAAAATGTGGCTGTGGTGTTAACAGAGGGTTTGTAGGTTATTAAAATCTGATAGTAAATGAAAGCAACTAACCGCGATTTGCTTGTATTGGTAAAGGACCAAAGCCTGAATGCGGCGTCCATGGAAGAAGAACTGGACCGCATTAATAAAATGTTGATCAAATATGAAACGCTTTCCACTTTATGCGGGGCGCACGAGGTGTTTGATTTGAACCGGTATAAAAAACTCAAGAAACAATTTGAGAAAGAAGCGGTGATCCGATCGCAGCAGCAAACCGCTTTTGTATTCGTTATTAATATCAATTGATCGTACTGTATAAATGTATTGAAAAAGGGAGGACTGGTTCCTCCCTTTTTCTTTTATCAGCTCAAACGCTTTAAGGCAGTTTTCAATTTCTCCAGCATTTCGGGTATATGTTCCAGGTGACAGGTGCCCACACTCAATCGATACCAGGGATTATCACTTCCGCTTCCAAAAGCTGAAAAGGGAACAATGGCCAATCCGGCCTTATTCAACAAATAGGAAGTCACTTCCTGTTGTGTATTTAAAACAGTTCCTTCTGCAGTCTTTTTTCCTTTAGCATCAATCTTTATCGTGAGATAGATCGCCGCTTCAGGCGCAATGGCATCTACTGGTAGCCCTTCAGCTTTCAATGCTTCAAAGCCCAGGTAGATTCTGGTGAGGCGTTCCCGCAATGATGCTTTGAACCGGACCAGATAGTTTTCAATCGCTGGTTGCTGCTGCAGGAATCGGGCAGTAGCTTTTTGTTCTGCCATGGGTGCCCAGGCTCCAATATGGCCCAGTATTGATTTCATTTTTGATATAAGATGTGCCGGACCGGTACTCCAGCCAACACGCACTCCGGTAGCGGCGAATACTTTACTGATAGCATCTATATACAACGTATAGGCTTTCATTTCAGGACGCAGCGATACGGGATCTACATGCGAAATGCCATCGTAGGTAAGATGCCAGTACATCTGATCGTAGAGTACGTATAATTTTTTTTCGCTTGCACTTCTGCGTTTGTTTTCTTCCAGCACCAGATCGCAAATGGCTTCCAGCTCTTCTTTTCGGAAGGTGGTACCTGTTGGGTTTTGCGGCGAGCAGAGTGAGATCAGCGCGGCCTCTTTGATATGTGGTCGAATGGCCGCAGCGGTAGGCATGAAATTCGTATCTGCCGTGGCTTCCACAACTATATGATTTCCCTCCACAAAGTGCGTGTAATGATTATTATTCCAGGAGGGAACCGGATAGATCACTTTCTCTCCCTTATCACAAATGGCACGGTAGGCAGCATATATAAGCGGACGACCACCGGAAGCCACCAATATTTCATTGAGTTCAAAATGCAAACCTTGCCAATCTTTAATAAATCCCTGCAACGCTTCACGCAGGTCCAGATTTCCTTCGGCCAGCGGGTAGTTGGTGAAATGCTGTCGATAAGCCTGTACGATCTCTTCCTCCAGTTCCTTTGGGATCGGGAAAATGGCCGGATCGAAATCACCTACGGTGAAGTTGTAAATCTTTTCTCCCTGACGGATCTTCTCTTTGATCTCCCCACCCAATTTTACAATTTCAGAGCCTATGAGTGTTTCAGATAGTTGCGATAGTTTCATGGCACAAAAGTATAAAAGCGCGGGAGAATGAAGCGCATAAAAAATCCCGCCCGACAAAATGCCGGGAGGGATCTGATGTATTGTTTCTATTCTTGGCACCTCCGCTAAAGCTATGGCGCACGGAGCACCTCTCACCTCTCACCTCTCACCTC
>CAZKSY010000011.1:0-21117 GCA_964555605.1 uncultured Chitinophagaceae bacterium | reverse complement strand
CACCTCTCACCTCTCACCTCTCCTCAATCGGCTTATACTCCTTAAACAAATTGACTTTCGTTTCCTCTACCTGTTTTCTATACGCTTTCCACTGATTTTCGATCAGACTATTCGTCCGTTTTACCACTTCTGCAATCAGCCTCTCAGCATTCTCCACCAGTTTTATTTCATCTGCACCCGGAGCGGCCGGCTTGGAACGTATTCCTCCATTGGCTTCCTGAATACGTGTCATTACGGTAGGGGCCCCGGAACGGGTAATACCTTGACGATCGGAGCTTTTACCGCTTATGAATTCGCGTATGAGTTTAACAGAATCTGTAAGGGCACGCGTTTGTTTGCGCAGTGAATCGGTTTCTTTACCTTCCACTCCCTGCAATTGTGAAGTCATCTTTGTCAGCACTTCAGAGATCTCGGTCAGCCGATCTGTAGCTTCATTCAGTTTATCTGTACTCATTCTCAGACGATCGGCCAGTTTACGCTGCGCCAGTTTCGCTTCATTACGACTGCCAATGCGGGGATCATCACCTACTTTGATATACGTAGAATCAGATTCCCTTCCCAGCGTGAGCACCAGTTTATAGGTTCCTGCCAATACCGGCAAACCACCTGGTTCCGGAGCGCCTGGTCTTGCTTTTGGTGCCCCTGCCTGGCGGTAGCCTTTTTCTTCCATACCCCAGGTTGTGCGGTTAAAGCCAGTATCCACGCGCCAGCGTGTGGTTCGGATCAGTTCATTCTTATCGTTGTAGATGCGTACCCATACACTATCGCGGGAGCCTCCACCCATGCCGCCCCTGCCGCCCTGGAATCCGCCACGACCGCCGCCCTGACCACGACCAGCACCTGGATTGGCTGTAGCTTCAGTGGATGACGGGGCACGATTGGCTGAATCACGACGACCTGCTTCGGGAAATTTCTGGATCGAGAATGATACAGAAGCACCTCTGCGTTTGTTTTCTCCTTCATAAATTCCCAGCGTACTCCATTCATATCCGGGCGCCGGACGGTACGCTACCTGATAGGCATCGGGGGCTGCATATACCACCAGATTACGAGGCAATACACCTTTATTGGCGGCCAGTTTGCGCAGGGGCCGGATATCGTCTAAGATCCAAAGCGCTCTTCCAAATGTGGCAATAGCCAGATCGGCTTCACGCTCCTGGATCGCCAGATCGTAAGTAGATACAGAGGGGTAACCATTTTTCCATTGCTGGAAGCTGGCACCATTATCCAAACTCACCCACAAGCCATGTTCGGTGCCGGCAAAAAGGAGGTTGGGTTCAGCAGGATCCTGTAAAACGCAAAGCGCGTAGCCCCGCACTTTATTCTCATCCAGTATCCTGGTCCAGGTTTTTCCATAATCCGTTGTACGGAAAATATATGGTTTGAAATCGCCCCGACGATAATCATTAGCTACAACCAATGCTTCCCCTGCATTGTAACGGGAGGCCTGTATCTGCGGTATCCAGCAACCTATTGGCATACCGGGGATCTTTCCACGAAAACTGGTCCATGTTTTACCACCATCAGTGGTTAGTTGCACATTCCCGTCATCCGTACCCACCCAAATCACTCCCTTCTGTTTACCTGAAGGAGCAATTGCAAGAATAGTATTATAGGTTTCAGCACCGGTAATATCCAGTGTAAGTCCACCTGTTTCGTCCTGGCGTTGTTGCTCCGGATTATTCATGGTAAGATCAGGACTGATAATTTCCCAGGAAAGTCCTTTGTTACTGCTTTTATGCAGAAACTGGCTGCCGTAATAAATGGTGCTGTTATCAAGTGGATCCTGCGCCATCGCCGAATTCCAGTTAAAGCGAAGTTTCAGGTTCATATCAGTAGACGGAGGCTTGATAAACCAGTCTTCGCCGGTTACTACATTTTCCTTTCCAACATTACCGCCCTGACTCATGGAATACACCCAGTTGGGATCATCGGGGTCGGCCATTACATCAAATCCATCTCCACCGCCTACATTGTCCCAATAATAGTTCCGGATACCGCCATTGGTCCAGGTGTAGGCCGGACCTCTCCAGGAACCATTGTCCTGCATACCACCCATAACGTTGTACGGGATTTTATTATCAACATTGATGTGATAGAATTGTCCTACCGGAATTTTTTCATCAAAAACCCAGTTGGCACCGCGGTCGCGGCTGATACCAATACCACCATCATTTCCCTCGATAATAAAATTCGGATCATTCGGATCGATCCACCAGGCATGGTGATCGGGGTGGATACCGCTGTAAGGAATCATGGTTTGGAACGAACGTCCACCATCTTCGCTAAAGGTAATGGTAGAGTGTACATCATAGATGCGGTTTTCGTTTTTTGGATCTACATAGATTTCCTGATAATAGAAGGGACGGTCGGTAACCTGTCCGGGGTCGCTGTTCACCAGGGTCCATTTAAATCCGCCGTCATCACTTTTATAAAATCCATTTTTAGTTGCTTCTACTTTCGCATACACACGGGAGGGCATGCTGCGGGCAAATGCCACACCGATCCGGCCGAGGTTGCCATCGGGCAATCCATCTTCCTTACCCATTTTTTTCCAGTTGCGGCCCCCATCAACAGTGATATATAAACCACTGCCGGGTCCGCCACTTTTGAAGGTCCAGGGATAACGACGGTGCTGCCACATATTGGCAATAAGTTTATTGGGGTTGGAAGGATCCATCACCAATTCTCCGCAACCGGTGGTATCATTTACATAAAGAATACGATTCCATGTTTCGCCTCCATCGGTGGTTTTATAAACGCCCCGCTCACTGTGCTCACCATATGGATTGCCAATGGCTGCTGCATAAACCACATTCGGATTCGTGGGATCGATCACCACACGGTAGATATTCCGTGTTTTCTCGAGACCCATGCGTTTCCATGTTTTACCGGCATCCAGTGATTTATAAATGCCTTCTCCAATATTGAGCGAGTTACGGGGGTTGCCCTCACCGGTGCCTACCCATACCACTGAAGGATTGCTCTGCTGAATGGTTATGGAACCAATATTCAGTGTTGGCTGATCATCAAAAATAGGCGACCACTCGGCACCGCCACTTTCTGTTTTCCAAACACCGCCTGAAGCAGCTCCTAAATAAATAATATTACGATTGCTCTGAACCGCATCGATCGCTACGATACGACCGCTCATGCCACTGGGACCAATATTTCTTGGTTTCCAGTTTTTGAAATGTTCATTAATGTTGATTTGTTGTGCCTGTGCAAACAAAGCCGGCCCCAGTAGAAGGAACAGGAGGAGTTTTCTCATTAGTGGAAGTTTTGTCCACTAAATTTACTTGTAAACGACATAGTATCGCAAAAAAATTACAGGTACTGGAATACCTGCCCATCAATGGTTGACAGAATAGCTGAGTGGTTAATTGTATTTTTTCAGAATTTCGACCACATTGTTGTCTACCGTTTTCGCCGTATCGCTAAGAGGTTTGCCAAAGAAATAGGTTTCAAATTCATTTCTGTAGTCACCTCTGGCGTGATTCGTTGCAAATCGGTGTTTGTCGAAACCTGTGTACAGTGAATAAGCCGCTGCTGTAAGGCCGCTAAGCAGGATAAATCCCAGATAAAGTCGCTTTATCACTAATCCGATACGATGCCTGGCCCAATCGGCTTCTATCACCACAACAACCATTAAGGGCAATACAGGTACCCAGAAACGCGGGTCGTAATAAGGCCAGTTCAATATGATCAATGCATATAATGTGAGATAGATCTTAATGTACATTGGAATGCGCGGGCTTTTCCGGAATAACAAATAAAAGAATGCAATTAACACCACTAAGCCGGTACCAATGAAAAGCAGGGTGCTTAGGGTAGGGCTCATATAGGTTTCCAGTTTCTTTGATGGCAGGTTGATGAAGATCTCTGATAATTCAGTGAGGTGATTTTTTAAATTTTCTCCAACGAATTTTCCCAATCCGCCCTGATCCATTGAGCTTTTGAGCAAACTGGTATAATCGAGGATCTTGAGTTGTCGGGCAAAAAAGATCAGTAGCACCCCCACTACTGCCAGCACTGCTACTATAATCTTGTTTTTTCGCATGATGCGCACCAGATCCTCCCTGAATTGCCAGATCAGTCCCAGCAATAAGGCCCCCAGTAGCGAAATGCCAACCGTGCGTGTGAGTAAGGTAGCAAAGGCGAGCAGGAACGAAAGACCCAGGAAAACATAATTCTTTTGGGTCGTGAATTTATGGAAGCAATACAAGCTGGCCATTGAAAAGAAGATGTATTGCATTTCTGAAAGCGGATGCAGGGTGAATTTGATCACTACCCAACTCAATAAAAGCACCACCCCTGGCAATAGTGGATGGGTTTTATTAGGGAGAATGCGGTGGAGGAAATAAATGCCACCAAACAGATAAAAGCAATTCACCAGTACAATGGAAACGGCATTCAAAATCCCCAGTTTCGATAAAAAGATCAATAAAAAAGTATAACCAAAAGGCAGGTAATCTTTAGCCGGAAAGGAATCGGGCGGGCATCCGTATTCAATACAATCTTTGATATTATAATAGCGGATAGAATCAAAATGAATATGCAACGGCGTAAGGCTGCTGAGCAGGTAAATACCTGTCAGGGCCCAAAACAGGATGCTGATGGATATACTCCATGATTTAGGCATCGGTTGCTGGGTCGTTTGCATGAGGCTGTGATTAATGTTTTTTATAGGCGGCTGCAATTACAGACAGGCCGACCCGGTTTAACGTAACACGATCCAGTAATCTGAATAGCGGTACCAGTTTATTATACCATTGCAACTGATTTTCGGGTATCAGCTTTTTCCCCAGAACAGTGCCATTGAACCACCAGCCAGCGATACCCATTGCGTTGAAATATTTGGTATGCATTACCGATAATTCCGGTTCCCGTTCCAAAAGTGCTTTTAAGGTGGATGCGTTGTACCGTGTATAATGCCCCAGTTCTTTATCAAAACTATTGAAAAGTGTCTGGAAAGCCGGTACCAGGATCACCAATTTACCATTGGGCTTTAACAACCGGATACAGGTTTTGATCGCTGTTTCCGGATGCGCCACATGTTCGATTACATTAAGGGCCACTACCGTATCGAAAGAACCCCAATACCTGTTCTCAATTACAGGGTTTTCCAGGTCCAGTAATATACTCCCATTATAATGCGCTTCTTTACCAAATTGACCGTCTAATACTGCTTTGTATTCCTGCCGCAGGTCGCTGGCGGTAACAGTAAAGCCATTTTTTAAAAACAATCGGGTGATATTACCGATGCCGCTTCCCGCTTCCAGCACATGGCCTTCGCAAAAGGGCGCAATATTGTCGTATAGCCATTGATTGAAATTTCCCGCACCGGCAAATCTTTCCAGGATCAGCAATCCCGAAGGGTCATTTGCAGTGCTATGGGCAGAATCGATCATTTACTGAACAAATTGTATTTCAGGATACAGTAAATGGCTCTGAAACCATCTTTCCAGCCGATTTTTTTTCCTTCTTCGTAGGTTCGGCCATAGTAGGAAATGCCCACTTCATAGATCCGGATCTTGGGTACCCGCGCAATTTTTGCCGTAATCTCCGGTTCAAATCCAAAACGTTTCTCTTTCAATTGTATTTTTTGAACGATATCTGTTTTGAATAGTTTGTAACAGGTTTCCATGTCAGTCAGGTTCAGGTTAGTGAACATATTCGACATGGTGGTTAACATTTTATTTCCGATCGAGTGCCAGAAGAATAAGATGCGGTGCGAGCTTCCGCCTAAGAAACGGGATCCATATACCACATCTGCGAAACCCCGGATCACCGGTTTAATAAGATCGTTTATTTCTTCAGGATCATATTCAAGATCGGCATCCTGTATGATGAGATATTCGCCACTGGCTTTGGAAATGCCGGTATGCAACGCGGCTCCCTTACCCATATTAACCTCATGTTTAAAATAACGGATGTCCTGATCAGGGTGAGCGCTCATATAATTTTTTATGGCTTCTTCCGTATTGTCGCGGGAGCAATCGTTCACAATGATCAATTCTTTTTTGATTCCATTGATCAGGGTAACTTCATCCAATCGGTCAAGGATCAAATGAATGGTTGGTCCCTCATTATAGGCGGGAATAATAATGGATAATTTCTGGAAAGCCTGCATTGCTTTGTCGGTTAAGGTTTTTGGGGTGGGTTATAAGCGGCCAAAATAACAAGTAAAGGCGGTATCTGCAAGTGATTCAATTAAATAAAAGAATCCATGCCCCAACCTTACTGTTGGAATTTATGACAAAAAAATAGTGCTGTCGGGAAACAGCACTATCTATCAATATCCGGATTTTAGTACCTGATAAATTTCTTGGTTTCCACCGATTCTCCCGAATAGGCGGTAAGATAATAAACGCCCTTGCTTAATGTGTTGATATTTAACGAGATGGAATTATACCCGGAGGTGAAGTTGCCCGACTGTCTTAGCAGTAGCTTGCCATTCAGGTCCCGTATGGCCCATTCAACCTTCTGGGGTGCTTCCAGTTCAAAACTCAGTTGAATGGTAGAGCGACCTGCCCCTGCCGCCAATACAAATGCTTCACCAGCTCCTTTATTTACTACTTTCTTAATGTCATAATATTCGATCTGTCCATCTTTGTTTACCAGGCCCACACGATAAAAACTGGTCCCTTTCAACGGATTGATATCGGTGAAACTATAGGAAACAGGAGCCGCCGATTGACCGGCCGCCGCTACTTGTCCGATGGTTTTGAAAACCATATCGGCACCCGAACGCTCCACTACAAAATAAGCACTGTTCGATTCCTGACTGCTGGTCCAACTGGCAAGAATATTCTTGCCTTTTAAGGAAACCTCATAACTTTTTAAAGTAGCGGGTAGTGTACTGGCGGCGGCTTTATTGTACTGGATCATCCACTGCGGAATATTCATGCTATTCACCTTGTAGGTCGAGTCCTGTACATCGGGCCAAATCACATGCGGATCGGGATTCTGACCTGAATAAAGGGAATATTTCGCCACGGTTACACCCGATGCATAGCTGTTGATGGAACTGGTCCAGGCCATACTCGCCCAATTGGAGCATTGTGTATCGTTGCTGCCATGAATACCCCAGTAACCGATCCGCTGGGAACCCAGATAATTGGCCGTGGTATTATTAGGGCCATTACAAACAGCCAGTGTAGTAACGGCAGCAATACGATTTGCCTTTGCGGCAGATAAGCCCATATAACTCATGATCAGGTTGGCCCCACTGCTCAGTCCGGTAAGATATACGCGGTTAACATCTACTTTATAGTTGGCGAGTGCATAGGTTATGAAAGCGTCCAGATCGGCTGCAGATTCCTGATCACCCCAATCATACTGGGGCGATAATACGATGAAACGATAAGGCTGTCCGTTTTTGTAAACCAACTCGGAAAAGCGAAACTGCTCAATGATGATGGATAATCCTTCGCAGGCCACCACACAAAGATTGGCAGCATCCCTACCATTACCCCGTGCGCCACGACCATGAACATTGATGATGAGCGGATAGGTTTGAGCAGCATTGGGATTATATCCCTGCGGCAGAAATTCCAGATACCCGTGAATCTGTGCGGAAACATTCACATTGGTTACCAAACGCTGCCGGGTTACAGGCACCCAGCAATTTGGACATTGATTGGTTTGACCCATTACATCAGCCATTAAAAGCAAAGAGAAAAGAAACCCGAACAGGATCGTTTTACACAAAAACTTGCTAGCAGAAGCCATCATTACCTTAATTAAATTGGTTCGAAATGTGTTGCTTTCTTTAGGTTTCGTCGGTAAGGCAGGTGCAGCGTTTTCAGCGGGACTGTAATATAAACGATTGAGACGGAAAATTGTTAATGGATTGCAAACACAATGCCATTTTTCCCTCAGACGATTGGATCAGCTCCGGTGGTTGTAAGAATTCCGGAATTATTTCGTTTCTTATTGGGCAATTGAGCCTAACCGGTTCACTTACATTCTCGTATTAGCAGTAACTTCGTTCCTTATTGCTGCTGCAGAAAGGGCTCATTTATTTTTAGATATAACCTTATATGATCAGATCCTTACTTTTTTTTTGTGCTACTTTATGGGCAGGTGAACTGCTGGCACAGAACGGATATTCCATTGACCTAACACTGAAACCCTATAAAAACGAAAAAGTATATCTCGGTTATTATTATGGGGAGAAGAAGGCCATTGCCGATTCCGCCATACTCGATGGCAATTCCAAAGGGGTATTCAAAGGGCTCAAGCCTCTGTTTGGCGGAATTTATTTTATTGTTTCGCCAAAGCGCGAGATCCTCTTCGAATTACTGATCGATAAACAACAGCGGTTCAGCATTCAGGCCGATACCACCCGATTGCCCGATGGGATCCTGTTCACCAATTCAGCAGATAACCTGAACTTCCAGCAGTATACCCGTTTTGCCAATGGGCTCTCCAAAATTGCCGCAAAAGCCAATCAGGATATGTCATTGGCTAAAACAGCCAAAGATTCCGCTGCCGCAGAAGCCAGATTAAAAGGGTTGGGAGTGCAGTTGAAACGTTACCGCGACAGCATCAATAAAAAATCCCCGCAAACTATCATGGCCGCATTGTTCCGTGCCATGGACGAGCCCGAAGTGCCACCGGTTGCCAAACATCCCGGTGGGAAATACGATTCCAATTTCGCCTACCGCTATTTTAAATCCCATTTTTGGGATGGGGTCAATTTTGATGATGAGCGACTCATCCGCACACCTTTTTTTGAATCCAAACTGAACCGGTATTACCGCGATCTGGTACCTCCAAGTCCGGATAGCATCATACGGGAAGTGGATCGCATGATCCTGTATGCCCGCCCCAGCAACGAGATGTATAAATACATGATGGTGCATTTCGTACAGAAATACATCAATCCGGAGTATATGGGTCAGGATGCCGTTTTTGTACATCTGTTCGAAAAATATATCAATACAGGTCAAACGGATTTCTTCACCGAACAATATAAAGATTTCATGACGCGCAGGGCCTATAGTATGATGGCCAATCTAATAGGCCGTCCTGCAGCCGACCTCGATATGGTGGACAGCCTGGATAAACCGCGCAATTTATTCAGCGTGAATGCCCCTCTTACCGTAGTATGTTTCTGGGACCCTACCTGCAGCCATTGTAAGGAAGTGGTGCCCAGGCTCGACTCTATATATAAGGTAAAATGGAAGAATGTGGGCGTCACTCTCTACGGTGTGATGACCGATGGCGGTAAACCCAATTGGATTCAGTTCATCAAGGATCATAAAATGAACGATTGGATCCATGTATATGAATTGCCTTCTACTGCGGCAAAGATCAGTGCCGGGAATAAACCTTCATATAAGCAATTGTACGATGTATATCAAACCCCCTTGCTGTATTTATTAGATAAGGATAAACGTATCATAGCCAAAAAACTCAGTTTAGAACAGTTGGATGAAGTAATACAGCTTAAATTAAAAAATACCCCTGCGCAGTAAAATGAATAAAAAAATGAAGAGCTACTATTTGTTTTTTCTTTTGCTGATGGGTGTTTTACCCGTCCATTCGCAATCTTTATTTACCTATGGCTCACATACCGTAAGTAAGGAAGAGTTCCTCAAAGCCTATAATAAGAACAATGCAGAAACCAGGCCCACTGAATCCAGTTATCGCGAATACCTTGACCTTTACGTCCGGTTTAAATTGAAAGTACAGGCAGCTTTTGATGCACATTTAGATACGCTGGTAGCTCAGCAGGCCGAGTTAAAAGCCTTTCGCAGTCAGGTAGCCGGAACCTATATGAATGATGAAGCAAGCACCCGCATGCTCATCGAAGAAGCCATGCAACGCGGTAAGAAAGATATCCTCGTATCACATATTTATATTGCTGTTCCGGCTGGTGCCGATGAGGCGCAACAGAAAAAGGCCGCCGTTAAAGCGGCTACAGCGTATAGTCGTTTGCAGAAAGGGGAAGATTTCGCTGCCGTGGCGAAGGCCTTATCAGAGGACCCTGATGTACAGGAGAACAAAGGCCTGCTGGGCTACATCACCGCTCTTGTATTGCCCTATGAAATGGAGAATGTCGTTTACGCCACACCGGTAAATAAATTTTCTGCCCCTTACCGCAGTAAGATCGGGTATCATATTTTTAAGAATCAGGGTACGCGCCCGGCTATTGGCAGAATGCGTGCGGCTCAGATTCTATTGTCTTTTCCGCCCGATGCCGGGCCCGAGGTAGCAGACAGGATAAAATTGCTGGCCGATTCCCTGTATGATCAATTGAAGAAGGGAAGTGATTTTAAAGAACTGGCCCTTCATTTCAGCAATGATAATATTACATACCAGAATGGCGGAGAGATGCAGGAATTTGGTGTGGGAAGATATGAGTCTGCTTTTGAATCAGCAGCCTTTGGTTTAGCAGCCGATGGCGAAATCAGCAAACCGGTGCGTAGTGCTTTTGGGTATCATCTTATCAAACGAATAGCCCGCATTCCGGTTCAGGCCGATATTGCCAATCCGATTCATTTTGAAAATTACCGGCAACTGGTGTCGCAGAACGATCGCATGGGGGTTTCTCAAAAAGTAATGCTGAAGAAAATACTGGCCCAAACCGGTTATAAAGCGATGCCTGTGGAGGCGGCAGCATTGAAGCAATTCACCGACAGTATTCTGGCCGGGGCGCCGGCACCAAAACGTTTGCCGCTGCAGACGGTGCTGTTTACCTTCCCCGATAAAAAGATCACTGCCCAAGACTGGTCGCAGTTCCTGAGTGAAGTGCGCAATTTTGAGAACCTCCGTACAGGAAAATCACCCCGGCAATTGCTCGACCAGTATGTGGAAGCGGTGGCATTGGAATATTACCGCGATCATCTGGAAAAATACAATAGCGAATTTGCCTTCCAGTTAAAAGAATTCAAAGAAGGCAACCTCTTGTTTGAGATCATGCAACGCAAGATATGGGATGCTGCGGCACTTGATTCAACCGGCTTACGCCAATATTATAACAGCCATCAGCAGAAATACTGGTGGGAACCCAGTGCTGATGCACTGATCATCACCTGCACGAATGACTCTGTAGCCAAAGTGGCCCGTCAGAAAATTGAACAGGATCCGGCCGGCTGGAGACAATTGCTTGAAAATTCAGATGGTACCATGCAGGGCGATTCCAGTCGGTTTGAGCTGGCACAATTGCCCGTAGCGGATAAAACTGTTTTCAATGAAAACAGCCTAACCACCACCCTCCTCAATGAAACCGACAACAGTGCCACGTTCTGCTATATCCGAAAAATTTACCGGGAGCGTGCCCCGCGCAGTTTTAATGATGCCCGTGGTTTTGTGATCAACGATTATCAAACGGCTCTGGAAGAAAAGTGGATCGAAGCCTTGAAGAAAAAATATCCGGTGATCATCAATGCGCAGGTATTGAAATCCTTGCCGAAATAATGAATCAAGTATATATAAAAAGGGTCTTCTCACGGGAGAAGACCCTTTTTATTTCAATCGGGGTTACAGTACACCTTTTACTGCATTGTAAATAACCCGAGGCTTTCCCAGGGTATAATAATGCAGTACGGGCACACCGCTTTTCTTTAACTCTTTTGACTGCTCCAGCAACCATTCAGTACCCACTTTTTCTACATCCGCATCAGCCTTGCATTTCAGGATCTCATTGCTGAGATCGGTAGGGATATCCACATGGAAGGTGCGGGGGATCACGCTCAACTGCTTCTTGCTCGTAATCGGTTTCAGACCGGGAATAATGGGCACTTCAATACCGGTAGCCCTGCAGGCGTCTACAAATTCAAAATATTTCTTGTTATCGAAGAACATCTGCGTGGTAATGTATTCGGCACCGGCCTCCACTTTCGCCTTCAGGTGAGCGAGGTCGTTCTGGAGGTTGGGCGCTTCAAAATGTTTTTCCGGATAGCCCGCCACACCGATACAGAAATTGGTACGGAAACCATCACGGATATCATCCTCCAGATAAATACCATTATTGAGATTGACTGTTTGCTTCAGCAGATCGATCGCATAGCGGTTGCCACCGGCTTCGGGTTCAAATACCGTTTCATTTTTGGCAGCATCTCCTCTTAATACCAGTACATTATCTACCCCGATAAAATTGAGGTCGATCAGTGCATCTTCGGTTTCTCTTTTATTGAAGCCACCGCAAATCAGGTGGGGAACCGCATCGGTACGATATTTATTCATGATGGCCGCACAAATGCCTACTGTACCCGGACGTTTGCGTACTTCCACTTTTTCGAAAGTTCCATCAGCTTTTTTCTTGAATACGAATTCACTCCGGTGATAGGTAACATTAATGAAGGAGGGCTTGAATTCCATTAAGGGATCCAGATGTTCATAAATGGAGTTAATGGTTTTACCCTTCAACGGGGGCAGTATCTCAAAAGAGATCAGTGTGTCTTTCGCATTCCGTATATGATCGATTACTTTCATCAGTACTTTATTAGCCTGCAAAAGTAATATATGCAAAGCATTTATACAGCATATGTTAATTTGGGTGTCTGAAATGGGGCATGTGGCGCCATTCCGGTATTTTTGCTCAAAGTTTATGCTCGTGAACAGTGAAATACATACGAACGAACTGGTCAAAACCTATGGCAGCCGAACGGTTGTTAACCATGTGTCGGTGAATGTAAAGCAGGGAGAGATCGTTGGTTTGCTGGGGCCCAATGGAGCCGGTAAAACCACTACTTTTTATATGGTGGTTGGGCTGATCAAGCCCGATCAGGGCAAGGTGTACCTCGATCAGAAGGAGATCACCCAAATGCCCATGTATAAACGCGCCCAGTTAGGTATTGGTTACCTGCCCCAGGAAGCCAGTGTTTTTCGTAAAATGAGTGTGGAGGATAATATTATGGCAGTGCTGGAAATGACCCGCCTGACCAAAAGAGAGCAGAAAGAAAAACTGGAAGCCCTGCTGGATGAATTTCGTTTGCACCACGTCCGTAAAAATGCAGGGGACAGCTTAAGCGGGGGCGAGCGACGCCGGACCGAAATTGCCCGGGCCCTGGCGGTAGACCCTAAATTCATCTTACTCGATGAGCCCTTTGCCGGTGTGGATCCCATTGCCGTAGAAGATATTCAGTCGGTAGTGGCGCGGTTGCGGTATAAAAATATTGGTATTCTTATCACGGACCATAACGTAAACGAAACCCTTTCCATTTGCGACCGCGCTTATCTGTTGATCGAAGGAAAGATATTTAAACATGGCACCGCTGAGGAATTGGCAGAAGATGAACAGGTGCGCCGCCTCTATCTGGGCCGCAACTTTGAATTGAAGCGGAAGGATTATCTTCATGAGGAAGCCCTGCGTTCTGTTATCAATCCGGAATTGAACCCCGAAGAATAAAATCTCCCTGCATGAAGGAGCACATTAAAGTAATCGCATTTGATGCGGATGATACCTTATGGGTGAATGAACCCTATTTCAGGGAAACGGAAGAAAAATTCTGTTCCCTGCTGGAAGACTATTTGCCCCATCATAGCGTAGAAAAGGAATTGTTCAAGACAGAAATGCAGAACCTCGCGCTGTATGGTTACGGTGTAAAGGGCTTCATGCTTTCCATGGTTGAAACAGCCATCCGCATATCTGATCAACATATTCCGCTGGTGCAAATTGAAAAAATACTGCAGTTTGGCAAGGACCTGCTGGAGCGCCCCATCGAATTGCTGGATGATATCGAATCGGTATTACATCAGTTACAACCCCATTACAAACTGGTGGTGGCTACCAAGGGCGATCTGCTGGATCAGGAACGTAAATTGAAGAAATCGGGGTTGGAATCCTATTTTCATCATATCGAGATCATGAGCGATAAACAGGTGTCGCATTATGAATCGCTCATTCATCACCTGGATATTGAACCGGAAGAATTTTTAATGATCGGTAACTCGATCAAATCAGATATCTTGCCCGTATTGGAAATAAACGGAAGGGCTATTCACATTCCGTATCATATAACCTGGCAGCATGAGAAAGTGGAACAGCCTGTCGTGCATCCGCATTTTATGCAGGTAACACATGCTAAAGAACTGTTGCCATTATTGATTCCATAATTTAACCCAAACCTTGTTCAATTATTTCCTGTATGGATACTGCTATACTGCCCAAAATAGAACTGCATTTACATCTTGATTGCAGCGTGAGTTATAAAGTAGCGAAACGATTCAGGCCTGAACTGACTCCTGAACAGTTCAGGAACGAATTCATTGCCCCCGATAAATGTGCCGATCTGGTCGATTATATCAATCGTGCGGTAAAAGGTTTTGAGATCATGCAAACCAGGGAACAACTGCGGGCTGTAACACTGGATGTGATCGATCAGTTGAAAGCTGATAATGTGATCTACGCTGAAATAAGGTTTGCCCCATTGTTACATATTGCCGGCGGACTAACACCCACTGAAGTGGTAGAGACCGTTGATCAGGCGGTGGCCGAAGGAATTGCCGCAACAGGGGTAGAAGCCCGACTCATTCTTTGTACCCTGCGGCATTATACTGAGCAACAAAGTATGGAAACAGTGGAATTGGTGCACCGGTTTAAGGGCACACATGTAGTGGGTTTTGATATTGCCGCCGATGAAGCCGGTTTCCCCATTGATGCCCATATCAAAGCCTTTCAGTGGGCCAAAACCATGGGTTTGCATTGCACAGCGCATGCCGGAGAGGCCAAAGGAGCAGAGAGTGTTTGGGAAACCCTGGAGCATTTTCATCCCACCCGTATCGGACATGGCGTGCGCAGTGCCGAAGATCCTGCCTTATTGCAGCATTTGAAGAAGAACGATATTCATCTGGAGGTTTGCCCAACCAGTAATATTCAGGTGAATGTGTTCGATAAAATCGAAAACCATCCGGCCGATACGATCTACAAAGCAGGTGTATCCATGAGCATCAATTGCGATGCCCGCACCGTATCTTTTGTAACGCTAACTTCTGAATACGCATTGATGGAGCGTCAGTTCCATTGGACCAAACAGCATTTGCTCCACTGTAATCTGGAAGCGATCCGTCATTGTTTCGCCGAAGATGCGTTGAAACCTGTATTAGAGAAAAAGATCAGAGAAGGATTTGCCGCCTGAGTGAATAACGTACACAATTACGGCGGTGCTATCCCTTTATTTCTTTATTTTGCTGTAGCCTAATGAAATTTTTATCTCCTGCCATATCATCCCTCGCCCGTTTGCGTCTTTGGCGCATTGAGGGCTGGAAGCAGCATCCGGCCGATGCACAGCGGGAGGTATTACAAGACCTGGTTACGTCGGCCCAATACACCGAATTTGGCCGGAAATATAATTTCTCCAAACTATTTACCGTTCGGGCTTTCAAGCAGGCCGTTCCCATTCATGAATATGAGGACCTCAAGCCCTATATTCAACGAATCATGGATGGTGAACAGAATATTCTCTGGAATACCCCTGTATTCTGGTTCGCCAAAAGCAGCGGCACCACCAGTGATAAAAGCAAATTCATCCCGGTAACAGAAGAAAGCCTGGAAGACTGTCATTATAAAGCAGCTAAGGATGTATTGACGTTTTATTACGATTTCAATCCCGATTCGGACCTGCTTACCGGAAAAGGTCTGGTGATCGGTGGCAGCCATACCATTAATCCCCTGAATCAGGAGGCACAATATGGCGATCTGAGTGCCGTATTATTGCAGAATAGTCCTTTCTGGGGTCACTGGATCCGCACCCCTGATCTCAGTATTGCGCTCATGGACGAATGGGAGAGCAAGATCGAGAAGCTGGCGCACAGTACCATCAAAGAAAATGTTACCTCTATATCAGGCGTACCTACCTGGACGCTGATTTTATTCAAGCGGATATTGGAGATCACTGGTAAATCCAGTATCTCAGAAGTATGGCCTTCGCTCGAGTTATATATTCATGGCGGGGTTTCTTTTACCCCTTACCGTGATCAGTTTGAGAAGCTGATTGGCAGGCCTATTAATTATCTGGAGATGTATAATGCCAGCGAAGGTTTTTTTGCGGCGCAGGATCGTCCGGGGGAAGAAGGCATGTTGCTCTTTGCCGATCATGGTATTTTTATGGAGTTCATGCCCATTGAGGAATACGGGAAAGAAAACCCGCATACCATCGGTCTCGATAAAGTCCAATTGAATAAGCAATACGCTCTTATTATCAGTACCAATGGAGGATTGTGGCGTTACCTGATCGGTGATACCGTGCAGTTTACGTCATTACAACCGTATCGTATCAAAGTGAGCGGGCGGATCAAACACTTTATCAATGCCTTTGGGGAGGAACTGATTGTTGATAATGCAGAAACGGCTATTGTTGAAGCCTGTGAGAAAACCGGCGCCATTGTGAATGATTTTACCGCCGCTCCGGTTTATTTCAGCGACCAGTCTAATGGCGCCCATGAGTGGATCATTGAGTTTGAAACAGCACCATCATCCCTGGATGCATTTACCGAGGCGCTCGATGAGGCCTTGAAGCGCTGCAACAGTGATTATGAAGCGAAGCGACATAAAAGTATTGCTCTCCGTTTGCCTGTAGTGCATCAGGTGGAAAAGGGTACTTTTCATAACTGGTTAAAGCAAAAGGGAAAGTTGGGCGGACAACATAAAGTGCCACGGCTGAGTAATGACCGTAGCTATCTGGAAGATATTCTGGCAATCGTGCAATAGCTATCGGAAACGTTCATACGCTGTATGGATCGCGTATGTCAGAAATATTACGTTATTTTGTTTTTTTAGAATCATTCAAAACACTGCATATGAAATTATTAGCTGGTAAAGTAGCCATTGTAACAGGAGCCGCCCGTGGAATTGGGGAAGCGATCGCCTTAAAATTTGCAGAAGCCGGTGCGCATGTGGCGTTTACCTATGTAAGTGACAGCAGCGCCGAAAAGGCGGCTGCACTTGAAGCAAAGATCAATGCCCTGGGAGTGAAGGGGAAAGCCTATAAAAGTAATGCGGGTGATTTTGCCCAATGTGAATCCTTTGTGAATGATGTTTTAAAAGAATTCGGCACAGTAGATATTTGTGTGAACAATGCCGGCATTTCAAAAGATAATCTGCTGTTACGCATGAATCAGGAGCAATGGGATGATGTGATCCGGGTGAACCTGAATAGTGTTTTCTATATGACCAAACAGGTGATACGCCCCATGATGAAGGCGAAAAGCGGTGCCATCATCAATATGAGTTCTATCATTGGTGAGATTGGCAATGCCGGTCAGGCCAGTTATGCGGCTTCTAAAGCTGGTATTATTGGCTTTACCAAAAGTGTTGCCAAAGAATTGGGAAGTCGTAATATCCGCTGTAATGCCATTGCACCGGGTTTTGTGGAAACGGATATGACCAGTTACCTGAAAGATGGGGAAGGCGCTGAAAAATACAAAGCCGGCATTCCGCTCGGTCGTTTTGCTTCCGCTGAAGATATCGCTAATGTAACCCTGTTCCTGGCGAGTGATATGGGTTCCTATATCACCGGACAAACCATCAGTGTTTGCGGTGGTTTGAATATCTAAACCGGAAAGGGTTTTACCCCTGTATTCTAATTCCTTTCTTTTGAATATAATCATGCCAGAACAGCATGGTGGCGATACTACGGTAGGGCTGCCATGCTGTACTCATTTTAAGAAGCTCTTCTTTGGGGGTGGAAGCATCCAGTTTCTTAATATGCTTCATGCTATTCACCAGTGCAATATCTCCCAGAGGGAAAATATCAGCCCGTTGTAATACGTGCAGCAGATAGATGTCAACCGTCCAATCCCCAATCCCCTTAATTCTTCTCAATTGGGTGCGGATGCTGTCGTTATCTTCCTGCGCTAATTGCCTTAACCGTATCTCTTTGTTCGTAATGGCGGTGGCCAGTTCACGGGCATATACTATTTTCTGCCGGGTGAAGTAGCAGTCGCGTAATTCGGCATCGGTTAATTGCAGGATCTTCTGCGGGGTCACCAATCCAATATGGGCGCGCAGGCGTTTGAAGGCAGCATAAGCGGCCGCCAGCGAAACCTGCTGTTCCAGAATGGTGAGTATTAACGTTTGAAAGGTGTTCGGCCGGCTCCACATCGGGGGATGACCATATCGTACAATGATCCCTTTGAGATCAGCATCTTTTTTAGCCAACTGATCGCAGAGGGATATGAAATTATCTTTATGAAAGGAAGTAATCAACAGATAGAGCAACAGCTACCGATACAATTGGTTCGCTGCTATTTTTTCTTTTTAAAATTTTCAATGGCATTTCGGGTGAAATCGCTCAATACTAAACGGCCACTGATGGCGGCTCTTTCCAGCAATAGTTTGTCCCAGTTCTCTGTTCCTTTCCAGAATACTTTTTTCATTTCCAGCATGGCTTCCGGACTGGAATGTGAAAGGGTATGCAACAGGCGCTGAATGGATTCATCCATCATGTCAGTTGATTCATGTACTTCAGCAAACAAACCTCTTTTGCGGGCCCAGTCGGCACTGCGCCACATTGAGGCATCTATCGCTAATTGCGAGTAGGCCGATAAGCCGATCTTTCTTTCTACCGCAGGTCCTACTACAAAAGGTCCGATGCCAACAGCGAGTTCACTGAGTTTTACTTCGGCTTTATCCGTTGCGATCGCATAATCCGAAGCAGCAGCGAGTCCTACACCACCCCCCACGCATTTTCCCTGGATGCGCGTAACAATAAATTTGGGACAGATGCGCATAGCATTGATCACATGCGCAAAGCCACTGAAAAACTCCAGACCCTGTGTTACATTTTTGATAGACACGAGTTCATCGAATGAGGCACCGGCACAGAAAGCCTTGTCTCCGCCGGAACGAAGCAGGATCACCCGGCAATCTTCTTCATTACCGGCACTATGAATGGCCCCCGCCAGTTCATTCAGAATAGTTGAAGGAAGGGAATTACTTTGCGGATGAAAGAATTCTATGGTGGTGATGCCTTTGTGGGAGGCTGATTGTACGTATGCTTCCATGATCGGTCAATTTTAATATTTTGCGCAGCGAATAATTGTTTACGGCATATTCGCATCGATAGGAATAACTTTCTTATTTCTGTTGAAGAACTATCATGGTTTTTTGGCCACCATCGTAAGAATGGTTGCAATACCTACCAACGGCTCTTCTGTTTCATCCAGCATTTCCACCAGCCATTTTACGATGCCCTTGGGAATATCGTTTGCATCCTTGGGGTCCTGTATTATTTTTTCCTTACAGGTAAAACGGATATGGATCTCGGCGCCCGGGTACACCGGCTTGGTGAAGCGTAATTCATCAATGCCATAATTGAGCAGTACCGGATTCTTTTCATATCCTTCTACAAATAATCCCGCCGCAATACTCATGATCAGATATCCATGGGCCACCTGTTTTTCAAACATGGTGCCGTTGAAATCTGTCGCTTCTTTATGGGCATAGAAATGATCTCCACTAAGATCGGCAAATTGATTGATGTCTTCTGCTGTGATCACTCTTTTAGCAGTGATCAACTGATCTCCGATCACCAGTTCCTCAAAATATTTCAGAAAAGGATGTTTGCCCGGATCTTTTCCCGGAGCATATTGCTGGTAAACATTCGTGATGGCTGTAAGCATGGCGGGTGAACCCTGAATGGCGGTGCGTTGCATATAATGTTTCACGCCGCGCAGTCCGCCCATTTCTTCTCCGCCACCGGCACGCCCCGGTCCGCCATGTACCAGTAATGGTAACGGTGATCCATGACCGGTACTTTCTTTCCCGCAGGCGGCATTTAATACCAATATTCTGCCATGATGGGTAGCGGCTTCTACTACATATTCTTTGGCGATGCGTTCACTGGCCGTTACAATAGAAGAACAAAGAGAACCTTTGCCCATTTTGCTTAGGGTAATAGCGTCTTCAAGTGATTTGTAAGGCATGAGTGTACTCACCGGACCAAAGGCTTCGACCTCATGTACATTATGGGAATGAAAGGGATCCTGGTTCAAGAGCAAAAGGGGAGAGATAAATGCACCTTTTGCAGGATCAGCATCCACCAATTCCACACTATCCAATGCTCCATGGATCAGACTGCTGCCGGCCAGCAGTTTTTGTACTTGCTGTCGTACTTCGTTACGTTGAGTTTGCCCGGCCAGCGCCCCCATACGCACTTTTTCATTCATCGGATCTCCGATCACGGTTTGCAACAAGGCTTTGCGCAGGGCCTCACTAACGGCTTCAATTTTTGATTCGGGAACAAAAATGCGTCGCACGGCGGTACATTTTTGTCCGGCTTTCACCGTCATTTCCTTTCGAATTTCTTTAATGAACAGGTCCCATTCCACCGAACCCGGCTCCACATCCGTTCCCAGTACCATACAATTCAGGGAGTCGGCTTCCATATTGAAGGGAACATTTTCAGCCAGAATGCGTTGGTGCCCGCGCAACAGGGCACCGGTGCTGGCAGAACCGGTAAACGTAATCACATCCTGAGCGTTTACATGATCCAGCAGATCGCCCGCCGAACCGCAAAGCAATTGCAATGCACCTTCGGGCAATATTCCTGAAGCAATGATCTCTTTACACACGGCTTCGGTGAGATAACTGGTGACCGTAGCTGGTTTTACAATGGCCGGTACACCTGCCAGTAAATTCACCGCTATCTTTTCCAGCATCCCCCAAACCGGAAAATTAAAGGCATTGATATGTATGGCCACGCCTTCTTTCGGTACCAGAATATGGGTACCCATAAAACTATTCTGCTTGCTGAAATTATGTGTTTCACCATCGATGCAATAGGGGCTATCGGGGAATTTGCGACGCAGCGATGCATTGGCAAAAAGATTGCCGATGCCACCCTCTATATCGATCCAGCTATCGGCTTTTGTAGCACCTGTTTGGTAACTGATCCTGTAAAATGTATCCAGATGCTCCCGGAGATGTATCGCCAGCGCCCGCAGCATTTTACCTCTTTCGGGGAAAGTCATTTTTCGCAGCTTTCGATTACCGGTTTCACGCGCAAACTTAAGGGCGGCGGCAAAATCAATTCCCTTCGTACTTGCCGAAGCGATCGGTAAGCCGGTTACAGCATTAAACAAAACCTGGCCTTCGCCCTCGCCTTTCTGCCATTTCCCGTGCACATAGTTTTCCAGTGAATACATAAGTAAGCATTGAGTGGA
>CAZKSY010000010.1:68514-74975 GCA_964555605.1 uncultured Chitinophagaceae bacterium | reverse complement strand
AGCAACAATACAATGTAAATATAACCGCAAAAGAAACCATTGATATGGCAGGTGCTTTTACCATGGGCAACGATCAGTGGGTGTTGGAATTACACCAACAGGCTATGGAAGGAAATAAACGGGTGATCAACACTTCACGGTCCAATATTAAAGGAAGAACAGAGATCAAGGCTGATACCGATGGAGATGGAAAAACAGATTTGATATGGAGCCCTCGGTCCAACTTGAACGATCCATCCAATAGAAATACGGACGGAATGTATTTTGTATTGCCGGTTTCCCTGCAGGCATTGGAGGGAGAGGATAGTAAGGCATTGGTTGCTGGTGGGAAAATAACCGATTTCGGTCTGTCGCGCAAAGGAACAGGATTGGGACAGGGAGCGGCATTGTTGGGAGGGGCATTACCTGGCGGTGCCATCATATCCGCGGCGGTTTCGTCTGTAGCATTGGCACCCGGTAATCCGATCGGAGGCATTTCAATCAAAGGCGGAAAGAGCGGACAAGAGCGTTTATTTAGTAGCAGGACCAATGAGTATGGTGAATTTGAATGGACCGATCTATCGGCCGGAGAATATACGCTTACAGCAGAATGGCCGCTGGTGATCGATCATCAAACGCCTATAATGTTGGGAACTGCACAGCGTAAAGGATGGGATGGTACGGTGAAGGGTGGTTATACCGACGATGCATCCCGTAAAGGATGGGACGGCACCGTGAAAGGCGGATACACAGATGACGCCTCCCGTAAAGGATGGGACGGCACTGTAAAAGGTGTAAAGGTGGATGAAGAGACCGGAACAGGAGCTAACAGAATGGGGCAGAATAATAACACCGTTCGCAGTAATCGTGGTGGCTTCCGGAGTCATATGGATGCCGACCTTGATGGCGATGGCGCCATGGAAACCAGTCTGAATTTATTCAATGATCAGGTATGCATCTGGTCATCCAAAGGAAACAGCAGCGATCGCGCCAAAGTAGTGGAGAAAGCGACCAGCGGATTAAAAGATTGTTTGAAAACACAGGTGCGCATGTCCGGGGTAAATGGTAGTCCATTGATAAAATGGGCTGCTCCCGAAGTGACTGCCTCTGTAGAAGTATGGGGTGATCCACACGTGAATGAGAATGGAAAATTATATAGTGAAGATGGAGAAACCGTGATCTCGGAAAAAGGCGGCTGGAAGGCCACGGATCTGGGTATCCGTAAAGTGGCTCTATCGAACGGACAGTGTTTGATCATCAGTGCCCTTCCGGGTGATTTTCCCGGCTCCAGTACCAAATCTGTTCAACAAATTCAGGGCAGTCCGGTAAAGGATCTCTCTATGGTATTTGCCAACGATAATTGTGATCTTACCAGTTACACCACCAATAGTGCCGGCATGATCACGCTGAACGGATTACCTCCCGGCACCGATTATAAAATGTATGTGAATGTGGTAATACCGGGCGATGAAGATCTGTTACTGGTATGCACCGGGAATACGATCCGGGTATTGAAGACCAAACACGATACTGCTAAGAATTCGGTGTCGAATATCCGGTAATCAATTTACTGTTTCACCCATCAGATCTCTGATCGCCACGGAAGCGGCCACGGCTCCAAACACGGCGGGCAAATAGGAGATCGTGCCATAGGCCGATTTTTTATAATTCCGTCCGTCGGTGAGCATCAGGCTTTCTTTGATGATCTTCTCTGGAGAGAAAACCGTTTTTATTCCCTTGCGGATGTTGAACTGCTTTAATTGTTTACGCACCTGTTGGGCAAAAGGACAATTATAGGTTTTAGCAATATCCACTACCTGTAATTGTGTAGGGTCGAGCTTGGCACCGGCGCCCATACTACTCACAATGGGGATGCCGGTTTCATAGGCCGCACGAATGAAGGTGATCTTGGGTGTAATCGAATCAATGGCATCAATGATATAATCGGGTCGGTCGGCGAGCTGATCAAACACGGCATCAGGATTGATAAAATTCCCAATGGGAAAAAGGTCGAGTTCGGGGTTGATGGCTTTTAACCGTTCCGCCATGATCTGCACTTTAGGTTCGCCATGATTGGTAGCCAGCGCCGGCAACTGCCGGTTTCTATTGGTAGGATCCACCACATCACCATCTATAATGGTCATTTTTCCAACCCCGCTGCGGGCTATAAATTCGGCGGCAAAGGAACCAACACCCCCCATCCCTACGACCATAACATGTTTTGAGATCAGTTGGCGAAGGGCGGTTTCTCCAATGAGAAGCTGGGTGCGGGAGAGCCATGAAATATCTTTCGTCATAAATTAAAGTAGGGCGCCGAATACTGCGTTGGCGTTTTTTTGGATTTGCAAACTAAGTGAATTCATATCAATTCCACGAGCCTTTGCCGCCAATGCATAGATTTCACCAATGGAAAGCGGGCCGTCGTCGGTTTCCAATAAAAAGCGATCGGCTGCTGTGTGTTGCAGGATGGCAGCGATCGATTCTTTTTGAAGGGCATTTCCAAAGGAAAGATAATACCCGAGTGTACTGATCCGATTTGCCAAGGCAGCACTTTTATTAAAGCCGTGGAATACCACGGGACAGTCGAATTGCTCCTCCCGCAACAATGAAAAAACCTCTTCCCAGGCACGAACGCAGTGAATGATCAGGGGCTTTTGTAATAACGCCGCCCAGCGCACCTGTTCCCGGAAAATGGAGGATTGAAGGGAAAGGTCAATGGGAATATTCTTGTCTAACCCACATTCACCAATAGCCTTCACCCCTGAAACAGTACTGTATTCCTTTAGGCTGGAGAGTTGCATTTCCCACTGGGCGATATCGATCTTCCAGGGGTGAATACCCATGGATACGGGCTCGACGCCATTGGGAATCGCGTAGTTTTCCGAGACATTCCGAATAGCGATACCCTGGTGTCCGGGCTGATGTGTATGGATATCTATGAACACCCTGCAATGTTACTAAATAGCCGGAAATACCTGTTTTTCACTGGGAGAAAGGGTGTTTCTCCAATGAAAAAACGCGAAAAAAGCTGGTTTCTCCAATGAAAAAGAAGGGGTGAAAGCAGGGAATTTCGACCCGGCATCACGTCGTTCATTGGGAAAATGACCCTTTTTCATTGGGGAGATATTCACTTTTTATTAAGTAAAGTGGATATTAAAAATTAGGTGGTTTGGTAAAATGCTCTATATTTATTCTCTGATAAAATCAGTGCACCCATTAACATTCAAAATTTCAAACACAATGGCAACTAAAAAAGCAAAAAAAGCAGCTCCTAAAAAGGCAGCAAAGAAAGCAGCTCCTAAGAAAGCAGTAAAAAAAGCAGCTCCTAAGAAAGCCGCTAAAAAAGCAGCTCCTAAAAAGAAAGCCGCTCGTAAACCAAACGCAGCTTTCATGAAAGCGTTGACTCCCAGCGCTGATCTGGCTGCTGTAGTAGGTAGCAAAGCATTGCCCCGTACAGAGGTAGTGAAGAAGCTGTGGGCTTACATCAAAGCTAACAAGCTGCAAGACAAAGTAAACAAGCGTAACATCAATGCAGATGCTAAGCTGAAGCCCATCTTCGGTGGTAAAGCTCAGGTATCTATGTTCGATCTCGCTAAACTGCTGTCTAAGCACCTGAAATAATAAAGTACCGCGTGTACTGTAAACGGGCATCCTTATACGATGCCCGTTTTTTTTATCTTCAATTATTGATTATCAATTATTGTTGAGCTCATTGATAATTAATAATTGATAATTTTGAGGATGCGCCGAACACTATTCTTATTATTGATTACCCCGTTTATCATGCCAGCATCCCACGCACAAGAGGCCTATACCAAAGAGATCGATCAGTGGCATCAGCAACGGATCGAAGACCTGAAGAAGCCGGATGGCTGGATCAATCTGGCGGGTTTATTCTGGCTGAAGCCCGGCGAAAATCGGTTTGGTAGCAATACCGGTAATGACTTGGTTTTTGAACATCCCGACATGCCTGCGTATGCCGGCAGTTTTTGGTGGATAGGAAATAGTATCGAATGGAAGAGTGGCCCTCAGGTAAGTATTTGTATACCGGGGGAAGCGCCACGCATAAATATGATCCTATTCAACGAAGGATTGCATTCCACTCCTTCTGTGGATCTTTCTCATTTTCGAATGACCATCATCAAACGGGAAGACCGTATTGGGGTGCGCTTCCGCGACCTGCAACATCCGCATCTTAAAGAATTCGATCATATCGACCGGTTTCCGGTTGATCCTACACTCCGCGTAACAGCAACACTGGTACCTTCTGTAGGAAAAACCATTCCTATAACCAATGTATTGGGTCAAACCACTGCACAAGCATCGCCCGGTAAATTAGTGTTCACGCTGGAAGGAAAGAAATATAGTATTGATGCGATCGATGAAGGAGGTGATGAGCTCTTCCTTATTTTTGCTGACGGTACAAGTGGCGTGGAAACCTACGGCGCCGGTCGATTCATGTATGTTAAAAAGCCTGAGGCCAATGGCACAACAGTGATCGATTTTAATAAAGCGTTCAACCCGCCCTGCGTATTCTCCGATTTTGCCACCTGCCCGTTACCACCCCCGCAAAACAGATTGTCCATCGCTATCAGGGCAGGCGAAAAAAGCTTTCATTTTCCTGATCACCATTAATAGAAGGAAGCTCTTATTGATGTATAATGGCAAACATGTTAATGCTTAGAATTAAACCGCGGGCATATACTTTACAATAGTATATAAAGTTTTAGGGTATAGCATCCTGTATTAAAGGCTTTACTGTCTTTAATAGGTTAACCCAATACCCGAACGTATGACACGTAAACTTCTACCCTGTCTGGCATTACTTATTATTAGCTTTCTGTCTCTTAATGCACAGAATAATGCGATCACTTTCAACGGAACCACCAGCTATGTTAGCACCCCTACTTCAATACTTCCCGACGGTGTTACGAATTTCACGATCGAATTCTGGGTAAAACCGTCGGCCTCCAATTTCGACGGTAACTACCATGGTGTATTGGGTGGGCAACATCCAACAACAAGCAAAAGAAATCCCAGCATCTGGATATATACGAATGGAGTGGTGCATCTGGACTCCTATCAATACACAACAGATGTTCGGTACTTATATGAAGGGTACAACAACTTCTTCGTTGCGAATGAATGGACACATCTGGCCTGGGTTAAAAGCGGCACCAGTAATTCTGTTTACCGAAATGGGCAGTTGGTCATAACCTATACGAGTGTATCACAATTAAATGTGCCCGGCAGTTATAATTTCGGCAAGATCGATAATTTCTTCAGCGGTTCATTAGATGAGATCCGATTCTGGAGTGTAGCCCGTACGGGTGATCAGATCCGGGCCAATATGTTCAATAGATCATTAGCAAATAATACAGCCGGACTACTGGCTTACTACAAATGCAATGAAGGCGCCGGCACCACGCTGGCCAATAGCTGCACGAATACAAGCGGTATCGATGGCACACTTACAAACACCCCCACCTGGGTATCCAGCCCTATTCAGTTTGGCAGTAACTCCCTGAATCTGGATGGCACATCCGATTATATGAGTTTGCCCGCAGCCGTATATTTTAATGATAACACCTTTACAATTGAAGCATGGGTATATGTAAGAAGCCATGCCAATTATGCCCGTATACTTGATTTTGGTAATGGATCGGGAAACAACAATATTGTTTTCAGCCTTTCGTCTGGAACAGATGGCAAACCCGGTCTTACCCTGGTGAATGGTTCCGGAACATCGGAGTTTGTAGGTTCCTCTACGGCCCTTACACTCAATACCTGGACACATGTAGCGGCTGTGTTGAACGGCACTACCGGTAAGATCTATATAAACGGGGTAGAAAAGGGGAGCGGCACATTCACACTGACGCCCGCTAATGTAACCAGAACCCTAAATTATATCGGCAAGAGCAATTGGGCCGGTAATGATTATGCGAATGCTCAATTCGATGAAATACGCCTGTGGAATACCGCACGAACCCAACTACAGATCCAATCAAATATTTATAAAGAGCTAGACCCTGCTACCGAAAGCGACCTGCTGGCCTACTATACATTTAACCAGGGCATTGCCAGTGGTACCAACAGTGGCTTACTTACGGTGGAAGACCTGAAAGGAAACTATCCTGCTACGCTGGTGGGATTCAATTTGTCGGGAGCCAGCTCCAATTTCGCGACGCAATTCTCCAGTCTCTTTGGTCTTCCAATAAGTTGGCAATCGTTCACAGTTGTGAGAAATGCGGAAGACGTTCTATTGAAGTGGAGTGTGAGCGATCAGTTTCAATGTAAAAATTACGAAGTCCAATACAGCATTGATGGAAAACAATGGATTACCCTTTCGATTCTGGATGCTACGCCAAATAATGCGGGTAATACGAACTATGAATACAAAGCATGGCTTCCTGCCAACAACACGTATTACTTCAGAATAAAACAAAATGATTGGGATGGTAAAGCCAGCTACAGCATAACCC
>CAZKSY010000010.1:2651-68414 GCA_964555605.1 uncultured Chitinophagaceae bacterium | reverse complement strand
TACTTCAGAATAAAACAAAATGATTGGGATGGTAAAGCCAGCTACAGCATAACCCGAACCCTGAAAGCCTCCGGACTATCTTCCATAAAAATTCCAGGCATGGCGCCTGGTGGCCGGTTTTCCATTGAAAGTACTCAAGCTGCTGTTATTAGGTTGGTGGGCATGGATGGAAAAGAGCGCCTTACTGCCACGATCAAGCCCGGTTGGCAAAGTATGGATTGGTCGTTCCTGGAATCGGGAGTATATATTATAAAAACTCCTGATGAAAGTAAACGGATCGTCATCACCCATTAAAGAAAAGTGACCCGACTACCATTTGTTCCTTAGATTTGCCACACTCAAAAAACATTTCTATGAGTGGACAAACTCCTCTTCGGGTATTGGTAGTAGGCTGTGGCAATATGGGCGCTTCGCATGCGATGGCCTATAAATTATTAGCCGGCGTTGACATCTGCGGCATCGTATCTACCGGAAAAAGCAAAGAAGTATTAAATGAGAAATTAGGGGGTGGATATCCCCTTTATAGTGATTATGCCGAAGCGCTGCAGGCAACGAATCCCGATGCCGTTTGCATCTCTACATATCCCGATACGCATGAAGCCTTCGCCATCATGGCCTTTGAAAAGGGTTGTCATGTATTTATCGAAAAACCTGTAGCCGATACCGTAGCAGGGGCCGAGCGGGTGGTAGCCGCTGCGAAAAAAGCCGGTAAGAAATTAGTGGTGGGCTATATCCTGCGTCATCATCCTTCCTGGGAAAAATTTATTGAAATAGCACAGCAATTGGGTAAACCACTTGTCATGCGCATGAACCTGAACCAGCAAAGTCATGGGGTGATGTGGGATGTACACCGTAATCTGATGAAAAGTTTGAGTCCTATTGTTGATTGCGGCGTGCATTATATTGATGTAATGTGCCAGATGGTGCGTTCCAAACCTGTGCAGGTATCAGCGATCGGTGCGCGTTTAACAGAAGACATTCCGCAGGGCAATTATAATTACGGTCAATTACAGATACGATTTGAAGATGGTTCGGTAGGCTGGTATGAAGCAGGCTGGGGACCAATGATGAGTGAAACGGCTTTCTTTGTAAAAGATGTGATCGGACCAAAAGGCTGTGTATCCATTGTAGCAAAAGACGCCGGTGGTAAAGGAAAATCTGATTCGGTGGAAGCGCATACCAAGACTGAATCACTGCGCTGGCATCATGCCGGTATCGACGACAAAAATAATTTCACACAACCCGACGAATGGATCGATCTGCAGGATGAACCCGACCACCAGGAACTCTGCAACCGGGAGCAGCGCTTCTTTCTGAAAGCTATTAATGAAAACATCGACCTCACCGATCATATGGATGATGCGGTGAACAGTTTACGCATCGCGTTTGCCTGCGATGAAAGTGTGCGGACGGGGGAAGTGGTGCGCTTGGGGTGAGAGAAAAGTTTTAAGGGGGGTGAGGTTTGAGCTGTGGGGTGTGAGGCGCGCTGTTATCAGAAGTTTTCTGCACTCCGATTCACCATTCACGATTCACCATTCACCATTCACCATTCACCATTCACCCCAAATGTACATAGTTCTATAACTCCCAATCCCACCAACCATTTTCCTGGCGGCTGGTGGGGTTTTGCAGGCCTTTAGTAAGGACGCGTACTTTATCGTAGATCAATTTACGAAGCGTACTTACCGGAACCGGAAGGGCTCCTTTAAACGAATCACGGTAACGCAACTCATGCAGTGCCTCCAGAAAGCTTTTGGTGAACACGCCATTTTTCCACTCTTTACCTTCATAGGCAAACTCGGTACTTCCCGCTGCTGAAATCATAAAAGCACCGTTACCCCTGCTGAGATCACTAAACAATTCCTTCATTAATAAAAAGCTTTCCCGCTGTGGTGCGGCATCGTTTTTTGCAGCCGTTTTGATTTTGCCGCCCCGCGTAATTGTAACCCCATCCGGCAGAGAACTCCGTTGGGTGGTATCGCTCCATTCTTCCCCACTATGGCAGGCATCCAATAATAATAATCGCCTGCGTGCCGGAATATCATCCAATAAACTTTCAAGATCATTCATGGAAATACCGGCTTGCGAGGGCTCACTGAAGTTCATTTCATGTGGTGCAAAATAGAACCCCTTCCCGTTTTCGATCATCCCATGACCCGATAGCGATAGTATCACAATATCATCGGTACCGGTATTTTTCAGCCAGTCATGCAATTGCATCACACGGGCCCGCGTAGCATTTTCATTGGTAAGTGTATATGTAAGTACGGTGTCAAAATAGGGAGATACCTTTTCAGCAATATCCTGCACATCCTTGGAAGCATACCGCAAATTATAAGCACTGTCCTGATATCGGGAAACGCCCACACCAACATAAAACACCCGCTGCTTCTTTTTTTGCACCGGCTTGTAATAAACATCAAATTCCTGCTCAACGCTCTCTTCTCCTTTTCCATTTAATGCTATTACGCTGAGATGATTCCGACCTGAATGCAACAGAACAGAAATTTTCAGCGGCGCCGGAGTGGGTGCACTCAAAACAACACGCCCATTTCTGCTTCCCACCGGCACACCGTTATTCCGAATAAAAAGAATGCTTTCTCCTTTATTCGAATCGATCACCTTTACATTCAAAATGAAAACACTGTCTGTCACAAATGCTGCCTGCTGCTTCCGGTCCCAATCTACAAATGGCAAACCGGGTACCATCGGTTTCTCCGCTGCTTTGATACCAGCCCGCTTTAATCGCGCTTCCCAGCTCCTTTTTAATAGATCAATAAAACGCTGATCAGACAATCCGATACTGCCATAAACCTTATCTGGACGATTGCCCTGATACTCAAAACTGCTCAATGGATATACCGACCCATTCTTCACAAAATGTAAAGAAGTAGCCAAAGAGGGGTCTGCTTTATAAAAACCTTCCGGGGTATAAATAGCCATATTGATCCCCTGCTCCCGCAGAAGCGTTATGATGCGCACCAATATCTTGTTGTCTGGAATATGCGTGATCGTAATAGATCCATCTGCACCCAGCGTGAAAAGCCGGTCGCCCCGAACATCCATTCGAACAATAGCTGCGTGATGGGCACTCAAACTATGTTTAGGAGAAGAAGCACCGTTGCGTTCCCAGAAGTGGAGGGTGCCACTATAGGTTCCCGCAATGATCTGCCCGGTGGGTGCGTGATAAGAAGCAAACTCCAGATAATCGCGACTGAAATAACGGCGCTTTAACTGCAACGAGTCGTTTGTAAACTGATACCATTCTATGTTCCTGTTGTTGATCCTATACTGATCCGCTCCATCGGGGATCGGAGTATTAAGCGCTGTAACTCTTTTCAACTCTCTCAACTTTCTGAACGGTTCCAGTGCATAATATTCCAGTAATTCTGCTTTTTCTAACCCATCCGGAGTACGTTTATATGAATGAAGTATGATCGTTTTTTGATCTGCTCCAAAAAAAGCCATTTCATTTTCTTTTCCTGAGCCAATGGCGCGCCCGTCCATTGTTAGCAGATCCCAAAGTACTGGCGGCGATTTTTTTCCTTTGCCCGGCTCTGGATTTGTGATCAGCCATCTCTTATCTGAGCTACGGCTAAACGAAACATGAATAAAAGCAAAAGGATCCACTTTCTCTGCCCGAAACCATTTCTTTGCAAATACAGTGTCTCGGCCATTGTTTTCAAGGCGTATAATGGAAAAACCCGCTTTTTGGCCGGAGTAATCATTCTCCGAAACAATTTCGATCCATTTCAACGTACCGGAATCTTCCAGCAGCAGTGCCGGATTGTACTTATTAATATTCCATTGTGCGATCTCCTTCAGATCGACGATCTGATTGCCGAGAAGTATATAACGACCAGAGGATGAAACATCAAAATTGGTATTGGATAAAATACGGGGAGAGGCAATAGTCCAGTTTATATTAAATGCCCCATCATTCATAATGGAATGAAAACTTCCAGCCTCCGATAAAACCGTTTGATCACGCAATGGATACAAGCGCGCATTTATCCATTCCGTTGGGTGTGCCATCAATGTATCTGTCCGGTTCTTTATGATCTGCCAGTATTGATAATTGGCTCTTTCAAGCTGTACAAACAAGGTATTGTCTGTTACATTTTTTTCCACGCGCATGACGCGGCCCTTTAATGTCAGTTTCTGTTGCAGCATTCCATTTTCCCAATAAGATATAGCGGAATCCTGCTGGCTGTCCCAGGTCCAAATGCCCTTGCCATCCCAACAAAACCGATCCCTGGCATTGGTCTGAACAATTTCACTGGTCTTTTTTTCCAGATCTGCCTTTACGATTAACCGGTTTTCATTTGTATTCGATCCCATCAACCATACGATGCCTTCATCCGTTTGTTCCCAATTGAAAATACGTATGTCTGGCACCTGCATTACTATTTTTTGAGAAAGAGTAGCTTCATCTACCCGCCAAATCGTTCCGCTGCCATCGGTACAAAGCCAGGCCCGGTCGATCTTGCGATCCGGCTTACAATTACATTTGTTAAAGCTGCCACTCATAGTACTGTCTGATTCCATGATCGGCCCGGAACTATAGATTGTATTCTCCTGAAGGGAAAGCAAATGCATGCGGTATTCTGAATAGGATTGTTGTCCATTATCTTCCACCACCATAATACTTTTTCCCGTTCTATCCGGGAAAGCACGGATGGAGCGGGCAAAGTTTCGCTGCAGTATTTTTTTCCGGCGTTCGGCATCCCATATCTGTAGTTGATTTTCCTGAGTGGAAGTAAATATGGTACGACCCGAATTGAACCGTATCTCTGGTCTGCCAAGTCTTGCCTCTTCACTTACATCATTCATCTGCATCAGAAAAGTAGTGCTATCTGTAAGCTGGTCTGTAACAGGATCGTTGATACTGCTAAACAATTTCACATCCGATAGTCGTACAGCTTCCAATCGAAACAACTTTTCAGAAGCCATGGGAACGCCGCTCCAGGCCGGCCCGGAAATGATCAACTGATCGCCCAGTGGAATAATGTTATCCAGAGACCACAGGCTGGTAAGTCCTGCCCATACTTTCTGAATACTTTTATTCAGGCGCAGGTCCCATTGTAACCAGTCGCCGCTTCCGGAACGATACTGCAGCATTTTTTCATCATCGCTGAACGTCAATTGTTCGGCCGACGCATTGATCTCCTGCATTAGTTTTCCGGTAGCGACTTCATAAATACGAATGCCGGGGGTACTGCCCTTTTTAAATAATGCACTGATGGCAATACTATTTCCGGAAGAAGAAAAACAAAAATCTGTTACAATATCCGGCAGGGAATCGATACGCAATAACACCTGATGATCTAAAAAACGATAAACATTAAAAGAATAAACAGAAGCGCCGTTTATATACCCATCGTACCAACTGACCCCCAGATTTTTTGTTTGAGGATGCATGAAGATTCTTCGACAGGCTTTGGAAATTCTGGACGACTTCGAACTGTCGCCGGTTGAAGTAAATAATTCGGCAGAACGTGCGGTATAGTTGGTGGCGCCTTGATATTGATAACTCTGCACCTGATTCATGATGCCCGCATATTCTCCTTCCTTCTTTCCAAATTGAATGTAAAAACTTCCCGTAGCCGTACGCAGGCGCTCTTTTTTACTAATATCCCAAAGCGTAATACTATCAGTGGGAGATTCATTCCAGCTTTTCTGCAAACGATAATACGATTTGATCCTTTCCGTTTCCGAAAGTGCTGCAATTGAAGTGGTGTTTATATTGTTTCGCTGGAGTAATAATACATTGTTATTATAGGGATGAAAATCCAGGACAAGAGGAAAGGGCTCATAATGTTTCCACTTCGTGAGCACCGAAAAATTATCTGCATCAATTATATAAACAGAGTCATTGGTGGTAAGAGCAATTCTCTTTTGATCGTAGCTTTTTTTTGCCGATAAGATCTCCGAGGGGAACCGAAGGACATTCTGTACTATTCCCCGCAGCGGAAGTATTAAGAATAAAAGGTATACGAATCGCATGGGACTGAATTGTATGATATAATACGGAATGAAGTTATAAGTTTTAAGTATTGGGGTATGATGGACGATTCACTATTCACCATTCACTATTCACCATCTCTCCTCCGCCAAGGCTACGGCGAGCAGGCACTTCTCTACTCTCACCTCTGCTCTCTCACCTCTGCACTCTCACCCCTCCTCTCTCACCCCTCCCCATACCCTGCCAATGCCTTCTCCAAACTTCTTTTCACCTCATTGATCAGGATCACGGGCGATACTACCACCACCTCATTTCCATAGGAAAGCAGTTCGCGCACGAAATCGTAAGTGATATATACATGGACTTCAATGGTAACGGACGCATCCGTTTCAGCGATCAGTTTCTGGGAGTGGTGGATCGGATAGGCTTTTACATATTGGCCGCGTTCGTAATTGAATTGCAGTCGAACGGTTTGCGGCAATCCATTATTCGGCATCATGATTCCGAAAGAATCCTGGAACAGGCCATCGATCTGAAAAGTATATTCTTGCCTGAACCGATTTTTGCTGACTTCTATCTCCCGCATCCGGTCGAGTCCGAACGTTTTAAGATTACTGTCTTTCTGATCCACGCCCACCAGATACCAACTGCCTTTACTCTCCTTTAAACCCAGTGGATGAACGATACGCTGATTTACTTTCTGTTCCCAGAATTTATGATAATGGAATTGCACGATGCGTTTCTCGCGTACCGCCTGCAACAGTAAATTGAAATGATCCATGCCATAGGAGGGGCGTAGTTCCGGAAACAGGTACGGATCATTGGCCAGATGCAGGGCTTCGATCACCTGATAATCTTCCAGTAACCGTATCAGATAGTTCATTGCACGCGAAGGGTTTTTGATATAAAAAGCCTCTTCCGCACCGATCTCACTATCGATCTGAATTCCAAAAAGCCGTTGCATTTCTTTGCAGTCGCGCTGAAAATGGGAAAGATTATACACGCGCAGATCCGTCGTTTCCCCATAATGCGCCTCAAGACTTCGAAGGATGGAGGTAAAACCGGCGGGGCCCTGAACGAGCCATTTCAAAATCAAACTATATCTGGTCAGTGGATGTTCTTGCAGCATATGCAAATGTAGATACTTGCGGTTGGTTATAGAACAGCGCAAACCGACCCTTTTTAGGGGATGTAATCTTTAATTGATAGTACTATCTTCGCTGTACCAAAGACTTTACATGAGTATACATATCAGCGCCCAGCCCGGTCAAATAGCCAAAACCGTTTTATTAGCCGGTGATCCCCTTCGGGCAAAATTCATTGCTGAAAATATGCTGACGGAGGCGCAACTGGTCAACCAAACCCGAAACGCATTTTTTTATACCGGCCGGTACAAAGGGAAAACGGTTACTGTTGGCACCAGTGGCATGGGCTGTCCTTCTATTGGCATATATTCCTTTGAACTCTTTACTGAATTTGGCGTGGATACGATTATCCGGATTGGAACCTGTGGTGCCTATACCACTGATCTCAAACTTTTCGATCTCATCAATACAGTGGCAGCCGCGAGCGAAAGCTCCTACGCCCGTTTTGCCTGGGAATTGGAAGAAGAGATCATGCCGCATCAGGGAACCGCTTTTGATAAGATCAATGCCGCTGCTGCCACGCTGGGTGTTCCAATCGTAAAAAACAATGTGCACTCCAGTGATATCTTCTACCGAAAATCATCCGCAATACCTGAAATAGCGATCAAACACCAGTGTACTGCTGTGGAAATGGAAGCTTTCGCCCTTTTTGCCAATGCCCGTTACCTGAATAAACAGGCAGCAACCTTGCTTACCGTTTCAGATATCATTCCTACCCACGAGAAGATCAGTGCGGGAGAAAGAGAGCAATCCTTACGCCGGATGGCTGAAGTGGCATTGGAGGCTGCCATAAGTTAACGACCTGCTTGTTGTTGAACATTTTTCTGATAGTCTTGTTTTTATCATACAGGATCAGTTTCTTGTATAACCCAATTCAACCGAACGCTTTCAACTACCCATCCAACGCATGCGCCTATTATTTCTGCTGCTATTAGTGCCTTTCTGTGGTCTGGCACAAAACGACCCGATCATCCGTACCGAACAGATACGAATTGCCCGCGACAGTTTTGGCGTGCCGCATATTTTTGCGCCCACCGATCCTGAAGTGGCTTATGGGCTCGCCTGGGCCCACGCCGAAGATGATTTCAAAACCATTCAAACACTTATTCTTACCGGCAAGGGCCGACTGGGAACCTATCTGGGTAAAGAGGGCGCAACAGTTGATTATGTGTACGCATTACTCGATACCCGCAAACAAGCCGCAGAACAACTACCCTCCATAGATCCAAAATTGATCGCATTGATAAAGGGATATTTGAAAGGATTGGAATCCTATGCACAAAAACACCCGAAAGAGGTTTTGAATAAATATGTATTCCCCATATCAGTGGAAGAATACCTGGCTTCAGTAAGTTTTTCTGTCGCCATTTTCTGCGGCGTAGATAAAGCCCTGCCGTTGATTTTGCAGGACAAAATGCCCAAACTTCCTGAATTGAAGGGAGAGGGAAGCAATGCCATTGCCGTACATTCTTCACGATCGGCCAGTGGCGAAAACATGCTGGTGATCAATGCGCATCAACCCATTGAGGGTGCTACCGCTTTTTATGAAGCGCATGTACAAAGTGAAGAGGGGTGGAATATGCTGGGCGGATGCTTTCCCGGCGCACCATTGATCTTCCATGGTGTGAATGAACATCTGGCCTGGGCGCATACCGTAAATTATCAGGACAAGATCGATGTGTTTCAATTGCAAACAGATAAGGACCATCCCGGTCAGTATAAGGTAGATGGGGAATGGCTCACGCTCGATAGACGCACGGTTTCACTCAAAGTAAAAGGCATCCCTGTAACGGTTAAGAAAAAAGTGTACCGCTCCATCTATGGCCCCACCTTACAATCACCATCCGGCATCTGGTATTCGCTCCGGCTTCCGGCATTGATGGACGCAGCCGCTTTGCAGCAATGGTATGCTATGAACAAAGCCCGGAACTTTACCGAGTTTTATGCAGCATTAAAACAGAACCACCTGGCCATGTTTAATATCATGTATGCTGATAAATACGACAGCATATTTTATATTTCGAATGGAAAAATGCCGGTACGAAATCCGGCTCCTGAATATCACTGGAACAGTACCGTGCCGGGCAATACCAAAGCCACTTTATGGAACACATTCAAACCGGTTTCAGCCCTGCCACAATACCTGAATCCACCCTCCGGCTATTTGTACAATACCAATCATTCCCCCTTCCTGGCTACAGCCCCACAGTACAATTTGAATCCGGCGCAATTCGATCCAAAAGATGGATATGAACGCTATAACAATAACAGAAGCCAGCGCGCTTTTGAATTACTTAATGTTTTGGAGAAGATCAGCTATGAGGATCTGAAACGGATCAAATTCGATCGTCAATTGCCTGCAACGATTTTGTATCCCTATGGATATACGGCGGATTCGCTATTCATGGTAGATGAAAATAAATATCCCTCGCTCGCACCACTCATTCTATCTTTAAAAAGCTGGGATCATAAAGCAGTTTCCGATAGTAAAGGAGCGCTGGTATATTTAATGGCCTACTATACCGTTCCAACAGTTATGAATGGAAGAAGTAAAGACACCCTCACTATAAATGAAGCAGTGCAGGTATTTCAAAAGATCCATGACGATCTGATGAAGAACTTCAATAGCCTCGATTTGCGTTTAGGCGATGTACAGAAGCTGGTTCGCGGCGCCGCAAACTGGCCACAGGCAGGCATGCCGGATGTGCTGAGTGCCGTGCAGAGTGTCCCTTGGAAAAATGGACTTCGACGTATGAATAGTGGCGATGCCTATATCGGCTTTGTCCGCTTTCCGAAAAATGGCGGATTACCAATCATTGAAACAGTGAATACTTTTGGTGCCAGCTCCCATGAAGCAAACAAACACTTTAGCGACCAGCGGGCCCTGTATCAGGCACAACAGGTTAAACGAATGAGTCTGGACAAGGAAGTAGTATTGCGCCATGCCGAATCAGTATATCATCCGCAATAATATTTTTTGGCAATGAAAATGTTAACGCAAACGGCTTCCGCACAGAAGCCGTTTGTTTTTGTATATTTAGGCAATAATCAATTGAATATGAAAAGAATTCTTTCTACCGTATGTTTTGTTTCTGCATTACTGCTCACGAGTCCATTGCTGACATTTGCCGCCGGTAGTATTGAAGGTCGTTGGGATATTTCCATTCATGCCAACGACCGGGTGCGACCTTCCTGGCTGGAAATTTCGCATTCCGGTATCAAAACCCTTGTAGGTCATTTTGTACACGACGGAGGCAGTGCCCGACCCATTTCAGAAATTTTTGTAGACGGAAATAAATTTCATTTTTCGATACCGCCCCAATGGGAATCTACGACCAATCAATTACGGATGGAAGGCGTTTTTGAAGGCGATAGCTTGAAGGGAACGATCTATTATCCCAACGGACAAATATGGCCCTTTACAGCGAAACGGGCACCCGCGCTCCGCAATGATAAACCGGTGGTTTGGGGCAGTCCGGTGAAACTATTCAATGGAAAAGATCTGACCGGTTGGGAGGCTTTGGGGAATAATCAGTGGATCGTAGAGAATGGTGTTTTAAAGAGTCCGAAATCCGGCGCGAACATCCGCTCTACCAAAACATTTACCGATTTCAAATTGCATATAGAATTTCGATATCCCGAACACAGTAATTCCGGAGTGTATCTGAGAGGTCGTTATGAAATACAGATCTCCGATAGTAAAGGTACAGAGCCTTCGAATGGCGATCTGGGGGCTGTTTACGGATTCATTAAGCCGCTCCTCAATGCTGCAAAAGCACCGGGGGAATGGCAGAGCTATGATATTACTTTGGTGGGTCGTGTTGTAACAGTAATGGCTAATGGAAAAATGATCATCCAGAATCAGGAGATTCCCGGCATTACGGGTGGAGCGATCGACAGTCATGAAGGATTGCCCGGTCCGATCATGATGCAGGGCGATCATGGTCCCATCGAATACAGAAATATTATTATTACCGAACGTAAGAATTAGGGAAAATACATTATCTCCAAACACCGGCTGGCTCCGGTGTTTTTTTATGCCTGAGATAAACTTAGAAATGGCTGATCTGGATCTGTTATAGATCAGGGGCAGGCATAGGAAAGAAATCAAAAAGGTTGATACAATACCACCGGTCTTCTTTCAAAATATAGTCATCCTCTTCTGTGGGGCTGGTCAGAAAATACTGATAGGCTTGCGTGCGTATATCAAACTTCACGATCCATTCACGCTCCGGAATTTCGTGACGACCGAGATGCAGGTATACCGGACAATCCCAGAGCGGACCGGCAAAAGGGGCATAAAGAGAAAAGTCGAAGGCTTCGAAGTAGATACGCTGAGGAACCAACCCTTTCGCTTCGAGGTAAGGTTTGAGCGCTTCCAGTTTTTGGATCATTTCTTCGAGATGCCATTCCTGCACTGAAAATGCCGACCAGGGTTTCCACTGACTCGAACAAAGTTGATAAAATTCGACTGAGGCGCCGCCAATCCCCAGTTTATAATCGAATTCGGGTATACCCGTAAGAACGTAGCCGGGATAGAAATAACGGAGGCCGGCTTGCTGACAATAAAGGATCTTCTGATAGATCAGGAATTTCCCCAGACTATACTTTTCATATTCCGGTTCATAGTAGGAAACAATACCAGCGGCGGCGGTGGTTCCCATATCCAGGATGCCCCCGGCCACTAAACGGTTATGGTCATAGCAGGAGATCAATAAGGTTTGAAAGGGGTTATTATTATCGATTCCGTAAATACTGGAATACAGATCCGCTTCCGTGTCGTTGAATTTGAAAAGACGGTAGCGTTTATAAAGTGTGGTATGCGAATCGGTAAGCTCTAAGGGGCCGATCTCTATCCGAAGATGTTTATTGCGCTTTTGCAGCTTTTGGAAAGTGTGACCGGGGGTCCAGGTTTGGAGTGCATATCGCAGCCAGATGGCATTTACCCAATTTTCATCGCGACGAAGAATATGAGTAGTAAAAATGGTGTGATACATACGATACCAGCCTTCGGCCAGATAGCGATCAAGATCATCGGGAAGAATACGTTCGGGTATATGCGTATGACAGTACATAAACGGGGCAAAATTAATAAGGAAGCGGGAGTTAAAGAGGATAAATAGACGTGTTTACTACATTTAATACGTAAGCGGTCGGGAGGCAGTTTCAATAGATTTTTAAATTATATATTTACGCAAATGCTATTTGTATGCGTGGAATTTTTTACCTCCTGGTGTTTGGATTTGCCGCGGCCCAGGCACAGCAGCCTGTTCAATTAGTGGAAAAAGCAGCGGCGCATCATCAGTCGGAATATGAAAACTGGTACCGTTATTTACATGCGCAACCAGAGTTGAGTACCCGGGAAGAGAAAACGGCAGCTTTCTTAAAAAAGGAAGTATCTGACTTGGGATATGAAATCGTAGGCGAAATGGGCTATCATAGTTTTGCTGCGGTTTTAAAAAACGGAAAGGGGCCTGTAATCCTGTACCGAACCGACATGGATGGGTTGCCGGTAAAGGAACAAACAGGACTTACGTTTGCCAGTACGATGCAGTATGACAAAGACGGTGAGAAAGTATCGGCTATGCATGCTTGTGGGCACGATATACATATGAGTACCTGGTTGGGGATAGCGCAGCTAATGCAATTACATCGAAAGCAGTGGAGTGGCACCTTAATTTTACTGGCGCAATCGGCCGAGGAAACCGGTCAGGGGGCGAAGAAGGTAGTAGGTTCTGATGCATTTAAGCAATTGCCGCGAGCCGACATACAATTAGCGATACATGATCATGCGGAATTGCCGGCGGGCGTAGCTGGTTTTTGTGATGGGTATTCGATGGCGGCGGTAGACATGATGAATATTACGATTTATGGAAAGGGCGGACATGGGGCGGTTCCGCAGCAGGCGATCGATCCCGTTTTACTGGCTTCGAAATATGTGGTAGCGATACAGGAGATCGTGAGTCGGAATCTGGGAGTGAATGATCCTGCGGTAATTACGGTGGGGGCGATACATGGAGGGAGCGTGGGGAATATTATTCCAGACCAGGTGCAATTGAAATTGACTATACGTTCATTTAATGCGGCATCAAGACAGTTGATTTTGGATCGTTTAAAAACGATTGGTGATCATTTGGCGGCGGCGGCGGGTTTGGCTGCCGACCGGTATCCGAAATATGAGTTACTGGATATGACGATACCTTCGGTTTATAATGAGCCTTCGCTGGGCGCGAGGGTCAGGGGGATGATGCAGAAAAATTTCGGAGACAGTTCTGTAGCGGTAGTAAAGCCGATCATGATTGGTGAGGATTTTGGGGTATATGGGCAGCAGGCGGGGCAGATCCCATCGTATATTATTTGGATGGGTACGGTAGGTGCGGAGCGGGCGAAGGGGTTGATGCCATCGTTGCACTCAGCGTTATTTGCGCCGGATTACCGGGAGACGATAGGGAGAGCGGTGGGGAGGATGAGCGGGGTTTTGGTGGGTTTGTTTGGGGGTGGTGGGGTACAAAAATGAGATGGCATCTCCGGGTGTTTTCACCCAAGGTAGAACGTTTTTTAACGAGGAGATGGCATCTCAAGGTAGTACCGAACAAATTTGAGATGCCATCTCCTCGTGTTTTCACCTAAACACCAAAGTGTTTCCATCAAAAAATCCCCACATTTCTATTATTAAATAAAAACCAAAATACATCATGCCGGTAAATATTAACTCTTTCCAGCATTTGGGCATACCAGTTACTGATATAGAAACCTCAGAGCGCTTCTATAAAAGACTTGGATTCGACAATGTTATGAAGTCAACTTTCAAAAGCAAAGGAGAAAACGGCCTGGTTTCGATGATGAAAAGAGGTGAAATGGTAATTGAATTGTATCAATTACCAGCAAATGAAATAGAGTCAATACGTATAAGAAAAGATGGTCATATTGATCATATAGCTTTTGATGTAGATGATATAGACGCCGTATTTCAAGAACTGAAGCAGGAGGGTTTTGAAATTTTTGAAGAGAGTCCGGTATTTCTTGCCTTTTGGGAAAAGGGTTGTAAATATTTCAATGTAAAAGGACCCGATGGTGAACGATTAGAGTTTAATCAAATTTTGTAGTGTACAAAAAGGAGATGGCATCTCCTCGTGAAAACACCCAACTTTCAACGTTTAATCCTCAGGAGATGGCATCTCCATACAACTAAACGCTATCCCTTCATAAGCTGTACTCACCCCTCCCTCAAATAAAAGACCCAATTGCCCATTTTTCATAAACACCAAATTTGAATAGGCAGATGGCCCAGCGTGAACCACTTTCTCCTTAGCCCAACTCCTGCCTCCGTCAAATGAAAACCGTACGGTCATATTTATCCGCTTCTTGCTATCCGCCGGATTGGAAAATACCAGAACCGGTGCACTCTTGCCTGATGTTACAGACAACAAACTGGCCTGACAAACAGGCTCTATCAAAGCAGTATCAGATACCGGAGTAGACCAACTTCTTCCACCATCAATACTGATCGAAAATTTACGAAACCGTTGTTTCCCATAATTACGCATATTAAGCATCAACCTTCCCTTAGCTATTTCGGCTATTGTAGATTCATTGACCAAATCAGCCGGGGTGCTACCCCCTAATTGCCAATCCGTTCCACCATTATCAGAATAAATAACATGTGAGAAATATTTTCTGGAACCAGCTTCAATATGATCACAAGGAATCAGTAAACGACCTTTATGCCGGCCCCTGGAAATCTGGATGCCATTAACCGGGCCCGTAGCATACCAGGTCCATTCGGGCAATTTTACAGAACGGGTAATTTCTTTTGGAGCCGACCAGCGCATGCCATCATCATCTGAATAAAGAATGAAAATCCGTCGTGTATCCGTACTGGTTTGATCTATAATAGCAGGTTCATGATCAGCGCCCAAATTCCAGGTAGAAAGCAACAGAATCCGACCTGTATTCTTATCAACAACAGGCGCAGGATTCCCACAGGTATTTTCTCCATCACTCCAAACCACCTGAAGATTTGACCAGGTGTTACCATTATCTTCGGAACGCTTTAAAACAAGATCTATATCACCTGCGTCACTGCAGTTGGCTTTTCGCCCTTCCGCAAAAGCAAGAAGTACACCATTTTTCGTGGATATAATAGCAGGAATCCGAAAACAGGCGTACCCTTCCTCTCCGGCTTTAAAAACATGGGCCAGTTTTTGCCCATGCAATTCCAGACATAAAAAACCAAGAAACACAAGCATACAAATTGTACCATTCCGGCGCATACACCTTCTTTTATATGCCTAAATGTACAATTGTTATTCCCACTAAAAAATTACTGACAGCAGGGAACCATTGAAATGCCTGCAATCAGTTTACGGAATTACTGATAGGACCATCATTCTTGATCTGGCTTCTGGCTCCTTTCAAAAGCTTATCCAATTCCAGCGTAAGCCCCACGTGAACCTGAAAGAAATTATTATAAAATTTACGGTCCTCAAACTGTACAGGCTGTCCATCAACAATAACACCCAAAGGTTTCAAATACCTTCCCTTCTGAAGCATATAATTCATTCGCAAAAAAGTAGTAGCGACTTTTTCTTCGCCAAGCGCAAACCCCAATCGAATTGAATTGAACCAAATTGGCCTACTGCTTTGAAAAGAGTTTAATGTTGTTAAAGCAATAGATCGTTGAAACGGGTCCTGCTGAAACACATCAATCTGCTGATAATAAGAATCCATCAGCTTTATCCACATGAAACCCGTATTCATTGAAAAATCGACATTGTGGTCCATTTTGATCGTTTTAATAAACAGCTCTATAAACTTTGCTCCGGAATACACCGATCTAAAATCAGATTTTACTTTACCACTATCCACGCCCGACCGAATGGTATCGGCGCTGAAGGGTAAATTCTTTATGACCTTATATCCCGCCTGAATCTGAATTCTGAAATTATCCATTTCAAATGCAAGGGGCACAATCCTTAAACCCGCCTGAAAATTGGAATAACGCCAAATATCCATCGTAGCCAACCAGGGGTTTGTTGTTTTTTTGGCGCTATTATTATCCACCAGAAAAGCCGTATAATCGTAATCAACTTCAGCCTTCGATTTGTCGACTCTATTCACTGTTACATCTACAATAAAAGATCGAAACCATTGTACACTGGCTCCATTCGGATACTCCTTACGCTTCCTATTCAGAGGAATCTTAACCAATCCCTGATATTGTAGCAATCCATTAGGACGATCATTCTTTATCCCTAATATATCGGTATACTGGACAACTTCTACTTTTACATAATTCGTAGGATCACTCACCATTGTGGCTACGGAAAGGGTTCTTTCCGGATTTGATGGGGCAGGCCCGGTAATTTTTACCACCAAATATTTTCTAACCTCAGCAGTAGCTGTATAACGCAACTCAATGGTTACAAATTGAGTGGCGGGTTGCGTGCCGCTGCTAACCGTAATCGGAATGGAAAAGCCTGAAGCTCCACGAACAATTGAAAATGATTCAAGCCCTATAGTTAATACCCCTGCCGTAAGTGGCGAAACCGGATTCCCTACAAGAGTGAGAGAGCCAACCGGTGCAGGTGATCCTGTTGTGGTAGAATTAATCACCTTTATCTGGGTATGAATCGTTTTTGTTATCTGAGGATCGCGAATAACTTCTATCGTGTCTTTTTCCCATTGTAATTGCAACTGCGCAGTGGATTGCATAGCTACCAGCATAGCACCCCATAAAAGAAATATCCTTGTCATAATAAACTTGATTAAGTGGAAGAATAAGGCTTTTAATAAAACATAAATTTGTTGCAGCAGGCCAATAAAGACAACAGGAATACCATTGATTTGAATACAGGAAAAATCCTGTTTCTGACCAACAAAACCCTATTTACAAAGAAGAAACGGAATTAAATTGATGCGAGTCGTTAGATTGCAGGAAAAAAATGAAAACAACCTTTAAACCTTTATTAGGAATAATTCTGGGACTGATTCTCGGAATAGTATCAACCTATTTATACTTGATACCAATTAATCCTATTACCGATTTTAATCACCAATTCACCAAAGTAAATGGTGAAGTGCCCATAAAAGAAGCACATGAAAATATCAAATGGTACCAGGATAAATTAGCGTACGCCAAATTGGCGCTAAATCCTGATGCTAAGGTTAAGGGCATTATTCATGATACTACTAAGATCAAGGAGTACTACGACAGTGTTTTCAGCACATTCGTAAGCAGTAGGATTACCACCCTGCAGGGATATCACTGGGAAGTTGGTCTATATCCAAATGTTGTTTTCGATCCCAAAATGAAAAAACACCGCTTGAACGTTTATTTTATTCCAACCATGGTAAGAGGAACACCAGGCTCTGCAGATTTTGATATTAAAGAATATTTTGAAGTAATGAAGGATAAAGATTCTATATGTTATACCTCCTTCAATTCTAAATGGAGAGGTGGCGGTAGTTATATATTTGATCAAGGAACATTATTCCCCTGATATGATTTTTACGATAATCACTTTTATTTGTTTGCTGGCCACCGTAGTTAGCCTTCTAACAATATATAAGGATAAAAGTTTCCTAAGAACGATGCCCTATTTTCTCCTCCTGACCACACTGGTGGAGGGTACAGGTTATATTGTTTATTTCGTATTACATAAACCAAATAATTACTGGGTATTCAACGCCTTTCTGCCAGTTGAGATATTATATCTCAGCTGGCTATTTTTCAAGATCCTTCCGCCGAATTGGACCAATCGCATTTTTTTGATTTCAGGAGCTGTTCTGTTTTTATGCTTTTATTTTTTTGAAAGCGCTACCAGTTCCTTTTTATTGATGAGCAATACAGCAAAAAAAATGGCCGGATTCTACATTACCCTGCTCTGCTTGCTATATTATTACGGACTTTTTAAGTCGAATGAATATATTGAATTAAAAAAATCAGTAGCATTCTGGATCATAAGCGGCTGTTTTCTATTCTATGTATCAAGTATTGTTTGCGACATATTTTTTGACTACTTACTAATTATAAATTATAAAAATCTCAAGCCCGTACGTTACCTGATCTTCATTTTTCTTAACCTGATCATGTACGGTTGCTGGAGCTATGCTTTTATATGCAGATACCGGCAGAAAACATAATTGTCCTGGTTGTAAGTATTACTATCATCTTCCTGATGGGAGCAGGATTTATTATCCTGTTCGTGAATATTTATAACAACCGGAAGAAAGCACACAAAAAAGAAAAAGAATTACTTATATCGCTCTACTCACAAACACTCTTACAATCTAAAGTGGAGATTCAGGAGCAAACACTCCAATATATAAGTCGTGAACTGCACGATAATCTTGGCATAACAGCAAGTGTTATTAAAATTCATATCAATACGCTCAAATTAGATGAGCCCGAAACGCTCGCAATGCAATTGGAGGAAATGAAAGTTCAGGTAAAGCAACTCATCGCCGACATAAAAGAACTGTCGGTAAAAATGGATGGCGAAAAAGTAGGACATTTCGGTTTGATTCAATCTCTTGAATCAGAAATCAATCGTTTAAATAGAATAGGAACTTTTACTATCTCGTTTGTAAAGAAAGAACCAGTTGATACACTTGCACCCGACAGGTCCATCATCCTCTTCCGCATGATCCAGGAAATTCTCAATAATGCCCTGAAACACAGCGAAGCGAAAAAAATAGAACTGAGTGTTACAACATCAGAAAAAAATCTTATTTTACAAATATCTGATGACGGTAAGGGCTTTAATGTGGCTGAAAAAAGAAAGAGCGGCGGCTCCGGATTACTAAACCTCTATAGCAGAGCTAACCTTATCCAGGCCAGTTTGGACATTCAAAGCGCTCCCGGCAGCGGAACAAAAATTCGCATCGATTTACCCCTATCCTGAACAATGCCGCCAACAGCAACTGTTTCGATCGCTATTGTAGACGATCACACCCTCTTTAGAAAGGGATTGATACGACTGATTGAATTGGTCGGTTCGCAATATACTATTGCCTTTGAAGCCGATAATGGCAAAGACCTACAGGAAAAACTGCAACATTATCCAGCACCCGATATCATTCTTCTCGACATAAATATGCCGCATATGGACGGCTACCAAACCGTACAGTGGCTTTCAGAGAATCACCCCCTAACCAAAGTACTCGTGGTGAGTATGATCGAAAAAGAAGAGACGATCGTTACCATGCTAAAACTTGGCGTAAAAGGCTATCTGGGTAAAGATGTAGAACCAAAAGAATTAAGCGAAGCCCTTCATGCTGTCATGAATAAAGGCTATTACTATACCGATTTCATAACCGGAAAACTGGTACACTCCATTCAGTTAGGTAAAGAAAATAACAATCGGGAACTGCCGCCCATGAACGATCGTGAACTTGATTTTCTTAAACTGGCTTGCTCCGAACTTACTTATAATGAGATCGCTGCCAAAATGTTTCTAAGCCCCAAAACAATTGACGGCTATAGAAATGCATTGTTCGAGCGACTAAATGTTAAAAGCAGGGTCGGATTAGCCCTTTGGGCCGTGAAACACGGAGTCGTTAAACTTTAATTTCCCCGCTATTATTTATATCTTACTGATATAATTCCAATAGCATGAAGACGGGTCTGTTAATTTTCAGTTTTATACTCCTTTCGATTTTTAATGGTAATGCCCAAACATACAAGCCAGACACGGTACATGTGGGTGTTTTCATTACCAGCATTCACGATATAGACTTCAAACAAAAAGAATTTACGGCAAGCTTTTGGTTATGGATGAATTATTCCAACCCAAAACTTGACTTTGAAAAAAACCTCGAAGTCCCCAATGCGAAAACAGTAGAGAAAACATTTTTTACAAAAGATACCGTAGATGGACGCATTTATGTGCAGATGAAACTGCAATGTGTTATGAAGGATTCGTGGAAAATATCCAATTTCCCATTCGACGAACAAAAGCTTCGTTTCTCTATTGAAAACTCACAGGAAGAAGCCGCATCCATGATTTTTGTTGCCGATACGTTGGGAGAACACTACGACAAACGTTTTACTTTACGCGACTGGAAAATAGATAGCTGTATTATTACCACTGGTAAAAAAATATATGAAACAGCTTTTGGAATGGCACGTGCAGAACAGAAGTCTGAATACAGCAATTTCCGGGTACGACTTTCGATCACGCGTGAAACGACAGGACTTTTCTGGAAAATGTTTTTAGGCATGTATCTGGCTTTCCTGATTTCCTTTATATGTTTTTTTATTCACAGCGATAGTATGGATTCCCGATTTGGGTTAAGTGTAGGAGCACTTTTTGCTGTTATCGGTAATAAATACATTATTGATTCATCATTGCCCGAATCCTCTTCTTTCACGCTGGTAGACATGCTGCATGGAATAACTTTATTCTTTATCCTGGTTGTGATCGCAGCAAATTCGATTTCACTTAGAATGATCAAAAAGGATCAGCTATCCAGAGCCATACGTTTCGACAATCGGATTGCATGGATCGTATTGGCAACCTATATTTTATTAAATATTCTATTTATTGTTGATGCAAGAATGGGATTATTATAAAGCAACTTGTTTTATTGGATCATCGTTAGCCATTCATTTCCCTGATGAATTAATTCTATAGAGTCGGTTTGATGTATGCCCGGGGGCGTACCCGTTTCATGGCCGGGAGCCCGAACAGGCGCCTGAAAACTACAATCGATATAATAAACGACCCGCACAATAGAACTGTTAGGCAAAAAACGTTGCTCCAGAATTTGTAAACTGTCAACGGTCGCAAATTCGATACCGTCCAGATGGTTCTGTTTGGTATACTTTTCCCTGATGAGTCGATCAACTGTTGAGTCGGCAGGAAAAGAACCGGCTCTTTCATTTGAGGCAGGGGAGAGGCTGCATGAGGACAGCATCACTGCAAGTAGTAGCCACAGTTTATACATAAAAGTTTACTTAAAGTGAATAGCGAACATCTGGGGTTTAAGAATGAAATATAATAAATATCTTCAATTCTTAATCTTTATAACAACATGCGGCATACACGAACAGCATTCATTTTTTCTTTGACATCAATTAGCTTGATCTCTCCCGGCATTATTGCTCAAAAGAAGGTGCAGCAACCTTCGCAAACAGAAGTTGTCAACCCCATTCATAAAGTTGATTTTACCAATGGTAATTCCTGTGCGGAAAGAAAGCAGGGCGGAGAGGTTCGAATGATTAACGGGTATCAGGTTTTTTATGGCTCCCGGGATGGGAACCGGCAGGTAGATCCGCAAATAGCTGTTGGAGGCGGCTATGTTATGGAAGCTTCCAATAGTGGTTTGATCATTTATTCGAAAGAAGGAGAATTTAAGGCCGGCGTATCACAGAAATGTTTTAATAATGGCATTGACCCAAAACTATTCTTCGATATTCATAATCGTACTTTCGTTTTTGATCTTTGGTGGTACTATGATAAGGAAAAGACGAAACCTGTAAACATTGCTGTTTCGGAGACCGATAATCCGTTGGCTGGCTGGAATATTTATCCGGTTTCGCGTAAGGAAGAAGTTGATGGCGGTGGTATTGGCTATAGCCGCAAATGGATAGGCTATTCCTATCCGGGAGGTGAAGAGAATAGCTTTATACTGCGATCCGCTGAAGCACGAAAAGGTTTAGCTGCTACAATATTCCATTTTAAAGGAAGTTTGGGGCATCCGGTTTTCACACAGGATAATATTGATGAGCTTTATTTTTTTGAAATAAATGATTCAACCTATACTATAAGACGAATCAAGGAAGACAAACAGGGCCAGCCATATAGTGAAGAAGTCGTAACAAGCGCTCATGGCTTACAGTATATAGATTACCCGCCGCCTTCTCCTCAACCAGGCACCACGCAGCGTGTATCAAGTGGTGATCGAAATCCAAAAAATCTTGTAATGCAAAATGGAAGCATTTGGTTTTCGCAAGCAGTTAATTGTAATGGTCGTTCAGCGGTACAGTGGTTACAGATACGGGTGAAAGATGGAAAGATTGTACAGAAGGGACTGATCCAGAGTGAAACGAGTAATTACATTCAAACCAGTATTGCAGTAAATAAAAGAAATGATGTGTTGATCGGATTTCAGGAGGTTAATGAGCGGTTGCCGATTAGCCCAAGATTCTGTTATCGTTTGGCAAAAGACCCGTTAAACACCACTCGACCGATCATTTCGATCGGAGAGGGCAAGGGATCAACCGAAGGGCAGTCCTGGGGTGATTATAGTGGAGGCATAGTGGATGGTGATGATGGCAGGACCTTATGGTCGATTCAGAGTATCGCCAATGAGAAAGGACGGAATGAAAGTGTGATTGTACGGGTACCGATAAAGTTGTAGGGAGATGGCATCTCCTCGTGAAAAAACGCTGATTCCGTCGTTTTTTCACGAGGAGATGCCATCTCAAATTTGTACCCCACCACTTTCCGGGTTTTTATTTACCTTTCTATACGCATTTTTCCTTATATTACACTAAACTCAACAACATGTCTACAACAACCAAAACCCGTTTCTCCTGGTCTATCTTCACTCTTGTAGTATTGCTGATCGCCGGCATCTATAGCTGCAACAACAACACTGAAGAGAAAAAAGAAGAACCAGCTACCACTGCTCCGGCTCCAGCACCAGCACCAGACTCAACTGCTGCTCCGGCCGATTCAACCGGTCAAGCTGCCAAAGATACTGGCGGAAAAGGTGGTCAAGAGCCTACAAAGAGATAATAACCACGTACTCGAATCATTATTATGACAATGGAGGTACCGGCATCTCGCCGTTCTCTTCATTGTCATTTTTGTTTTCATTAATGTCTACAACTAAAGCCCCGGTCTCTTCCTCAGCTTTCAATACCACCGCCTTCTGATGTCGCAAACTATTATACTCTTTCAACTTATTGATAACCCAATGCTGAAAACGATGATGCAAAGGAGTAATGACAGCGGCGATTGCGACAAAAATGATGATCTCATAAAATGGATTATGATGCGTTTTCTCCGCAATAAATGGATGCAGGATCAACGTGATATACTCAAATAAAAGCAGGATCGATACCACGCCAAAAAATTCCACCAGGCGCTTATTCACTTTCCGGCGACTGATCACCACGCTGATCAGAAAAAATAAGGGGATCGAAATACCGATCATCAACATTTGCAACTTTTGCTCCAGTTCTTTCGCCTCTAACTCCTTTTGAAGGGCGATCTCTTTCTGTCGCATCTGCTCCTCTGCATTCAGTGTGGTCAGGTCTTTTACCCGCTCCCGGCTATAGATCGAATCCTTTAATGCGATCATGATCTCCTGATAGGCAAAAGAACTATCTATGCGGCCCTGCTCCTTAAACAACGACGCCAACAGCACACTTGCATCCAATGCCTTTACCGTAAACTCCTTTTGATGCGCTACTAAAAAAGATTGTCGCGCATACAAGATCGCAGAGTCAACTTTTTGCTGCCGCTGAAAAATTTTGGCTAACCCCAACATGCCCTCCGCAATAATCCCAAAATCATTCGCCACAGCTAAATAACGTAACCCTGCACGGTAATTTTCTTCAGCATCTTTTAAATTACCCGACTTTGAATAAATATTCCCAAGATTATTTAAGGCGGTGCCGGTGATCAGATCATTTTTATCCATCTGCGACCTCGATAAACACTTATACGTATAATTCAACGCTGAGTCCAATTGATTCATCTTTTCGAAGATGTCACCGATATTGAGCAAACTAAATACAGAGAGGTAATCATATTTATATAAATTGATTATCGAGTCGGCTCTTTTGGCATAGCGCAATCCACTTTCATAATCCTTCGCATTCGTGTGCACCAGCGCAATCGACAAATTCAATCCGGCGATATTATCCATCAAACCCCGTTGCTCTTCGATCTTTAGTTCCTGCAAATAATAATCGAGCGCCTTGGGAAAATTGCCCAGGTTATTATATGCCGCAGCCAATTCATTCAATCCCCATGCTTCCCCTTTAAGGTATTTCGCTTTTAAGGCCAGTTGATAGGCCTCCTGCGCAAAAATCAATGCCGAATCGGGATTCAGATCCTGATACGCACTGGCAATATAACTCAGTGTAATAGATCGTGCTGTATCGGCAGTATGAACAGCAAGGTCTCTTCGCAAACTATCCAACCGTTCCCTCTGGGCCAATAAACCGTTGCACCAGAATAAAAAGGTGAAGAGAATCAGAAAGGATTTCATTTCCAGTAAAGGTTTATTTGTTATATTAATAGGGAATTTAGCATTAATCTGGTTAATACAATGAACCTTATCAAAATTGTTTTTAGCTTCCTGCTGCTGGGCGCCTCCTTTCACGGATCAGCTCAAAAAAAACATGCTCTTATAATCGGCATAAACGATTATTATGATGCAAAAGGTGTTTTAAGTAAGGAAAGCCTGCGAGGCCCCGTTAACGATGCCAATGCCGTTCGCGAATTGCTGATCAAAAAATTCGGGTACAAAACCGGGGATATCGACACGATCTATAATGCCACGGCCACACGTGAAAATATTATTAATGGATTACGTAAAAAAATCGCTGCCTGTAAATCAGGAGACATTATGTTCTTCTATTTTTCCGGACATGGCGTATGGATGGAAAATAAAGAACTGGAAAACGACCCCGTGAAACAAGGCTACAGTCAGGCCATGCTTACCAGCGACCTGTATAGCTATGAAGACAATTTCAAATGTTTTATCCGCGATGTAACCTTAAAACGTTACTTCAATTTGTTCATCGATAAAAAAGTAATCCTCACCTCTGTATTTGATTGTTGCTTCAGCGGAAAACTTTCCATGGGTGAAAATAATATTGGTTCGGAAGAAAATATCCGGGAAAAATCGGTCGATTTTAATGAACTCATGGGCCATCTGGTTGAAAAAGTACCCGATGTTCAGGCGCATATCGACAGCATCGCTGGTGTAAAATTTATCCAGCCTCCTGGATGTGCACGTGATACGGCCGGAAATATTATCAATCTTACAGATTCTGATGAGGATGGAATTCCAGATTGCATCGACTGGGAAATCCATACGCCACGAGAACGCTGGCCCGTTGATTCAAAAGGAATTGGCAGACGCATTTTTGAAATGGATCTGCAGAACACCCTGAATCGTTTTGACTCATTAGAGTTAAAAGCCTTTAAACTTAAACAATTGCTTTCGATAGCAGAAAAGGATAACGTGGTGCGCCCAGTTGACAGAAAGAATTCTCAATATCTTTTCATGGCTGCCACCACGGATATTCAGAAAGGGCTGGAATTCACCGCCGCTGAATTCAATAAAGTGCACGGCATGTTTACAGCCTCTCTTTTACGGGTAATGAATACAGCACCTGCAACCATCAACAGTGCCGAATTATTTAAACGCATAGAGGCCGATATGGCACGCTTTAAAAAGAAACAAACCCCAACGATGTATGCAGACCCCAATCGATTAAAAGGAAATTTAATCGGATCAAAAAACAAATAACTATTTTCTCTTAAAAACAAACTGGCCGCCAAAATCTTCCACATTCTTGATCGGGAAATATTGGAGCGATAAGCGTGTAGCGGTTCGGTATTGGTTCTTAAATGTATCAATCAACTGTTCGGCTGTTATATATTTCTCTTTATTCTCTTGCAGCGCCATTCGAAAATATTCGATAAACTCGCTTTCATCTGGAACAGTGGTTCGGTTACCACTGGCCAACAATTTCCGGCTCTTATCTTTATAGGCATCAACCACCGGAGTAGGTGCATCTTTCTGCATGTCTCTGAATAAAGAACCGGCAAAACAAGCATCTGCCACAAATAAAATATGCCGCGACTTTGAATACTTTATTGTTCGCATCAAATCATCGCTGCTGATATAAGAACTCAATTTGCCCTTCTTTGCATCAATCGGAACAAGAAAACCTTCCTCTGTATTATCAGGCTGTTTGATCAATTCCCCATGTCCTGCATAAAAAATCACCAGATTGTCATTCTCTCCTAACGCATTCGCTTTATTAATAATCGTCTCTAAAATAGTCGTCTTACTCGCGTTTACAAGTGTATCGGTGTTTCCGGGATCAAAGTTATACTGCCCATTCAATACCCGAAATATTTTTCGCATATCCTTTACTGGTCCTTGCAAGGAAGGTATGTTCCGATCCTCATATTCGGTTTCGGCAATCAGTATGGCATGATACACCGGATCATAATTCAAATTCACCGGCTTGGGAGCTGGAGTAGCCCCCATTACCTTTTCTTTTATGGTATTGATCTGAATGGTTTCCGATGCACTGTTCGCAGCCTTGTCGGTCGCAACGATCGTAAAAACATTTACGCCGGCATTGATCGTAACCACTGTATCGAAATAGCCATTTTCTTCAATTTTCAGGAGTTTATTATTCAACCGAACGGACTTAATGCCGCTGGGATCTATCGCCTGACCACGAATCCGCTGTGTGGTATTCGGGGTAACATCATCATCTACTCCAATGGCACGACTGTTTTGTAAGGGTTCCAGTATTTTAATCGTTGGGTCTGCCTGATCCTGCTGCGCAACAATAGCAGCCTTGCTTTGCATATCCGCAATAGCTTTTGCCACATCCGGCTGATTGGGGTTAATAATCAGCGATTGCTCATATGCTTGTTTAGCCGATTGCTCATTGCTGATCTTACGATATACATAACCTTTCAAGGTAAGAATGGAAGAATAATTCAACAGATCGAAACTTAAGGCCTCTTCCGAGATCGTTCGTTCACTATACGCCACTTCTGCCTCCTGCAATAATCTGAGTGCACCGGCATAATCCGATTTAGTGATATGGTTTGTTATGGCTTCTACATATTTTTTAAAATATATCTTGTTCTTATTATCAATGAATCCCGACTTGTATTCTTTCCGAAAATAAGTCATAACATCAACCACCTCGTCAAACTTCTCCATGTGTGCCAGAGGCTCTATTACAGCAAGTATATAATTAGAATAGAATTTCTTTTCATCCATTCCCACTGCTGTATTGAGGTCATCGTAGGCCAATTGGTATTCCCCTAGGAACATAAATGACAGCGCCCTGTTGTAATAAGCCGACATTAATTTTGGATTCAGCTCTATTGCTTTTGTATAATCATCTACGGCACGTACATACTCCTGAACTTTTGACAACACATTGCCCCGCTGAATATAAGCGGATACCATTTTCGGATTTATTTCTATTGCAATATCATAATCATAAAAAGCCGAATCGTAATACTTGAGTGCATAGTAGGCATTCCCTCTGTTATAAAATGCACCGGCATCCTTTGGCATAAAACGAATCACATAGCAATAGTCATCCAGGGCTTCTTCATAATTTTTAAGGGCATACAATACATTTCCTCGCAAATAGTACGCTGAAGTATAATCGCGTTGAAGAGATATGGCCTGATCCAACTCCATTAGCGCCTCCTGATATTTTTTTTCATTATAAAACTGCTGACCGGCATTATAGCGCTTTACAGCATTGGCATTTTGCGCCTGCAACATTGGAGTTAAGGCAACAAAAAGCAGCACTAACAAAAACAGTGTCTTTCTCATAATATTTTTATTGATATTCGATATCGGTAAAAAAACAAATCAGTTCGTTTTCTTTTGCGTTTACTTCAAAGGCTATAGTTTTCTCGCTGAATTTTATTCCGGGGACAGGCAACAAATTCTTTCCAAACCATTTTTTCAAGATCGTCGCACTATTGTCAGGATCGTTTTGAATGGCCTGCAGCACCCGATCAAAATCGATCGGACTCTTACTATAAAGAATGAATAGCCTGTCTTTCTGCGCTCCGGGCAATATCCGATACCCTTTTGTTTCGGAAGGCAAATAAATGGTAGCATTGGTTGAATTGATAGCCGGGCTGATCGTTGGCGCGTATGGAAATAAAGTGGAAACTGTTTTCTTGTCGTCTGTTGAAAAAATGTACACGAACGCAGGCGCGTTGGTCGTGAAACCGATCTTAAATCGTTGTCCGATTTGATACCTTTCTGTCACCTGATATTGCGTATACGATGCTCTTGAAGGGTCGGGGATGATAGCACCATTATCTGATAAAAAATTCCGGCGAACCGGCATTTTATTGAGTTCGTTTCCGGCGGCATCAACGATAGACAGGTCAAGACTTCCTTTTAATTTGGGTTCCCCCAATGCCCGGGTTGTTGCTGGCTCGTAAGACTCACGGTCCATTAATTCCAATGCATAACTTCCATATTGTTCCAACATTTCATAGGGTAGCCAAAAGAACCCCTTATCGCCCCATTCGGTTCCCCAGCTATTCATCACCTCAAAGGAGCCGCCAGCTTTGTTGTCATCGAAACCTACAATACACATGGCATGATTCCCTACGATGGAATCCATTTCTTTTTTACGCCATACGGCTTCCTTCCCTACATCAAATAAGCTTTTGAAGCATTTCAAACTAAAGATCACAGGTTTTTTTTCAGCGATCCCTCTTTTGATGGCGAGTATTTCATTCTTGCTGATTCTTCCAAAAGTATTCGTAAGTGCGGAGTACGCTTTAATTGAATAAACCTTGGCAGCCGTATCGATCTTACTATCTATTTGGCCCACACAATCGGAAATATTTTCTGTTAACAAAACATCACCGCGTTGCGTTAGCACTTTCATAGCCATCTCTACTTTTGCGCCTCCGGTACAGTCTGCATCACCCGGCTGCTTAACATAATAGTAGATGAAATTGGGCGAGAAAGCCACTTGTTGAATTTGTACAGGGTCTGTTATCAGATGTTGAAGACAGTAGCTGATAGTACGGGCAGCATACGAGGAACTCCAGGCTACACAGGTGCCCGATTTACCCTGATCACCGGGTATGGGCGCATAAGCTCTGAGTGAAAATGAAGAAGGAATACTATTCAAATCGCGGGAAGCCCTTTCAGGGGATCGGGCGATCTGGTTAAATGTAGATTCATCGGTATTATCACCGGTAAAATATACCCTTCTCGTTTGTGCATTCAGTATTTGAAAACACAAACCGAAACATAAAACATACAAAAAGAAGGCCTTGCGAAAACGAATGGCTGGCATCGGACAGGTTTAGTTTTACCAAATGAAGCTATTCGTAGGGGTGGGATGGTAAAAATAGAATATAAGATAACCCAATTTTTTTAATTCGGGGATATAGATACACTGAATTTAATAAAGCTATTGTCTCAAATCAAATGTGGCGAGATCCGTCAGTTGAAACAATTCACTGGCATCCAGATCAACCTTTTGCGTGGCGATAAATTTTTTACAATGCAAAATCCCATCTTCTTCAACAATTTCCGCTTCTGGTATTGTATCCGTAACATATAATTCAAATCCTTCGGATCGAATATTATAAACCAATAATAGTTCAAGATCGGAGGTTGGTATTTTCCCCATACGGATAAAAATGGGATAATCCCAGATTTGATCGGCAAACGACTGATATAGTCCAATATCAAAATGATCGTTATAAATCAATTGCAGGGGTTGCTTCCATTCACGGGGCAACTCCAAAACCTGCCGTAACATGAAGATCATTTTCTCAACATGGTGTTCCTGTCTGGTATACATTGACCAAGGTTTCCACTGATCGCTGGTAAGTTGATAGAACTCCGTAGCCGAGCCACCCATTCCCATTTTATAATCAAAATCAGGTACGCCGGGTATCATATATCCTGGATAGAAATATTCAAACTCATTTTCAATACAATGTTGCAGCATCTGAAAGATCAAAAATTTTCCAAGGCTTTGATTTTGATAATCGGGATGATAAAACGAAATTATACCGGCGGCGGATTTCGCTCCTTTATCAAACAACCCACAACCCACCAGATCATCGCCATCAAAACAATCTACCATCCATGTATCGAATGGATTTTGGTCTGCCGGACCCAGAATACTCATCTTTAGATTATAAGGATCCATGCCAAAACGAAATTGTCTGTAAACAGCATAAACAGTTTCATGCATTTCCGTTATGGTGAGGGGATGAAAAACAAATCGAAGCCTACGGTTACGTTTCTGCAATTTGCGAACGGTAGCACCGGGCGCCCATTTCTGCAGGTTATAACGCAATCTGATGGGACTCAACAGTTTTCCATCGTATCGAAGAATATGTGCATTGTATATTACATGATTCATACGGAACCAGCCCTCTCTGAGGTATTGATCAAGAGCCGAACCATGTAGCTTTTCCGGAAAATGAGTGTTAGAAAACAAAAATGAATAATTTAGGTTGCTGCTGCTGAAAATATGTATCAGCCTGGCTTCTCCTGTTATGAATGTTAATGATCATCCGGGTCTAAAATTCGTTCAGCCTCCTGAACTGAAAAGGCTTTCCATTTGGTTGATCAATGTTGCAGGTGGCTTATTAAAAAAGATCCCTGTTGAATGTCCTTTGCGAATGCCGCGGAGAAAAAGATAGAAGACACCACCGAAATGCATCTCATAATCAAAATCAGGTATCCGTAAACGCAGATACTTACATAGTGCTACTGTATAAATATGATATTGCAGGTGATAATTATTTGCAGCCATAGCCTCCTGTAAGGATGGTGCATCATATTGCTGCAGTTGATCCCCTAGAAAATTCGACTTCCAGTCCAGTATATAGTACTTACCCCGATGTTCAAAAAACAGGTCCACTTTACCATTCATGATTCCCTCGATTTCGCTGAAATTCCGGAGCGAAAACAAGGCTTCCTGTTGTGCCAAATGCTGTAAGGCATTTGTTGAAAAGGGATTAACCACAAAATCGAATTCCAATTCGTTCAATCGTTGCTCCCTTTTTACTTCTCCCAGACGCAACTGGGTTTGATGGGTGTTTTTGGTTACAGGCAAATCAACATCGGTAATTGTTTCCAATAAATAAACAAGATTTTTTACTTTCTCGTCATCTGAAGTTGAAGACAATCGCTTCAGCGCCTGACGTACTACTGTTTCCCAATAGGCTTTATCGGTAAAGTCGATTCGCTCAAAAATAAAGTGTAATAAATTACCGGTGTGGGCACCCTTTTTCAGTTCCTTAAAAATAAACTGATCATAGGGGTCATTGTAAGAAAGCGTATAGGGTATGGAGGGAAGACTGTGTTCCGGATTTAAAAATGAATAACTCATTTTTCGCCAATGGGGCTGTAGCAAATGGAAACGATCTGCCTTTTCATACTTTACAGGAAACGTAGGTTCGCCACTGTCAAATACATAATCAAAATCGGGAGCAGGTGCATCAAATCTGGAAATTCCAGCCTCCAATGCAGCGTTCTCATTCTCGCGAAGTGCTTTTATAAAACGACGAAGGGAAGAATTGATATTCTTGTTACTATTATTACTATTTATAAAGCAAGCGTATTTCGCTCTGGTCAGCGCCACATAAAGCAGTCTTCGATTTTCCTGTTCGGCATCAATAGTTAGCCATTGTTCCTGTTCGGCATTTCGCAAACCCTTATTAATAAAATAATAGACTTCTTCTTTCGGGTCCCGAAAACTTAAGAGGGCATCATCGATTCGTACATTCATATCAAGATAGGGGGCCATTACGATATTGTATTCAAGCCCTTTACTCTTATGAATGGTTACAATTTTGATAGCAGCTTCATCGCTCTCCATACGTTGCTCAAACTCATCGCCCTCAATAGTATCGCGCTGAATACCTTTTTGCAGCCAATGTAATAATTCGACAGGCGCATATTGCTGTAGATTTTCCATCTTGTGCAGCAATTCCATCAATTGGCCGATATTAGAAAGAAGCCGCTCCCCCTGAACATTATCGCCACTTAATAATCTTGAACGGACCTGATAATCGGCCATAAATCGCATGAGCATCACATATACCCCTTCATTTTCCCAGGCAGTTTGGTACGACTTGAAACGCTGAAGCGTTTGCTCCTCATCTATGCCAAGCAGCTCCGTAATAGTCATGCCGGTTATACTGATCAGGAGTGCTTTATTTATGGAAGAAGCAGAAATGGCATAAACTGCCTCTAATATATATTGTATTTCAAGGGCTACAGGCGTAGCGAGTATTTTTGTTTCGTCAATGGTAATGGCGGGAATCTTATACATTGACAGCGCATCCTTTACCGCAGTTCCTTCAAATTTTGAGCGGACCAAAATGCCAATATCAGAAGGTTTTATTCTTCTTTGTATTCCTTTGTCCTCCAGTAAATAGTCGCTGTCCGACAGCAACGCCACCACCGCGTTGGCCACATTATAAGGTATGCCATCCTTGGTGGGTGAGTCCTGAATCAGGAAAGGAGAAAATGGTTTTCCTTTATAGAATATGCCACCCTTACTATTTCCCGCGGGAGGATCAACAGTTACATAACTGATGCCGCCCGGCATATTCTGAAAATAGAAAGTATCAAAATCCTTCACGGGCAAAAAGAAGTGATTCAGGGCGCGTATGATAGCATGGGAGGAGCGGAAATTAGTATTCATTGCATACCGGTGTTCCACCGATTGTGCCGCCTTGAAATAGGTAAATATATCCGCCTTCCGAAAAGCATAGATCGATTGCTTCGGGTCGCCGATATAGAAAAGCAGATTTGACTTTCCAAACAAAACATCAAACAACTCAAATTGTAATTTGTCTGTGTCTTGAAACTCATCAATAAATGCGGCCTTATACTTTTTCTGCAGGGCAGCAATCAATCCCGGATGCCTGTTTCCTACGATAGCCCGATGCAAACGTTGAATCATATCATCGAAACTGATCCAATTGCGTTCTTCTTTTACCCGTTCTATACCAACCCGAACTTCATCAATGGCAAATTGATATAGTTTATTAACGTATAAATGAACAATATTGTCAGCAGTCTTCTCCAGAGCCTTCATTTCTTCAATACCTTTCAACATATCCGGAAAAACCGCTTTCAGGTAATCACTTGGAGAAACACTTTTTTCCAATATATAAGTGAATAAACCTTCCGCATCAAGTCCATTTTCTATGTATTTCTTCAAGTATCGTTTGGCTTGATTATTAGCCTGGATCCGCATAATCGTTCCTGAAGCATCACTCTTTAATTGATCTATTAATGATAATCGCTTTTGTTCCGATGCATTAATGGACTGGCTTATAAATTCCACTGTTTTCTTCTGTTTGTCAGGATCCAGAAATCCAATTTCATATCTTTCTGGAGCGTACAAAGATTTTCCACCCAAGGCAAGGTTGATCACTTTTATGAGATTTGCTCTCGAAAAATCACAGGTGTGGATCCATTTCAGCAGATCGAGTTCGAGTGTTGTAATATATCTGCGCCAAAAACGATTCACCTGATCTTCCACTACATTAACGGTATCCTGCGCGGTCATTGTTTCTGCAGAAAAAACCTGACCGGTTTCAAAAGCAAATTCGCCCAGTGTTCGCTGACAAAAACTATGTATCGTTAATATTGCTGTTTCATCGAGTAATAAAAGCGCATTGTTAAGTCGCTGACCGGTTATCTCTTTCCCCTCAGTAAGTATAGACTCCTCCAAAAGACTTTTGATCGTTTCATCTTCAATAGGCCACCCCATCCACCCCTGTTGGGCGGTTCGGATAAAAAGCCTGATCCGTGTTTCGAGTTCCTCTACCGCTGCTTTGGTAAAGGTGACCATAAGAATTTCATTGATGCCATACCCTTTTAATATTAAACGCAGCGCCAATACTGCGATAGAATACGTTTTACCTGTACCAGCACTGGCCTCAATTAAATTGGAGCCTTGCAGCGGAACGGTGCGCACCTGAAATGGTATGGTAGCTTTACTTATTGACATGTATTTATTTGATCAGGTCGGGAAGCAGTATTTTAATTGGCTCAAAAAATCGGGTCGTGTTTGCTATCAATTGCTGATAAGACGTTTCGGTAAAATAACCGCTCTCCCAAATTAATTGAAAATAGGGGTCCTGAACAGCATGGTCTACCTCTTTACCTTTACCAGACATACGTTCGTTTATCCAGGCAATGAAATTTTCAAACGTAAAATTTATTTCGCCAAAAACATCTTTATAGATGTTCGGATAGAAAGCGAAGCAGGTAGTATACCCTGAACGCATATCATTCATAAACTTCTCTAATCGTTCAATAGCGGTATGTTTTGATATAGCATCTTTACCAATATGAAAATTGGTTTCGCTGTGAGATGATATAAAATACAAGTCCAGCGCATATCCTTGCGCTATCAGCAGAAGATATTGAATATATACTGAGGTGAAATTCTTCAGGATGCGCGAGCTCGTATTAACAGCCAGCATGCGATCGCCGAAAATACCTTCAATCGACCCCGTTATTTCAGTTCCATCCAAATGCAAACGAATATCAAGTTTTTGCTCTTCTATACCATTAATGAGTTCCCTTGTTCTCTTTTTCAGGCCCGCAATACGACCTGTTTGTTCTTCCATCACCCATCGGCTCATATTGACCAATGGAAGCTGGCCTTTCCTGATTTTCTCTCTGCGGAAGGATTCATATTCAGACTCTGGCAAATAGATCAATTCTTCGCGAAGCGACCATTGCGCCAAGCCATCCAATTCAAAAGGCTCTGTGTCGGGGAGCAGCACATCAGTATCACGATAATAAACATTAAGTGTTTTGTTGATGTACCACTTAAATGGATCTTTGAAGAAGCCAACCATTTCGGCCACTGTAACCGATTTCTGCTCCAATTCCACGGGCTTTCGCTCACCTCTTTTCTCCGCTTCGCTTTTTAAAAACTTTTCATCGCTGAGATAACTGATCAAGCCAGAACCATCAAAATACTTCTGACTGAACCCTTGCAGCGGATGCTGATGAACAAGTTGATTTCGATCCAAATCAGCACCAGCAGGTAACCCCTGCAAAATATACTCCAGCAATTCATCCAAAATAGAAGAAGGTGGTTTTACAGCACCGTCTTTGGGATTTCTTCCTATATAACTTATGTATAAATACTTTTGAGCGGAAACCAGTGTTTCCAAAAACAGGTGCTTATCGTTTTCCTTCACATTGCGATCTCCTCTTCGCGACTGCTGCTCCAGTAAACTAAAACTCAACCGCTGTTCCTTTCGCGGAAATTGATCAAAATTCATCCCTAATATCGCCACCACTTTAAATGGGATACTTCGCATAGGGATCAGTGAGCAAAAAGTAATACCACCGGAAGAAAAAGCATGCGATCTTTTTTCGGCCGCTAATACATGCAGAAAACTGTGCTGAAACACCTCGAAACTGATCAATGCATCTGGCTCCGATTCCAGTAATACCATTTTTTCCAGATAGCCAACCAAGCGGTGATAGTCTTCATCATCTTTTTCTCCCGATTGAAAGATCAGATCTTCCACTAATTCCTGGATATAACGAGCCCATTCTGTAAGGGATTTCGGCTCATCCCTTCGCTTAACATAATGTTGAAGAACCTTAATAAAATGAAGAAAAGGAATAATGCCAAGCCCTTCCGCACCTTCAACGGAATCAAGAGGCTCAATAATATCAGTTCCTGTGTCAATGGAGGGCTCGCCACTTATGCAAAGACCATAAAAGATCTTCTGAATGCCATAATTCCAACTGAATAATCGTGTATCATCTGCAACATCACCTTCCAATCCAAAGCGAATTCCAGCCTGACCAACGGTTTCCCGGATAAGATCACTATCAGTAATCGAAAACCTGCTTTTAATATAGGAGCTTTCCAGCAGTTCCATCACTTCTTCTACTTTGAAGGACCGCGGATCCAATGACAACACCTGTTTCAGTGCCGTAAACAAATTGTTTCCAGCTGCTATTGTTTCATCCGCAATGGTATAGGGGAAGAAGTAAGGCGCATTATCGAAAATAGCTCTGATATAAGGGGCATAACTATCAATATCGGTAACCATCACCACAATATCGCGTGGCGATAGATCTTCACGTTTCTTATCAATAAGTTCTACAAGGTAATTATAGAGCACTTCCACCTCTCTTACTGGGGTAAAGCAGCTATTGACGACAATTGATCCATCATTTAAAAGTGGCGTACTGATGCGCGAACGCGAGGACGCTGGCGCGTTCGAGAAAATATCCCACTGAATTTTATTCAACAGCCTTTCTTCTTGCAGATTACTCCTACCAGGCAATACGGTATACGCATTCACCATTTCTTCATCCTGAAAAAGCAGGTAAAAACTATCCTTTATTATTTTTCCCCAATTCAATAATAAACTATTGCCTTCCGGCTGAATGTAATGAGGATCTTTTTGTTTCGATTGCCGACTGGTTAGTCGGGCGATCTGTTGCTCTGATTTATCTTCCAGCCAATAGTGTTCCGGTGCCGGATTGATTAGATAAAAATGTATATCGATAAAGCGGGCTAATTCATGAAAGAGTTTCAGATAAAACGGCGTAATAATAGCGATACCAAAAAAACTAAGCAGTGATGCTTTTCGTTTTAAAATAGCCTGCTTTTCAGGTAGTTTGATGGCTTGTAAAATATCATTAACAAGGGCTGTTTTGTCTTGTTGTCTATCTGCGATAAGTTGCCTGATACGGATCCATAACCATTGTTGCCAATCGTTGGTAGCTTCATTTACCTGCTTACGTGTATTCCATTCAAGAATCACTTCGGGGCGATAAACCTGGTACTGATCAAAAAGGTCGGATATTTTATCTGCCAGCGCTATGCGCTTTACATCATTCCCTTTATAATAAGTGGCGATTACAGGAAAAGCCTTTTTGAATTCTTCTTTATTTAACTCCTGAAACAGGGTCCACTTTACATAGTCCAGACTGATCGGAGGTTTCTGCGGTCCGAGCAACCAGAAATAGAGTTGGCTAACAATATCATTGGGGGTAAGAAAACTGCAGTTCGCTGAAATGCCCAATTGCTGGGCCAGTTGGCTTTTAAGCCAGTTATCAATACCTTCTGTTTGCGTAACGATATAGTGAGGGGTAAAAACACCAGTAGGCATCACACGAAGATCCTGCGCCAGTTGCAGCGAGAGGGAATGAAGATCATTACTTACATATAACTGTGTGGCCAAATCGATTCAATTTATCTATTATTCATTTGTTCAAACCGCTCCCGTATACCCGAAGCCCGCTGTACTTCGGCCTGTGCCGTGTTCAGCAATATCTCTTTGGTACTTTGAATAATTACAGAAGATTTTGCTCTTGTTACAGCCGTATAGAGCAATTCCCGCGTGAGTAGTTTATTCTCGGCATTCTCGGGAAGCAATACCAGCACATTGTCGTACTCAGAACCCTGACTTTTATGTATTGTCATGGCGAAAACGGTTTCCGCATGAGCAATATAAGCAGGCATTACAGAGCGGATCTTTTTATTACTGTCTTCAAACCAGGCGCGAACAATATTGTCTTTATCTCTTCGAATGATACCCACATCACCATTAAAAAGCTGCAGGTCCTTGTTATTCTTTGTAACGATAATGGGCCGGTTCTCATAAAATTCCTCATCAGTTTGAAGCAACCCCCTTTTCTTAAGAGCTAATTCAATCTTTCGATTGATCGTATACAAACCGCGTTCTCCTTCACGAACAGCGACCAATACGCGTAATTCATTCATTTTAGCGAGGGCAAGCTGAATATCGGGCTCACGTATATATGCTTCATAGCCCATCACAAATTCGTCGAATATTGATTCGGTATACTGATTATCGATTCTAACTTCCGGCTCCGGCTCGGCAGTCAATATAGATTGCAGTGCAGGTTGATCATTTCGGATGATCGCCTTACTCAGTAACCCGATACCACCCATACTATTAAACCGGTGGCTTCGCTGCAGTTCAATGATGTGTTCCGACAAAAAGGCTGTTTGATTTCCGGTAAAGGTCTCTGGAATTTGTCGATCATGGTCACTTATAAAGCCATTTATAAAACGGGCGGTGGCCAACGATAGTATATTGGTTTGTGGGAGGGTACGACAAAGATCCCCCAGCATACTTCCCGCTTCTACAGAGGCCAACTGGTTTTTATCTCCTAAGAAAATAATGCGGCTGTTTTTCGGTACCGCATCCAATAGTTTTGCAAAGAGGGGAACATCTATCATGGAGGCTTCATCTACGATGATAACATCATAGGGAATTGGATTGCTGGCATTATATCTAAAATAAACGGAACCCGGTATATATTTTAATAAGCGGTGAATGGTACTGGGTGATAGGGTCTGAAATTTTTCGGTTATAGAATCAGGTAATTTCAGGTTGGTTTGTTTGAGCGATTCTGCCATGCGTACCGCTGCTTTTCCGGTAGGGGCAGCCAACGCCACGCGAAGATCCGGCTGTAATGTATACAGGATAGCCAATATTTTTGCCACGGTGGTGGTTTTGCCGGTCCCCGGCCCGCCGGTAATTATAGAGAAATTATGCAGAACCGCTTGAATGGCAGCAATCAGTTGCCAGTCGGGTTTTTCATTTGGAGGCAATCCTGTATTAGACGCGTTAGCCTGAAGGTTCTCAATAAATGGTTTAAGTTCATTCAATTGTTCCAATCGTTCCTGTAGCGTAGTTGATTCTTCAAGTACCAGCTCTTGAATGGATTGCAATATTTTTGTTTCATAAGAAAAATAACGCTGCAGGTACAGTCGGTCGTTATGAAGCACGAAGGGAGCTATTCGATCAGGCCGGGTGCTAACATATTGAGGTAATTTATAAAGCAAGCCGGATTCGGGCGTAAATTCGAAGGGTATTTCATTCTTATACTTCCTGATATCGGAGGGGTGAATGCAGATATGTCCTTCCTGCATACGTTTAGATAACAGGTAGGCATAGGGTTGCAACCGCTCTTCCTCAAAAAATGAGGCAAATTGCAGATGAACATCATTCAGGGTTCTCATGAAAGAATGAAATTACCGCAAAATGTGTATACGGGATAAACTTATTAATGACATATTACCAGAGGGGTCATTCGGTTGACCTTTTTTGTCTGACTGATAATATTCTAATGTAAGGGTCAATTATCAGAAGGGAAGATCATTTCCGCCATCGGCCACAAAGTCGGGTTCACTATCGATCGGACCCGAGCTGCTACCGTCGGCCAGTTCAACTTTCCAGGCTTTTACGTCGGTGTACCAGCGCCCGTTATATTCGCGGCTTTCTACGTCGAATTGCACTTTTAGTTTATTGCCGATTTGGAGTTGAGAGGCATCGATTTTATCGCCCCAGATGGAAACACATACTTTTTTGGGATAGGTACCATCGGTTTCGAGGATGATATCCTGTTTTTTCCAGGGTCCGTTTTTGCCTTGGCCGTTTTGAAGGGGGAGGAGTTGTATGAGTTTGGCGATAAGTTCCATTGATTTGAGATTAGGGGGCGAATATACAACCTGGAGATGGCATCTCCTCGTGATTTCATCAGAAAACAGTGGTAAAAAAGCGGTGAATTTCAGGAAAAGCCTCCGGAGATGCCATCTCCAATTTGTACGCTAAAACCCCATAGCTTCTTTTACCTCCTCAATGGCCCTTAACAACCCTTTTATATCTGCAGGAAACAGTTGACCAATATGCCCAATTCGAAACGCCTTCTCTTTGCTTAGTTTTCCCGGGTAGATAACATATCCTCGACTATTCAATTCCATATACAACTTCTCGAAATCGAACTGGGTAGATTTGGGGTACAAAAAAGAAGTAATAATGGGGCCTTGCAAGGAAGGCTCCAGATAATGTTTGAATCCAAGTTTTATCATCCCCTGATCCAAAATCTCCTTATTTACCCGATAACGGGCATTTCTGGCATTCACCCCACCTTCGGTTTTCAATTCATTCAATGCCTGACTAAACGCCATGATGGCTAAAGTAGGTGGCGTAAACCTAAACTGACCCGAAGTTTCAAGCCCTTCCCATTGCGCATGCAGATCTAATGTAAGTGTTCGGGCATTCCCTTTTGCTTCATTGAGAACCTTGTTGTTACAAATAACAAAAGCGAAACCCGGAACTCCTTCTATACATTTATTAGAAGAAGAAAGCAGGACGTCAATACCCATTTCCTTCATTTGGATAGCAACGCCTCCAAAACTGCTCATGGCATCAACAATAAAAGTCTTACCAAATTCAGCGCATAGTTTTCCCAAATCGCCAATCGGATTCATGATGCCGGTAGTTGTTTCACAATGAATCACCCCAACATGAGAAATAGTAGGATTTTCTAACAAATATTGCCGAACAAGATCCACATGAACCAGCTCATTTTCCGGAAAGCGCAGCACATGCTTTTTAATTTGATGAATACCGGCAATAGTATTCATGCGCTCTCCATAGGCCCCATTTATTAGAATAAGTATTTCGCCTTGTGAGGGTATAATACTGCTGATAACACTTTCAACTGCAAATGTACCCGAGCCCTGAATAATTACAGATTCATACCCTTCTTCTTTAGACACAAATGCAAGCGACAATAATTCCTGGCGTATATTTTTTACTGTATCAATAAAAATACGGTCTCTGGAGCCAACATCCTTAAGCATGGCCTGTTTGGTAGAAATGGAAGTGGTAAGAGGACCTGGCGTAAATAAAAGTGGTTCGTTTCCCATATTAAATAAATGATCGTAGAGATTAAATATTTCTACTTTTAACTACATCTATCAATTCCGACAAATGATTAATGATAAAGTCGGGAGCTGCTTCCATTAATTGCTGCGCAGTTTGTGCTCCACCTGTTATACCGATACTTAAAAGACAGTTTGCATTTTTTCCTTCCTCAATATCTATTCCCGAGTCACCGATCTTTATTACACCGGAAGGATCGTTGATGCCTGTTTTTTCCATAGCTAAAAATATCATATCGGGGTAGGGCCTGTTTTTTTCTACATCAGAAGCCGTAATAACGGCATCAACATGAACGCCTTGCTGCCAGCCAAGTTTTGCAAGTAACCCAAACGCTGTGGAGCGATCATACCCAGTATTCAATGCTACTTTAATATCCATTGCTCTCAATTCTGAAAACACCCTTTCAGCACCAACGACAGGTTTAACATCAAGGTTCTCATATGCAGAAATTAGTCTGGCCTTAAAATCGGCATGTATCAATGTAGCTGTTTCCTCGAGATACTTACCAGTAAGTTCTTTGAGTATATCTTTTATGGCTTGTAATTTTTCTTTGCCGCCTCCATGAGCTAGCACGAGTTGCAGATCTACAGGATAGCCTCCAATAGATATGGCTTCTTGAAGTGTTTTATAAACAACATTATCTTCATTTACAGTGGTTCCTGCCATATCAAAAACAACGAGACGTATCATAAGCTATTGATTTAGGTAGAATGTTTGATTAGAAAACGGAAGTTACTGCCATTCTATGAAAGGGCTTAAATGTGATTATTATTGAATTATTAAGAGTTGTACAACCTGGAGATGGCATCTCAACGTGTATTGACGAGAAAATAGGGGTGAAAAAGCGATGCACTTTAAGAAAAACACCCGGAGATGCCATCTCCAATTTGTATCGCACAAGCTCGCCCCTCATTTTATCCTCCATCCACTCAAAATCAAATGTTTTGTGCATCTCTCACCAAATCCTGTCTCCCTATCCGTGGGATCGCCCCCTTCGGCATCAGTCATATAACAGGTCTTCACACTACAATGCGGCAACCCTGTCGTGTGACCCAATTCATGGATCATTACCTTGTAAAACATCTTTTTATTTCTCAACCGAAAATCAGATGCCACACAGGCGCTTCCGGGGCAATATCCCAAACCCATAACACCAAAATCGTTATGCTCGCCTTTGGTCGTACTAATATCATTCATAGTAATACCAAGCCAAATCTCATTTTCGTGTGCGCGATTTCGCATCCAGGCAATCAAACTATCTGCCCGGTATCGTTTTCGTGGTTTATAAAAAGCGAAATCCGGCATGGGCTCAACATTTCTTAACTCAATATTTGGGATAATTTCCAGCAGTTGATCATGAGCATCTTTGATAAATTTGCTGTTTACCTTTCCTAGCGGAACTATTATAATTTTACGATAAAGCGTGGCGGCTGGGTTAACTTTTGCAGGCATATCCCCAGCCGGCTGAAAACAGGAAGAAAAAAACATGATAAAAAGAGCGGCAAATGCCCCGTTTTTATACATAGGCTAATTTTAACCTTATTGAATATACGACAATCTTACAACCAGGAGATGCCATCTCCTCGTGATTTCATCCAAAAACCACCGGTAATTCACACAAAAATTTACGAAAACCCTCTGGAGATGCCATTTCCAATTTGTACCCCACCACTTTTCGTACTTTTACCGAAACTCCCCCCATGCGCCCCCTTCTCTTTCTCCTGGTTCCCCTCTTAACCAATAGTCAAAACATCCTCCCCAACCCCTCCTTTGAACTTATTAATATCTGTGAGGAACATGCCGCCAAATGCAGCCCCGCCTCCTGGTACTTTGTCCGGCAAAAAAGCGCCCAGGGTTTCTTCACCACCAACAAAATCGAAGGAACAGATGGAAATAATTATCTCGGCATATCAGTGGCCATTCCGGAAAGCCCTGATCGCTTCTACTGGCAAACCAAAACAATATGCCCCATAATCAAGGGCGAACAGTATACCTTAAAAATGCGCCTAAGCAGTAATCTGATCGGCCCCAACCTCAACTTTATCGGATTACTGTTTACCAACCAATTCCTGTATTCCCAAAATGATACCCTTCTTCAATCGGATAGGGCCCTTTCTCTGGCTGACGCTAAAGTGAAAAGATCTAAACATAACTGGTTTGAAATTGAAAAAACATTTACTGCTACCGACCACTCCTCTCATCTCATCCTGGGAAATTTCTCCCCGAAATCAAACCAGGAAATCCTTTCCATGCTACAACTCCAACAATCATATATGATCCTGGTAGATCGCATTCAACTGATCCCACTCCACCCCTGTAAAAGCGACCCGGCTATTATGAATGAACTTTCCAATGATTTTAAACGTCACCGCATACCCGCCCATCCACCCACCCCATCAGTTCCGGCTCCAACAACAGATCCGGTTCCCTCCATACCTCCCACCCCCAACGATAAGATCATAATCGCCGATATCCTCTTTGATCTTAACAGCTTCCGCCTCAAATCCGAATCACTACTCGACATCTACCGTGGCCGAATGGTCAAAAAAAAGATCCAAAAAATAACAGTAATCGGTTTCACCGACGACTCCGGCGCTCCCCAATACAACCTGGAACTTTCCTTAAAACGTGCCACAGAAATTGCCCGCATAATATCTGAACGCTTTCTCATTGACCCAACTAAAATTGAAATTATAGGCCGGGGTATTTCGCGTGAATATCCGGAAAAGGAAAAAAACCGTCGTGTGGAAATTCTGCTCTTCAATGAATAACAAAGAAACTTTCTTTCCATTATTCAGCCCTTGCCCTATTTTTATAGAAATATTCCCAAGCATGAAATATGCCCCGCTCTTTCTGCTTTTCCTGACCATTTCCGCATCAGCTCAAAAAAATGGTTTGCCCTATTACCCCTCCGCCAATTCCTGGGAACGAAAATCTCCCTCCTCCCTCAGCTTCGACTCCCTGCAGCTACAATCGGCTATCAACTTCGCCCTGCAAAACGAAACCAAAATGCCCCGCGATCAGGAGCTCGCCCAGATATACAATTTTTATAAAGAACCCTTCAGTGATGCCGTTGGACCCTTCGCCGAACGTAAGGCACCCAGCGGCATTATCATTCATAAAGGATATATTATTGCGGCGTGGGGCGACATATACTTCCCGGAGCAAACCAATAGCATAACCAAATCGTTCCTGTCTGCCGTTGTCGGTATCGCCTTCGACCAGGGCCTTATCAAAAATATCGACGATAAAGTCTACCCCTACCTGCCACCGATCGAACCCTATGATCCCAACCCTTACCGACCTGCTGAAGATATCGGCAAACCGCAACTTCTTTTCCCCTTCGCTTCCGACCATAATAAAAAAATCAGTTGGGATCACCTGCTCCGGCAAACCAGCGATTGGGAAGGAACCCTCTGGGGTAAACCCGACTGGGCCGATCGTCCCAATGACAAACCTCTTGAATGGAAAGAACGCCCGCGGAATGAACCGGGCGCTGTATATAAATACAATGATACCCGTGTAAATGCACTGGCCCTGGCCACCACCTCAATATTCCACCGACCCCTGCCGGAAGTACTTCGGGAATCTATCATGGAACCCATCGGCGCCAGCAATACCTGGCACTGGACCGGATATCGGAACTCCTGGATCGTTCTGGATGGAAAAAGAATACAATCCGTAAGCGGAGGAGGACATTTCGGCGGCGGCCTATTCATCTCCGCCATTGACATGGCCCGATTCGGCCTGCTCACCCAACGGAAAGGAAAGTGGAACCAACAGCAACTACTATCCGAAAAATGGATTGACATGTCCACTACCCCCACCACCGCCAACACCGGTTATGGCTTCATGAACTACTTTCTTAACACCAATAAGAAAATGCTGCCATCGGCTCCCGCTTCCGCTTTCACGCATATCGGAAATGGAACCAATATGATCTATGTAGACAGGGAAAACGACATCATCATCGTGGCACGCTGGATCGAAACCAATGCCATGGATGGATTGGTAGATCGAGTCCTGCGCGCAAGAAAACACTGATCAGTCAAAATCAAAAAGATCTCCCAAAAACCCTCCCTTCTTTTTCTTATAGGGATAACGGGGATCATGCTTGTAGTCGGGCCGGTAACCATGCAGGTCTTCGGGACGCCGATCCTTACTCCACTTATCATCCATTTTGTCGCGGTCAGGCATTTCCTGAACCTCTGTACTTCTTTCAATGATCTTATCCAGCTCACCCTTATCCAACCATACGCCCCTGCATTGGGGACAGTAATCGATCTCGATCCCTTTACGCTCCGACATCACCAGTAATGCTTCACAGTTTGGACACTTCATATGCTTTGTTTTTAATTTTATCTTCCACCCCCCAGGGCACGATATAAACCCACCACATTCAGCAGTTGCTCTTTTCTGGCGTTAATCAACTCCATATTAGCCCGCAGGGCATTCTGACGTGCAATCAGTACCTCTAAATAACTGGCTCTTCCTGTTCGGAACAAATCGGCTGAAACGTTGATTGAACTTCTCAAATAGTTACTTTCCTTCTCCTTTAACCCATAAATCTCCTCCAGCTTTTCAATATTCTTTAAACCCAGTGAAACTTCCAGATAACCTTGCGTGATCAATCGCTCATAACGCAGGAGGGCCTCCCGTTGCATGGCATTGGATCGGGCAAATTCAGCCTTGATACTATTCCTGTTGAATACCGGACCAGCGAGGCTTCCGACCAAACTGTACGCCAATGCCTCAGGAAATACAAATAACAAACCGGTGCGGTACGCCTGTGCGCCAACACCACCTGTGATGGTGAAATTGGGAAGGAAAGCCGCCCGGGCAGCACGCAGATCCGCATGCGAAGCCAATAAGTCAAGCTCCGCTTCCCGTATATCCGGACGATTCCGTAGCAGTGCAGAAGGCAAACCAACCCGCACTGTTGGTATAACAGCAGCAGTCAAAATACTGCTGTCGCGGGTAATAGGGAAAGGTAGTTTGCCGGCCAAACCATAAATCTTATTTTCTAAACGATCGATCGCGCGCAACACTTCATAACGCATAGCCTTCCACGCCAATAACTGCGCCTCGAATTGTTGCACGGCCAGCTCATTTACTTGCGCCGTTTGCTTTTGTATCCGTACGGTTTCAAGGGCCATCTCCTGTAAAGCAATCGCCTCATTGATCACCTTCAACATCTGATCTTCGGCCATTAGTTCGTAATAAGAGCCCGCTGTTTCCGCCACAAGCCCTGTAATAATTGCTTCACGCCCTGCCTGCGTAGAAAGCCATCTTGACAAAGAGGCTTTCTTTCGATTTTTCAACTTACCCCAAATATCAATTTCCCAGCTCGCCTGAAATCCGCCATAAAAATCGGGTAGGTTCTTGGGCACCAGTTTTCCCTTTTCAATATCAGTAACAATATTCCCTGCACCGTCCATCGTGTATAGGCCGAAGCGGCGAATGGCTGGCGATCCCACTGCACTAACCTGTGGCAAGAGCGCCCCTTTCGATTGGGTTACAGCAGCCCCGGCCATTTCTATTCGCTGTAAAGCGATCTGCAGATCGAAATTATTCTGAAGAATAGTATCGATCAATTGATGGAGTGCGGTGGAAGGATAAAACAGTTTTACAGGACTGCTGCCGCTATTGGAAGAATCGCTGTTGCCATTATAGGTATCCGGAAGTTTAAGCGTAGGTGCAGGAGTCCCGGCAACAGGAAGCTTACACCCCTCTAAAACCAACGCGGTTAATAATAACAGTAATAAAATTCGTATAGGTATAATTGATCTGGCCATGATAATTAAATTGTTTCGGTATAGGGTTTTTCTTCAACAAATCCTTTCTTGTGTCGCTTATCTTCAATGCTGGCAAACAGGAAATACAATCCCGGTATTACCACAATTCCGAATACGGTTCCGAATAACATGCCTCCCGCGGCGGCAGCACCAATGGTTTTATTTCCAATTGCTCCGGCCCCCGATGCGAACATGAGCGGTATAAGTCCGGCAATAAATGCGAAAGAGGTCATCAGGATCGGACGTAAACGGGAAATAGCCCCTTCGATCGCAGCACGGTAAGGGCTTAGTCCTTCCCGGTGTTTTAATGCCGCAAACTCTACGATCAAAATGGCATTCTTTCCCAACAAACCGATCAGCATGATCATCGCTACCTGTGCATAGATATTATTCTCCAGACCCATCGCCCACAAAAGAAGGAAGGCCCCAAAAATTCCGGTAGGCAATGAAAGTATAACGGGAAGGGGAAGCAGAAAACTTTCATACTGCGCCGATAATAACAAATACACAAAAAGCAAACAGATCAGAAAGATGAACAAGGCTTCATTGCCGGCCAATGCCTGATCTCGTGACGAGCCGGCCCAATCGTAGGTATAGCCCGCTGGAAGTTTAGAAACCGCTTCTTCCTTAATGGCATTGATGGCTTGTCCGCTACTAAACCCTTTTGAAGGCTCACCATTCACCAATGCAGCAGGATACATATTATAACGCGTGATCACCTCTGGACCAAAAACCTTTTCAATTCGAAGAAAAGCCGTTACCGGAACCATCTCTCCATCCTTATTCTTCACATATAAACTCATGATGTCTTCCGGCTTGGCCCTGTATTCAGGAAGAGCCTGTACCATCACCCGATATAATTGCCCGAAACGGATAAAATTGGTTGCATACTCACTACCCAGATAGGTTTGCAGGGTTCTTAATACATCCGACACCACCACTGATTTCTGTGCCGCCTTTTCATTATCGATATGCACCATGTATTGGGGGAAACTGGCATCAAACGTGGTAAAGGCATTTGATATTTCCGGACGGAAATTGAGGGAGTCAGAAAATCCTACCGCAACTTCCTCCAGTTTTTTCAAACTACCCTTACCGGTTCGGTCGAGCAATCGAAGCTCAAAACCACTGGCATTACCAAATCCGGGTATCGGAGGTGGGGTGAAGAATTCAATGCGTGCATCCTTAATAAAGGCCGTTTTCTCTTTTAAAAGCGCAATGATCTCTTTGTCGCTCAGCTTTCGTTCGTCCCATTTCTTCAAACTGATCAGATTCATACCAAAAGAGGCACCGGTGCCATCCGACAATACATTAAATCCGGCCAGCGTTGAAACCGATGCTACTCCTTCGATCTTCATGGCGGTTTCCTGAATGGCATCAACCACTTTTTCAGTGCGCTCCAGTGTGGCTCCGGAAGGAGTGGTCACACTCGCATAAATAGTCGCCTGATCTTCATTTGGGATAAAGCCGGTTGGCAAAATTTTACCCAACATTCCGGTGGCTACCGTAAATACGAGCAAAATGCCGAAAGTAACCACCCGCCGGTTGGCGATCTTGCCGATAAGATTTTTATACCTGCCCGCAAAGCCATCGTACCAATTATTAAAGCCTGTAAAAAAGCGCTGCGTACGTGTTTTTTTCGTTTGATCCGTTCCGTGATCATGTCGCTTTAATAACAGCGAGCACAAGGCAGGTGTTAACGTAAGCGCTACGATACCTGAAAGAACAATGGAGATCGCCATGGTTAAGGAGAACTGCCGGTAAAATATGCCGGCCGATCCAGGCATAAAAGCCACGGGAAGAAATACCGCCGACATCACCAGCGTGATCGCTATAATAGCGCCGCTGATCTCCTTCATTGCGGATTCGGTGGCTTGAAATGCCGACATTTTTGTTTGTTCCATTTTGGCGTGGACCGCCTCAATGACCACAATTGCATTATCCACCACAATTCCAATCGCCAATACCAACGCGAACAACGTGATCATATTAAGAGAAAAGCCCAACAGATTCATGAAGAAGAATGTTCCGATCAGCGATACCGGAACGGCGATGGCCGGAATGATCGTTGAACGAAAATCCTGCAAGAAGATAAATACGACTAAGGAAACCAGGAGGAAGGCTTCGATCAACGTTTTGATCACCTCTTTAATAGAGGCGTCCAGAAAAGCTGATACATCATAACTGATAGTAAAGTCTACGCCCGGAGGGAAATCCTTTTTCAATTCGGCCATACGTGCTTTAATGTTTCCGATTACCTCGCGGGCATTACTGCCCGGGCGTTGTTTCAGCATGATGGCTGCAGAAGGTTTTCCGTTTTCTTTTGAAAGCACATCATATTCCTGTGATCCGAAATCCACCTCGGCAATATCCTTCAATCGTATGATGGCCCCATCCACATTACTTTTGATCACCACCTGTTCATATTGTTCCCGGGTATTATACTTACCAGTATATTTTACGACATACTGAAGGGCCTGTGCTTTTTTTCCGGAACTTTCCCCGATCTTACCCGGTGCTGCTTCCACATTCTGTTCCTGCAAACTATTCACTACATCATCTGTGGAAATGCCATAAGCCGTCATCTTTTGTGGATTGAGCCATATGCGCATAGAGTATTCCCGCATACCCATAATATCAGCAAACCCTACCCCTTCGATCCGCTTGAGTTCAGGCATGATATTGATATCCGTATAATTATACAGGAATTTTTCGTCCATCGAAGAATCGGTACTCAGCATGTTTACATACAACAACATACTATTCTGCACCTTTTCCACGATCACGCCCGCCTTGATTACTTCAGCAGGCAATTCATCTAACGTAGACGATACCCTGTTTTGCACGTTCACAGCTGCCACATCCGGATCGGTCCCGGCTTTGAAAATGATCTGGATAACACTGGTGCCATCATTGCCCGATACCGACGACATATAGCTCATCCCCGGTACGCCATTAATGGCTCTTTCGAGTGGCGTTACCACGGCTTTCACGCAGGCCTCTGCATTCGCACCGGTATATTTAGTGGTTACATTCACCTCCGGAGGGGCAATGTCAGGGAACTGGGTAACCGGCAATTGTGTAAAGGAAAGAATCCCCAATAATGTTATAATGATGGAGATCACGATGCTAAGCACCGGCCGGTGTATAAATTGAGAAGTCATTGATTCTGTCTTGATTTAAATAAGTGTGGCAATAATGCTGCGGGATCTGATTTAATTCGAAAATGCAACCGTCACCGGTTTGATCTTTCGGCCTTCGCGCACCTGTTGTATTCCTTCATAAATGATCCGGTCCTTTGGTTGCAATCCGCTGTTTACTGCATAAAGCTGTGCCAATCGTACACCCGGCTGGATATTCCGTAGGCGCACGGTATTGGAACTATCAACAACAAAAACATAGGTTTTATCCTGGATCTCAAACGTGCTTTTCTGGGGAATCATCAACGCATTTTTTAATTCCTCCTTCACTAATACCTTTCCCGTAGCACCATGACGGAGCACATAACGCGGATTTTTGAAACGCGCTCTGAAAGCAATATTTCCAGTGCCTTTATCAATTTCGTTTTCCGCTGTTTCAATCAGGCCGCTATAGGGGAATAATTCATTATTCGCCATCAGGAACGACACTTCCTCATATCCGCCCATGCTATTACGCTTCACGATATCCAGAAACTCTTTCTCGGAAACATTGAAATAGGCAAATACTTCCAGATTATTCGAAATAGAGGTGAGCAGATCCCCTTCTGCCACCAAACTTCCCGTTTTAAAAGGGATGCGGTTGATCACTCCTTTGAACGGCGCTTTCACCTGTGTGTACGACAGGTTTAATTCAGCTATCGAAATGGCGGATTTAGCTTCCTCGATACGGGCTTCGGCTGCTTCTTTGCGGGCCAGTGCCATCTCCAGTTCAGACGACGACACAATATTTTTATCAGCAAGTGTTTTGGTGTTCTTTAATTCTACCTCCGCCACTTTCAATTCGGCAATAGCACTTTTATAATTGGCATTCGCCTTCAGTAAGTTTTCTCTGAACTCTCTTCCTCCCAGGGTAAAAAGGATCTGCCCGGCCTCAACAGGCTTTCCCTCATCCACATGTATCTTTTCTATAAAGCCCTTCACATGGGTGCGGATCTCCACATTTTGCAACGAACTGATCTGCGCGATATATTCTTTAGAAAATATCGTATCAATTACGCGGGGCTGAATAACACTAAAGGACTCGGGACCTTCATCTTGATTTTGGGGATCGGATTTACAGGATGTAAATAATAAAAAGAACATTGCCCCCGTCAGGAGGCATTGGTAAAAATGCTTCATGTTAAAAATTATTCGAAAAATGCAATAAAGAATAACGCCCTGGATTCAGGAGCGAAGAAAAATCGTCATTAAAATGCGTTAACTAAAATCGGGAGGGGGCGTTTGTATATCCTGTGGGGAAGCATCGATATACGGATCATTTTGATCTTCTTCGGTCTTAATACCTTTTTCTAATGGCAAATAAGAAGAAGGGAAAAAAGTATGATGACAATAATCCGTTTCGGTCAGTGATATCTCTTTTGATTCAGACTCTTCAGAATCGGGGATCTGTTGAGGAGTAGCGGCCACCGGTGCATTAGAATCATTCTCCATAAACACGTCCGCTCCCAACAGCAGTGTAAACTGAGTGCTGTAGAGAAAAAGGAGTAGTATAGGGAAAAGCCGGGGCATGTTTATTATTCTTTTCAATGTTTCAGTACATAAAAATGCCTCAAAATGTTCATACTGAATAATTAACCGGGGCGTTTTAAGAATTCATTCACATTTTATATGCAGCATTTTTAAATCAGGTGATTTTTTTGAACTCAAATAACATTTAATTGTAAAACCTGAACAGGTTTGTTCCATATTACTGTAGAAGAACCTATTTTCGTCGTTGGCTATTCCCCAAAAATTGCTTTTCATGCTTTACAAACTACTAACGATCGCTGCGCTGGCCACCTTTGAAATCTATGCTGCCATTCCCGCCGGCTTTGCCTTTGGTTTATCGGCCTGGGCCATTTTTATTTCCACCGTGATCGGTGGTTTGGTAGGGGTATTTGTAGCGGCATTTCTGGGAGAAAGGATCCAGCGCTATACCAGCAGGTTCCGCAAACAGAAAAAAGAAAAGAAAGAACACAAGCTGATAAACCGGATATGGAACAAATACGGCATCGCCGGACTGGGATTTTTTGGTACGATGACCGTTGGGGCGCCTATAAGTATTGGTGTGGGCACAGGTTTGAACGTTTCCATCCGCCGTTTACTCATCTGGTGTTGCCTGGGAGTAATCACACGCTGCGCACTTTTTACCATGCTGGGCCATTATGGAATGAAATTAATTGATTAATACGGCCTGATATAGATCAGTATTTTGCTGTTTGAACTTGATCCGCCACCCGTTGAAGTGCTTGTGTGTAGATCCATTTGATTCCCGTCAGCAAACCTCTTATAAACTTGCCCTGATAGTACTCTAAGAGTATGTTTCTATTTTATTGAAATAGGAATTGACAAAAGTCCCATATCTTAAAAACCGGACTGTTTCGGTTACATATCATAGACTGTTTTTCGTTTTATTATAAAATTTGTGATGAAATAATGCGAATCCAAAAATCAGGTCTATGAAAACTAACTCTCTACTCCGACTATTATTTACCTTCTTATTTATTTTATTTCTTTCCTCTGTTATTGCACAGGTTGCCGTGGTATCGGGTGGAGCTGGAGCTCCTTCCGGAACGGGCGTAAATGGTGCCAACAATGCTGGTGGCAATGCCAGTGGTTTGGGTTGTGGTGGTGGTGGCGGTAGCTGGTGGGGCGGAACCGGTGGCGCAGGCTACATTGGCGGCGGCGGCGGTGGCGCTGGTGGCTATTTTAGTCTGGGTGCTGTAAACTGGGCAGGTGGCGACGGCGGACAAGGAGCTGTTGTAATAGCCTATTATAATGGTGCATCACTAATAAGTTCACATGTATTGATTTCAGGTACTTCGGCTACTGCTCCAGCCAATACAAGTTCAGCAAAAGTATGGGCCATTGGTGGCGGTGGTGGTGGTGGTGGTGCTACTGATAACGATGGCACGGCCGGTGGTAGTGGCGCAGCGGGTGGGGTGGCTTATATAACGAAGTCCATGACTGCAGGTGAATCAATAAGCTATACTATAGGTTCCAGCGGCCAGGCGGGCCATGGTTCCATTGCCGGAACGGCTGGTGGTACTACTTCAATAACAATTGCAGGAACCACTATTTATGCTTATGGTGGAAATCCGGGTGCTTTTAATAACGTTACAAGCCCTACCGGTGGCGGTTATGCGGGTGGTGATGGTGGTGCCACGGGCGGAGCAGGCTATGGTCGTTCGGGCGACGTAGGCGGTGGTGGTGGTGGCGCTATCGGCGGCGGTGCGGGCACACAAGCCGGTACCAGTGGGGGAACAGGTACCAATGCTATAGATGTATCGGGTTTATTTGCAGCATGTGCTGCTGCATCAGCTCCCACATCTCCGTATATTACCAGCTTTACGCCTACTGCTGGTTTAAGTGGCACTACGATCACTATTACAGGCTCCGGTTTTACGGGAGCCAGCGCAGTAAAGATCGGAGGGATAGCACTCAGTTCATTTACTGTAAATAGTAATACAGAAATTACAGGAACTGTTTCCGCACTGACCGTATCTGGTAGTGTAACAGTCGTTACAACGAATCTCTCGATATCCAAACCGATTTATTTATTCACGGCTCCGGTAGCGCCGGCGATAAATAATTTTAGTCCGGTATCTGCGCAAACAGGAACCGTAATTACTATTAACGGAAACAAATTCCTTGGAACAACACAGGTAAGTTTTGGGGGCACCAATGCTTCCTCCTTTAGTGTGGTATCCGATTATCAGATCCTGGCAACTGTTGCAGCGGGTACGAGTGGTAGCGTGAGTGTTACCAGTTCCAGCGGTACCGGTACTTTGGCCGGATTTACGTACGTAGCTACCACTCAGGCTTCTTCAATCAGCTTCAGTAGCATCTCTCAAAACAGTATCACGATTGGTTGGACCAATGGTAATGCAACTAAAAGAGTGGTGTTTGTAAAAGAAGGCGCCGGCACGATAACCAATCCAAGTGATAACATTACATATACAGCCAGTACGAATTGGGCCAGCAAGGGAAGTCAACTGGGAACTTCAGGCTACTACTGTGTTTATAATGGAACGGGCACATCTGTTACCTTATCGGGCCTGACAGCAGGCACTACATATATTACACAGATCTATGAATACAATGGCGCGGCGGGTGCAGAAAAATATTATCTCGCTACAGCAGTAAATAACCCAAATACTCAGGCAACACTCGGATTGCTGCCGCTGGTATGGGGCCCAGTAGATCTCATATGTAAAAATGAAAACGTACGCATTAACTGGAGTACATTGATGGAAGAAAATATCCATTCCTTTTCGGTGAATTACAGCATTGACGGACAACAATGGCATACAGTGGCCATTTTGCCATCGAAAGGAAATAGCAGTACAGGGCATCGTTATGAACTGCTGCATGCAGCCCCCAAAAATGGATGGGCTTATTATCGGATCGGCATGAAAGACGCAGATGGAAAAAACAGTTATACCGGCATTCACAAAATAATGATCGGAAACAAATCGGGTTCCTACGTTATAAATACTATTGTAGAAGATCGTTTATTGGTATATCTCGAGGAGCCACAATCCATACGACTGTTTAATAATGCAGGTCAGTTGATCATGGCAAAAGAGCTTACTGCGGGATCCGGAAATATAGATCTCAGTCAGTTGCAGGCGGGCATGTATTGGGTACAGATCAAGGATCAAAAAACGAGTATTTTAAAACGCTGATAAAATAAAAAGCTGCTCCCGATAAGAGCAGCTTTTTATTTTTCAGCAGAACTGTTATGCCTGTTTTAATTTTTTATGATAGAAAAGATACGATACGATCATTAACACAAAGGGGACTAACATAAAAAATTGCGAGGCATCGAATCCATACATCGCAATGATAGAATACCAGGCAGCTACCAGATCAAAGCCCAATCCGGCGTAGGCCCATTCTTTTACACGGGGAAATCCGGGGATCAGCAAGGCCACGCATCCGATCAGTTTAGCCACGCCAATAAACGGAATAAAATATTTTGGATAGCCCAATTTGGTAATAAAATCCACCGATTCTGGCTCCATCATTACATTCGGAATGGCTGTAAATGCCATAAAACCGACGAACAGGACCGTAGTGATCCAGTAAAAAAGGGTTGTCTTTTTCATACTATTGAGTTGGTTGGTGTATTCAATGTACAAAATAATTGACAAAACAGGCTGCTAAATCACATTAAAACAAATTCGGAATGATAACCAGAATAAGATTTATTAGAAAATAGGTGATAAATATCCATTTTGCCGACCTGTTATCCAATCGAATGGACCTGCTGACCTGCTCCTTTTTTACCAATCGGATAGACAATGTATTTACGAAAATAATTGCCAGGATACACAAGAGTGAAAGCGAATGCAGCCAATCCACCAAATTAAAGTCATTGGTTTCCGGAAGTATTGATTCAACTATGTACTTGTTTCCAATCACCGCAAACAAGGCTCCTACACTTATACTCAATCTTGATTCAATACTTTCAAAATGAATAAAGAAAGAAACAAAGGCAATGAAAAAGCTGATATACATGCCCAGGAAAAGTTTAAAAAATATGCCCCAGGGTTTACGTAACAAATCAATCTCAATCACTGCTGCACTGTACTCCTGAACCGGCCCTAAATTTTCATTACCAAAGCGCGTATAGTAACGACTGATTTTAGTAAAGATCTTTCGATCTTCCACCCGCCAGCCATTGCCCACAAACCGACTATCGATCTTACTTAACTGGGGAAGAATATCATTACTGTCAATTTCAATAAATACCGTATTGATATCATACAATCCACTTTCTACTGAAAACCGCAATCGCTGCCGGTCAAAAGGGAACCAGGTTACACGTAAACTGTCTTTAATACGTGCAGAGAATTTAGCTAAAATATAATCCGGTAGTGTCGTAGTATCAATAAAATCGAATTTCTGCTCCCGCGATTCCGGAATCTCAATGCTTTTCAACAATTCGATCTTACTCGACGCATACTCCTTCTGAACACCACTGCTTTTTAAATTGATCCAAAACCAAAAACTTACTTCATATTCCTGCGATTTAAAATCAAGATCGTGCAGATTGGTTATATACATTCCTACCCGAATGGTATCAACCGCAACATCCTGGGCCCTGCTTATTTCAGGTAAACTCAGTGATAATATACTAATCAACAGGTAAAATATGCGACGCATAATGTATTATTGAGAGATGAGTATTCGGGATCCGATCTGCCTCCATAGGCCCTCTTCTTTCATCATATACGCTACACCGTAAGCACTTGAAGTCCGAAACCAGATAACCGCCTGCTCCAACTTTTTATCCAGTACTATGGACTCGACTTCCGGATAAGACATATAATTCCAATATTCACCCCAATGTCGTTTTTGCATAGGAAGATATGTCTGAAGAAAATGAACTTTATCGGGGTCGTGTCCCCGATCCTGTTCTTTATCAGAAGCACCACGTAAAAAATCCTCTATCATACGCTCATAGGTACTGTCCATCAATAAATACCTGATATCCGTGCCGGGCAAATGAGGTATAAAGGGTTGAATGGTTTTTCGAACAGGATCGGCTTGCCTCCGTAACCGTTGCATTTGCTCGTATCCTAAAAAATCATTTCTGTCCTCGCGATCCAACAAATTTATACTGTCGATTACAGCATAATCGATTTTATCAGACAATACCACAAAAGCCGGTTGGAGCATGGCAAAACTGTCCCCTTCAAAAACGCCACGCGGATTTCCATAATAAGCGGCATACAGCTCTTGAATGCTCCGAATGGGCTCCTGAAGGTTCTTTACCCCTCCGGTGTCAGCAGGTTGCACCGACCACCGGTCTATAAACAATCGAAGCGTTTTGGGAGAGCGCTCTTTATAGGCACGCAGTAGTAGCTCTTGTTGCGTTTGAGCAACCGACTGCATCACCAATAGAAGCAATACCGATAAAAAGAAAAGACGTGTTATTTTCAAGTAAGATCATTTTTTAGACCACACACAAATCACTCCATCATTATTGGAATAAGTGAATACGTTACCGACTTTATTGTATGTTAAGGAAGCAGACTTATCATTTATCTTCTCAAAAATATTCTCCGACACCATGACCCACAATTGCTGATGGCCATTCCAGTTTTGTTGCAACTGAATTTGACCCTGTGCACCTTTGATCAATGCTAAACTCATGCGGTTGCCACCACATCCAATTTCCCAGGTACCGTTTACAAACAATCCATTAATACCTACATCAAATTCTCCCACCTTTTTCATTGATTGCACAAAGGAGCTGGTAACAACAGGGACTTGTCCGGGGCGAACCGAAAATTTAAAATCGGCCGTAACGGTTTGACCGCGGGAAAGTTTAAATAACACTTCGTTTCCCCTTGTATTCAATGCCGTCTGTTCGCCACAAATATTGGCACTATTATCTACGAGACTTTTTAAACCTATACTGTTCTCAATTGAAACGTCACAAAAAGATTTTTTTTCAAAACTGTTCAGCTTATACTGTCCGTCCTGCTGTTTCATCATGGGAACAGGATAGTATAGATCATAGTCATTTGTGTTTACTGCGGTTACAACAATTACATATTGATCTTTCTTTTCCTTTGATTGCAGCTTCGTCAATTCATACGATATCCGTACGCCATTTTGTGACGGAAGTTCTCCCTTGTTTTGAGAAAACCCGCTGAATGAAAAAAAACAGGTAAACAATGTGATAAAACACCTGAATAGTATTCCTGACATGGCGAGTAATTTATTTCAGATCAATTTTTAATAATTGAAAACCGGTGTTCTTAATAATAGATTTGATTTCATCGCCAAATGTCATATGAGGAATATAATAAACACAATTTGCTTCTTCGTCAACCAGAAATTCAGGTTGCTTATCGCGCTTTCGTAATGAAATTACGCGCAATACATCCCCTGTAGATTTAGCGACCTGCAACAAAGCAAAATCCCCATCGTCATCATTCCCCATTACATACACATTATCCTTTTCCGTACGGATGCTCTTAAATCGGGCTCCTATAGATCGAATCATGGCGAGCCCCTCTTGGAAACTTTCACCGGTAAGTTGTGCTCCCTGCGCCATGAAAGATAATTGCTCACGCATAAACGCATCTGTTTCCTGCGGATAAAGCTGATAGGCAACAGTAGAGATGTCGCTACTGATAATGGCGCCTGTAACCAGTCCCGTATACATAGTAGTTCCTGCATAGGCCAGGCTTGCAGTAAAACTAACTGTGGCTGTTACACCGGATAGAATTTTTCCGGCTACCGTTCGCCCCGGGGCTTTATAGTACTTCTGATATATTATCTTCTTTTCTTTAGTATCGATATAGCAAAGATTTTGTGGAGAAGAAAGCAAAAGCTTGCCCTTATACCACTCCATAGAGGCAACATCCTCTTTTCCCTTGAAATCGATCTCTTCACTAAGAAGTTTCGACTGCATCCCGGTAGTATAATCAAACTGATAAACCTTATTGTCACCACTAATGATCACATACAATTCGTTATCACTGGCTGAAAGAATCCACTGTTCTTTGTCTTTTTTCTTGGCCAGTGTCGACTTTTTCTCTCCCGATTTATCAATTATGCAAAGCTCCTCATCCGATACCACTAAAATACCAGCCGGTATACTTTTCATTGTAAGAACACTTCCGTCTACAGCCACATTCTTTTCAAATTGAAGTTTACCGCTACCGAGATCCAGAACATTCACACTCTCTTTGTCCCCTGCATTCTGGAGATTTAAAGCAACTTGATGGCCCATTGGAATAAATGACTGCACGCCATATTTATGTTTGATTTCCCACTTTATTTCACCGGTAGCGGCATCGAACAAACGAATACGCTTGTTTTGTAACATGGTTACATCTTTGGTCGGGAGAGACAAAACACCCGCATCGGTAAGGTGTAAAAAAGAGGCAGGGCCGGCCGAAGGCATTGGATCCTTCCAAACGGAAGAGCCACTCTTTACGTTTAGTGCATCCGTAAAATCAGCCCTGCTCACATATAGTGTACCGCTATCTGAACTTAAAGTAATAACACAGGTGGGGTCATCTGTTTTAGTGGTGATGATGCCCTTCTTTTTTACAGCATAGGGCTTCTTCCAAACTACATTTCCGGTATTGATCTCTATAGCATACACGCCTAAATTCAAGGGTAGAAGCAATGTACCTTCACGTGTTCCTACAGGTTCCGTGAGAAATCGCTCCCCAGCATTTTTAAAATCCTCATGCTTTTGAAGGTCATCTTTGATGAGTTCATTTCCCGCTTGCTTTAATAAACCGCCAAAACCTTTTTTTTCTTGTTTCTGTTCTGCCGAACGGAACATATCATTTCTTGTCCATAAAGTACGACCCGTAGTATAATCTATAGCGCAAAATACTTCATCCACATTTCCTTCAATCACACCTTGTTTCACTTTACCATAAACCAAAACCACGTTAAGTGATGGAAAAACGTAGTTTCTAATAATATCAATGGGCTTGCCATCAGATGTTTTAGACGCTTTGCCCAGATTCAGCGCGGCACCATTCAGTGGATTAACCACATATCCATTCAGATCGAGATAGGGTGTGCCTTTATAATATCCCACATTCGTGGCATATCCTTCAATATTGGTTTCCCAAATAGTACGTCCGGATTGTGGATCAATCGCCCGTACATTTCGTCCATTAAGTAATATCGGTTTGCCGTCAGGTAATAACATACCCAAACTTGATCCGCCAACATCCTGCTTCCAAACAGTATCGGCTTTTTGTTGTGCATGTAATGAAATGGATAGCGTAGCAAATAAGAGCAGCAGTACGGTTCGCATAAAAAAGATTAATGAAGATGATATAGAGAACTTCTTACTCCCTTCTGGAAATAAGAGAACAGTAATCAAAAATATCTATCTGCATTCCTAACAAAATGAGGCCTAAGCCTCATTCTTGACCAATTCGAATACATTCATATTTGCTGAACGTATTCGTGCTGATCAAAACGACTGCATTTCAGTGTGTTCGGGAAATGAAGGGGGTTCAGGCAGTAAATATTGAAAATGCCGGATTACGCTTTTATACTTAATCACACACCGCGATTGTTTCATTGTTGAAATAAAGGATCCCTAAAATGCTTCAATAGGAATGATTTTTTTTATAATCCCTCTGTGTAAAACTTAACAGTGGCATTGGTTATTACTATATCTTAGAATCGATTCGTCTCTTCGCATGAACCCATTGATAATAGATCATAATCACTTCCGTATTTATTTCAGCAGAATGTTGTTTCTGGGATGTTTGATCATATCCTTACAGGGCACAGCACAGCCATTATCAGAAAAAATTAATGAACAGATTACAGCATGGGGAGTAAAAAAGGATTGGAAGCGTTATTATACCTACAATAGCGAACGTTTGATACAGGTGTGGGATAGTTTATATCCCGCTCACCGGCATACCATTTTTAATTTGATGGAGGAGCAGGAATGGGAGTCTCTCTTTACTTTTTTATATTCGAGAGCCCTTGCAGAGAAGGATAGTAATATCCAATTCAAACTGGCTTTTCCGCTCGCCACTATCTATCATACAGAATCTAAATTCAAAGAAGGCCTTCCTCTTTTCGAATTATTATACGCCGGAAAAGAAAAGCTCGACTCCGTGAAATACCCACTCGTGTTGATCAAACTGGAAGAAGAATATAGGAGTTTGAATAAAATGGATGCGGTGGTTCGGTTACGCTCAGAGCGGGTAGATAATGGATTCATTAAAACATTTTGGGAAATCTACAAGGATTGCGGTTTATATCAGGAAGCAATAAATGATTTTCTGCTTTTTGAAGAACTGCCGGAAGAACTCCATGTAGGTAAGCTCAAATACTACTGGAATCTGGGAGACCTTCATTTCAAAAATGGGGCACTGGATAGTGCGTTTCATTATTTTCAGGCAGGACTTAAGGAAGCGGAAGCCTTTTATTTAAAAAGTTTATCTACAAAAGAGATTACGGAAGAAAACGCGCGCTTCTGGCCGGGGCTATTCAATGGATTGATGGGGAAATGTTTGGTGCAGAGAGGACATTGGGCCCAGGCATTACCTTACCTTGAAAAAGACATAGCGTCTTGCAGAGGCCGATATAGAATTTCCAGTTGGCTCTATTTAAGTGATTGCCTGATAAATCAAAATCAACCAAAAGAGTCCAAAAAAATTCTGGATAGCCTGGGTGCATATTTAACAGGTAAAAGCATGAAAGAAGCTACCGTCCATTTTTTTAAAAATATGGCCTCCTATTTTAATCAAACAGGGCGCTTTGATTCAGCCTATAAATATCTCGAACTATACACCAAAGAACAAGGCGCTGAAAGCCGTCAGCTCTCTGCAAATCAGGCAGCATTTCTCATTTCAAAAATGGAACTGCAGGAAAGAAGAAATGAAATTGACCTGATGCGTCGCTCTTTACAAACCGAAAAATCTACTTCCTTGCTTCAAAAAAAAGCAAATTGGTTTTTGGGAATTTCGTTGGGGGCGGCTATGATCATATTGATTCTATTATATAAAAACAATATTTCTAATAAACGATCAAGCCAACTTATAGAAGAACGAAACAGTAAACTGGAAGAATATGCACAGGAAATAGCCAAACAGGCAACGACCAATAATGTGTTGCTGCAGGAATTACATCACCGGGTTAAAAACAATTTGCAGTTAATGCACAGTCTTATAAATCTTCAGGTAAGAAGAACGAGACAGCAGGAAACAAAAGATATTTTAAAGACGATCTCAGGCCGGATACATTCCATGTCACTGGTGCATGAAAAATTACACAGTCGTACCACAGGAATAGAAATAGAAATGAATGCCTATATCCACTCCCTTGTGACTCATATTGAAAGAGCTTTTGCCAGTCCAACACAAAATACCGTCATCACCTGCGCCATCGAACCAGTTAAAATGCATCCGGCGCAGGCGGGTAGTATCGGACTGATCATAAATGAAGTGGTGTCAAATTCCTTTAAACATGCATTCAAAAATGAACAGGAAGGACGCATTTCTATTGTGTTGATCCGTACGGAAAAAGGGAGCTTCCTTGAAATAAGTGATAATGGTCCCGGATTCAATAAGGCTGCCATGCCCAACGATAGCCTGGGAATGAAACTGATTCAATCGATTTCCAACCAACTGCAGGCTACACATCATTTACAGTCTGAAAATGGCGTAATTCACTCATTTACCTTTAAAGGTTGATATGAATAAAGGAAAAATACTTATCGTAGAAGACGAACTGATCATCGCTACCGATCTGTCAGAATTATTGGCACAACAGGGTTTTGATTCCCGGATTTGCCTGTCGAAAGACGACGGAATAACGGTGGTTCAACAAGGTTTTATCCCCGATCTGGTCCTGTGCGATATTCATTTAAGACATCCACTCGACGGTATTGAATTCGCCCAATGGCTTCGCAAAAGCTCGGTTGAATCAGAAATCATATTCATTACAGCATTTTCAGGTACAGATATAATTGACAAAACCGCAGAAACAGATCCGCTAAACTTTATCGTAAAACCCTGGAATGAACAGCAGATCAAAGCAACGATACAAATTGCCTTCAATTATATTCAAAAGAAACGAGATATAAATAACCGGCTTTCCGTATTAAGCAGTACCGAATACCGCATTATTGAACTCATTTCACAAAATAAATCAAGCAAAGAAATTGCTGACCTCCTTTTTATATCAGAAAAAACGGTACGGAATCACCGGTATAATATTTCCAAAAAACTGGATCTGCCCAATGAAAAAAACAGTTTACTCAAATGGGCTATGTTACATTTATAGAAAATTAAATAGTGCCTAATTCTAACTGAAAACAAGGTAAAATGTTTCTTTATCCGGACTTATGTAATTCCCCTCTGGCTCTCATCTACAGAAGAGCTATCTTTATTTACCTATCCTTTTGATTTTAAAAAATAACTGACGTATCTTTTACAGAAAACGCAGGCTGGGACCATCCTTGTCAGTGCAAAAAAGTTATTATCCAACGGCAATATGCAACGATTAATATTATTCTTCGCCCTATTATGCTGTTTGCCTGCTCTTAACGTTCTTGCTCAGGACGAAAAGGGCGGAAAGATGGCAGCCACACCTAAGACAGATGTGCCCACACGCACCTATGCCCTGGTAATCGGCATCTCGAAATATGAAAGCTTTCGCTCGCTGAATTATGCCGATAAAGACGCTACAGTGTTTTATGAATACCTCCGCTCCCCGGCAGGAGGAAAAGTCGATTCGGCTGATATCTTCTTTCGCACCAATGAAAAAGCCAAAGCCGGAGATATATGGCAAGGCATGAGCTGGCTCGAACGCAGAGCCGATACAGTAGGAGAAACCGCCATCATCTATTTTTCAGGACACGGCGATGCCGCCAATGCTGCCGAAGCCTATCTGCTGGCTTTTGACGCCCCCAATGAAGGTGACCCGAATATGTATAATATGGGCGGCACTTTCCAGATCTATAATCTCAAGGTTAAGATCAAGAAGATGGTGGCCAAAGGCGTACGGGTGATCTTTATTTCCGATGCCTGTCGCTCCAATGACCTGCCCGGAAAGGAAACCGGAGCCAAATGGATGTTCCAAAGTATCACGGAAGAAAAAGCAGGCGAAATTCAGATGGCAAGTTGTTCTGCCAATGAATTTTCACTGGAAGATAAAACATGGGGACAGGGGCGAGGTGTATTCTCCTATTGGTTATTAAATGGATTAAGCGGCCTCGCCGACAATGATCCGGAAGATGGCAAAGTAAGTTTATACGAACTGGAACGTTATGTGAAAGATAATGTTCGAAAGGATACACGTTCTTTATCTACGGGAAAACCCAGACAAACGCCTGTATTCTGCTGCGCAGAAAACAGCGACATCTATCTGTCATCTATTGACCCCGCCACCAAAGCGATCGTTGCAAAAGCAGTGGAAATGAATAAGGCCGATATGTCGCTCGCCTATGCCACTAAGAAAGGGGCTTTATTTGCCGACTCTGTACTGCAACAGTACTATACTAAATTTCAGGAAGCGATCGATAATAAAAAATTATTGGGCAATGACCCAACAACCGCACGCTACTGGTTTCAACGTTTGATGCCAATGGTTAAGGAACCGATCCTGAAAAATGATCTTTCCGACCAATATTGTGGGGCACTGATAAATGAAGCACAGGTTCGCATAACCCATTATACCAAACCTCCGGCAGAAGATATTTCTGCCTCCATCAATGCGGCATTTTTTCAGGAAGGTGGAATGTTATTAAATGAAGCGGGACTCTATTTGGAAAACAATGCGGAAGTGTTTAAAAATATTCAGGCACGCCGTTTATTCATGGAAGCCCGCGCCCTCGCTGAGTCAGATAACAAAGAAACACTGCGCCTTGGCTTACGCAAGATCGATTCATCATTGAGTTTATTAAACACCTCCTATGCCTGGCATACCAAGGGAATGATCCTGAACGCGCTGAAACAATTTTATGGAAGTTTTCAATCTTATAAATCAGCTTTAGAGCTTAGCAAAGATTGGATCTTCCCTATTGGAAATATAGGTGCCATGTATGTGGATAGAAAGATGTACGATTCAGCAATATTCTACCTTCGTTGGGTGGTGCGTCTTAAACCCAATTATGCCAATGCCTATTTAAATATGGCAGTGGCCTTTGAAAAGAAAAAACAATTAGATTCCAGTTTTTATTATTACAGGCTGGCTCTTTCTTTAAGCCCGAATTTCTTATCAGCGCTTAGCAACTATGGTCAAACTCTGGCTGAACAGAATAAAATCGATTCAGGTTTGATTTATTTAAATAAAGCACTGCAGATCGATCCGGAAAGCATCATTACATTAACCCGCATTGGTGATCTTTTCCTGAATCAAAAGAAATTTACAGTAGCACAATATTATTATAATAAGGCCCTGCAGGTAGATCCGGGCTATGCTGAAACCTATAACGATATAGGTTACTTTTTTGCGAGCCAGAACAAATTTGATTCTGCAAAGAAATATTACCTCCGTAGTATTGAGCTGGACCCCGAAAACGCCGGTGTCTGGAATAATCTGGGCATGTTATATTCAGATCATAAAAAAAACAAGGAAGCCAAATCCAGTTATCTGCGTTCTATAAATTTGGATAGTACAGCAAAAGACGGTGCGTACAATCTGGCGGGAATGTATCTGGAAGAAAAAGTCTTTGATTCTGCGCTCAAATATTATAAACTATCTGCCCAAATTGAGCCCGATTGTATCGATTGTTTAAATTCAATTGGGGGTGTATATCGCCAAATGGGTCAGTGGGACAATGCAATTTATTATTTTAAAAAGACTTTAGATGCCGATCCAGCGAGTGATATCCCTTCGTATTATCTGGGTGATATTTACGGAAAACTGGGCAAATTAGATTCTTCAGCAAAATATTATAGAATAGCATTGTCCATTAACCCTGCTGACGATGTCAATAATAACAGTTATGCTTTCCTGATGGAGCAAATGGCCCAATATGATTCCGCTGTATTCTACTATAAAAAGTGTATCGAATTAAAACCCAGGACCACTCTATATTGGACCAATCTGGGTATTGTTTATGGCAAGACAGAACAGTTAGACGCTGCTTTAACAGCCTTTAATGAAGCATTGCGCATTGATCCGGAATTGGCCTATGCGTATAGTACCCGATCTGAGATCTATGTACGGCAGAAAAAATATGCATTAGCAGCAAAAGATCAGGAGACGATATTAAAATGGGATAATAAGAATGCGTATGCCTGGAATCAGGCCGCCATGTGCTACTACTATGATAAAAATTATACAAAAGCGATCAGCTATTATAACAATGCCATTAAATATGGCATGCCACCAGCCATCCCACTGTATAATATCGCATGTAGTTACAGTTTGATGAAACAAAAAAAGGAAGCATTAAGCTTCCTTAGAAAAGGTATGACTGAAGGTTATAATAAGATTGCAAAGATCAGCACCGATACCGATTTTGAATGGTTATGGAACGATGCCGACTTCAAATCGCTTGTGAAAGAATTGGGGAAAGAAGATTAATACGCGCTGTTACTTCTTTTTCAACTCTATAAAGCTGATGGCATATCCCCCACCAGGTGCTGAATACATGTCTAAAATAGACTTGTTAGTGACGATCTGTTTTTGAATCGTATAGGCCTGCGGATTTAA
>CAZKSY010000010.1:0-2551 GCA_964555605.1 uncultured Chitinophagaceae bacterium | reverse complement strand
CAATGCGATTTATTATTAGGATTCAGTTTACTGATGTCCATTTCAAAAATACCGGGCGTATAATCCATCGGTCCACCGATCAAACGCGTGAAGGGAAGTATGGTAACATGATTCGCATTGGAACCGCCAAAAGCCTGGTATTCGGTTCCGCGCGCCGACTCATTACCTATAAGATTGGGATAGGTACGACAAATACCGGTGGGTCTTACGGCTTCGTGTGCATTGACCATTATTTTATAGGAAGCCGCTTTCTCCAGTGCATATTGATAATGATTGACGATCCACTGACTGTAATGATTTTCTCCCCGAGGTAATATATCTCCCACATAGCCGCTTTTCACCGCATCATAGCCATATTTTTTCATGAACCGATAGGCGGTATCCATATGACGTTCGTAGTTGCGAACAGAGGAAGACGTTTCGTGATGCATGATCATTTTTATGCCTTTTGATTTGGCATAGGCCTGAATGCCCTTCACATCAAAATCAGGGTAGGGAGTTACAAAATCAAAAACAAAATCTTTAGAGTGACCGAACCAATCTTCCCAACCCTGATTCCATCCTTCCACCAGCACCGCATCGAAACCATTTTTAGCTGCGAAGTCAATATATTTTTTAACGTTCGCTGTATTGGCTCCGTGCGTACCATTTGGTTTGGCTTTTTTGAAATCCGTAATGCCCAGTTGCACGGAAGGATATTCATCTGTGTAGGACCAGGAACTTTTGCCGGTGATCATTTCCCACCACACGCCAACATATTTCACCGGTTTGATCCAGGAAGGGTCTTTGATCTTACAGGGTTCATTCAGATTCAGGGTCATTTTGGAGCGAAGAATAGCACGGGCGTCGTCGCTAACGATGATCGTACGCCAGGGAGATTGGCAGGGTGCCTGCATGTAGCCTTTATCACCACGGGCATCGGGCGTAAGAAAAGATTGAAAGATCATATTCTTATCATCCAGATCGAGGTGCATGCAGGCATAATTAATCAAGGCTGCTTCATGCAGATTGATATATAAACCATCATCGGTTTTGAGCATCAAAGAGGTTTGTACGCCGGTGGTGGAAAAGGCTGTCTGGGATAAATTATACGTTCGTTTCTTTTCGTTGAGTCCGCGAATTTCTGATAATCTCGAGTAGGTATAATCGTATTCCTGCGTGTCATAATCACCAGGGATCCAGAAAGCATGATGATCGCCGGTCATGGCAAATTGGGTGCGTTCTTCCTTAATGACAAAGTATGTTAGATTTTTCTGTTGCGGGAATTCATAGCGAAAGCCGAGTCCGTCGTTAAAGAGTCGGAAACGTAAGACCATGATCCTATTGCTGGCTTTTTGGGTGAGGGTAATGACCAGTTCATTATAGTTATTACGAATGGAGCTTTGTTCGCCCCATACCGGCGACCAGGATTCATCGAAACTATTTCGTTTGGTATCTGTCACCTGAAAACCATTCAACAGTGATAGCGAGTCGTTTTTAAGCAGGAGTCCGAGTTTTCCCGGTTTCACCACGGCTTTTTCTTTAAAGAAGAGTTGGTAGACCGGAGTGCCATCGGCCAGCAGGTCAATATTGAGACGAAGATTTTGATCCGGCGAGCGAAGTTCTTGTGCGATAGCAGAAAGAGAAAAGAAAAGAGAAAGTAAAAGATAAGACAATAGCCTTTTCATGGTCACAATTTTTGTTGATCGGATAAAAGGCAGGGGAGTTGGTGCGCTAAAGGTACGACGGTAAACGATTGAAAACCCTTTGGATTTTCAACCGTAATTTAAAGAAATCCACACCCCCAAGAATTGATTTGATTGTATCGAAAGTGTGTTTGAGATCATACACATCCAACCATATCACTATCTGTGCAATTACTCTTCCTCAAATACCATATTGAATATTTGCCCTTTGTAACCTAAATTTTCTAAGGTCGACGTCAACATCAATCGAAGCGCCTTCCTCCCCATTGATGTTTTGAAATACATTTCCCGACGACGCGCATCTACTTCAAACAAATAGTGTTCTATAAATAATAGCGTGAGTGGTCTTCGAAAAGAGGTACTCTTGGCCTCTCCGGCATTATGCTGCCGCAATCGTTGCATGATGTTTCTGGTGAATCCTATGTAAAGCAATTTGTCTTTTTCACTTAATAATACATAAACACAGTAAGGTAATGGCACTTCCATTCTAAGTGATTTTAATGCCGGAAAATTATACACAGGTAAGAATTACTCAATGAGGTTTTGCGTTTTATAGGCAAGAAAAAAACTGAACGATGTTGAGGAAATATCTATTATAAGATCAACGGTGATACCACAAGCAGAACCAGTGGCAATGCCCTCAGCAAGGTGATGGAATAAAAATAATGACCCCGAAGCAGAGACGGTAGCAATGCCGAAGGCACAATTTGGAATAAATATAAACGCCCCGAAGCAGAGACGGAAGCAAAGCCGAAGGCACAAATTGGATTAAATATAAACGCCCCGAAGCAGAGCCAATAGCAATGCCTTTGGCATTTGCTACCGGCTCGCTTCGGGGCTCACCGAAAAGCGAAAACCCATTGGCC
>CAZKSY010000009.1:73985-85416 GCA_964555605.1 uncultured Chitinophagaceae bacterium | reverse complement strand
GTTTCAAAACGTTTGACCTCAAAATCAGGATTGAGGGAAAGATAATGCTCCAGCATGGAGCCATACCACCGGTCGTCTTCCAGAATGAAGATCTTCATGCCATTGGAATTGTTCATAAATATGGATTCTTACAGTTACTAACGTTTCAAAAAACGGAATTATTCCCATTCAAAGAATGATTCCCATTCATAAAGCCTTATATTTCAATAAAACCTACGTTAGTGCGTACAAGCGCATATGTGAAAATACTTAGACGAAAAGTGGGGCCTGTTCAGAAATTGTGCTGGCAGTAAGGGCAGTCGGGTGCGGAACAGGGCTGTTCAAAAGAAGCCTGCCCGATTTGAGACCAAACATTCTTTATCAGTTGGGTTATCGTTTCGGTAGACGCCTTATCAAATACGATTTCCTTGCGCTGGAACGTCCCGTTAACCGGTTCAATAAAATCAAAATAAGCACTTACGGCTCTCCAGGTATTGCTGTTGTCATGGTCAACCAGAATTTTATAGAACTGTGCCTGGCGCCAGTAACTCCCGCCCATTTCCTGTTCGGCAGATGGCGGCTCCAGTCTCTTCAGCGCTTTTTCCCAGGAACCCGTTTTATAATCAACGATGGTAACATCCGTGCCATTAAATTCCAGTTTATCGATAAATCCCAACAACGGCACATCATAAAACTGCACCCCTCTGATCAGCTTTTCGACAACTACAACGCGTGACCATTCCTGAATATAACGTTGATAGTACAGTGGCAACACCAACCGGCCCTTTTCCAAACGTTCTTCAAAATCATCATCTGTATAAAGACCGTTACCCTGTAAATATTCTTCAAACCATTGTACCAGCTTTTCTTCCTTATCAAACCGGCCATTGTTCTGTTTCATCTCCGCAAATAGTTTCTCCAACGAATAGTGAACAGCACTGCCAAATTGCATGGAAGGGAGTTTCTGCTGTGGAATGCGCAACAGATTTTCAAAATAAAACCGGCGACGGCACTCCAGAAAATTATTCAATCCGGAAGCACTTAAACTATATTTTTCGATCAATGGTTGCAGGAGATCAGATGAAACCAACCGAAACGACTCCTGCGCTGCCTGCAAGCTGGTCAATCTTGTTGCCAGAGTCTGCCAATCAGATCTGTTATAAATCTGCAGCGCTTGTTCCAGCCATTCGCTGGCCCGTGCGAAAGGATCGTCATGAAGCGCCGCAAAAAGGTCGCGCGGTACCGCCTCCGCGATCATTTTACGAAGCGAATAGGCCACTTTCCGCTGGGCGCGTTTTCGATCATTGTAGGTTAAAATAAACGCATCTGTCTGGGGTCCGGAACTACCAAAACAGCCGGAACGAAGGATCAGATATAATAGTGCATCGCCCCGACCATAACCCTTCTGCTCCTGTTGAAACCAACTGATACATTGCTGTTGCAAGACCGAAGCAGATCCGGCAAAAAAGGACAGAAGCGCATTCATTTTCCAAATATAGGTATTGAAGGGCAGCGACCCAGCCTGCCTTGAATCCGATCGGCTACAGTTTTAACTTTTTCCTTTTGCCTATTGATGCCTATGTTTGCGTCCAGTTTCAAATGAAAAAAAGTCCTTCCTATATAGTTTTATTGCCTGTTGTCAGTGCGTTGATATGGATCTCCCTTTGGTCTACCCAGAGCGGCTGCGCCAACGCCTCCCCTCCGGTGGGTGGTCCGCGCGATTCCATTCCTCCGGTACTGATGGCGGCCCGCCCGGCCAATATTTCTACCCAATTTACCGGTAAGAAGATCGTTTTGCAATTCAATGAATATGTTCAATTGCAGGATATTACCAAGAATCTTTTAGTAACTCCCACCCCCAAGATCAACCCAACAGTAGAAGGCCGGCTTCGAACTGTTACGATCACCCTGAAAGACACACTGGAGCCCAATACTACCTATACCATCGACTTTGGAGATGCCATACGTGACGTAAATGAATCGAACGCTATGCGCAATTTCACCTATAGTTTTTCCACCGGAGCCTATATCGACTCCCTCACCCTGAGCGGAAAAGTGATTCTGGCTGAAAATGGTAAAACTGATAGCACTCTTGTAGCCATGCTATACACAAAAGGAGATGATTCTACGGCCTATAAAGAGAAACCCCGTTACGTAACACGATTAGACCGTGAAGGTCGTTTTCAATTCCGCAACCTGCCCGATCAAACGTTTTATTTATACGTACTGAAAGATGAATCGGGTATGAGAAGGTACCTGAACCGTACACAGTTGTTTGGGTTCGCACAGCAAGCCGTGAAGCCCTCTTCCTCTCCTGAAGCAGGAATCATTTATGCCTATGCAGAGAAGGAGCCGCCGAAAAAAACCACCACGCCCCGCGCTACAGCCGGTCGAAATGCGGTAGCAGATAAACGGTTAAGACTGGAAACAAATCTGCAATCGGGCGAACAGGATCTGCTGAAAAATCTGGATATCAATTTTAAATCGGCTCCGTTGAAATTCCTGGATAGTACCAAAGTGCAATTCGTGGATGAAAACAAGCAGCCGATCCGCAACTATACATTCCAGCTCGACTCCAATCGTTCCCGCATTACACTCAAGCATGAATGGAAGGAGAATAGCGTGTATTACCTTATTGTTGACAAAGAATTTGCAGAAGATACTGCCGGCAGGAAACTGGTGAAGAATGACACCCTGATGTTCCGCACACGTAAGGAATCGAGCTATGGGTTGATCCGGTTACGTTTCCCCAATCTTGATCTCACGAAGAATCCTGTACTGCTTTTCGTACAGAACGATGAAATTGTTCATAGTTATGTATTCACTTCCAAAGCCTTTACAGCCAAGCTGTTTCAACCTGGCGAATACGAGCTGCGGATCCTGTACGACACCAATAAAAATAAAGTCTGGGATCCGGGAAATTTCTTCGGCGAACGACGTCAGCCCGAGATCGTAGTTCCTGTGAACCGAAAGCTCACCGTGAAGGCAAATTGGGATAATGAGGTTGATATTAACCTGTAAGCCAATTATTAATTATCAATTATTAAGTATTCCCATAATTGATAATTAATAATTGATAATTTTGGGCTCCTACTAAATAACAACCCTTCCATGCACTTCTCTTCTTCTTTATTGGAAAATGCGGTGAATGAATTTGCTAAATTGCCCGGCATTGGGAAGAAGACGGCCCTGCGTTTGGTATTGCATTTACTTAAAGCCGATAAGGAAAAGGTGGAAGCCTTTGGGGAAGTGATCCTGAGAATGCGGCGAGAGATCAAATTCTGCCAGCGTTGTCATAATGTAGCGGATGCAGACATCTGTTCCATCTGCTCCAACAGTATGCGTCGTCAGGAAGTGATCTGTATCGTAGAGAACATCCGGGATGTAATCGCCATTGAAAACACCCAGCAGTTTAACGGAACCTATCATGTACTGGGCGGCATTATCTCTCCACTCGATGGTGTAGGTCCCGATCAGTTACATATTGAGTCTCTCTTACAAAGAGTACAAAAGGAAAAAACGGAGGAATTGATCTTTGCCCTCAATCCTACCATTCAGGGCGATACCACTATCTACTTTATACAGAAGAAATTAGCGGCCATTGCCCCCGGCACCCGTATTACCACCATTGCCCGCGGTATCGCTTTTGGCGGAGAACTGGAATATGCCGATGAACTCACGCTGGGCCGGAGTTTACAGAACCGGATGCCCGTAGAGAGCTATGTTTCCAACCGGTAAACAAGCGATCAAAATCAACTTAGTTATTGTACCTTTGCAGCGTTCAGGCAGATTTGTTTATTGTTCGGCCTGCTTTCAACATGAACTAATAAACGTTCCGGCCAATAGCTGCCGCTTCTACGTTTAAAAGTCGCTTCGAAAGCTCCCCATTTACAGCTGCCTATTTATTATCCAAATGGATCTTTTCATTTTAGTGAACTGATATGAATATACGCGAAGAATTAAACAAACGGATTCTGGTGATCGATGGTGCTATGGGCACCATGATCCAGCGGCATAAATTACAGGAAGCGGATTATCGCGGGGAACGTTTTAAAGATTGGCATACCGATGTAAAAGGTAACAACGATCTGCTCTGTATAACACAGCCCCAGATCATCATTGATATTCACAAGCAATATCTGGCCGCCGGAGCCGATATCATTGAAACCAATACCTTCAGCAGCACCTCCATCGCGATGGCTGATTATGAGATGCAGGCGTTAGCGTATGAGTTGAATGTTGCGGCGGCTCAATGTGCCCGAAAAGCCATTGAAACCTATTTTGCCGAGAACCCGGACGATAGCAGAAAAACGGCCTACGTAGCTGGTTCCATTGGCCCCTTGAATAAAACACTGTCGCTTTCCCCCGATGTAAACAATCCGGGCTTCCGGGCGGTAACCTTCGACGAGGTAGTGGAAGCTTATATGGAACAGATCCGCGGGCTGGCCGATGGCGGTGTGGATCTCTTCCTGATCGAAACCATATTCGATACGCTGAATGCCAAAGCTGCCATATTCGCTTTACGTAAATATTACCGCTCCGTAAATAAGGAACCACTTCCTGTAATGATCAGTGGAACGATCACCGATGCTTCGGGAAGAACACTGAGCGGACAAACACTGGAAGCGTTTTATACCTCGGTGATGCATGCCAAACCATTAAGTGTGGGATTGAATTGTGCCCTGGGGGCAAAAGAAATGCGGCCGCATATTGAAGAATTATCTCAGTTAGCCTCCTGTTACGTGTCCGCCTATCCGAATGCCGGATTACCGAATGCCATGGGCGAATATGATGAGCATCCGGAAGACACCGGGCATTATCTGGAAGAGTGGGCCAAAGAAGGATTCGTAAATATTGTGGGTGGTTGCTGCGGAACCACACCGGATCATATCAAACACATTGCCGATCATGTGAAGCATATTACGCCGCGGGCGTTACCAATTGTAGAAGCGACTTACTAAAAATACATTTAACCTATTGAGTTGCCAACCACAAAGACACGAAGGCACGAAGACGCACAAAATAACTATTGTAAAAAACTAAAAATAAATTCAGAGTTTTTCTTTCGATACCATTATAATCGAATTTTGAAAGAAAAACATGGGGCTGTTTGAGGAAAGAATTGCGAAAGAAATAGTAGATATCGCCTTTAAATTACATAAGACTCTTGGGCCCGGTCTTTTAGAATCGGTTTATGAAAGATGTTTTACTGAGTCGTTAAAAATCAGAGACATCAGTTATAAAAAACAAGTAGAAATTGATATTGAATTTGAAGGAATGAAAATTGAGCGAGCGCTAAGAATAGATCTTTTAATAGAAAATTGTATAATAATAGAATTAAAAGCACAACCAGAGCATAAACAAGTTTGGGAAGCACAGCTATTGAGCTATATGAAGTTAACTGGGGTGAAGCTGGGTTTTATTATCAATTTTCATGTACCTCTCATAAAAGAAGGGATTAAAAGAAGAATATTATAGAAGTATTGAAACCTTTTTTCTTTATAAAATCTGATAGCACCTTCGTGCCATTTGGGTTGAACAAAATATTAGAGTCTTAAAACTAAAATAGGAGACTTTTTAAAGGCGTTGATTTTAGTGTTCCTTTGCGCCTTCGTGTCTTCGTGGTTAAAAAAATGACATCGATTAAACCATACCTCCGGTTAGCAGGTCTCGAACCCTTGGTCATCCGCCCCGAAACGAATTTCGTGAACGTCGGCGAGCGCACCAACGTAACAGGCTCCAAGAAATTTGCCCGACTCATCAAGGAGAATAAATACGAAGAAGCCCTGAGTGTGGCCCGCCAGCAGGTAGAAAACGGCGCGCAGGTGATCGACGTAAACATGGACGATGCCCTGCTTGATGGGGTGAAAGCCATGACCACTTTTCTGAATCTTTTACAAGCCGAGCCCGATATCGCCCGCATACCCGTAATGATCGACTCCTCCAAATTTGAGATCATTGAGGCAGGATTGAAATGCGTGCAGGGAAAATGTATCGTGAATTCCATCTCCATGAAGGAGGGAGAAGCCAAATTCATTGAACAGGCCATCCTGTGTCAGAGTTATGGCGCTGCAGTGATCGTAATGGCATTCGACGAACAAGGGCAAGCCGATACCAAAGAACGTAAGATCGAGATCTGTTCCCGTGCCTATAAGATCCTCACTGAACAGGTAGGCTATGATCCGCAGGATATTATTTTCGACCCCAATATATTCGCCATTGCCACCGGTCTGGAAGAACATAATAATTACGGTGTTGATTTTATTGAAGCCACCAGCGAAATCAAAAGACGTATGCCGCTCACAAAAGTAAGTGGGGGTGTAAGTAATCTTTCCTTCTCCTTCCGTGGTAACGACCATGTAAGGGAAGCCATGCATAGTGTTTTTCTTTTTCATGCAATTAAAGCCGGTATGGACATGGGCATTGTAAATGCCGGTCAATTGGTGGTGTATGATGAAATTGAACCCCAACTGCGTGAGCTCTGTGAAGATGTGATCCTGAACAGGAATAATACGAACAATGAAGCCACTGAAAAACTGATCGCCTTTGCCGAAACCGTTAAAGCCAAAGGAAAAGAAGAGAAAAAAGATGATGTATGGCGAAGCACTACAGTAGAAGACAGGCTGAAACATGCACTGATCAACGGCATCACCGATTATATTGAAACAGATACCGAAGAAGCCCGTTTGAAATATCCCCGACCTCTTGATGTGATCGAAGGCCCGCTGATGGCCGGTATGAATGTAGTGGGAGATCTTTTCGGTGCGGGAAAAATGTTTCTGCCCCAGGTGGTAAAGAGCGCCCGGGTGATGAAGAAAAGTGTTGCCTGGCTTACCCCCTTCATTGAAGAAGAAAAAAGAAATAATCCGGGTGCACAAAATGGATCTGTAGCCAAGATCCTCCTGGCAACCGTAAAGGGCGATGTGCATGATATCGGAAAGAATATAGTTGGGGTGGTATTGGGCTGTAATGGCTACGATATCGTTGATATGGGTGTCATGGTTCCTACCGATAAGATCCTTGATGCAGCGGAAAAAGAAAAAGCGGATATTATTGGTTTGAGTGGACTCATCACTCCTTCTCTCGACGAAATGGTTCATGTGGCCCATGAAATGAAACGCAGAGGCATGAAACAACCATTGCTGATCGGAGGGGCTACCACGTCAAGAATGCACACGGCCGTAAAAATCGCCCCGCAATACGATAATGGTGTGGTGCATGTATTAGATGCTTCCAGAAGTGTGACCGTTGCCGGCTCACTGCTCAGTAAAGAGCAAAAGGCCGATTTTCTGGCGGCTGTAAATAAAGAATACCTGCAACTGGCAGAAGATTTCAACAGCAAGAGAACCATCAAAGAATACCTCGATTTCGGAAAAGCACAGCAAAATACCGTAGCCATCGATTGGTCAAACTATCAGCCACCTGCACCTGCTTTTACCGGAACCCGGATACTGGAACATATTGATCTGGCCACCATACGACCTTATATTGACTGGACACCCTTCTTCATTGCCTGGGAATTACACGGTAAATATCCAGGGATTTTATCCGACGATAAGGTAGGGGTAGAAGCGACCAAATTATTTAATGATGCCAACAATCTTCTCGACACCATCATTACTGAAAAATGGCTTGATGCGAAAGCGGTAAGTGGTTTCTGGAAGGCACAACGTATAGCTCCCGACTCGGTACAAGTTTTGGCAGGTGATAAAACGATCACACTGGAGTTTCTGCGTCAGCAGATCAAAAAAGCCAGTGGCCAACCCAATCTGAGTCTGGCAGACTTTATACAGCCAGCTTCGAGTGCTACGCCATCGGATCATATTGGTGCTTTCAGCGTAACGATCGGAGGGATTGAAGCGCATATCAAAAAATTTGAAGCGGCACACGACGATTACAATAAGATCATGTTGCAGGCCCTTGCCGACAGACTCGCAGAAGCGTTGGCCGAATACCTGCACGAGCGGGTGCGCACTGAATTCTGGGGCTATGAACCCACCGAAACCTTAACCAAGGAAGATCTGATCAAAGAACAATACGCGGGTATTCGTCCGGCACCGGGTTATCCCGCCTGTCCGGATCATACAGAGAAATACAAATTATTTGATTTACTCGGAGGAGAGGAAGCCACTGGTATCAAACTCACTGAATCACTGGCCATGTACCCGGCCGCCTCTGTGTGTGGTTGGTATTTCAGTCACCCGCAAAGTCAATACTTCGGTGTCGGTAAAATAAAAAACGACCAGTTGGAAGATTATGCCAAACGTAAAGGTTTGTCATTAGAAGAAGCTACCCGTTGGTTAAGACCCATCATGGATTAAAAACTATAATTATGTCAATAGCAGATCGTTTAAAAGCACAACGTGATGAAAAAGCCGCTGCCAATCTGGAAGCCGGCAAGAAATTTCTGGAAGAGAATGGCCAAAAAGAAGGCGTGATCAGTTTAGCCAGTGGATTACAGTATCAGGTACTCAGCATGGGTACGGGCGCTAAACCGCAACTACACCACACGGTTACCTGCCATTATCATGGCACGGTGATCAGTGGTGATATATTCGACAGTTCGGTGCAGCGGGGTCGTCCGGCCAGTTTCCCACTGAATGCAGTGATCAAGGGATGGATCGAAGGATTACAGTTGATGCCTGTGGGAAGTAAGTTCCGCTTTTTCATTCCACCGCATTTAGGTTATGGTGACCGTCAGGTGAGTGCGGTGATCGGTCCAAATTCTACATTGATCTTTGATGTGGAGCTGATCTCCTTTCAATAGCAATCAAACAAAAAATAAAAAGGTTGGATGCAATCATCCAACCTTTTTTATGTCCGGAAGATGTATTTAGTCTGTATTGCCAAACGTTTTGCGGATATTATCAGCTTCTTTCGCATTTTTCACCCCGGCAATCAAAAGCACCACTACGATCCCTTTCACGATTAGTCCCTGCATTAAGCTCATCATACCGGTCAAAGCAGCCGCTACGCCAATTAGCAAGAGGTAAAACACCAGCGCAATAAGTAATGCCGGATAAGGTTTCGAACGTGACCAGAAAGCCAGGGCAGCAAATACAACAGAAGAAAATATGCTTGAACCAATGACCAGTAATCGGGACATGTCATCGAGTTCTTTATCTAATATAAATAGTGGTAATAACTGGAGTCCGGCAATAATAAATAAGAGAATCCGTGCACGGCGGATGGGCTTATCATACCCCTTCATTGAATAATCGATTCCTTCAAAAACGCTTTCGTCTTTATCGCGGGCTGGCTGAGAGGATTCCATAAACATCTGTTTAACGTTGATGAATATAGTATTTATTCAGCAGTAATACGAAATCAATATTTCGGTTATTCCTTAAAGAAACTCATTCCAGACTATCGACCCTGAATTTATCTTTTTTCAAAAAGCCACCACAAACGCTTACGAGGCTTCACTGTATAGTTTTTATTGATATAGGCAGAAATATGATGCATGGCTTCATCTACATCATCGGTGAGCAATACCAGTGAAAGGTCTTTGGGGTCAATAGTACCCTGTTTTGCCATGAATTCCATATAATCCCAAAGTTCTTTATAATATGATTTGCCAAAAAGCACGATCGGGAAATTATGTATGGTGCGGGTTTGCACAAGAGTAAGCGTTTCATAGAACTCATCCATGGTTCCAAACCCGCCGGGCATAATTATAAAGGCATAGGAATATTTGACCAGCAATACTTTTCTAACGAAGAAATGATTAAACGTGATTGATACATTCACGTAAGGGTTCGGGTGTTGTTCAAACGGCAGCACGATATTACAGCCTACGGAAGTACCCTTGTTTTCAAAAGCCCCTCTGTTGGCGGCTTCCATTATACCGGGACCACCGCCCGTCATGGTAGCAAAGCCCAGGTCAGCTATATGTTTCCCGAAATGCCGGGCGGCAGCATAATACTCATGATCTTCTTTGTAACGTGCTGAACCAAATACGGTGATACAGGGACCAATAAAATGGAGTGTTCTGAATCCTTTGATGAATTCCAGAAAAACCTTCCAGGCAAAGGAAAGTTCATGCGCTCTGGGCTTGGGGCCTTCCAGGAAAACCTGTTCCTTTACCGGAATGATTCGCTTCATTCTTTGGTTATTTTTCTTACTGTCCATAGCAAAATGGTAAATTGCCATTCAATTTAAGCAAAAAATATGCGCATCATCAGTTATAATGTAAACGGCATCCGGGCCGCCATGAATAAAGGGTTGATCGATTGGTTAAAAACCGATCCTGCCGATATCATTTGTGTTCAGGAAACCAAAGCCCATCGGGATAACGTTGATTACAAACAATTCACCGATCTGGGATACCATGATTACTGGTATAGTGCACAGAAAAAAGGATATAGTGGGGTAGCCGTATTCAGTAAAATCAAAGCAGACAATGTGGTGTTGGGCAATGGGCATAAGGAAAGTGACGACGAAGGAAGGGTGATCCAACTCGATTTTGGTGATATCCGATTGATCAACGCGTATTTCCCCAGTGGCACCAGTGGGGAGGAACGACAGGGCTTTAAATATGTGTGGCTGGATGAATTTTATAGCTATTTACAGGAGTTACGAAAAACACATCCCAAACTCATTCTTTGCGGCGATTACAATATTGCGCATCGCGAAATCGACATTCACGATCCAAAAGGGAATAAAAAATCGTCGGGATTTCTGCCGGAAGAAAGAGCCTGGATGGATAAATTCCTGGAGAATGGATGGGTGGATAGCTTTCGAAAAATACACCCTGAGCCACACCGTTATAGCTGGTGGAGTCAGCGATTTCCTTCTGTACGACTGCAAAACAAAGGCTGGCGCATCGATTACATAACCGTTACAGAGCCTTTGAATAAGAAAATAAAAGATGCTGAGATCTTCCCGGACGTCAAACACAGCGATCATTGTCCGGTTTATCTCGAATTAAAAAAGTAATACCCATGTTCATTTATAACGTCACCAATAAAGTGTCCTGGACCATTCACGATGCCTGGGTGCAATGGATGAAAGAAAAACATATTCCGGAAGTACTGAAAAGCGGTTGTTTTACACAGGCGCAGTTGGTACGTATCCTGGATATTGATGATGCCGAAGGACCTACCTATGCCGCACAATATCAGGCAGCCGATCGTGAGGAATATGACCGCTATATTGCCCAATTTGCCCCGGCGCTGCGTGATGATGCCTATAAAACATGGGGCGATCAGTTCATCGCTTTTCGCACGTTGATGCAGATTGTCCCCTGATTGTGTGTAAGATATGAGCTGCAACCCTTATCCGGTACGGATTTCAGGGTTTCAATACTACTTTAGTTTCGATCAAAAAAATTTTGATTTGACTTAAAAGCCGGTAAATTTGCCGCTGACTAAATTTCAAAAAAATACACTATGAACAAAGCTGAATTGATCGCAAAGATCGCTGATGATGCAACGATTACGAAGACGCAGGC
>CAZKSY010000009.1:27948-73885 GCA_964555605.1 uncultured Chitinophagaceae bacterium | reverse complement strand
AAGCTGAATTGATCGCAAAGATCGCTGATGATGCAACGATTACGAAGACGCAGGCAAATGCTGCTTTAGATTCTTTCGTTGAAGCAGTAACGAAAACCCTTAAAGGTGGTGGTAAAGTAACACTGGTTGGTTTTGGTACTTTCTCTGTATCGAAGAGAGCTGCCCGCAACGGACGTAACCCACAAACCGGTGCTGTAATCAAGATCAAAGCAAAGAAAGTAGCCCGCTTCAAAGCAGGTAAAGAGCTTTCTGCTAAATTATAACCTGAACGCATTCACTACGACAGCCCCGCAATGCTTGTCGGCCTTCTGGGGCTGTTTCATTTTCACTGTACATTTTTAATAATTATACGTAAAACAATTTTATGGGTAGAGGAGATAAAAAAACCAAGAAAGGCAAAACCTTCAAAGGTTCTTATGGCAAAAGCAGACCTGCTCGCACTAAGAAAGCCGCCGTTAAAAAAGCCAGCTAATTATAATGCCCTTTTTAAATGAATTGAAACCAGTTAGAACAACTGGTTTTTTTTATGGGGCCAACCGGTCAATGGCCCATTTTCCCTCTCCATTAAGGCTGTACTGAATCCGGTCGTGCAGGCGGCTGGGACGCCCCTGCCAAAATTCCATTGTTACAGGTTTCACCCGGTAACCTCCCCAGTGAGGCGGACGTTTAACCGGATTGCTGCCAAATTCTTCTTTCAAATGGGCTTCTTTTTCGTTCAGCCATTCCCTGTTTGGAATGATCGTACTCTGTGGTGATACCCAGGCACCTAAACGACTGCCTTCGGGTCTGGAATAAAAATACTCATCGCTCTCCTGCTCGCTCACTTTTTCAACGACGCCTACAATACGAACCTGGCGCTCGAGTTCTTTCCAGAAAAATACCAAAGAAGCCCGGGGGTTCTCCAGTAATTCCTTGCCTTTGAAACTATTATAGTTGGTGAAAAATACAAATCCTGCATCATCATATCCTTTGAGCAAAACGGTACGACCACTGGGCACTCCATCGGCAGATGCCGTACAGAGTGTCATGGCATTGATCTCGTCGATCTCTGCTTTCAGTGCTTCTGCCCACCATACATCAAACTGCCTGATAGGATGCGGTTGCACATCTGATTTGGATAAAGTGTGTTGTTTGTAATCTTTGCGGATGTCGGCGATGGTGCTCATGATCTACACGTTTTCGGGTGTAAATGTAGCATACCTGAACGGGCAAATCTATTAATGACAAGTGAATTTTGTCAGCGAAGGGAATGAGATTGATTACAATGAGTTTTCCCCGCTTTCCTTACCAGATGAGATCCGGGCCAGCATAGACTCGATCTCGCCTATTCTACGGAGTTGATTTTCCAGCTTTTTATTGTGTTCGGCAACCTGCTGCAGGTCATTATTCAATTCTTCCAGGAACCCGACTTTCTTTAAAAGTTGCTGGCGCTGGAAATTAGATTCTCTTAATTTATCCTCTGCATCAGCCAGCAAACGTGTTAACCGCTGGTTCTCTTCCATCATGGAGAGGTATTTAAGTTTTAGTTCATCGAAGTCTTTAGTGAGCTTGAAATAGGTTTGCTGTAATTCCTCAAATTCAAAATTGCGGTGCTGTGGCTGCACGATATGCGTTTCCACTTTCTGGATCTTTTCCTGCAGGGAGTTGAATTCGCCGTAGGCTTTATCCAACCGCTCATTCATTTCACGAGAGAGCGTTTGTTGTTGTTTGATATGGCGGATCTCTGCATCTTTCTCCATCAATTGCTGGCGCAGGTCTCTTAATTGTACCTGCAGCTCATCATATTTACGTTGGGTATCGAGTTGCTTTTGCTCGGCCCCCTGCAATACATTGATCTGCTCCAATAAACGATTGATGCGCTGATTATGATCGAGCAGGTTTGTTTGTGCGATCTTGAGTTGTTCAATATAATCCAGTGAGGGAATTTCTGCGGGGCGGTTGGCCTGTTCCTGAAGAAATTTTCTTGTTTCGGCCCGGAGTTCAGACAATTCCTGTTCCATATCGGCTTCTGCATCGCGTGCCGCATCCAGTTCCTGGCGCAGTTTCTCCTGTTTCTTTTCCTGCAGATCCAGTTCTTCATAATATTTCAAACGCCAGTTATCAGCCTCCGAAATCGTATTCGGCTCGGGCTGTTCTTCTATCTTGATATTCTTCTTGCTGGTAATAAAAAAGTGGATGGCGAAGCCAAGAATGATGGCGCCCACCTGGAAGATCACGATCTCCACTACACTGATCTGTATGGCTAATAATATAAGAAGCGTATTCATAACGGTTCGGAAATAAGCGTTTAATCCTGTTTTCGGAATTTAAACTTAACCGTTCTTCAATGGAATGGGATGATGGGCAGAAATAAAAAACCACCTGTTGGTGGCTTTTCAGAAAGGCAAAATAGTATGAGATGTCGGAAAATGCAAGTAGAACGCAGTAAAAATTTTCCTGCAATGGAAATCAACCCTTTACCAATGTTCCTACCTGTTCTCCCATGACCACTTTAGTCAGGTTTCCTGCTTTGTTCATGTCAAATACAATGATGGGTAGATTGTTTTCCCTGCATAAAGTGAATGCTGTCATATCCATTACTTTCAGGTTTTGAGAGATACATTCCTGATAGGTGATGGTTTCATATTTAGTAGCAGCAGGATCCTTTTCGGGATCGGCAGTATAAATGCCATCTACACGTGTACCTTTCAGGATCACATCGGCCTGAATTTCGATGGCACGTAATGAACCTGCGGTGTCTGTGGTAAAATAGGGATTACCGGTACCGGCACCAAAGATCACTACACGACCCTTTTCCACGTGGCGGATCGCACGGCGGCGGATATAAGGTTCGGCGATCTGCTCCATTTTAATAGCACTTTGTAAACGCGTGTAAACCCCCACTTTTTCCAGCATGGCCTGCATTGCCATACCATTGATAACAGTTGCCAGCATGCCCATATAATCGCCGTGAGCCCGCTCAATACCCGTTTCCCCCTCATTCATGCCTCTGTAAATATTTCCCCCTCCAATTACAATAGCCACTTCCACACCCAGTTCTACGACCTCTTTAACATCACGTGCATATTTTTCGATCATGGCCGGGTCCAGTCCAAAACTCTTGTCGCCCATTAAAGATTCACCGGAAAGTTTCAAAAGAATGCGTTTGTATTTGGGCTGCATAGTGGGTTGATTTGGATTGCAATATACGTAGCAAATTTATATGTTGGCCGTTTTATGCCGAATGGCAATTATCAATTATCAATTATTAATTATCCGAATAATTGATAATTAATAATTGATAATTAAAGGTCCCCTAAAAGCAAAAAGGACCGCCCGAAGGCGGTCCATATCTTAGAAAAACCAAGTGCAAAATTAACCGAGCGCTACACGCTTGAACTCACTCACTTTCACATCGCCTGCACCTTTCAGGTAATCAGCTACACTCTTGCTGCTGTCTTTCACGAAAGCCTGACTTAACAGGGTGCTTTCTTTAAAGAAAGAGTTCAGTTTGCCTTCGGCGATCTTAGCGATCATTTCATCAGGCTTACCAGCCATTTTAGGATCGTTCTTGATCTGATCGGTAACGATGGCTCTTTCGCGGTCTACGGTAGCAGCAGGAACAGAAGAAGGATCAACCGCTACAGGACTCATCGCAGCGATCTGCATCGCAACATCCTTACCGGCTTCAGCCGCTTCTTTATCCATACCTACCAGTACACCAATGCGGTTGGCACCGTGAATGTAAGAAGCTACATAAGGTGCATCCACACGCTCCAGCTTCGTAATACCGATCTTTTCACCGATAGAAGCCAGTTTGTCGTTTACCAGCTCAGATACTTTCGCACCATTGATGGTAACATTATTCAACTCGTCGATGCTTTTAACATTGTTGGCAATTGCTGCATCTGCAATAGAAGTAGCAAAAGCTACGAAATCGGCATTCTTGCTCACGAAGTCAGTTTCACAGCTCACGCAAACCGCGATACCTGTTTTATTATCAGCAGTTGTTTTTGCGATCACTACACCTTCTTTCGCTTCACGATCACCACGCAGAGCAGCCACTTTAGCGCCTTTCTTACGCAGCCAGTCGATGGCAGCTTCAAAATCACCATTGCTCTCGGTAAGAGCTTTACGGCAATCCATCATACCTGCGCCAGTTGCCTGACGGAGTTTATTGATATCAGCAGCGGAAATAGTTACTGTAGACATAAAGAATTAAAAATTAAAAATTAAAAACTCAAAAGCGAAGACCGCAAGTTATTCCGGTATCACTTTCATTCCCAAAGAAGTAAATTATCAATTCGTAAATTTTAATCTCCTCACACATATCGCTCGTCACTTAAAACTCACTACTCATAACCTACAACTCACTTAGCGGCCACCACCCGGACGACGACCTGCGCCACCACCACCGGGAGTACGACGCTTCGCGCCGGCACCAGCTCCTGCACCACCACGGCCACCGCGGCCACCACGACCGCCTTCTGCTTCAGCTTCAGCTTGCAGACGAGCGGCTTTCTTTTCCTTATCATCATCGCTTGTATCTTCTACATCTTCGTCTTTTGCAGCCTGGCGTTCCGCCAAACCTTCAGCGATTGCAGCAGTGATATATTGCGTAATGATAGCGATAGACTTTGTAGCATCGTCATTCGCCGGAATGGCGAAATCAACTTTATTCGGATCACAGTTGGTATCTACCATACCAAAAGTAGTGATGCCTAAACGCTTGGCTTCTGCCAGTGCGATATGCTCATGACCAATGTCGATGATGAACAGGGCAGCAGGAACACGTCCCAACTGAGCGATACCACCCAGTACCTTGTCCATTTTATCACGGTCGCGACCCAGCGTTAAACGCTCTTTCTTGGTCAGGCTTTCCGCACTTCCGTCGTTCAGCATTTTATCGATGCTCTGCATCTTCTTCACGCTCTTACGAACGGTATTGAAGTTGGTAAGCATACCACCCAACCAACGTTCTGTGGCGAAAGGCATGTTTACTTTCTTAGCGCATTCTGTTACGATTTCTTTGGCTTGCTTCTTCGTACCCACGAACATGATCTTTTTACCGCTGCGGGCCATTTGCTTCAAAGCAGCAGCAGCTTCCTGCAGGCTTTCAGTGGTTTTGTTCAGATCGATGATGTGAATGCCTTTCTTTTCAGCAAAAATATAAGGCAGCATCTTCGGATTCCACTTCTTACGCAGGTGACCGAAATGCACACCGGCTTCCAGAAGTTGTTGTTGAAGAGACGTGTTATTTTCCATTTGAGTGATTTGATAATTTGACAAATTGTTGTTACAACAGTTCGGAAAACATCCTTAACGTTTGCTGAACTGGAAGCTACGACGGGCTTTCTTGTGACCGAATTTCTTACGTTCAACAGCACGGGGATCGCGCTTCAGAACACCAGCCGCTTTCAGGGCAGGGCGAAACTCAGGATTTACTTCTACCAACGCACGGCCGATACCGAGCTTGGCAGCTTCTGCCTGACCTTTCATACCACCACCGGCAGCATTGATCTTCACATCATACTTATCGATAGACTGAATCACTTTCAAAGGCAGTTCCACCTGATTCTGCAGGTATACCAGTGAAAAATATTCTTTATAGTCTTTGTCGTTCACAGTGATCTTTCCGGTTCCTTTAGAAAGAAACACGCGTGTCACTGCTTCTTTACGACGACCTACTCCGTTTTTTTGCTTTTCCATTATTTAATTTTTGGAATTTTTGATTGGGAATTGAGGGATCAGAACTTCAGTTCTTTGGGTTGCTGTGCACCATGCTGATGTTCAGCACCGGCATACACGAATAATTTTTTGATCATCTTGCGACCCAGACGGTTCTTTGGTAACATACCACGCACCGCTCTTTCCAGCAATGCCTCAGGACGACGCTTGATCAGGTCTTTGGCCAACTCGATCTTTTGTCCACCGGGATAACCAGAGAACGTGATGTATTCTTTTTCGTCCATCTTGTTGCCGGTGAATTTCACCTTGTCGGCATTGATGATAATTACATAATCCCCGCAATCAACATGTGGCGTGTAATAAGCCTTGTTCTTACCACGAAGAACAGAAGCAATACGAGCACACATGCGTCCAACGGTTTGATTGGTACCGTCTACAACGTACCAGTTGCGTTGTACGGTAGCCGCATTAGCATGTTTGGTAGTAAAATGAAGTTTACTCATTCTGAAAAGCTTTGTGCTGATCTCTCAGCAGTTTTTAAATATAGAAGCAGATGCGCCATCCCGCTTTCTGCCACCCCCAAGGGTATTTCCCAAAAGGGTCGCAAAGATAGCGCTGTTTCTATTCCTTTCCCAAAAAAACAGGGGCAATTTTTTTATAGCACATTTGCAATCGACTGATTTTCAATAAAAATTTTGCTCTTTTTTTAAAATAAGTCGAACACACCCCCTTTATTTCCGGCATTTTGGGTGGATTTTGTCCCCTGTTAAGAAATCAACGAGCCCTTCAAAATCCTACCTTGGTAAAAAAAAGCTGTATGTCGCTCCAACTTCACCGCACCCAATTCGGCGATCCCGCCAATACCGGCCACCTCATGCCTTTGGAAGAAGCACTTGCGTTGCTGGAAGAATGGGTACCCAATGAAAGGCTGCGCCTGCACATGAAACAGGTGGCGACCGTGATGAAGGCCTGGGCCATAGAAAAAGAAGGGGCAGATGCCCTGACCGCACAAAAATGGGAACTGGCGGGATTGCTGCATGATGCCGATTGGGAAAAGCACCCTGACCTGCATTGCCGGGTGATCATTGAAGAACTGGAACGTCGTAATATAGATCCCGCCGTGATCCGCTGCATCGCCTCCCACGGCCCCCGCCATTTTGGTGTAGAACCGGAATCTGTTATGGATAAAATGATCTATGCCTTCGACGAATTGTCGGGCTTTATTCATGCTGCCGCCCTCATTCGACCTACACGCTATGAGGGAATGGATGTGAAAAGTGTACTGAAAAAGCTGAAAACAGCCTCTTTTGCTGCCCAGGTTAACCGTGATGAGATCAATGACGCCATTTCCAGAATCGATACTGACCTGGAATCACTGATACAATTCATCCTGCAGCATCAGCCCGCAGTTCAATAACCTCCAACGTTTGCGGTACTATTTTCTGTAAACCTGTTCAACGCGTTTTTAAAGTAGCTATTTTGCATTTCCAATAATGTTGCTGTTATGAAGAAAATACTGATCGCCGTTTTTGTAGTGGCCCTGCTCGGCGCCGCCGCAACCTATATCTTTATTCCATCCACGCTTTCGGTTTCCAGTACGGTTTCCATTCTGGCTCCGGGTGTACGGCTGGCCAACGTAACGGCTGATTCAAAAAACTGGGATGGCTGGTGGCCTGAAAAGACGGCCGCAAGTACTGAAGGATACAGCCTGCACAATCACCAGTATTCGGTTAGTGTAAATAGCTATAATATCATTGAAACCTCGATCAGTTGGGGTGATAGTTCCCTGCCGGCCAGACTTCTATTTGCTTCCGTAGAAACAGATAGTACCCTGGTTGAGTGGAGCACCAGTATACAGGCCGGTCCCAACCCCATCAGTCGATTACAGAACTACTTTGATGCCCAGTCTTTACAAAAAGATTTTGCGCTATTACTAAGCGCATTAAAAACATATGCCGAAAAAAGAGAAAACCTCTATGGCATGGACATCCAGAAAAACATTGTGACCGATACGGTTCTGGTGGCAAAGAAAGTAATGCTGGATCATGAGCCGGGCACGGAAGAGATCTACGCCATCGTTAAAGAACTCAGAGACTATATTGCTTCCGAAAAAGCTACTGCTACCGATCAGCCAATGGTCAATATCAGAAAAGATGCACCTACTGAATACTTTCTCATGGTGGGTTTGCCAACGAATCGGGTTCTTCCCGGCAAAGGAGCGATTGAATTGAAACGGATGCCTCCCGGCAATATCGCCATAGGGGAAATCACCGGCGGGCCGGAAACGGTAAAAAGGGCTTTTGAACAAATGGAAAATTTCAGGTCCGATTTCAGACTTACCAGCGTAGCCATTCCATATGCCAAACTAATCACCGACCGTACAGAGATCAGGGATACCACCAAATGGATCACGCGTATTTGTGCGCCGATCCTTTAATCGGTTCACGGCTGTTTGATCACCCGTAAACTATCATTATTGGCTGCCAGTATCCAGGCGATTTTATTGCGTATATGGATGGGCTTTATATGTCTGTATTGTGCACGCAGGCGCAGGCCCGTGATCAAAACAGGTTCGAGAACAGCCTGTCCCTTATTCAATAATACCGTTCCGGGATCGGCATCATAACGACCCATCTGAATATTATTCTCATAAAAGTTCCCGGCCAATAATAGATCCGGTTTGCTATCTCTATTCAAATCTGCCACCGCCGCATCCCGGTACGGCACCAACTGTGCCGCCATAGGAAGTTCCTTTACCTCATATTCTCCATTTCCCTTATTCAGCAGTAAACTATTGGGGAAATAATCGGCCGTAAGTACTTTAGCCCCATTCAGCTTTTCTTTACCCAGCAACTCAGACAGCGTCGCTTTCGCAAAATCTTCGGCATATAAAAATTTCTTTTTCAACCCAGGCAATTGCTTTTGCAACTCCTCTTTATTCGCAAAGGGTATTTCCCTGTCATTCAGATAATAGGTGAGTACCTGCTCCTTCTTCTCATTGCCATCAAAATCGGCATAGTATAACCGCACCGGCTTTTGCTTGCTGGCCGTCAGTCGGGAATTTTTTCCCAGATTACCGGCGATCCAATCCAGGTCGCCATCGCCGTCTATATCTACCGGCGTCAAACTGTTCCACCAACCTTTACGATCGGTAAGAACTCGTTTGGTAAACTGCTGTGGTTTGAATTCGAAAGCATAGACTCCTCCCCATTCACAGGAAAGCACCAGATCCTTTTTCCCATCACTATTAATGTCGGCCCAATGAGCAGCCGTAACCATTCCGATACTGGATAATTCCCGGGCATACTGCGCCGTTACATCCGTAAAATGTCCTTTACCATCATTGGCCAATAAATAAGAAGAAGGAGTTTCCCCATACTCCCAGGGAACAGATCGGCCTCCAATGAATAAATCCGGAACCCCATCGCCGGTAAAATCATGGGCGCGTATAACCGAAGCATTCACATATAATTCCGGGAAAGCATTTTTTAACTCCTGCAAGTTTCCCTTACCATCATTCAAAAACAGGCGTGGTGTCAAATGCCGGTCATGACCGAAATATTCATTCCCCCCACTGGCCGTAAGCAGATCAGGAAACCCATCTTTATTGATATCCGCCCACTCAGCATCCACCTCCTCAAACATACTATCTGCTTCCAATGCGGGCTGCTTCATTTTTTGAAACCGTCCATCGGCGTTTTGCAACCATACGCCCGGATGATAGGTTTTTGCTGAACCCACAAAAACATCTTCCAACCCATCACCATTAATATCGGCTACGGCTAATGCAGGTCCTTCACGACTTACCATTTTGGGTATCAACGGCTCGCGGTCAAATTCCACGAAGGGATTTTCTTCGTGCTTCCATCGCAGTGCCACACCCTCTGTGATATCTGAAAATAAAGCGGAAGTGTCAGGAACTGTGCGCAAGCGTTTAGGATCGAAGTATGGTAACAAGGAATCATACTTTAAATGGCGACGACCGCGCAAGGTATCAATGCGCTGGTAACGATGATCGGGCCATACCAGCAATATGGAATCGGCTTTTACATTCTTCAATCCGGCTTGCAGAGGAATTTCCATGCTGGACTGAAACCCGCGCACCGGATATTTTTCATACGTCTGTACCTCTTTGCCGGCATATACGATCAGAGACGCACCAATTGCCTGTTGATTACCGCGGTTTCCCTGAAGGATTAATTGCATATAGTCCTGTGGGGCCAGGGGCGTATGATCATTGCGGTAGATCAATGCAGCATCATCCACATTATTTACTACAATATCCAGATCTCCATCATTGTCCAGATCTGCATAAGCAGCACCGTTTGAGAAACGGGGCAGGTCTCCTGATACAGAAGGGTTCAGGTTTTCAAACTGCATGTTGCCGGCATTCCGGAAAAAACGGTTCGGTAATTTTATCTCGGGAAATTTATTGACCAGGGTCATATCCTTATCCCCCAATTCATTATTCCGGATACGGGCTTGTAACTCTTCGTTCGATACAAAGTTTACATAGTCTATATCATTCAACCGCTTGGGTATGCCATTGGAAATAAACAGATCTTTCTTTCCATCATTATCAAAATCCATCCAAAGAGGTGCCCAGCTCCAGTCGGTGGCATATACTCCGGCGAATAACCCCACTTCACTAAAAGTGCCATTCTTCCGGTTCCATTGCAGATTATTGCGGGCATACTGATAGTTATATCCATGGCGGATCTTAAACTGAAATATCTCATAGGCATCTTCCCCCAGAGAACGTTTCAGAATGTAGGGATCAGAGGGAAGCATATCCATTGAAATGATCTCAGGATAGGCGTCATTATCTACATCTGCAGCATCCACCCCCATCGAAAACTGACTCGTATGCATCATTTCCTGCTCCAGCGAATCGGCGAAGCGTCCATTTCCCTGATTGATATATAAATAATCATTCTCATGAAAATCGTTGCCGATATAGAGATCGGGCAATCCATCGAGATTGATATCACTCACCACTACACCCAATCCATACCCGATAATACTGCTGTTGATACCTGCCTCTTTGGTAACATCTGTGAACCGCCCCTTATCATTTCTGTAGAAGCGGTCGCCGGCCAAACTATCATAGGTATTCTGATAGGTTTTACGTGCGGCAAACGTGCCGTTGAAACGCAGAGAATGATTCATCAGATACATATCGAGGTCACCATCAGCATCATAATCCAGAAAAGCCGCCTGCGTACTGAAACCTGAAAAATCAAGGTGATACGCTTTGGCCTCATCTGCAAACAGCGGAATACTATCGGAGGTAAAACCTTTACAGATCAGTAACTGGTTCCGGCTCTGCAAGGTTTCATAATTCCCCACACGGCAAACATAGATATCCAGCAAGCCGTCGTCGTTTATATCCACCACAGAAACACCGGTAGACCATCCATGATCATCGGGTATGCCTGCCTGTTTGGTAACATCTTTGAATTGGAGGTTTCCCTGATTGAGATAAAGGGAGTTTTGTCCCTGATTAGAGGCAAAGAAAAGATCGATCTTTCCGTCTTTGTTAAAATCAGCCGCCCCTACCCCTGCCCCGTTATAAAAATACATGTACTTGAACATGTTGAATGAAGGTGTGGGGGTGAGCTTATTAATAAAATGTAACCCGGTTTCGGTTTGATCCAGAGAGGTAAAAAGTACCGAAGCCACTTCCTTGTTCTTACAGGAAAAGAAAAAAGTAAGGGAAAGCAATAGCCCCGCTATTCCGGATGGACGTAAAAAATAATATTTCGTTTGCAAAAACATTTGTGTCTATATGCGGTGAACAATTGAAATCAGGGTCGGTTTTTCTTCAGGAGTACAGGCAGGTCATTATTCTGCAGAAACAGCAAATAGTCCCGCTGCTGTATCTGCACCGATTTGATGTCTCTGATTTGTCCGGTGATCAATACGCCAGATTGAGCAGCGCCCCATTCCTCCCATTTTTTTCCTCCCTGATTCAAAACAATATTGCCAAAACTGGCATCGAGCCGGCAAAACTGTGGCAGCAAATTGAACCGGTTGCCTCCAGAAATAATATCCGGTTTGCCGTCTTTATTCAGATCGGTTACATACAGAGCATTTACAGAAGACAACTGCATACTCAATGGCAAACGTACCATGCTGAAAGCTCCATTTCCGTCATTATAAGCAACCATCGAGGCCATATGCGTTATGGTTTTTACCTCACATTGCTTTATTTGTTCCGGGGTAAATAATTCCTGAACAGATCTTTTCCCATAATCCTCATAGCGAAGATTCTGCTTCTTGATAGAGATTACCTGATCGGTCAATTCCCTTTTCAGAAAAACGGGAACATCTTTACCATTGATGGTTCGGGTAATGATCTTATCAAGTGTTCCGTTCTTATCAAAATCGTTCATCCATATACGTAAAGGATGCGAAGAGTCTGATTGGAGGTAGAAGTTTTCGCCCATATTTCCCAGGATCAGGTCCTGATCCCCATCTCCATCCAGATCTTCCACGGCCAAACTTTGCCACCAGCCTGACCATCCTTCTAATGTTGTTTTCCACTCGGTTAATTTTCCCTGCTGATTGATTAGTATACGGGGCGCCATCCACTCGCCTGTGATCACAAGGTCTTTTACTTTATCGCCATTCATATCTGCCCAACAGGCCCCCGTAAGCAAACCGGCGTTATTCAAGACAGGGGCGCGTGCGGTGGTTTGATCGGAAAAATGTGCTTTGCCGTCGTTGATCAGCAGGAAGCTTTTGGGACTGGGTCCATAGTTCAGGGAAACACTTCTGCTGGCGGCAAAAATATCCAGATCCCCATCTCCATCTACATCGTTCAATGCCAATACCGCATTATTGGTTCCCGTAGCTGGCAAGGCAATACTATCGAATGAAAATAGTCCTTTACCATTATTACGCAGCAGCCGAATATTCAAATCAGGATTACCCGGGTCACGGTTATTACCTCCCGTACCGGTAAGTAAGTCGAGGTCACCATCCTTATCAAGGTCAGCAAAAACAACAGCAGTGATTTCAGCCGTTGAAAGGGTAGTAAAAACCTGTTGCGGCGACAACTCAAAACGTCCGCCTTTTTGCAAATACAATTGACCGGCCTGACCTGATGCGCCGCCAATGAAAACATCGTCGGTTCCATCTCCATTCACATCTCCTACGGCCGCCTTAGGGCCTTCATGCGAAAGTTGCTGGGGGATATTTCGATCGTAATAAGAATCTACATAGCCATCTTCCTGATGTTTAGTGAAGGCAGCAGCCGTGCGTTGAAACCAGGGCGTTTCAAGGACCGGACGTTCTGTAATCAACGGCAATCCGGATTGATAGGTAAGTGAGAGCAATTGATTTATGGCCGGCTTCACGACTACTGAATAAGTCCTGTCGGGCCAGATCACGCGCACCGAATCAACCACGGCATTACCCAGACCGAAATTCATTTTATAATCTACAGAAGATTGAAATCCTCTGCTGGGAATCAGTTCGCGGCTAAGGGTTTGACCATTGGAAAACACCTGTACGCTGCTGCCAATGGCAAAACTATTGGCGCCACTTCCTTTCAGGGATACGCTTATAAAATTATTCTTCGAATATTCGCGGCTGTTATTTTTATAAACAAAGGCCTGTTCATTTACATTATTTACGACCAGGTCAAGATCGCCGTCATTATCCAGATCGCCATAGGCCGCTCCATTAGAGAAAGAAGGTTCTGTAAATCCGGCAGCAGCGCCATTGTCTGCGAATTTCAATCCACCGGTATTTCTAAAAAACTTGTTTACGATGGGTTGCGAGGGCATTTTCCCAATGATCTCATCGATCTGTTCCTTCTGACCGGTCATCACCATTTTCTGGATCACATCATTGGCAAAAAAGTCGATGAAATCCTGATTCGTTACATCGTTGTAAATACCATTACAAACATAAATATCTGACAGACCATCATTATCCGCATCAAAGATCAGCCCACCCCAACTCCAGTCAGAGGCGGCCACGCCACTGAAGAAAGCCGTTTCTTTATATTTTCCATCGCCATTATTGATCTGCAGGGTGTTTTGCATGAACTGATAATAGAAGCCGGAGTTAATTTTCAGTTGCTGCACATCAGCATTTTCGAAAGAAGTGGTTGTTTTCAATCGGAAATCATCATCGGGCAGCATTTCCGTCACAAACAGGTCGGGATAGCCATCATTATTCACATCACCCAGATCGGCGCCCATGGAAGAATGGCTGAGGTGTTGCACCCATTGTTCCAGCTCATCTTTAAACGTGCCGTTCTTCTGGTTGATATAAAGATAGTCGCGTTCAAAAAAGTCATTAGACACATACACATCCGGATAATGATCGCCGTTAACATCGCCTACGGTTACGCCGAGGCCAAAGCTGATCAAACTTCCATAGATGCCGGCTTCCTGGCTGATATCCGTAAAATGGCCGTTATCGTTGCGGAGAAAACGATCACCGCCCCCTTTGAGATAATCTGCCACTGGCCAGTCTTTTGCACGCAGATTTCTTTTATTCGCATAGTTGAGGGTGTTTACCGGAATAAAGCTGTTGTTGATAATAAACACATCCAGATCACCGTCAAGGTCGTAATCAAAAAAAGCGGCATGCGTGGCATAACCACCCGAATTGGAGAGGCCGTACTTCGCTGCCGATTCTGTGAACGTGAGATCGTGATTATTTATATACAGTTTGCTTTCGGGTACATTCCCATTTACAAAGCCCGCGTTGCACACGTAGATGTCGAGCCAGCCGTCGTGGTTCAGGTCTACCATGACCACTCCGGTGCTCCATTGTTCTTCCTCCATTACACCGGCTTTGCCGGTAATGTCTTCAAAGGAAAAATTGCCTTTATTGAGATAGAGTTTATTACTGCCCATATTGGCTGTAAAGAACACATCGGCCAATCCGTCATTATTGATATCCCCAACGGCTACGCCCCCACCGTTATAGAAATTGCGGTAACTGAAAATATTAAAGTCGCGTGAATTGGTCACCTTGTTATTGAATTCAATACCCGTTCCGGTCATCTTCTGAAAGAGCGTATCCGTAGCCGATTCTTTCTTCTGATTACAGGCAATCAAAAAAAGAATGGCAAAAAGAACCAGGCTGCTACAGGCAGAGAGCAGTGTCTTTTTCTTATCGGTAACCGGTATAGCGGAGAGGGCCATCATCGTCAGGAAAATTACAAGACTTAAAAAACAAAAGGGCCATAAAATTATGACCCTTTTGCTCAATAATTACATATTCAATTATTTATCATAACCAGGATTCTGGGTAAGATTTGGGTTAACGGCTAATTGCTCGTTAGGGATAGCGAACAGCAGACGCTCACTGCCGGAAGCAGCTTTTTCCTGCCATGCACCAAGGAACTTACCGAAACGGATCAGGTCATTTCTTCTCCAACCTTCCCAGTAAAGCTCACGTCCTCTTTCATCCAGCAGGTTGTCTGCAGTGAGTGAACCGAGGGCTGTAGCACCACGTGCTGTACGGATGCTGTTCACAATTGGTAAAGCGGTAGCAGCGGCTCCGGTTCTCAACAGTGCTTCGGCTTTCATCAGCAGCACATCTGCATAACGGAAGATCACGAATTCGTTTTCTGCAGGGAATTCCTTAGCCAGATCGGGTGGATATTTCACCACACGGATACCGGTAACCTCCAGATTAGAACCAGTCTCTTTCAGTTTCACTTCGCGGGTGAAGGCCAAAGGAGCACCACTTCTGTCTTTCAGGGCAACGCCGTTTTGATCGAACTGCTGACCAACCAGTAAACCAACACGCAAACCAGTTACGTTGGTAACACCAGTGTAGCTATCGCCACGACGTTTGTCGGTAGCTTCGAATTTGTCGTAGAAGTCAGACAGGGTAGTGAAACCATTCCAACCACTTGGCTTTTGGTTATAGTGCAGGGTGCAATACCAGTGGAACTGGTTGTTACCACCACGTACACCATTGGTATTTTCCAATGCCCAGATGATTTCTGTAGACTTGGTAGAGTTGTCGGGTGAGAAGTTATCGTAGAAGTTGGTAGTAAGTGAGTATCCGGTGATTTGATCAGCCAGAGCGATCACTTTGTTCATGTCAGCGGCAGCAAAAGTTGGAGCGGCACGGTTGGCATAAACACCTCTGTTCAGGTATAACTTCATCAATAATGCACGAGCGGCATTTTTATTGGCTTTGATAAGAGAGCCTGTAGGAAGATCATTGATGATGGCTTCCAGTTCGCTGATGATGAAATCAGCAGCGGCGGTACCCTTCAGGGTTTCAGGAAGCTTCTTCAGATCTTTCAGGTCTGAACGGTAAGGGATCTGATCCCATCCATCCAGTACAGCAAACATAGAGAAGGCGCGTACAAAACGGGCTTCAGCAGCCTGTTGAGCAGAGGGGCTTTTTTCCAGTACGCTGGAGGCAGCGAACTGTGTTTGCAGTAATTCACGGTATGTATCGCGGAGGAAACCGTGGTCGGCATTCCATGTATGCGCATGGAGTACACGCCAAACACCGTTATCATCCCAGTCTGGTCCACGAGTAGGTCCTACAGCTTCATCAGTAGTATGTTCAGAAGCTGCCCAAAAACGGGACTGGTCCATGAAGGGAGTGTACATACTTTCGTAAGCACTCTGAAGAAGACCGGCAGGATTTACGCTGCTGCTCTCAATATTCAGCGCGCCACGCTGGTTCTGTTCCAGCTTTGTACAGGCGAACGTAAATACTGTCAGGACCAACAGCATTAACAGTTTCAGATTCTTCATAATTTTTATCATTTAAAGAGATTATAAACTAAAGTTGAATGACAACATGATATTACGGGCGGTAGGATAAGGAGTGTACTCAATACCTAAAGAAGGTACGCCATTTACACTCTTATCTGTATTCACCTCAGGATCGAAACCAGAGAACTTAGTGATCACGAACAGGTTCTGACCAGTCAGCGCCACCTGAGCATTCTTCAGTACTTTGGCAACATTACCCAGGCGGTAGCTGATGGTAGCGTTCGCCAGTTTCAGGTAATTACCTTTCTCCATATAACGGGTAGAAGGTGCCAGCGGGTTAGAAGTGCTTTCTTTAACATCACCACTCATGATAGAGGCAGCGATATTACGACCACCGATGATATTACCTACAGGTAACACAGAGTTAGCGGTATTGTTGTAAATGTAGTGACCGAAGGCACCGTTCATGTTTACAGCGAAATACCAGTTCTTGTATGATACGTCTGTAGTAATACCTACGATTGTTTTAGGGTTGGGTGAGCCAACATAATCCAGGTTATCACTTCCGTCGGGGTTCAGTTTATAAACACTCTGACCGGTAGTTTTGTCGATTCCCTGATAAGTGCGCAGATAGAATACGTTGATAGGCTGACCGCTTACCAAACGCTGAGATGTGGCACCAGAGATACCCTGACCGCTCAGGCTACCGGTTTCGATAGCACCAACGAAGTCCTTGAGCTCATTCTTCTGGAAGGCCAGGTTTACACCCAGATTCCAGTTCAGATCTTTCTTACGAACGATATTACCATTCAGTTGGAGTTCCACACCGGAGTTCACGATCTGACCTTCCAGGTTTGTCCAGAAGCGGATCGGAGGACCGGGCTGTGTAACTACCTGCTGGAAGATAGGATCAGTGGTAGTTCTTGTATAGTAGTCGATAGAACCGGTTAAACGGCTATCCAATACAGCGAAGTCTAAACCGATATTCGCCAGGGTGTTGGTTTCCCAACGGATATCCTGGTTTTCCAGTGAAGCTACGCTTTGGTTAGAACCCTGTCCGATGTTAACCACACGCAGAGGAGCGTTGGAAGGGAATTCCTGGTTACCGGTTTGACCCCAACTGGCGCGGAGGGCCAGGTTGTTGATCGTGCTGTTACCGCTCAGGAAGTCCTCATTGCTGATCTGCCATTTAGCAGCCACAGATGGGAACACACCATATTTATTGTTAGTACCAAACTTGTTAGATCCATCACGACGAACAGTTGCTGTAACGAAGTATTTGTCTTTGAAACCGAAGTTCAGACGTCCGAACACAGACTGTAATTCAGAAATAGGATCAGCGAAAGAGTACATGCTGCGATCTGCAGATGGAACGTTCTGCATATAATCTGTGTACTTGATACCGGGATAGTCAACGAAGTTGTTACCCTGCATACCAGAACCGATATAGTCAAACTTCAGATACTCATAACCCACCAGCGCTGTAAAGTTCAGATCAGAGGTGATCTGCTTATTATAGTTCAGGGTATGAGTGAGGGTTTGGTTGAACATGCGGTTATTAGAGATCTGACCGAAACCACGGTTACCCTGAAGGTTCAACCAGCGGCGGATCTCTGTTCTTCTTTCACCACGAGAGTAGTTCATGCTGTACAGGAACTTATACTCCAGATCGTCGGTGATTTTATAACTGGGGGCGATGCTTGCCAGGATGCTGGTAACATTCACTTTATCATCATAAGCAGCTAATACCGCCAATGGATTCAGGGTAGTTGCACCCAGTGCAGGGTTGATCGGTTGTGCAGGAGTCCAATCGTCCAGACGTGCGGTGGGGTTCCACTGCAATGCGTTGGCGATCAAGCTACCCTGGAAGCCGGCGTCGTTTGAAATCGGTGCCGTACTGCGGGCCGTGTTAGAGGTAATGATATTGAAATCAAGACCTAAACGCTTGCTTTCAAGGAATTTATAGTTACCGGAGAAGGTAGCAGTGAGTTTTTTGAAGCCAGACTCTTTAATGATACCGTCGATGTTCTGATAACCGGCAGACAGGCGATAGCGACCAGCGTCGTTACCGGCTGAGATAGCCATGTTATAGTTTTGAGACAGACCTGTACGAGTGATAGCGTCCATTGCATCAACATTTCCGCCCAGGTTTCCACTGGTCAAACCATATTTGGTCAGTGCTGCGCGGTAGCCGTCACCATCTAATACTTCTAATTTCTTCAAAAGGCTGCTTACACCTACAGAAGTTCCGAAATCAATTTTGGGAGCACCCGACTGACCTCTTTTAGTATTGATGATTACTACGCCGTTGGCACCGCGTGATCCGAAGATCGCTGTGGCAGAGGCATCTTTCAATACTTCCATAGAAGCAATGTCTGAAGGGTTAAGATAGTTCAGCGGGTTGTCGCCGGGAGCACCTCCTAAAGAAGTACCCAGGCCGGGAGCTGCAGAACCACCGGAGAGGGGAACACCATCCACTACGAACAGGGGCTGGTTACCAGAACGGATAGAAGAGATACCACGGATACGAACCGTAGTAGCACCACCGGGATCACCTGAGTTGTTGATGATTTGTACGCCGGCTACTTTACCCTGGATCAATTGATCAGGAGCCGTAACGATACCCTGATTGAAATCACGTGCCTTCACAGAAGCCACGGAACCAGTAATGTCTTTACGGCGGGCAGTACCGTAACCAACCACCACAACCTCATTCAGGTTACTACCAGAAGAGGAAAGGCTCACATCAACGGAGGTTTTTCCGGAGATGGTCACCTCTTGTGCACCATAACCTACATAGGAAATCACCAGTGTAGTTACGTTGGAGGCCACTGAAATTTTGAAAGTACCATCGGCACCGGTTACCGTTCCTCCCTGAGAGGAATTTTTAGCTACTACTGAGGCTCCTGCAATAGGAGATCCATCCTTAGCATCTGTAACCTTACCGGAGATCGCCTTGTCCTGGGCATATGTGGCCGCAGAAAAAGCAACTGTAAGCAACAGCAACATACTGGCTGTAAGCAGTCGTTTGAGGGTCATAAACAATGGTTATAATTGGTTATCAATAGACAAATACAATGTGTATTAAATACACACGAGGCACAATGATAATCTTTTTTATAAATTTTAAAAAAAAATTAACAAACCGCCTGTTTGAGAACTAATCCAATTCCCCTATTGGGCCGATTGGAACCGAAATGAAAACCAGGGCCTTTATTAAGACAACCATTTTCTTAAAATGCTGCCTTACCCATTACTTATCTAAATCCAAACCGTACAAGCTGCCTGCCCTGCCATATCGGATGCATCTTTTCTATAGCAGGCTCTTCTTGTACGCGCCTAAAACAATGATTTTCAAATGATTTAGATTTTACACACCTTAATCTTGATTCAAATTAATAAGTTCTTTTCTAGTATGATAAATCCTGTATCTTTAAATCCTGCAAACCTTTGCGTTAATGTTTGCGTGATCCGTTGCAGTGGAAAACTTTAGCTGACCAACAACTCTTAATACCGACATGCGGACGAAAGCCACGCTTAAAAAGATCTCTCAGAACCTGAATCTGAGCATTTCAACTGTTTCCCGGGCACTAAAAAATCACCCCGACATTTCCGAAGAAACCAAACGGAAGGTGATTGAATTGGCGGGACTGCTGGAATATGAACCCAACACCCATGCCATTAACCTGCGCACCAATCGCAGTAAGGTTTTTGGTTTGATGGTTCCCGTTATATCCAATTATTTTTATTATTCCCTGATCGCCGCCGTGGAAGAAGATGCTCGCCGGATGGGTTATACCCTGCTTATTCTGCAATCGGGCGATGATCCGCTGATTGAAGCGGAAAACCTGCGTCTTTGCCGTATGAATCGGGTAGCCGGTGTGTTTGTATCGCTGGCTGCCGGCACCAAAGACATCAGCCATTTTCTTAAGCTTGACGAACTTGATATTCCCGTTATTTTCTTTGATAAAGTGCCGGCATATGAAGCCTGCAACAAAATCTGTTTGGCCGATAGTGAAGCAGCACGCTTAGCGGCTGAAACGATTATCCGGAAAAACAGAAAAAAGATCTTTGCACTTTTTGGCAATCCCGAATTACTCATTACGCAGAAACGTCTGGCAGCCTTTAAAGAATCAATTGAGTCAACAGGTGAGCCTATTGAAATGATCATTCAGCATGCCAACTCGAGTGATGAGGCGTTTATACAAACCACGCGTCAGTTTTCACAAAGCGATCGCCCCGATACAATATTTACGATGAGTGATGAAATACTTACCGGTGTCATGAAAGCGCTGCAACGCAAACAGGTGCAGGTGCCCGATGAAGTAGGCGTGATATCTATCTGCAATGATAATTTCATTCCCAGTTTATATTTTCCTGAAATCACTTTTGTAGAAACAAGTGGTCGCGACCTCGGGAAACTGGCTTTCAAACGTATGATGGATCACCTGGGGGGTAAAACATTCCTGCAGGAACTCACCCTTCCATCCCGACTTATCTCTGGAGGTTCGTTGTAAGATCAGGCCAGTGCCACTGCTTTTTTGTTGGCTTTGCCATTGGAAAACTTAGGGGCATTGAAACGGTAGAGTTTACCCGGACGATGGGGCACATCCTCCTCTAATTCATCCAGATCGATCAACCAGTCCATCAGGAAAAATTTCTTTCTGAAGTTTCTTCTGTCCAGTTTCACATCCAGAATGGCTTCATATAAACTCTGCAGTTCGCGGAGGGAGAATTTCTCTGGCAACAGATTGAATACAATAGGATGCTCCATGATCTTTTCCTGTAATTGCCTGATACAGGTACTGAGGATCTTTTTATGATCGAAGGCCAGTTTATTCAGATCACTTACCGAATGCCAGTGCAACTGATTGTGTTCCAATTTCAGCTGGTGGTCTTTGATATTAACGAGTGAATAATAAGCAGTGGTAATAACGCGTCCGGCAGGATGTCGGTTCACATCACCAAACGTATGAACCTGTTCCAGATAAACATCATTCAACCCGGTTCGTTCCTGCAATACACGGTAGGAGGCAGAATCGAGGTCTTCATCCGGTTTCACCAGATCCCCCAACAAGGTCCACTTTCCTTTATACTCTTCCAGATCACTCTTGATGAGCAATACTTTCAGTTCATTATTCTCAAAACCAAAAATCACACAATCTACTGAAATGGCTATCTGGAAGAATAGCTTGTTCTCCGATTTGAGCTGCTTAACCGTTTTTTGCGAAGCCGTTGTCATGATGCTTTCAAATATAAAGAAGCTTTTTAAAAATCCATGATCAGTTTTTGCACCATCTTACGCTGGCCGAATTCCATTTGCAAAAAGTAGGTACCTTTCTGTAATCTTTGCGCGACACGAAGTGCATCAAAAGATATCCGGTGAACCCCCTTCACTTTAAATCCATTTTGCAAAACCGCTACCTGTTGGCCCGACAAATTCAATACGCGAATGGATACCGCGCCGCTTTCGGGTAACTCATATTCTACTGTAGCCTGTTGCTGTACCGGGTTGGGGAATACGCTCAATCGCATCCGTTTGCCATTCACGTCTATATCCGTAACCGGCGTTGGTACGGCAGGTGAAATGGGATAGGTAACATTTCTATTCACATATACATGATATTCACCCGGCAACAACGTAAAACTTTGCAAAGAACCAGTGGCATTGATCGTAGTGCCGGAGAAATAATCATACCAGGTACCGCCTGTTTGAAAAGCTACAGAACCGGTCACTGATACCAGGTCGAAATTGCCGATCACCAGAATATTAGATGTATCAGTAGTTAGTTTCAACCATTTGAAACCACCAGACAAATTTTTATCGACACGATTGGTCACAAAACCGGCTTTGAACAGCGGATGGTTGCGCAATAACATCAATCCGGTATACACTTCCTTCAGATGGTCGCGCTTTGGATTCTGCAGATAGTCCCAGCGTATGGGCTTGGGGTCGAGCCGGCAGGAATTATTAATGGTACCATTCGTGCAGTTATTAATGGAATAGTCGTATCCCTGCTCGCCGAACTGCCAGATCATTTTGGGGCCCGGCATGGTTAACAGGAAAGAAGCCGCCATTTCATTACGCACCAGAGCGGTGTTCAGATCTTTTACGTTGTAGCCACCTGAAGAACCGCCTGAATTAATATTATTATACATCATGCGTTCTTCGTCGTGACTTTCCATATAACCGATGAGGTGCGGCTGGTTCCAACCACGTACTGTATGCAAGGCTCCTTCGAAATTAGAGTTAGCGGTAACGCCCTTGGTGGCTTCTGTGAAATTATAATTCAGGTTGCCCCAGAGTAACATACCGTAATCACTGAGTTCCTTCTCTTCTGTGTTATCGGCAAAATGCTCCAGAATAACATACGAGCCTGCCGATTTCAGTTGCAGTGTATCATAATATCGTTTCCAGATGGCAACGCGCGAGGCATCATAGTTGCCCCAGGCACCCACATTACAGTTATTACCGCTGGCATCGCAGGTATTGTTTTGTGTAAACCCTTTGGAAAGGTCGAAACGAAATCCATCGAGTTTATATTCTTTTAACCAATGCTCTACTACCCTGCTGGTGAAGGCGCGCGTCGCCAAACTTTCATGGTTCATATCATAACCCACATTGAAGGCATGGCGGGCTGTTGGATTGAACCAGGGATTATCGAGAGCCGGACGGTTATTGGCCGCATCCCAATATAACTGCACCATGGGCGATTGACCGAAGGAATGATTCAGGGCGATATCCATGATTACCGCCATCCCATTTTTATGGCACTCATCCACAAATTGTTTCAGGGAATTATCGGTGCCGTAATATTTATCAGGAGCAAAATAAAAAGAAGGGTTATAGCCCCAGCTTATATTACTCTCGAATTCGTTGAAAGGCATCAACTGAATAGCATTTACACCTAAACGCTTTAAATAGGTAAGTGTATCGCGAAGGGTTTTCCAGTCGTGTGTGCCTACGAAATCGCGCAGGAGCGTTTCGTATATAACGAGGCTACGCTTATCGGGGCGTTGAAAATTGGTAACCTGCCAGGTATAAGCCGGTTTGGCTGTTTGCAATACGGAAACGATCCCGGTTGTTTTACCTGTGGGATAGGGTTTCAGATTGGGATAGGTACTGCTTAATATAAAACCGTCATTGAACGGGTCCAGTATTTTCTCTGTATAGGGATCAGCAATGCGAATGGATCCATTCACCAAATACTGGTAGGCATATTCGGTACCGGCTGTTAATCCGGTTAAACGGAACCAATAACGATTGCCATCCGGTGTACGATTCATCTGGTAACTGCTTAATTCCTGCCAGTTATTGAAATCGCCCAATACCGATACGCGGGCTTTATTGGGGGCATATAAAACAAGGATCGCAGAAGTGTCTCCAGGCTCGTAGTTGATACCATCCCGGGTACCCGCCGGCTGTGGCAGAACATTGGTTGGAGGCGCCACAAAAAAAGTAATGGAATCTGTAAAAGTAGTGGGTCCGATAGTGGCAGTAGCCACAATGGTTTGATTACCGGAACCTGTTATAACCAATGAGTCGATGATCAGATTAGAGGAAAGGGCAATACTGGACTGTACCCCGTTAAAACTGATCTTGAGATCAGCCAACTTATTAGTCAGCCAGTTCACCCGCACCGTATCTCCAATGAATTTATTGATCGGTTCCGGTACCGGCACATATTTGGGTTGAAGCGGAGGCAGAATAAATCTACCGGCAAGCGCATCATTATAAACCGGCACATACATATCTGTTCCATCGGTATTACGTTGTACAGAGGTGCCGGCCCCGTTACGGAACAGTACCGTCACTTTCAGGATCTGCTCATTGGCAGGAACACCGAAAAAGTTTCGGATATGAGAAATCGTATACTGATACTTGTTATTTCCAAGTGACGTTGCTTTGGAGGCAATATCGGTTCCCGGCCAGGTAAATTTTACGTATTTCCAGTCGGTGGCACTGGAACTGAGGTTGGTGATCACTCCTACATGCACATACACATCATTGGTGTTAGCATAATTGAACAGACTCTGATTGCCTTTACTGCAATCAACTATGATACTTAAAGCAGAAGTATCTTTGGGAAAAGAGGGCGTTACCGTCAGTAACTGCGTTTTCCCTTCCGGGATCAGGCAAACAAATAGCAAAACAGCCAAAAGGATGGAGCGCATAGAAAATGATTTGAGGCTTAAAATAGACAATATTTCGTTGGTTCAAAAACGAATCCAAAATACAAAAAGACGTTATCGATAGTGGATAACGCCTTTTTGTATTGAGAAACAAGTATTAAAGCTTGGTAAGTTTGGACGTATTGTTGATAAAATCAACCACAATTTTATAGTTACCGCTGGCATCCGGTGCCGGCATATCTTCTCCCTCTGGTTTTAATGGTCCACCCAGTCCAATACCGGAAGCAGTTCCATTTACCGCGCCGAACTTTTTACCCCAGTTGCCGTTCTCAGGCAGGAAGAGGTATTTTTTTCCGGTGGTCAGAGAAAGAGTTAACTCAAATTGCGTGGAATTTTTACGCGTAAACTCCTGTGAAGGCAGGGGCACCGGATTGCTCCAGCCACCTGGTGTGGCATCGCCCACTATAAATAATGCTGCAGGCAAGCCATGTTGCTGCGTAAAGGGAGTTACCGTGAATTTTCCTTCCTGGAAATCGAGTATGATCTTATACAGCCCATCTGTACCGGGAGCAGGGAAGTTATCACCACCACTGGAGCGGAATACGAAATCACCCCCATCGGCAATTCCGGCTGCAGAACCATTGGTGAGGCAATATTTGGTACTCCAGCTACCATTCTCTGGAAGGATCAGGTATTGTTTACCGGTAGCCAGTTGGAAAATGCCTCCGAAAGTTGTTTCATCAATACGGGTGAATTCCTGCGTAGGAACCGGAACCGGATTGTTCCATCCGCCATTGGTTGCATCCCCTACGATAAAGAGTTTACCAGTGGCTGGTAACGCAACTTTAGGAGGGATCTTATAAGGCGTCACTTTCAAACGAACGGTATTCGAAGTATACTGCTCATTATTGTTGGCATAAGATGAGATCAAACGAACATCCACATCATAGGCTACATTAAACTTGAAGCCATAATTCAACAGGATGCTGTTGAGCTCTTTTGCCAGATAAGAACTGGAAAGAGATCCGGTGATTTCTTTAGATGCTGCCTTCGCAAAATTGCGACCGGCGCTATCAATTTCAATGATATACTTCACTTTGCTGGAATCCGTTGCATATTTTGGATTCGACCAGCTAAAGATAACAGCTACATTATTGGAATCTGAAGGAGCTGCTGCAATGGTCGTAGCAGAAGCAGTAAGAACCGGTGCGGTACCATTCTCAAAAACCGGCAGATCTGCTTTCTTATCGCAGGCCACCACTCCGAGGAATAGAACAGGCACCAGGAAATGTTTTATTTTATTAATGAAGTTCATATGACTTACAGTTTAAATGGTGTTATTGCTTGGCAACAGTGAATTTTCCGGTTTGAAAATCGGCAGTGATCTTATAGTTACCGCCTTCTGAGGGAGAAGGAATATCGGCACCACCGCTTGACTTGAACACGAAGTTTCCGCCACCACTCAAACCAGGAACAGAATTATCTTCCACACAATACTTGGTTGACCAGCTTCCGTTTTCAGGCAGCATCAGATAATATTTACCTGCCGCAAGCGCTACTGTCAACTCATATTTCGTATCAGATATTTTGGTGAACTTCTGTGAAGGAACCGGAACAGGGTTACTCCATCCGCCCGGTGTGGCATCTCCCACCAGATACAATTCACCTGTTACAGGAGGCTGCACTTTAGGTGGTGGAGCAAACGGACGTGCCGTAAACACGATCGAATTTGAGGTGAGGGGTTTAGCTGTTTGACCGATTGTTGCTGTAATACGGATCTCAATACTGTATTGACGTCCGAAAGTCAACTGCATGGTATTACCCAGCACACCGTTCAACTGAGCAACTGTCCAGGACAGTGATAAGTCGCGCGGAATAACCGTCACGAATTTATTGCTGCTGTTAAAGTTTCCACCCAGTGTATCCATTTCCAGTTTATAGGAAACGTCGAGTGAATTAATACCGGTAGTAAAAACATAATTCGGGTTGGTCCAGTTCAGCTTGATGGCTTGCTGATCTTCCAGACCGGCCACCAGGTTCACTGCTGCGGTATTGGCGGTCAACACCGGATACTTGCTGTCCTCAACGAACACCTGATTTTCCTGCTTTTTACAAGCGAAAAACAGCACCGTCATGGTGAGAACAGAAAGCAATGATATTTTTAAATTTTTCATCTTCTTTCAGTTATTTATTTAACAATCGGTTGGTTTAGTAACCCTCGTTTTGAATGAGGTTAGAGTTTACATTCAGTTCAGCAGCCGGAATAGGGTAAATATTACGGAAGCTTTCTACCGCACGACCATTGGGCACACCGCCTTTCCAGGGCCAGAGATAGGTAGCTGTTGTGAACTGACCATAACGGATCAGGTCTGTTCTTCTCTTACCTTCCCAATGCAATTCGCGGGCTCTTTCATCCAGCACATCCTGCAGGTTGATCGCTGTGGCATTACCAGAGGTATTACCGTATGCGCGCTGACGCAGGGCATTAAAATAAGTGAGGGCTTGTGACTGTGAACCACCGCTGCCACCACGTAATACAGCTTCAGCATAGATCAGATAGGCTTCTGCCAAACGGAACATCGGGAAATCAACATCCACCCAGGTAATATTAGAACCGGGGGCGCCTGCTGATGTAACATTTCTCCATTTACGGATACTGTATCCATCACGGAATTCGCTGATATTATTAATGGCCAAAGTTTGACCGGGGATTTGAAACTGCGCACGCTTGTCGGTATTTCCGGAAACGTCGGCAAATTTCGATACAAAAGCGCTGGTAGTACGTACCCCACCCCAACCGAAGTCGATGCCAAAATCATTCACATTCATATCTCCTCCTACCGGCGCATGCACCAGGAAGGTGGTTCCACCCCATGTACGGGCATTGATACCATCGAATGCGATGGGGAAGATCACTTCAGAAGAGGTATGATTATCGGCCAGGAACAAATGCTGATAATTTGACTGCAGCGTGTATTTATTCGCAGCGATCACTTTGTTTACATAGGTGATAGCTTCTGTATATTTTCCGGTACCGGTATATACTTCAGCGTTTAAATACAGATTGGCCATCAGCATCCAGAGTGCCGCTTTATCTGCCCGTGCATATTCATTGGTTTTGGGCTCAGCCATCAGAGTTTCAAGAGCCTTGCATTCTTCCTCGATATAGGCAAATAATTCCGCTTTAGTGGCGCGACGTGGCAGGAATGCTCCTACAGGATCTTCGTCGGTAACAAAAGTTGGATTGCCATAAAGATCCAGGGCATGCCAGTAGCTGAGTGCACGAAGAAAACGGGCTTCCGCATTGAAAGCCTTAATGTTTGCTGCAGCCGTACCGCTAATACCTCTGTCGGCAACTTTCGCATCAGAAGATTCGCGGATGAAATCATTCGCTAATGTGATCTGATAGTAGATACGACTGTACAGGGCGCGGTTGAAATTGTCTGCTGAGGTCCAGTCCATATCATGGAAATCCTTGATAGTTTGGTCGTTCCAGCCAATGATCGCCTCATCGGTTGACAATTCCTGAAGGTTCCAGTAATTACGTAAGTAGGAAGAGAAGCCTTCATCTATACCACCCAGGTCACCGGATCCTGCAGGACCGGCATTACCCGTCAAGGCCAGGCCGGCATATACTTTAGCCAGCGAGCTTTTATATCCAGCTTCATCTTTATAAAGCTGGTCTGCCGTAGTAGAATACTTTGGCGTTCTGTCCAGGTCCTTGGTGCAAGACGCCAACAGGCCCACACCCAGAACAAAGAATAATATTTTATTAATGCGCATATAACAAGTTTTTTAAGTTGATTAGAAATCAAGATTAAAGCCTAATGCAAAAATCCTTGGGCGGGGGAAGATCGTATTATCGATACCTCCGTTGATTTCAGGATCGAGGCCGCTGTACTTGGTGATCACAAATACATTCTGCACACTGGCATTTACCCGCAGATCAGCTTTTCCTTTCAGGATAGAACCTACGTGATAGTTCGCGTAAAGGTTGTCCATACGAAGGAAGGAAGCATTCTCCAGGTAATAATCAGACCAAGTTTGACGCTGTGCAAAACCTGTTGTCAAATAGTTTGAGTGGGCATTGTTCAGGTATCCCTGACCGGTAAATACGTTCTGGCCGATGCCGGAGTTAGCATAAACGGCATTATACATATAGTTGCCGGTATTGGCACGAAGTACAAATCCTGCACTCAGTTTTTTGTAGGAGGCATTCAGTGTAAAGCCCATGAATACGGTAGGATCCGGATTTTTCACCCAGCTCTTATCGAAATCATTAATGATACCATCACGGTTACGGTCTACATATAAGCCCTCAATCGGCAATCCGGAGTTCTTATCATATACCTGTTGGTACAGGAAGAAGGTAGACGGACGGTAGCCAACACTATGGATCTGCACATTGTTGAATCCTGTACCACCTGTTTCGGCACCGAGGAAGTTCGGATCCTTAGCTAATTGCAATTTGGTGATCTCGTTCTGGATGATATAAGTAAGGTTGAATCCCAGATCGAGATTGAAATCACCACTATTGATCACGTTACCATTCAATACGAATTCCAAACCGCGGTTTTTAATAGAACCTACGTTGGTCAGCAATTGGTTGGTAAAGTTGGTTCCCGCTGCGGCTGGCACAACAGCCAACAGGTCGCGGGTATCTTTCTCATAATAATCAACTGATAAATTGAAACGGTTGTTCATGATACCGAAATCCAAACCGATATTTCGGGTTTCTGTTTCTTCCCATTTCAGATTGGCATCAAATCCCTGCGGACGGGCCAATGTGATATAATTGCTGCCAAACTGATAGCGGGCAGCACTATCTGAGAAGTAATAGGCAGGTTGATAACCATAATCAGCAATACCATCCTGCTGACCGGTAATACCCCAACCTAAACGGAGTTTCAGGTTAGACACCAGATTGCTGTTCTTCAGGAATCCTTCCTCATTGATCTTCCAGGCAAATGCTGCTGAAGGGAAATTACCCCAGCGATTGTTGGTGCTGAAACGGGAAGAACCATCACGGCGGAATGTAGCGGTCAGTAAGTACTTATCTGCTAATGCATAGTTCAAACGACCATAGAATGATACCAGTGTATTTTGTGTTTCAAACGGAATACCGGCCGGAGTTTGAATTGTTTTACCATCGGCCTGATAGTCGGGTCGTGCAGGGCTCTTGGTTAACCAGTCTTGCCAGCTATAACCAGCAATCACATCCACACGACTCTTGATACTTTTGATCTCTTTTACATAGTTCAGGTAAAACTCTAACAGCTTATTGGTTTTATCCTGTTCGTAGGTATTGTTAACACCCTTTCTGGTGAAATCGGAGGCTGCGGCTGCAGGTACGAAAATAGTACCCTGACCATGACTCTTATCCAATCCCACATTCAGATTCGCTCTCATTTCGGGGAGAAAATGAAGTTTATAGTCTAACTGGATATTACCGATCAAACGATTCACATCACTATTATCTTCACGCTGATACAATAATCCCAGAGGGTTTTTACCAGCCAATCCGATCAATTGACCACCGGAAGTTACCCATTCGTTATATCCGCCGAAATCTGCTTTACCTGATTTTACGGAGCGGGTAGGATCATAATATACAGCAGATCCAATGGCACCCTGATTGGCAAAACGGTTCTTAGTGAAAGAGTATTTCACATTGGTATTTACAGAAAGGTGATTCGCCAGGAATTTGGGAGAGAGGTTCAATCCAACACTGGAACGATTCATATTACTGGTCTTCAGGATACCATCCTGATTGAGGTAGCCGATTGACAAGCGGTAGGGAAGCGTACTGATACCACCGGTAACAGCAATATTATTATCGGTCATGAAAGCCGATCTGTAGATCTCTTCCTGCCAGTTAGTGTTAGCTGTACCGAGTAAGGCAATTTCAGAAGCGTTTCCTTTTCCGGTAACCAGTTTGCGGAACTCATCTCCATCAAGTACATCAATGGTTCCGGTTTTAACCGATACGGAGTTCAGGGTGCTGAAACTAACTTTCAGTTTTCCGGCACGACCTTTTTTCGTTGTGATCAGAATAACGCCATTCGCCGCACGTGAACCATAGATAGCAGCTGCAGATGCATCCTTTAATATATTGAAGCTTTCAATATCGTTGGGGTTGATCAGACTGAGTGGGTTGGGAGAACCGGCGATACCGGCATTCTCAACAGGCACCCCGTCAATTACGATCAGCGGGTCGTTACTGGCGTTCAGTGAGGTACCGCCACGAATACGGATACGGCTACCTACACCCGGCTGACCACTATTAGAAGTGATTTGAACACCGGCTACCTTACCGGCAATCAATTGCTCCGGTGTAGTGATGGCGCCTTTAACGAAATCCTTGGCACCCACTGCTGTTACTGCACCAGTTAGGTCTTTCTTACGGGCCGTACCATAACCTACAACCACTACTTCATTCAGGTTGCTGGAACTGGTTACCAGAGAAACACTAACAGGACCATCTGTTACAGGTACTTCCTGTGAGGCATAGCCTACGTTCGTAATTACTAAAACTTTAATAGCTGAACCGATGCGGAGAGAGAAACTACCGTCGGCTCCGGTAGTGGTACCACCCTGGGCACCTTTGGGAGATACGCTGGCGCCGGCAACGGGTGTACCATCTTTGGAATCGGTAACCTTACCAGTCACCACCCGATCCTGGGCCAATAATGCCAATGGGGAAAAGAGCAGGCATAACATGACCAGCCCCACAAGCAATCGTTTACTGTTCATAAATTGAAATTTAAATTAAGGTGTGTATTAGGTACGCAAAGTAAGTTATTATTGTCCGCATCCAAAAATTTGTATGGAAGAATTACAATGAAAATGGGATGTTACTAAACAAGAAGGCGTGTTGCGGAAATTTGCGGAAATAAAAACTCAAAAACCTGATCAAGTTCAGGAATAGGGCTGAGTGGCGTCAGGGTTAACGTTTGGTAATTGGATTATTGCGTTGAAGTGGCGGTTTGTGGATCGGAAATATTTCGCGCGGCGACGCGGCGATAGACAAACGCTTCCTCGGCGTGCTGTCCCGAAGGGTACACTGCGGGTGTTGCCCTGACGTCTACACTTTCAAACCCGCCTTTCACACTCACTCTCACACTCACACTCACTCTCACACTTACACCCGCAAGCTTCAACCCACACTCCCCTTCACGCTCATTCTACCAGTGGGTTCCCCCCTTCGGTCGAAATACCTGTTACCAGTACAACGAGCCCCGAAGGGGTTCAACATGAGTAACCCCGGGTGCAACCCGGGGCTGCGAGCATGGAGGATGTCGGGAGAAAAATAGCCACTGCACCCCTTCGGGATACAGCAGCGGAGCTAGCCTATAACTTTTGTTGCGCGGCCGAGGGAAATAATGTGCCCGCAAGAATTAGCACCATTAACCCCATACCTGCAATCGCTGTCCACCGAATCATTTCGGTACCATACTGTGCATTATAAATACCCCATAAGGCCCAAACCAGTACCAGTCCATGACTTCGTACCCGAAAACGAATGGTTATGTACGCACTTAGTAAAGTAGCTATGCCGATCATCAACACACTCCATTCCGGTCCGCCGGTGATACCTGCTCCTACTAAAGCGGCGGTGATATTGGCGATCGTAGCCACACAGATCCAACCCAGATACACCGTCATTGGTGTGAAAAGCAGTAACTGCTGCCATGGGCTCATCTGCAATGCTTCGCTGCGTCCGCGCAGGAAGATCATAGTTAGTAATACCAGATAGCTCAGCATGCAAATGAGAGAGAGTGTCATATTCAAGTAATGCCAGCACAGTATCCAGCCGGCATTAAGCAGGCAGGTGAACAGGTAATAAGAATGTATTTTATCGAAATAAGTACTGATGACTTTATGTACAGGCTTCTTAATTTGGTAATAGGTATAGGTAACGGCATACCCTATCTGAAGCAAATAAATAAGTCCCCAGATACTAAAGGTGAATCCTGCCGGAACAAAATAGTTCGGATACAGGGCTGAGATCTGTCCTGTATTCATGCCGTTAATTGGAAGAATATTCGCCAGCGCATTGGTGGTGAGAACGAGTAGGAGGGCAAGCCATGAGCCTATGATTTTCATAAAGTATAATTTGAAAATTTGAGGATTTGAAAATTTGAAAATGCTTGATGTGGAGCCTTATGATTGATAACAATTATGCTGATAGATTAGAAGAATTTTCAAATCTTCAAATTTTTAAATCTTCAAATTCTTACTCCCTACTCCAACCCCTCATTCAAAAAAGCCACCAGGGGTTGCAGAGCAGCAAAAGCCGCCAATACTTCTTTTAACAACTGAGGCGACGTAATGGTTTTATCATCTATATAATGTATACCAACAAAACTTTTGAGTTTCAGGTATTCGGCTGCCGGGTTGTCGGCCTCATAGCCTTTGGGTACCCGGGTCAACGTGTATTCATCACTTCTGTCGAGATCGCCATATATCTTTTTAAAAGCTGCTGATCTCAGTATTTTTTTAAAGTCATCAAGATTATAGTCGATCTCCTGACGTACTTTAGCCAGGTGTTCCGGCATGGGCATATACAAACCGCCACCTACAAAACTGGCACCGGGTTCCAGATGAAAGTAATAGCCAGCCAAAAAGGATTTTTTACCTCCCTGATTGATAAAAGCGCCCATATTGGTCTTGTAGGGGTCTTTATTCTTGCTGAAACGAACATCACGGTTAATGCGAAACATACAGGCCTTGGCTGTAAGAGAGGCAATACCTGCATCTTTTTTACCATGTGTATCGATCAGTTGCTGCGTGAATAGTTCCAATTCCTTTTTTGTTTGTTCATACGTAGAGCGATGCGCATCAAACCAGGGCTTGTTATTATTTTTTTTGAGCTGAGATAAAAACCGGAGTGCCTCTTTGGTGATCATGTGGGATTGTTTGAAAAAGTAAAAATACAGCTTAACCGCGAAGGCGCTAAGGCGCATTGATTCGCCAGGATGGTTTCGTAATTATCTAAAAGTCCTTGTGTTCCATTGCGCCCTGGCGCCCTGGCGGTTAAGAAATAATAAAAAAAGCAGCCTGTCGCGTAGGCTGCTTTTAGTTTTTTAGACGGTCCGGTTTATTTGATCCGGCCCCAGTTTTCACCGCTCTTGATACGGTACATAGTCATTTCACTTACTTTGTACTTTTCTGCCAATTGTTTAATTGTCAGTTTGCGGTTTTTGTCGCTCAATGTTTTCTTGATAACAGCCACCTGCTTCGCATTCAGTTTCAGACCTTCTGTTCTGTTGGCCTGAACTTTTTTGTACGCGATCTTGGCGGGACTGCCCTGTTGGTGCTCAATCATCTCATCAAGGGTTGCCCATTTGAGATTTTTGATAGCATTGTCCAGCTTGTTGTGGTTAATATGCACCACATACTTATGCTTGGGGCTTGCTTTTTTCAGGAATAAACGGGCCAGTTCACGGTGAATGTACAGGGTGCCGTTATTTCCCGGGCGGTGAAGATTTAATGTTCTGTAACCGGTAGTTAAAGAACCTTCTAACAATTTACCATCAGCGTTTACGTCGCTGTAGTAGCTGGCAATACGTCCATGAGAGGACAACGCATACTTTTTGCGGAGGTGTTTCCAGCCAGGAAACTGTAAAGGTTTCCATACCTCATTTGTGATTTTTTTTACCATCGCTTTTCCTTTTGCTAAAGTTAGTAAAATAAAAAGCGAATTCGTGCATACTTGGGGGAAATATTATATAGTTTCCAGCATTTTAATTAATTCGGCCTCGGAAATGATATTGATCGAGGTTATCTTTTTAGCTTTTTCCAGCTTCGAACCGGCCTCTTCTCCCGCTACCAGATAGTCGAGTTTGCTGCTAACGGATCCCAATATCTTGCCACCATGGGCTTCCACCCTTGCTTCAGCCTCGCTTCTTTTTAATGTTGGTAGGGTTCCCGTGAAAAGGAAGGTCTTACCCGTAAGCGTTCCCGTTATTACCGTTGCTTTAGCGTCGCTTTTAACCTGTAACCCTGCATCTTCCAATGCTTTAAGTAATGCCAGAGAGCTTTCTGTATGAAAGAACTGATAGATGCTTCCGGCTACTTTAGGGCCGATATCTTCCATATTCTGTAGTTCCTCAACTGATCGGTTTGACAAATCCATGACATGCTCAATGTTCTGGGCAAGGGTTTTGGCGGTTGTTTCACCTACAAATCGAATCCCCAATCCATAGATCAAACGATACAAAGGCTGCGCCTTGGAAGCCTCGATAGCCTTTTGCAGGTTGGAAATACTCCTGGCGCCGAATCCATCGAGCCCTTTCAGGGCATCAAAAGGCAATTGGTAGATCCCCGGAATATCTTTCAGATATCCTCCTTCATAAAAACGGCGCACCATGGCATCTCCCAATCCACGTATATCCATGGCATCCTTACTGGTAAAATGAATGATCCGCTCTACTATCTGGGCGGCACAGTTGTAATTGGGGCAACGCCAAACCGCTTCCTCCTCTGTTTTTTCCAGATTGGTTTGACAAATGGGACATTGTTGGGGGAAAACGATCACGGTTTCGGTTCCTTTTCGCAATTCAGGGAATGATTTTACGATCTGCGGGATCACATCTCCGGAGCGCTCTATCAGTACCGTATCACCGATTCGGAGGTCTTTTTCCTTTATATACTCCTCATTATGAACGGAAATACTGCTAACGGTTACTCCTCCCAGATAGACAGGCTCCAGTTTGGCCACCGGTGTTATGGCCCCGGTTCTGCCTACCTGATATTCTACCGCCAATAGTTTTGTGGTAGCTTGTCTTGCTTTAAACTTATAGGCAATGGCCCAGCGGGGATGGTGTGATGTCATGCCCAACTTTTCCTGTAAATGAATATCATTTACCTTAATCACCATGCCGTCGATTTCATACGGAAGATCATCACGTTTGGCTTCGTATTCATTACAATAGGCAATTACGGCTTCAATACCTTTAGCCACTTTCACTTCATTAACGGGGCTTCGAAATCCCAACTGCCACAAAAGGGAGAGACAGCCACTGTGATGATTCAGGAGCGGAGTCAGGGGTTTGTCGGGATCAGGAGCGGTATAACTAATATGGTATAAAAAGGCCTCCAGGTTCCGTCGACTAACTTCTTTGGGATCTTTGATCCGTAAAGAACCAGCGGCGGCGTTTCTGGGGTTGGCCAACGGGGGTAGTTGCTCCGCGATCAGTTGCTCATTGTATTTCCGGAAGTTCGCTTTCGTAAGCAACACTTCTCCCCGGATCTCTATTTGCTGTATCCCTGCTTCTTTAAAGGCTGCAGACAGAGGCACCGAACGTATCTGCTTAATATTTGTAGTGATTTCATCACCGGCAACACCATTTCCTCTGGTTACAGCCCGCAACAGCAAGTCATTTTCATAGATCAGTGAAATACTGGCACCGTCGAATTTGGGTTCTACACAGTATTCGATGACATCGATGCCCGAACCTTCCCGAACCCTCCGGTCCCAATCGACCAGATCGTCGGCATTATAACTATTGTCGAGCGACAGCATGGGTACCAGGTGTGCGGTGGTGGGAAAATCTCTGGTCAAATCTCTGGCCACCCGCTGGGTAGGTGAGTCGGGGCGGATCCATTCCGGATGGGCCGTTTCCGCCGCTTCCAGTTTCTTGAATAACATATCATATTCGTAGTCGGCAATCAGGGGATCATTCATGATATAATATCGATGTTCATGAAACCGCAACACCTGACGCAATTGTTCCACCTCCTGAAGGGTAAGCAATGTGGTCTCCGATTTCAATAACATCCCTGTTTGCTCCTGAAGGTCCCTTATTTGTTCCGCCGAATACATGTATGATTTTTTATCAAAGATAGGGGATGCGGCAGGTTTCATGCAGCGGTTTACTGAAGGGGAAGGGGTTCATGCGGCGACGCGACGATAGTTATAAGCCAACTCCGCTGCTGTCTTTCGAAGGGAGCGAAGCGGCTATTTTTCTCCCGACAGCCTCAATACTCGCAGCCCCCGGGTTGCACCCGGGGTTACTGATGTTGAACCCCTTCGGGGTTCGTTGTACATGCAACAGGTATTTCGAGCGCAGCGAGAAATCTGTTGCTTTCCCACTACCGTGTCATTCCGACCGAAGCGAGGAACCTAAAGGTGGGATGAGTGTGAAGGTGAGTGGGTGTGGGTTGAAGTGCGCAGGTGTGAGAGTGAGTATGAGTGTGAGTTGGGGTGTGAGAGTGGGTTGGAGTGTACAGGTGTGGGGGTGAGAGTGAGTGTGAGTTGGAGCGTGAAATATGTGAGAGTGTGAAAGTGTAGACGTCAAGGCTACCACCGCAGCGTCCCCTTCTGAAGACTGCTGCGGAGGTAGCGTAAAATTATCGCCGCGTCGCTGCGAAAAACCCCTTCGAAAGCTTTAGCGGAAAACACCATTCACTATTCACTATTCACCATTCACCTCTTCATATACTTCCCAAACCACGATATATGTTTATTAAACCGATGTACGATATAACTGGGCACGGCCACCCCATGATGTTGTCCCGGATAGATAATCAGTTCTGTGGGAATGCCAGCTCCCTTGAAGGCCTGATACATTTGTTCGGCACCGGCAACGGGTACGTTAAAATCATCCTCACTTGCCATAAACAAGGTAGGTGTTTTGATCTTCTGAACATTAAAGAAGGGATAGGATAGCTCCATCCACTTTTGCGGATTCTTCCACGGCGCACCCAACTCCTCATCATACTGCAACACATACTGATCGGTACCATACATGGTGGTTTGCAGGGAGCTGCCCGCTCCACTTACGGCTGCTTTGAAACGGGTATCTTTGGCGATCGTATAATTAGTGGTGATGCCTCCATAACTCCAACCTCCAATACCCATACGGTTTCCGTCGGCCCAACCTTGTTGCACCAGGTAATTTGCGGCATACACCACATCGTCTACTTCCTTCACACCCCAATTGGCTTCAATAGCTTTGGTAAAGGCTAATCCACGACCACTACTGCCGCGATAATTCACATTGGCAACGGCAAACCCTGCGCCTGACAAAATATGACTGGTAATATCATATCCATAATCATCCTGCGCCACCGGACCGCCATGTATAAACAGGATCAATGGCCGTTTAGAAGGCAAACTATCGGGCGTATATAAGATACCCGACACTTTCACTTTGTCGGTGGAGACATACTCAAATCCTCTTACATAGATCTTCTGAAACTGCTTCGCCCAGTCTTTCTGAAGAGTGGTTATTTGATGAAAAGATCCGTCCTTATAACTATACACTTCGCGCGGTGTTTGCGGATCCGATTTCGTAATGATCATTTGTCCATTACGGTTGATATCAATAGCAGCAAAAACCACTTCTTCGTTACTGAGGAATTGGCGGGCTTTGGTAGCTATATCGATCTGCAGGGGTAATGCTTTCCGATCGTCTTCCACGATACAATAGATCGATTTGCTATCGGCCGACCAATTCACTTCATTCACCGGGCGGTCCAATCCGGCTGTCAACTGGATGCGCTCTCCGGTAACCAGGTTCTTGATCCACAATTCGGGCTGATTATCGATATACATGCTGAAATTGGCTGCCGAAGTAGATTCCATATACGACAACCATTTTCCATCCGGACTGATCCTGGGTTGTCCATCAGGGCCGGTAAAGTTGGTATGCTGCACGATCTTACGACTGCTGTCGGTACTGATCTGAAATATATCGGTATTGGAATTACGGTCAGGACTCTCCGTTATATTACTCACATACACTACAGATTTGCCATCAGGAGCATACTGGGCACTTCCCTCATTTTTATTGCCGCGCGTAAGGGTGTCCAGTTTTTTGGTGGCTATATCAAAAAGATACAAATGGGTTTTTCGGTTATCGAGGTAGCCATTCGCATCATCCTTAAAATGATACCGATCGATCTCAAAGGGTTTACGGATCTTGGTGGCGGCTGTATCAGCGGTATTGGCGTCTTTAATGGTAAGCAATAACTGCTTGCCATCGGGACGCCATTGATAGGCTTCGATTTCAGCAGCAATCTTTGTAAGCTGAAAGGGTTCTCCACCCCGGCGGTCCATCAGAAATAATTGTGACCCGCCGCCTTTTATCTCGGTTCCGGGTTTGGACATATAAGAAATATATTTTCCATCGGGACTCCATTGGTAAGCGCCGGTAGATTCTGTTTGATGGGTAAGGGCCAATGGTTCTTCTTTTCCATTGGCATTGATCATAAAGAGTTGCGACTTGTATTTGTCTTTCACCGTATCTACCGTTCGCAACGTGTACAGGATCCAATCGCCTTCGGGAGACAATCGGGGTGAGCCAATGGTTTTTAGTTTATAACTGTCTTTTGGCTGGATAAATTTTTTGGCCGTATCCTGTGCCATGATGCTTGGAGCAATAAACAAAAGAGAAAACAGTACAATGAAGCGCATAGTATTGGTTTGAAAAAGGAAATTAAGCATAAAAAAGATAAACAAAAGCGAGATGGTATGGTTGGAAAAGGAAATAAAAAAGCGGCCTGTTACGGGCCGCTTCCTATTTCAAACACAAGTGCACTTACAATAAGCCTTTACCCTGCAGGTATTCCGCGATCTGCACGGCATTGGTAGCCGCTCCTTTACGGAGGTTATCGCTCACAACCCACATATTTAAAGTATTGGGCTGGGTTTCGTCGCGACGCAAACGACCTACAAACACTTCATCGCGCTCATGCGCGTCCTTAGGCATGGGGTACTGCTGTGTGGCAGGATCATCCACTACGATCACACCCGGAGCAGCAGACAGAAGTTGTTTTACTTCAGCCAGATCAAAATCCTTTTCAAATTCAATATTCACGCTTTCACTATGTCCACCCATCACCGGAATACGAACGGTGGTGGCGGTTACACGAATAGACTCATCGCGCATGATCTTCTTAGTTTCATTCACCATTTTCATTTCCTCTTTGGTATAGCCATTATCGAGGAAAACATCAATTTGCGGGATCACATTCAGGTCGATGGGATATTTATACGCCATTTCACCCTCGATACCTTTTCTTTCATTCATCAATTGATTCACGGCCTTTACACCAGTGCCGGTAACACTCTGATACGTGCTCACTACAATACGTTTGGCTGTATACTTTTTGTGCAGCGGATTCAGAGCTACCACCATCTGAATGGTAGAACAATTCGGATTGGCAATGATCTTATCTTCTGCTGTCAAGGCATCGGCATTGATCTCGGGAACCACCAATTTCTTCGTGGGATCCATGCGCCAGGCAGAGGAATTATCGATAACGGTAATACCCGCTGCGGCAAACTGAGGCGCCCATTCCGTAGAGGTACCACCACCCGCAGAGAATATAGCTACCGCCGGTTTCGCAGCAATGGCATCACGCATACTCACTACTTTGAACTTCTTACCCTTAAAATCTACTTCCTTACCCACAGATTTTTCAGAAGCAACGGGGATCAATTCAGTAACGGGGAAATTACGTTCGGCCAAAACCTGTAACATTTTGGTACCTACCAATCCGGTAGCACCTACAACGGCAACTTTCATGTCTTTTTTAAAGTTTATTGTTTAAAATAAATTGGTTCAACACAAATAAAAAGGCCTCCCGGTTAAGGAAGGCCTGTCAAGCTTTTATATGATTACATACATAACGCTGCAAACCTTCCTTAGGAACGTTTCTTCGTGCGTTTAATATGTTTTGAAATATTCATGTTGTGTGGCAAAAGTAATATGCCTGCGCTATACACCCAAAAATTTTATTTTTCCGCACTAACAAATGTTCATATAGTCATGAAACTGATTTTACCTTTTCTGTTGGCACTTATCACTGAAATGGGCATGACCCAAACAGCGCATCGATACGACATCCTTATTACCGAATTGATGCCTGACCCTTCCCCTCCGGTGGGCCTGCCGAATGCAGAATATATTGAATTGTTCAATAGAAGCGGGGAAGCGCTTTCATTACAACAATGGAAGATTTCGGATGGAAGCAGCACGGCCCTGATCAACAGCCCCATTGTTTTAAAACCGGATAGTTTTATAATTGTTTGCGCCAGTTCCAGCGCCACTTTATTTCGTGGATACGGAACTGTTATTTCAGTCAGCAATTTCCCTTCCCTCAATAATGAAGGCGATCGGATCACACTTTTTGATGCCAATGGTCAATTGATCCATGCAGTCGATTACCAGCAGGCCTGGTACCGCAACCCCGTAAAAGAAGCCGGAGGCTGGAGTTTGGAGATGATCGATACCCGCAACCCTTGTAACGGATCTTCCAACTGGAAAGCCAGCACAGATCCGCAGGGAGGAAGTCCGGGACGCATCAACAGTGTTACGGGCGTCAATCCGGATACAGACCCACCGGTTCTATTACATTCATATTTTATAGATAGCCTCACCTGCATACTTCAGTTCAACGAAACACTCGACAGTATGCAGGCAACCAGAACCACGAATTATATATTGGAAGGGTTGGATCAGAAGGTGGTGCAGGCATTACCTATTGGACCGCTATACACACAGGTACTTATAAAATGGTCGGCTCCCATCAGTCGAAATAAGCCTTATACAATTCGTTGCACTGAAGTAACGGATTGTAGTGGTAACAATATTTCAGAGACAAATGAAGCGCTTACCGGATGGCCGGTACCTGCTACAGAGGGAAGTTTGGTGATCAATGAAATCTTATTCAATCCGCCACCATCGGGAGCAGATTATGTAGAAATTTTCAATCGCAGTGAGTCCATTTTTGATCTGAAAGATATTTCGATCGCCTCCCGAAATAGCCAGGGGCAGATCCAATCGATTCAGGTGGCATCGGTCGGAAGCCGGCTTATTTTTCCAGGCGATCATTTTCTATTCAGTGAAGATATTGGATGGCTGGCCCAGCGTTTTACAGTTTCTGCTCCTGAACGACTCCTGCAAACGAACACTTTGCCATCCCTACCCGACGATGAAGGCATCCTGTTGATTTTAAGTACAGCAGGACTGGTTTTGGATGAACTACACTATGAAGAAAAATGGCATCATCCGTTACTGAATGACAAAGAAGCTGTTTCTCTGGAGCGCATCGATCCTGCCGCCCCTACACAATTGGCCAGTAACTGGACTTCGGCTGCATCGAACTATAACTATGGCACACCCGGTTACCTGAACTCGCAACGATTAACCAATTCCAGTAACGCTGGCGGCAGCATCAACATCAGTCCAAAGATCATTTCTCCTGATCAGGATGGCCATGATGACCGGGCGCGTATTGATTTTCATTTTGACCTTCCGGATCAGATGGCTTCGGTGCGGATCTTTGACAGCAGAGGGCGAATGGTTCGTCTTCTTAAAACACCGCATCTGATTTCAGCAAGCGGGTATTGGCTATGGGATGGGTTGAGTGATACCGGTCAAAAAGTTTCCTCCGGTTCGTATATCGTAATGGTGGAAGTGATCCACTTGAGCGGAAAAGTGCGAAAGTATAAGAGTGTGGTGGGAGTGAAATGAGTGGGGAATTTGAAAATTTGAGGATTTGGGAATTTGAAGATTTGAAAATGCATTTAGTATAGCAGTTTAATTGTAATCCAGTCAAGCGCTATTGCTAAAAACATTTTCAAATCCTCAAATCTTCAAATGATCAAATGATCAAATGATCTCAATATCGAAGTTTACTAAATCAACAAACTGTTTGATCCGGCCATCAATATCGGCTTGCTTGATCTCTTTCAAACGTTCCGGGCCAAACTTCTCTACGCAGAAGGATGCCATAGCAGACCCTACAATGATGCCACGCTTCATATTATCGAAAGAGATATCTCCTGTTTTGGCGATATGACCAATAAAGCCACCGGCAAAGGTATCACCGGCTCCGGTGGGGTCGAATACTTCTTCCAGCGGAAGGGCCGGAGCAAAGAATACACCATCTTCATGGAACAGTAAGGCACCGTGTTCTCCTTTCTTAATGATCAGGTATTTGGGGCCCATCTTCATGATCTCTTTAGCTGCTTTTACCAGCGAGAATTGTCCGCTTAACTGACGGGCTTCACTATCATTCACCATCAATACATCCACCATTTTAAGCACTTCTTCCAGTCCGGGCATGGCCACTTCCATCCAGAAGTTCATGGTATCCATCACGATCAAACGGGGGCGGGTTTTCATTTGTTCGATCACCTGCTTTTGCAAGCGGGGGTCCAGATTACCCAGCATCAGGAATTCAGCGTTCTGATAGCTTTCGGGAACCTGCGGATTGAAATCGAGTAACACGTTCAAGTCGGTAACCAATGAATCGCGTGTATTCATATCGAGGTGGTAACGACCACTCCAGAAAAAGGACTTTTTATCTTTGATCACATCCACTCCTTCGAGTTGGATGCCACGACTACTCATCTCGATCAATTCCTCCTGAGGGAAATCGTATCCGATAATGGAGATCTGCTGAACCGGTTTTACAAAATTACTGGCCGCATAAGCCACGTATGTACCTGATCCGCCCACAATGCGGTCAGTTTTTCCAAAAGGTGTTTCAATAGCGTCGAAGGCCATTGTTCCTACTACTATAAGCGACATGAAGCGTTGGTGCCCACCCCGAAAGGCATGTTTTGGTGAGAAAAAAGCCGATTCCGGGGGAAATGCGGCGTGCAAACCTACATCAATTTTGATTGGCAAAAAAGTATGGTAAACAGTACTATAGGTGATTTTTGTTAGCCAGATCGGGGATTTTATTAGTAGAAAATATACAGATTTTGGATAATGAGTGTTAGTGTATGTATCTTTAACCCGTTATACCCTCCATATGGCAAAGATCAAAAGCAGCAAAAGCAATACCCGTAAAGACGTCATTATCGCTAAAGCAGCTCGGCTTTTTCGGGAAAAAGGATACAGCGCTACTTCCATGCGCGACCTGGCTGAACATGTTGGTGTAGAAGCCGCCAGCTTGTATAATCACATTAAATCGAAAGCAGAAATTCTGCAGGAGATCTGTTTCAAAACAGCGAATCTCTTCATGAATCATATTACTGAAGTAGAACTCAGTGACCAGAAAAGTATTGCGAAAGTGGAAGCGATTCTGCGGTTTCATATCCGTCAGATCATTTCGCATTACGAAGAAGTTTATGTTATGGATCGTGAATGGAAACATCTTACTGATCCGTACTTATCAAATATGCAAAGTCAGCGCCGCTCCTACCGTCAGCGTATTGCTGCCATCATCGAGGAGGGCATCCGCAAAGGAGAGATCAAGAACATTGATGCTCCTACCGCTGTACTGATCATGTTACATGCCGTAAGTGGCATCGAAAGCTGGCATCGTAGCATCAAACGCATCAGCGCTGAACAACTCGAGGATAATATGGTTATGATACTGGTTGAGGGGCTCAAAAAATAGTCCTCATCTGTTCCTGTAATTTTCCGGATCCTGCCCTGAACTTTTACATATAGCTTGCTTGCCATGTCCAAACATTTTCATTCACTCCGCATAAAGGAAGTGAATCGGGAAACACCCGATTGCATATCCGTTTGCTTCGACGTACCGGAAGGGCTAAAAAACGAATTTGCTTTCCGCGAAGGGCAGCACCTCTCCCTTAGAACATTTTTAAATGGGGAAGAATTACGTCGCAGTTATTCCATTTGCAGTGCTCCGTTTGAGAACAAACTCCGGATTGCCATTAAAAAAATAGAGAATGGTTTATTCTCCACCTGGGCAAATGAATTACTGAAAGTTGGCGACCATCTGGAGATCATGCCACCCGCCGGAAAGTTTCATTCCAATTCAGCAACGGATCAGAAGAAAAACTACCTGGCCATTGCTGCCGGCAGCGGCATCACCCCGATCTTATCCATCCTTAAAACAACACTGAAGCGGGAGCCAGAGAGCCAGTTCACACTGCTCTACGGTAATAAGAACCGTCAGTCTATTATTTTCTTTGAAGAACTGGAAGCCTTAAAAAATAAATACATGGATCGTTTGTCGGCGCATTATATATTAAGCCGGGAACGATCAGATACCACGTTGAACTATGGTCGCATCGATGCAGAAAAAATTCGTGCGTTAGACCCACTGGTACGATTTGCTGAAATTGATGAATGCTTTTTATGCGGACCAACGGAAATGATCTTTGCTGCAAAGGACGCCTTAACAGCCTTCAACATTCCGGAAAAAAATATTCATTTTGAATTATTCAACAGTACGGCTGGTAGTGGCAAAAATCCAAACGCTATAAACCTAACGGATACCGGCGACAGAGCATTGGTTACCATTACACTCGACGGACGCAGTACTGAATTCAACATGCTACGTAACGGGTCCAGCATTTTAGATGCGGCCCAAGCGCAGGGTGCCGATTTACCTTATGCCTGCAAGGGCGGTATGTGCTGTACCTGCAAGGCGAAATTACTGGAAGGAGAAGTTGCGATGGAGGTACATTGGGGATTAGAAGAGGAAGAAGTACAGAAGGGTTATATTTTAACTTGCCAGAGTCGCCCGCTGACAGACAAGATCAGTATCAATTTCGACTTATAAATTATTTAGAGAAAGAAAATCATTCACGGCTTATGACGCAACTCAATGTTGAAGTATTATTTCAGCAGCGGATCGATCAGGAAGTGAAGATCGAGCCGAAAGACTGGATGCCTGAAGCTTATCGGAAAACTAATATCCGGCAGATCAGTCAGCATGCGCATAGTGAAATTGTTGGCATGCTGCCGGAGGGCAACTGGATCGGTCGCGCCCCTTCACTGAAACGTAAAGCCATACTGTTGGCCAAAGTACAGGATGAAGCGGGTCATGGTTTGTATCTCTATTCTGCCGCAGAAACCCTGGGCATGTCGCGGGAGGAAATGATCAACGATCTGCATAGTGGCAAAGCAAAATATTCTTCGATCTTCAACTACCCTACCCTCACCTGGGCCGATATCGGTGCTATTGGCTGGCTGGTAGATGGTGCCGCCATCATGAATCAGGTGATGCTTACGCGTACCTCTTATGGTCCGTATGCCCGCGCAATGGTGCGCATATGCAAGGAGGAAAGTTTTCATCAGCGGCAGGGTTTTGAATCATTACTGGTGCTGTCGCAAGGAACACCGGAACAGAAAGCCATGTGCCAGGATGCCATCAACCGCTGGTGGTGGCCAGCCCTGATGATGTTTGGTCCGCGCGATACCGAGAGCACCAATAGTGATCTCAGTATGAAATGGAAGATCAAACGAAAAAGTAATGATGAACTGCGACAGAATTTTGTGGATATGATCGCAGAGCAGATCAAAATCCTGGGAATGACCCTGCCCGACCCCGATCTGAAATGGAATGAAGAGAGAAAACACTACGACTTTGGCGAAATCAATTGGGAAGAGTTTTGGCAAGTGGTAAAAGGCAATGGTCCCTGTAACAAACAACGTCTGGATGCCCGTAGAAAAGCATGGGAAGAAGGGGAGTGGGTGCGGGAAGCGGCC
>CAZKSY010000009.1:0-27848 GCA_964555605.1 uncultured Chitinophagaceae bacterium | reverse complement strand
CGCGGTTAAACTATTCCAAAAATGAACCTCCTCAAAAAATACCTCTACGGCGATATTCCTGAAGATAAATCAGGTGGCAATGCAGCAACCAAAACATCCGGACATGACTGGCCGCTATGGGAAGTTTTCATCCGCAGCAAACAAGGTCTGGACCATAAACATGTGGGCAGTTTGCATGCAGCCGATGCGGCCATGGCGATCGAAAATGCCCGTGATGTATATACCCGCCGTATGGAAGGCGTGAGCATTTGGGTAGTGGAAAGCAAACATATCACGGCTTCCAATCCGGAAGAAGCGGGTGAATTATTTGAGCCGGCGGCAGATAAAGTGTATCGTCACCCTACGTTTTATGAATTGCCGAAAGAGGTGGATCATATGTAGTTTTAAGTTTGGAGTTATAAGTTGTAAGAAGGGTTGAGGTGTGGGGAGTGAGGGGTGAGGTAAAGGGATGAAAATTTATAATAAGTATGACGAAGGAAAATAAAATAAGTTATTTATTATTTCTGGCAGACAGCCATCTCATTTTGGGACAACGGAATGCGGAATGGTGTGGACATGGTCCGGTGCTGGAGCAGGATATTGCGATCACGAATATCTCGCTGGACTTGATTGGTCAGGCAAGAAATTATTATCAATACGCTGCATCGTTGATGGGGGAAGGACATACAGAAGATAGTTTGGCGTACCTGCGTACTGAAAGAGAATTTAAGAATTGTTTACTGGTGGAACAGCCCAATGGCGATTGGGCACAAACCACTTTACGTCAGTTTTTCTTCAGCACCTATTCCTTCTTTCTGCTGGAACAATTAATAAATAACGAAGATGCCTCGATCGCAGCCATGGCTGAAAAAGCGTTGAAAGAAGTAAGCTATCACAAACGATGGAGCAGTGAATGGGTTGTTCGGCTGGGGGATGGAACGGAAGAAAGTCATCGAAGAATGAATGAAGCATTAAGTGAATTGTGGAGATATACCGGTGAGTTTTTTCAGCCGGCTTCGTATGAATCAGGCCTTTCCATCGATCTTACAGAAATAAAAACAAAGTGGGAAAATTCAGTGCGTGAGATATTGTCGTTGGCAACCCTAACCTGGCCTGCACAAACCTTTATGCAAACCGGAGGCAAAACAGGAGTACACACCGAATATCTTGGATATATTCTATCAGAATTACAATATATGCAGCGCACTTACCCTCATGCATCCTGGTAAAATGGATATTACTATTGATGATAAGAAGCTTTTGTTCCGCTATCTGGAAAAGATCACTGATCCGGAGATTCCCGTATTGTCGATCATTGATCTGGGTATCGTACGTGATGTTATTATCAATAGTGATTCGGTTGAAGTGGTGATCACCCCCACCTATACGGGTTGCCCGGCTATGGACATGATCGCCGGACTTATTAAAATGGAATTGAATGCCCTTGGCTATAAAAATGTGCGGGTCACTACCATACTTTCCCCTGCCTGGACCACCGATTGGATGAGTGAATCAGGCAAGGAAAAACTACGAGCCTATGGCATTGCGCCGCCTCCGGTAAAACAACAGGTTTGTCATCAGGAACTCTTTGCCCCGCATGAAGCCATTGCCTGTCCCCGATGTCATTCCCTTCGCACCACCCGCATCAGCGAGTTTGGATCCACCGCCTGTAAGGCCCTATATCAATGCAATGATTGTATGGAGCCCTTCGACCTGTTTAAATGCCATTGAGTCGGCAAAGGGTTTTGTATGTTTGCAAAACAAATCTGCCGCATGTCTTCTATTTTATTTGAACAAAAAGACGCTATAGCCTTTATCACACTGAATCGGCCGGAAAAATTCAATGCGTTCAATCGTGAAATGGCATTGCTTTTTCAGGAGGCATTAGACAGGTGTACAAATAAAGAGATCCGGGCCGTTTATATTACCGGAAACGGAAAAGCTTTTTGTTCCGGACAGGACCTGGCCGAAGTGGTGGATCCTGCTGGTCCGGGTATGTCGCGGATCTTATCCGAACATTATAATCCCATCATTAAAAGAATAACTGGATTGAAAAAACCGGTGGTGGCTGCGGTAAATGGTGTTGCAGCGGGTGCCGGAGCGAATATAGCTTTGAGCTGCGATGTGGTGGTAGCCGCCGAATCGGCTTCCTTTATTCAGGCGTTCAGTAAAATCGGGCTTATCCCGGACAGTGGCGGCACCTACACACTGCCGCGTTTGATCGGATGGCAAAAAGCCAGTGCCCTGATGATGATGGGTGATAAAATAAATTCGGGAGAAGCGCTACAGTGTGGCATGCTCTATAAAGTTTTTGCCGATGCCGAATTTGGGGACCGAAGCAGGGAGATCGCCGAAACACTGGCAGCGATGCCTACCCGGGGATTAGCGCTCACCAAAAAAGCACTGCAGCTTGCTGCGTCGCAAGGGTTAGCCGAACAATTAAAAACAGAAGATCGTTTACAACAGGAAGCCGCCGCCACAACAGATTTCAAAGAAGGGGTGCAGGCATTTCTGGAAAAAAGAAAGCCCCATTATAAGGGGGAATAATCAAGTTAAAACAAATAATTATGCAGGAAGATGTACTGGCCAGAGATGTGGTAAATCACATGATCGAAAATGATGCATTCAGTAAATGGATGGGGGTGGAAATTCTGGAGATCCGGGAAGGTTATAGCAAGATCAAAATGCGTATCCGTAAGGAAATGGTGAATGGTTTTGGTATTGTACACGGAGGCATCCCCTTTTCTTTAGCCGATAGTGCTTTTGCCTTTGCTTGCAACAACCGGAATAATTTATCGGTAGCCCTGGATTGTGCGATCACATTTACAAAAGCCATCAATCTGGAAGATGAGCTGGTCGCAGAAGCAAAAGAAATACATAATGGCCGTAGCACAGGTGTATATTCGATAGCCATTACCAATCAGTTGGAACAACAGGTCGCATTATTCAAGGGAACCTGCTTCCGCACTTCCAAAAAATTAATTGATTCAGGTTCCTTATAAACCTATTCATGATCTATTCATTCAAAGGATTTACGCCCGTTATTCATGAAAGCAGTTTCGTGCATCCGCAAGCGGTAGTAACGGGCAATGTGATCATTGGCCGCGATTGTTATATCGGTCCCGGGGCAGCATTACGAGGCGATTGGGGAGCTATTGTTATTGAAGATGGCTGCAACGTACAGGAGAATTGCACCTTGCACATGTTTCCGGGAACTACAGTGTTGCTCAGGGCAGGAGCCCATATCGGTCATGGAGCAATTATTCATGGGGCCGAGATAGGCAAAAACTGTTTAGTAGGCATGAACGCTGTGGTGATGGACAATGTGGTATTAGGTGAGGAAAGCATTGTGGGGGCCTTAAGTTTTATTAAACAGGGAAGCCAGATCCCCGCCCGTAGTTTACTGGCAGGCAATCCGGCTACCATAATAAAGCAGGTGAGCGATGAAATGATTGCATGGAAAACAAAAGGAACGGCCCTGTATCAGCAACTACCCGGGGATATGAAAAAGTACTGGGAGCCTTGTGAACCATTGCGGGCGGTTGAGCCCAACAGACCCACACAAGAGAAGGGTTATGGACATTGGGGGGGGAATACAATTTGAAAATTTGAGGATTTGAAAATTTGAATTTGGGGGCTTAACCGCCAAGGCACGAGGGCGCAAAGAGTGGTTTCCTACATTCTCAAATTTTCAAATCCTCTAATTTTCAAATTATTTCTCCAGCACCGCCAACCTTGCTCGCTCTTTCGATACTCTTCTTCCTCTAAAGAAAAGATAGAGGTTTACAAAAAGCATGATGCCGAGATAAATACAATAGCCTCCGATCTTTACTGCCAGTAATTCCAGCAGGGTTCTGTTACTGGTAATGTCACCTACTATTTCCATGATCAGGAAGGCGTAGCCTAAATTCAACAGATAAAATCCTGTTTCGAACAATTTGTTGGTGGATGCGGCAAATTCCATTTTCCCGTGGAAAATATCGGCCATAAATACTTTACTGTTGCGGAATAACGTATGCGCCACATACCAGGTTAAAATGATCACTACAGGTAAATAGATCAGATAGGCGATAAAATGTAAGGAGTTCATATAGTTTGATTTTTAGGTGTAGAAATGGTCTGACGTTTCTGCGACAACCACAGAATGACCGACATATTGATATAATTGATAATAGCCAGCGTGAGTAAAATGCGCCCTGTCATGAAAAACAGAGACTCCAGCAATTGCAACCAGGTATGAATCGTATCCCATAAACTGATCATCAGTGCTGCATAACCCAGATTGAGCAGGTAATAGCCTACCAGCAAAAGCCGGTTGATAAAATCAGTAAAGGCTTCATCACCCTGGAGTAAATTCAGGATATACACGCGGCCGTTGGTATAAAACCGCCAGCCAACATGCACCGTGATGAGGTAGGTAAGCAAAATATAAATGATATAGGCCAGGACATTCATATCGGTATGTTTAAGATCTGTTCGACATCACAAAAATAATAAACATTTTCATACTTTCAAACATTTCTGAAAGTTTATTTTTAGTTGGGGCTCCTGCCTCTAATAAACTACCTTTGCCCGTTCATGGAGACCAAGAATTTTATTGATTATATCAGGATTTTCTGCCGGAGTGGCCATGGAGGCGCTGGCAGTAAGCACTTTATGCGCACCAAATTCAATCCGGAGGCAGGGCCCGACGGTGGAGATGGTGGTCGCGGAGGGCATATCATCCTGCGAGGCAGTAAGCATTTGTGGACCCTCCTTCACCTACGCTATTATAAGAATGTATTGGCTGAAAATGGAGAGGGCGGTAGCGGGAACAACTGTACAGGTCGTTCCGGAAAGGATATAATCATCGAAGTACCCCTTGGCACGGTAGCGCGGGATGAGGAGAATGGTCTTCAGGAGGTAGAAATCCTGGAAGATGGTCAGGAAGTGATCTGGATCCGTGGCGGCCGCGGCGGCTTAGGCAATGCGCATTTTGCCACAGCAACCAATCAGGCGCCTGAATATTCACAGCCGGGTGAGCCGGGTAGTGAAGGATGGAAGATCCTTGAATTAAAAGTTTTAGCCGACGTAGGTCTGGTCGGTTTTCCTAACGCCGGCAAATCCACGCTTTTATCCGTCATCACGGCCGCAAAACCCAAAATCGCTGACTATGCTTTTACCACCCTCACGCCACAATTGGGAATGGTGGAATACCGCGATGGAAAGAGTTTCTGTATGGCCGATCTCCCCGGAATTATTGAGGGGGCTGCCGAGGGCAAAGGATTGGGACATCGCTTCCTGCGTCATATTGAACGGAATCCGGTTTTATTATTCCTGATCCCGGCCGACAGCAATGACCACAAGAAAGAATTCGAGGTTTTATTGAATGAACTGGAAAGTTATAATGAAGAGCTCCTGCATAAACAATTTGTCATTGGCGTCAGCAAGAGCGATATGCTGGATGATGAGTTAAAAGCGGCCATTCGTGAAGAGCTGCCTAAAGACCTGCCGGTTTTATTTTTCTCTTCTGTAACCCGTCAGGGTCTTACGCAATTGAAAGACATGCTGTGGAACACCCTGAATTTACCGGAGAATCAGTTGCCTGCCTGAGGATGTACTAACCGCATCGTGGTATTGTTTGATTGATAGAAACCTGTATCTTTTCTATCTCAAACTTTATTCCATGAAAGATGTCCGCTCCTGGCTGCAGCGGTTAAGTAAAATACTGCGCACACTCTGGCTTTTGTTTCCATCTGTATTATTTCTTTTACTGATCTGGCAGTGTTTCTGGATCCTCCCGCAGGGAAAAGATATCATCATTTCATTACTGGAGAAAAGAATAGCCCCGGGTTTATTGCTTATCGCCCTCCTGTTTCTGGTATTAATTACCTGGTACACGGGGCGTATCCTGGTGTATCGGAAAAAATCACTTTCGGCAGACCTGTATGCCTTCTATTCTACCAACAAAACAAACCCCGACCCTCAAACGGTCCCGAATTACTTACTGGTATTCTTCAATATTCCCCGACTATTAGGCTTTTTGATCTTTAGCTTGACGTGGTTGGCGATGCTGCAATTAGAGCCGCTTCCGCATATTGGTTTCCATGCATCTCTTTCTGCCACCTGGGCCTATATTTTATTATTGGCGAGCATGGGGCTCTATGTTTTATTGTATCGATTGGCGCGAAAAATACGGGATGAAAAAATAGAGCAAGACAAAGGAAAAGCGATCGCCACCAGCACCCTTAAGAAAAGAAAACGAGGCATCCTTCTCACCTACTTTGTACTACTGTTCCTACTGGCCGCATTGAACATGCTCCTACACAATGCATGGCTGCTGATAGGTTCCATCATGCTGATGCAAATACTTTTCCCTTTTATTGTAGTGATACGACGCAATACCAGCGATCTATCTACCCTACCACTGATGGAAAGTGGAGGTTACGGATATTGGCTGAAAAAAGAGCAGTTGTCAGCCAATCCCCTGCATTTTATCATGTACCATGCGAATATCCCAATTGCCGAAAAAAGCTTCTTCAAATGGTTCAACGCCATTGCACTAATTGGAAGTGTAATATATTTTATCAGCATCTTCAGCTTTTCTTCTTCTGTGTTTATTGGCAGTTTCTCTTTTGTGCTATTAGCCTTTGGTGTGCTCATCGGATTTTTAGCGATCGTGTCCATTCTGTCGGTAGCTAATGAGATCAATCTGCATATCTTCATTTTCGTTCTCATGATCCTCATTGGCATGATCCCCGGATTCGAACCGCATAATGTTCAATTACAATCTGCCGCATCAACCAACCCTCTTCCCTACCGTTCCCGGCCTACACTGCACAGCTATTTTGAAAACTGGGTGAAGGAAAGACGATCGCAAATAGATTCCGCTACTGTTTATCCGGTCTATTTTGTTTTATCGGATGGAGGCGCTTCCCGGTCGGGATACTGGACAGCCGCCGCCCTGGGGAATCTGGAAGATCGTTCGCAGGGAAAATTCTCTTCACACCTCTTTTGTCTTTCGGGTGCCTCTGGTGGCAGCGTGGGCAATGGCAGCTTCTATTCATTGCTGTACCAGCGTTCCAAAGGCCAGGCAGTGGATGGTTTTCAGGAAAATGGTAAGACCTATCTGAAAGAAGATTTTCTTACCTACACACTGGGCAGAATGCTGGGGCCTGATGTGTTGCGCTTTCTGCTTCCGATCTGGTTTATTGATGACAGGGCTGCGGCACTGGAGCAGGCTCTGGAAAAAGGAGGCCCGGAAAATAATGCGATCGCAAAAACGATGGGCATGGAAATGCATGATCTACTACCTCTCCACAATAGCCGATTACCGATATTATGCATCAACGTAACAAGGATGCAGGATGGCAATCCCGGCGTGATCAGCAGTATCAGTTTGGATAAAAACAGTTTTGGTAAACGACTGGATGTATTGCAAACGCTGGATACCGGCATTACCATGAAACTGAGTACGGCGGTGATCATGGGAGCTCGCTTCCCGTATATCAGTCCGGCAGGTCGTATCAACAACAGTTACTATGTTGATGGGGGATATTTTGATAACTCTGGTGCAGGGGTGGTGCATGAAATGATGATTGAACTGCAGCGCAGAATACGAGATTCACTCGCCGTAAATCCTCAGCATTATTTCAGAAAACTACAATTTACCGTGGTTCATGTAATGAATTCTCCCGAAGGGAATCCGGTGATTGAAAAAGTACATCCGCTCAAGAATGATCTGATGGCACCGGTACTTACCATGCTGGGATCGTACAGTACACAAACAACGGTAAATAATTTACGTCTGGTAAAATACCTGGAAGATCTTACCAAACGAAAAGACCGCTATATCAAGATCAATTTATATGAACAGCGGCCCTGGATCGATTTTCCAATGAACTGGACCATTTCAGATTTTTACCGGGAAAAAATGGATGCGCGTATCCAAACTAATATGGGGCTGCTTAAATTGCATCAGGAATTAAATGGTTTGAAAAACTGATCATGCAAAAACAGCAATGCTTTCATTGTGCGCACTGGGTGCAACTGGTACATGTACACGGGCATTATCAGTGCCCGGTATGTGGCATTAATTTACTACCCTGTTGCGATGGAGATAATTGTGACACGAATCAATTGCTTCAATCACCCGGAAGGAATATGCAGGAAGGAGATCCGGCTGCAGATCAATAGGATTTACCAATGGTATCGCAGGCCGCTTTTATAAGGGAGCGCTGATCAGTAGCATCCTGCCCCTGTTCCCAGAACATAATCCCACCGGTAGCTTGTTTCGCTAAAATGGCTTTCCGTTTGATCGTTTGCTGCCCGTTATAATAAATGGTGTAGTTCGTAAATCCACCGGCTGTAACCGTAGCAGAATCGCTGAGCGGATCAGCACCCTGGGCAAGGATGGCTTTATACGTAAGTACCGTGTTCGTTTGAGTAATACCCGATGGACGACCATAAGCGGGCATACCCAACACAAATTTCGCGGCGGGCATGCCTCTCGTGCCGATCCAGTAGTTGATGCTGGTTTGAGCGAGATTTATATCGCTGTGTTGTTTGTAAGGAACAGTGGTCGAGAAATCGTCGTAAATCATTACATTAAACCAATCCACATAGGAAAACAGTTCCGCTTTGATCGCATCACGCACGGCACCCGCATATTTACCCGGTGTTATCGCCGCCGTTAAATAATATTTCGCATCGCGGTGTAAAGAATCAGACAATTCCTTCATGAGTGCGGTAAAACTAAGATCACTGCCATCAGAAGTACGCGGGAACTCCCAGTCTATATCCACCCCGTCCAATTTGTAGCTCCGTACTTTTTGCATCAGTTCTTTAATAAAACCATTACGACCGGCAGGAGTGGAAGCCATAGATTTAAAGTTGGTACTTCCATCGCCCGATCCATCATCAATGGCTATAAATACTTTAGCGCCCTGTGTTTTTGCTTTTGTATATAAGGCATTAAACACAGCGCTGTTACGCTCCTGCAAGCCACCGGAAGCCGTAACGCTGAAAAAGGCATAATTCACCACATTATACATACGGAAATGCTGATCAGGGATATCGGCAACGGTACGGTAATAAGGGAAATAGCCCACTACGGCAAAGCCAATAGCAGGAGGCGGCTGAATGATTACCGGAGGAGGCGGTTCCTCGATCCCCTTTTTACTACAGGCCACCAGCACGAGTAATAAAAACAGTATGGGGCTGACCCGGTTTGAAGGCGTTTTCCTGATCATATTCAACCTTAAAATTACGTGAAACACGACGTAGATCAGGTTTCTGTAAGGGATTTTTATTGTAGGTTTGACCGTTTTTAAAACTTGCTAGATTATGAAAAAAATAATTCTATCGTTCCTGCTGATGGCAACCCTGGTCGCCCGTTCCATTGCAGATGAAGGCATGTGGCTTCCGCTACTATTAGGCGAACAAGCGTATAACGATATGGTTAAACGCGGTTTGAAATTATCAAAAGAGCAACTTTACAGTATGAACAAAGCGTCTATCAAAGATGCGATCATCATCTTTGGTGGATTTTGTACCGGAGAGATTGTGAGTAGTGAAGGATTGATCTTTACCAATCACCACTGCGGCTACGATGCCATTGCAACAGCCAGTACGGTGGAGCATAACTATTTGAAAGATGGTTTCTACGCTAAATCAAAAAAAGAGGAAATCCCCAGTGCCGGTTTATATGCTGAATTCTTAATGAAAATAGAAGACGTTACCGCACAGGTGGAGGAAGCAGCAAAAGGACTGACCGGTGCAGAAAGACTGGCAAAAGTAAATGCCACGATCGCTGCATTGAATGCAAAATATTCCGATGCCTCTCAGAATGTGGTGGCACGCGTAAGCTCTTTATTCAAGGGCAATCAGTTCCTCGTATTTATTTATCAGCGCTATTCAGATATCAGATTGGTAGGTGCCCCCGCTGAAAGCATTGGTAAATATGGTGGTGATACCGATAACTGGGAGTGGCCACGTCATACCGGCGATTTCTCCATTTTCCGTGTATATATGAGTAAGGACGGAAAAGCCGCTTCGTATTCTCCAGAGAATGTTCCTTTGAAACCAAAGCATTTTCTGCCTGTTTCTATCAAAGGATTCAAAGATGGCGATTATGCAATGATTTATGGTTACCCCGGCTCTACCAATCGCTATGAAACATCTATGGGGGTGAAACAGAAAGTGGATATCGATAATCCTACCATTGTGAAGCTGCGCGACATGCGTTTGAAATATATGTTTGAGGAAATGAAGAAGGATCCTGCTGTAAAACTGCAACTGGCATCCAGTTATGCCAGCATTGCCAACTACTGGAAATTCTTCGACGGAGAAAGCAAGCAATTGGTTCGTTATAAAATATTCGAGCAAAAGCAACAGGCGGAAGCCGGTTTCCAGAAATGGGCCGACAGCAAACCTGAATTCCAATCGGTATTTGCAGATTGGGACAAAGCGTACAATCAATGGCGCCCGTATAGTAAACACCGTGTGTATATCAATGAAGGCATTATGGGGTCGCCATTACTTGCATTTGCGGCTAGTTTACAACAACTGGAAAATGCCATGGTGAAGAATGGTTCTTCCGACGCCGTTAAAAAAGCGTTGGCCGGTGCAGATGAAGCACGCGCCGAATTCCTGAAAGATTTCAATAAGATTTCAGATCAGAATATTATTGGATCCGTATTGTACATGTATTTTAATGATATCGATAAGAATCAACACCCCATTGGATTCTACGAGAATATCAAAGCCTCTGTAGGAGATATTAAAGAAGAAGGCACTTATCGCAAATTTGCTGCCCAGCTGGTGGCCAATACCATGATCCTGGATGAAGCAAAATGGAAAGCTTTTATGGCCAATCCCAATGCAGTGACGCTGCAGGGAGATCCGGCTTTTGCCACCGCTACTTCTTTTACGAAGAACTGGCAGGGTAAATTCTTTACACAGTACGATCAGTTCAATCAGAAAAATCAGGAGTACGGACGTTTATACCTGAAGGGAATTCGCATGATGGATACGGTGAAAGCTAAAAAAATGTATCCGGATGCTACTTTTACCATGCGGGTGAGCTATGGGAATGTGAAAAGCTATCAGCCCCGGGATGCTGTGAAGTACGACTATGTTACTACTATGAGTGGTGTATTAGAAAAATACAAGCCCGGAGATTATGAATTTGATTTACCGGCCAATGTGCTGGAGCTGGCACGTAAGAAAGATTTTGGTCAGTATATAGATCCCATCAAAAAAGATCTGGTAGTGGGCTTTATTACTACGAACGACATCACAGGGGGCAACTCCGGTTCTCCCGTGATTGATGCCAATGGAAATTTGATCGGTTTAGCATTCGATGGTAATTATGAGGCGTTGAGCCATAAGATCGCCTTCGATAAAAACCTGAATCGCACCATTTGTGTAGATGTACGATATGTACTGTGGTGTATCGACAAAGTGGGCGGTGCCAGCAATATCATTAAAGAGTTGAAACTGGTGCGTTGATTAAAGTGGGTGTGGGGTATGAGGTATGAGGAGTGGGGTCGTTCCCCATACCTCATACCTCATACCCCACACCACTTATAACTTACCACTTAACACTCCATTACCCTTTCACCATCTGTACTCCCAGATGCAGTTTCACTTCATCACTTACTACAATACCGCCTGTTTCGGTCATAGCATTCCATTTCAAACCAAACTCCTGACGGCTGATCTTTCCATTGATTTCAAAACCTGCTTTCACCTGACCCCAGGGATCGGTTACAGTGCCGCCGTATTCAACAGCCAGTTTAACAGATTTAGTAATATCACGAATGGTGAGGTCTCCGGTGAGCTCATAGTTCTCATCAGATTTTTTCACGATAGACGTTGATTTGAAACTGATCTTAGGGTATTGAGCTGCGTTGAAGAAATCATCACTTTTCAGGTGACCATCGCGCTGCTCGTTATGTGTGGTGATACTGTCAACATCGGCTTCGAAGCTGATCTTCGCATCACTGAAATCGGCGGCCTCAGATTCGAGGGTAGCGTCGAATTTGGTGAACTGACCATTAACATTGGTGATCATCATGTGCTTTACTTTGAAAGCGATTTCGCTGTGACTTGCGTCGATTTTGTAGGTGCTCATTGTACTAATTGATTATTGATTATTATTTATTGGTGTAATTCGAATTGCATGGGTACTTCCATAAGTAAAATTTCAGTTTCACTTTCAGAATGAAGGGACAGCTCGGTAAAGTCCCAGATACCGAGCCCATCACGATCGTTAAGCTTATGCTCATTGATCGACACGTTGCCTTTGATCACAAAAGCATACACACCGTTACCAGACTTTTTAATTTTATAGTTCAGGTCCGTACCGGCATCCATATGCGCGATATGGAACCAGGCGTCCTGGTGGATCCAAACACCCGCATCATCGGCATTCGGTGAAAGCACCTGCTGCAGGGTATTGCGACGGTCTTTGAGATCGAGTGTTATCTGATCGTATCGAGGCTGAACATTTTTTTTGTTAGGGAAGATCCAGATCTGGAGGAATTTCACTTCCTGATCGGGATTGCGGTTGTATTCGCTATGGTAAACGCCGGTGCCGGCACTCATCACCTGGATATCGCCCTTTTTAATGACAGTCGTATTCCCCATACTGTCTTTATGCTCCAGATCGCCTTCCAGCGGGATGGAGATGATCTCCATATTCTGGTGCGGGTGTGTACCAAAGCCTTTGCCTTCAGACACGATATCATCATTGAGTACACGAAGGGCGCCAAAGTGAACTCTTTCAGGGTCATGGTAGTGGGAGAAGCTGAAGGTGTGGCGGCTTTTGAGCCAGCCAAGGTCAACGCCGCCGCGGGTATCTGATTTATGAAGAACAAATTTTGCCATAGTGGTAATGTTAGGAGGCAAAAATAGTGAGGAGGTTGGTGGGAGCGGTTGAGGTAGGTTAAGAAATACAACCAGGAGATGGCATCTCCGGGTGTAAACACCCGGAAAATTCCCAAAAAAACGTTAAGTCGAGGGTTAAACCCTCTGGAGATGCCATCTCCAGGTTGTACCATATCAATTATCCAATACCCGCCACAAATGCAAACAAGCATAACTTCTATAGGGCTTCCATTTGTCGGAAATTCTGATCATGGCAGCACGGAATTCCTTTTTGTCCTCTCGACTGATTTTATAGGTGCGAATCATAGCATTTTGGATTCCAAGGTCGTCCAAAGCAAATACATCTTCCCGCCCCATGGCAAACATGAGTAACATCTCGACCGTCCACCTCCCCACTCCTTTAATTTTCGTGAGGTATTGAATAATATCTTCATCGCTCATCTTATTTAACTTACGCAGATCCATTCCATGCTCCTGCTCAAAGCGAGCTACATTATGCACGTATAAAGCTTTAGCATTGGACAAACCGATACTTCTTAATTGCGGGATTGGCGTATCAAGGATTTGCGCAGGAGTAGGTTCATTACCTCCATAGAGGTTTAGAAAGCGTTCATAAATAACCTGTGCTACTTTAGTCGATAATTGCTGACTCATTATAGAAGCACACAGGTAGCTGCAAATATTCTTTCGCTTGCGTAACTTCAAAACACCCTGCGCTTCAATAATTTTATTTAATCTGCGGTCTTTGCTTAAATGAGCAAGATAGTTATCCATGAAAATGTAATTAGATAACTAAAGGTCCGCCATTTCATTGTAGAAATTATACAAATTTCATAAAAACAACCACACCCCTCAAGCTTCCGCCCAAACGCGAAACTCTGGCACCCGTTCCCGGCTGATAACGAGGTCATCGTTAGAAGCAGACCCTTTCATAACCAACTTGAGTCTGTTATTAAAATAAGGCTTGATTTGCTCAATAGAAGAGATTTTTACAATGAACTTTCGATTCAGTCTGAAAAATTCCTGGGGATCAAGTAACTGCTCTAAACGCTCAAGTGTATAATCAACCAAGTACTTATTCCCCTCCTTGTCTACCAGATACACTACCTTATTATCTGCCTGAAAAAAAGCTATATCGCCTACCTCCACAAAGAACAAACGTTGACCTACCCTGCATAAAAATCTTCTCTTAAAATTATTCTCCGGCCTTAAGGACCCGGCAATACTTTTATAATCAAGAGGCTGAAAATTTGATTTTATATTCTGAAACTTCAACAAAGCGATGGCCAAAGCCTCTTTAGAGACAGGCTTCAAAATATAATCGATACTAAATAAACGAAAAGCATTTATCGCATACTGATCATAGGCTGTTATGAAAATTACGGGGCCTTTATAATCAATTCTCTCAAATATTTCAAAACTGTGACCGTCGGAAAGTTGAATATCCAATAATATAAGGTCGGGAGCAGGATTGGTTTTGAGGAATTTCACCGCATCTTCGATGCTATCTACACAATTCACAATAGTGATAGAGGGATCGATCTGCTTTAGCAAAACCCTCACCCTTTCAGCGGCAAGCGCTTCGTCTTCTACCAGTAACACATGCATAGGAGGTCAGTTTAGTTGCAATAATGGAAGCTGAACTTCAAAAACAGCATCCTTATTCATTACTACAACATCCTTACCCGAAACAAGTTCATAACGTTTTTTAATATTTTGTAACCCTATTTGCGTAGATCGCTCTATTGAAACCCGTGGCTGAAGATTATTTCTTATCGATAGAACGTTTTTCTCGTTGACTTCTAACGAGATATATAATGGCTTCGATTTTGATGCGATATTGTGTTTGATCGCATTTTCTATAATCATTTGTATCGCTACTGGAATTATATGCAGCCTTGCCGCATTGGCATCTATTCTGATATCAAATTTTAAAGCCTCCGGGAATCTTTTTTCCAGTAAAAAAATATAGGGTTTTATAAACTCCATTTCAGTTTCAAGTGTTACCAACTCCTTTTCCTGGTGGCTTAAAATGTATCGATACACTTTTGAAAATTCTTCTATGTAACGGTTCGCTTCAGGGTTATCCTTAACCACCATCCCAGAAAGAACATTCAAACTGTTAAAAAGAAAGTGAGGATTGATCTGGCTCTTGATCAATTGCAATTGAGAAAGAGTGCTTGTCCGTTTTAATTCTTCGGTTTCCAGTAACTTTTTCCTGTATTCATCAAAAAAGAAGAAAATCGCATTCAACAAATGAAAAAAGAGGTTTACCAAACCAGCATAGATCACATTTAATTTAAATGGCTCAATACTTTTTTCCAAGGGATAACTATGTAAAACCGGCCCTATAAAAGCAACTACGGAAAGCGCTGCAAAAAAAGCAATTAAATTGCCATAAAGAAAGAAGAGCAGCAGGAATCGAACAGGGCCCCTCCCATTATAGGTACGTTGTTTAATGTATTTCTCCATTAACCTGCTTCCTTCCCAAACAAAAAATGTAATCAGCAGTATTGTAAGGAGGGCAAAATACCATTCGATATCTATCTTAAAATAATAATATACATCGCATATCACTGTATTGAGAAAAGTATATAGTGATAAGGCCGTTATAAAAAGAAAACGATACCGATGGCTGAACATACTTTGCATAACAAAAAAAGCAACCCCTGGTTTAGCAGGGGTTGTTCTTCGAAAGGTTTTTCATATCAGGGAATGAGCACCCTGTCGATTACATGGATAACACCATTTTTAGCCATTATATTGGCAACTGATATAGTGGAAGCATTTGTGCCATTACCATTACCCAGTACTTTAGCACCGCTTGCCAAGGAAATAGTTACGGTACCGCCCTGTAATGTTCCTGGTTTTGCCCCTTCAGTAAGATCAGAAGAGAACACACGCGCCCCGATCACATGATACTTTAACACAGCAATCAATGTAGCTTTTGGAATGGCATCAATTGAATTCACGCCCAGTGCTGTAAGTAAATTGGTAAAAGCCTGATTGGTTGGCGCAAAAACAGTGAGGCCTTTAGTGTTTGATAAAGCTGTTAAAAGATCCTCACTTCCGGCACCAGTGCTGGCAAGGGTTACAGCTTTAGCTAATGAGTCAAATTTTGCCGCAACAGCAGTCTGTACAATATTACCTGTCGGCGGAACCAGAACAGATCCAATAACATGAGCAACACCGTTAGTAGCAGTCACGTCAGCCAGATCAACTTTAACTCCGTTAATATATACATTGGACCCAATACGACGAACATATACAGAATCTTTTGCATCATTGCTGGTAACCACGCCGGTTAAGCTGGTGGGTACTGCACCTGAGGCAATATTTCCACCCAATACGTGATAGAGCAACGTGTTTTTAAGATCTGCAGGTGCTGCAGGCAAAGCGCTAAAAGCAGCATTGGTTGGAGCAAATACAGTGAAAGGTCCGGTTCCCTGTAATGTGGAAGTTAATCCGGCGGCATTTACTGCACTTACTAAACTGGTTAAGCCGTTTGTATTTGCAACATTAACCAGATCATTAGGCGCCGTATTATCATCATCTTTATTACAAGAAGCAAGAACGCCAACAGCCAGTAAGGTTGGCAATACCATTGATTTTGTTATCCATCTCATGTTTTTCATATAAAACTGTTTTGTTTAATAGAAATAACAGAAGATGGTGTCACCGGGAATTGAAAAGGGAGTGAACCACACAAAAAAAGGGATGAACTGTAGCAGTAAAAGAGTGACTGCATACATTCATCCCGATGGATATAATTTATGAAACCCTGTGAGGGAAATCGCCTGATTTGATGCGGAAATCCTCCTGGCTTTTGGGGAAAATCACGAGGAGATGCCATCTCCATTTTGTACCGAACCACTCCCCCGACTAAACTGTATAACTCATCCCCCCATCCTTCTCATCTTTTAACATGATCCCCAGCTCAGCCAGTTGATTCCGGATTTTATCCGATGTGGCATAGTCCTTCCGGGAACGGGCCTCTTTGCGGATCTCGATCAACAACTCCATCACTCCCCCCAATTTGCCATCCTCATGCGCTTTCTCTCCCGTAAACCCAAAAATGGTTTCCAGATACTGGGTAAACAACTCCTGCATCCGCGCCAGCAAAGCCCCGCCGATCGCCTCTACCGCTATATGACGGTCTTTAATAGAATTGATCACCGGAACGATCTCAAACATATTCGCCAGGATCTTTGCCGTACTCAGATCATCATCCATGAACTCCTGAAATTCATCGAGCAACCTGCCCACCTTTGTTGCCAGTTCCGCATCAGTTGCCGCTGCTGTTATAGCCGGCATCCTTTTCAGGTTTTCATAGGCTTCCCACAAACGCTTCAATCCCTTCTCCGCTGCCTGCAAGGCTTCATTACTGAAATCAAGCGTACTGCGGTAATGTGTTTGCAGAATAAAGAAGCGGATGGTCATAGGACTATACGCCTGCTGCAGAATGGGATGGTTGCCACTGAACAACTCCGTTAACTTGATCACATTATTATAACTCTTCCCCATCTTCTTTCCGTTGATGGTGATCATATTATTATGCATCCAGTAACGTACCGGCATCTGCCCGTGATGGCATACGCAGCTCTGGGCGATTTCACTTTCATGATGCGGGAACTGCAAATCCATTCCACCACCATGTATATCGAACTCCGTTCCCAGATATTTACTACTCATGGCCGAGCACTCAATATGCCAACCGGGAAACCCTACTCCCCAGGGGCTCTGCCAACGCATGATATGCTCCGGTGCTGCTGCCTTCCACAAGGCAAAATCCTGCTTATTGCGCTTTTCATGTTGCCCATCTAACTCCCTGGTCGTTTCCAGCAGATCATCCATCACTCGTCCACTCAACTTGCCATAGGGATATTTTTCGGCATATTTTTTTACATCGAAATAAACGGAACCATTCACCTCATAGGCATATCCCTCCGTGATCAACTGTTTGATCATCTCGATCTGCTCTACAATATGTCCGGTAGCGGTTGGTTCAATGGTGGGCTCCAGATTATTAAACTTTTTCATAGCCCAATGAAACAGGTTGGTATATTTCTGTACCAATTCCATCGGCTCGAGTTTCTCCAGCACCGCCTTTTTGGAGATCTTATCCTCGGCTTCTCTACCCTCTTCTTCAAAATGTCCGGCATCGGTAATGTTTCGTACATACCGAACCTTGTATCCCAAAAACTGCAGGTAGCGATACAGCACATCAAAGGTGATATAGGGTCGGGCATGGCCCAAATGACTTTCACCACTCACCGTTGGTCCGCACACGTACATGCCCACATGTCCGGGTGTAATGGAAGTAAAAGATTCCTTTTGTCTTGTATAAGAATTATAAATTTTGAGAGCACTCATCGTAGGTCGTGTTAATATGTTCTTCACCGTTATCAAGGAACGGTTACTATAGAAAGATTGTACCGTAATTAAAATGCGGATCCCGCCTTATTGGGGGCAACAACACGAGTATGGAAGAGAAAATCGATGTAGCATAGCACAAATATAGGCAAATCCTGCTTTACTGCAAACGCAGGTCGGCCAGAATGGGGTAATGATCCGAATAGGGTAATCCCGATCGGCGGAAGGCCATTACCTCGAAATCGGCGGAGGGTAAGATATAGTCGATGCGGAGGGTATTCGACAAATCGCCATACGTACGCCCCAATCCCCAACCCGCCGCCAGAAACGCATCCTGCCGATCGCCCCTGATGGTGAAATAGGTATAACTGTTTGGCACATCATTGAAATCGCCGCAGATCAAAGTGGGGTGCGGACTTTCATCCAGTAAGGTGCGGGCCATTTCGGCCTGTCCTCCCCGGAACCGATAGCCATTCCGGAGCTTTTTCAGGATCGATTTGGAAGCTTCCATCATGCTATCCTCGGCATTCCGGATAATGGAGATACTCCGGTAATCATTTTTTTGTAACAGAACCGACTGTAGATGTGTGGTGAATACCCGGAACGTGTCTTTCCGAAAAACCAGATCAGCGGCCAGCAAACTTTCCGCAGCCCGTTCTTTCTTATCTCCTTTGTATTGCCAGCGGAGCGTGTCGGCTATGGGAAACCGTGAAAAAATAATCGCTCCGGCAATATTGCGTCCGTTGCGTTTTATATAATCCCCCACAAAATAATGGTAGGGATAACCCATATCACTGATCTCTCTGATATTGTCGTACCCGCCACCGGAAATATTGGTGGCCAGGAATTCCTGAAAGCAGAGTACATCAGCTTCCTGCTGCTTAATGAAATCCAGCATTTCCCTTCGCCGGGAGCGCTGCGTCTTATTATCTTTTTTCTGTTCATCGAACCATTTCACATTCCAACTCAGTATCCGGATATTGTCTGCTTGCTTTTTTTGCTGAAAGGTTTCACCGGGATGAAATCCGATGAGTGCTTTAATATTAAAAAAAGACAGGAGTATGGCTACACCCGGCAATAGGGCCCAGCGCGATTTAAAAAAGATCCAGAAGAAAAGTAATACAACCACAATGATCAACAGAAAAGGAAATCCAATTCCCAGTAACGAAATAAACCAGTACTTCGCGGGGGAAAGCAATACATTCAAACAGGCGAGCAGATAAACGAGTACGACCCCGATAGTGAAGAGGATGAAAAATCGTTTGGTGAACAGCCGTACAAAAGTCGCCATGCTTAAAATTACAAATTATCGTCCTCAGCGGCTTTTTTCAGGATCGCTTTTTCCTCATCGGTCAAATTTTCGTACCCATTCTCCCCGATCTTATCGAGAATGGCATCGATGCGTTTCTGGGTTAAATTCGGCACTTTCTTGTAAGGGGTAGTGCCCTTTGTTTCGTAGTAATAGGCTCCTTTAACAGCTTTCAGTTGACCGGAGGGATCGGGGTTGAATAAATTTCCGCACCAGCTAAAGAAGCGATTCATTCCGGAGCCCCAATCAGTTCCCTTCTTCCACTGCCACATATATAATAAGCCAAAAGCTGCACCACCAATATGCGAAATATGACCTCCGGCATTGGAGTTGGCCGGGATCATAGCGATATCAATAATGAGATATAAAACAGTGATCACCCATAACGGAATGCCCCCATTGATCATGGGGAAGAATCTGTACTGGGGTGCCAGAATAGTCGTGGCAACAGCTATCGCCATGATACCTGCAGAAGCTCCTTCCAGGGTAGCATCGGGCGCCATATGATTTAATCCGGGAAATACATTCATTGACAAGAGATACACCAATGCACCGGCCAATGCCCCATATATAAACAACGGAAAAATTGATTTTGATCCGGTGAGATCTTGCAGGATATAGCCAAAAACCCAAAGCCAGATGAGGTTCCCGATCAAGTGGAATACATCATCATGCATGAACATATAGGTGAAAAGGGTCCAGGGAGCCTGTAATAAGGCTTCGGGCGTGGTAGGTAAAATGAAATGTTTGAAGAAGCCATTATAATAACGGGCAAAAGCAGCTTGTCCGTCATTTGTCGACAGAAAATAGGTGAGGTGCAGGAATTTAAAGATGCAAAAAACGATCGCCAGAATTGCGATCAATAATACCAGGGCATTCCCTGAACTTCCTAACCATGTGCGCTTCGTTGTACGTTCCATCTGCTGCAGATACTATTTTTAATAAAATTACGAAAGTTGACGGGCTGTCCGTCCCACTCTTCCGCTTTCTATTCCTTTTAACAATCGGGATGCCGGAGGGTTCAGGGTTTAGAAAAGCCGCCGGTTTTTCCTCCGGTAGCTGAAGTATACCCATAAAAATCCAATTACCGCCCCGCCCAGATGCGCCACATGCCCTACCTGGTCGCCCGGGTTATTCCGGAGGGCCAGATACAGTTCAATGATCGCATAAACAGGTACGGCATATTTTATTTTCATGGGAATGAAGAGATTCACCATGAGGTAATCGTTCGGGAACATATAAGCTGCGGCTGCCATAATGCCGAAAACGGCACCGGATGCGCCCAGGGCAATGCCACTAACCTGCACCTCTCTCACCACGATCAGTGAGTCAAGTGCCAAACGGGCGTATTCGGTATTATCGGGGGCGCTGGCCCAATTCTGATAGAGTGTTTGGATGGGCGGTTCACTCCAGGCACCCAGCCCATAGCGCTCGTATATATCGGCGAAATCCCGGAAGCCTCCGGCGGCAATGGCACGGTCAAATTCCTGGACCAAACTATAGGTTTCCAGATAGGTAGCTGTTCCGCTAATGATGCTGGCCCCTACCCCGCAAATAAGATAAAATTTCAGAAAACGCAGGGGGCCCCACACCAATTCCAGCTTGGAGCCAAAAAGATATAATCCGAGCATGTTTCCAAAGAGATGCCCCCAGGACCCATGCATGAATACAGAAGTGAGTAATTGATGGGGACGGAAATCGTGTGATAAAAAATGATGCTGCGACAGGATCCCGTCCAGATCAACCGCCCCATTGCGCGCAAAGACCAGTTTGGCAAAAAACAACAGTGCATTAATGATCATCAGGTTCTTGATCATGGTAGTAAGCGGCGGAAAAGGTTGGCTTCTATACACGTGATTTTATTTTGCGATGGGTAAATTTCGGAATCTTTCGCTTATAAGGGCTCATTTTCGCAAGCGTAGCTGTGCTACATTTTCAATATGATGGGTATGCGGGAACATATCGACCGGCTGTATGCGTGTTACTTCATACTTCTCTCCCAGCAAATTAAGATCGCGGGCCTGTGTGGCCGGATTACAACTTACATACACGATCAGCGGCGCTTCCATCTCCAGTAATTTCTGTACCAGCTTCTCATGCATACCGGCCCGTGGCGGATCGGTAATGATCACATCTGGCTTTCCATGTGCGGCAAAGAAAGCATCGTCGCAAACATTAATAACATCACCCGCGAAAAAATGGCCGTGTTCAATACCATTCAGCGACGCATTTTCCTTTGCATCCTCAATGGCTTCCGCAATGGTTTCTACACCAATGATCTTTTGCGCTCCCTTGCTAACAAAAATACCGATACTACCCGTGCCGCAATAAAGATCATACACGATCTCTTTGCCGGTTAATTCGGCAAACGAACGCGTGATCTGATATAATTTTTCTGCCTGAGCGGTATTTGTTTGAAAAAATGATTTAGGGCCGATCTTGAATCGGAATTCTTCCAGGGTTTCTTCCACATACCCCTTTCCGAAATAGGTTTGTGGTTCCAGATCGTACAAGCTGTCGTTGAATTTCGTATTCACTGTGTATAACAACGTAGTGATCTGCGGAAACGCCTGTAATAAATGATCGAGTAATTCATTCCGGCAGGGATCGTCGGTAGCAAATACCACATTCACCATTAACTCACCGGTACGGCATAAACGAATTTGCATGGTGCGGATAAAGCCCGTATGCATGCGGATATCATAAAAGGGCCAGCCTTTTTGCAGGGCAAAATTTTTCACCGCCAACCGAATGGCATTGGTGGGCTCGGCCTGTAAATGACAGGCATTTATATCCACTACCTTATCAAAGAAACCCCGGGCATGAAAACCGGCCACATCCGAGAACGCATTGATTTCCGGGTTTCGGATCTCGTTTTCGGTCAGGAACTTCTTATTACCAAAAGTGTATTCGATCTTATTGCGGTAGTAACGTTGTTCGGCTGCGCCCTGAATAGGAAGCAATTCAGGCAGGGATACCTTACCAATACGCTGCAGGGTATCATATACCTGCTGTTGCTTGTATTCAAGTTGCTTTTCGTAGGGGAGCATCTGCCACTGGCAACCACCGCAGATTCCGAAATGTTCACAAAAAGGTGTTACCCGATCGGATGAATAGCTGTGAAAGGCCACCGGACGGCCTTCGCCCCAGTCCTTTTTACTTTTAGACAACCGCACATCTACCACATCTCCCGGCACCACTTCTTCAATAAAGATCACTTTGCCGTCGATGCGCGACAAACAACGACCTTCTCCTGCATGTGTTTCCACCAGTACGTTCTGCAGAACGATATTCTTTTTATTTCTTTTCACGCCGCGAAGATAACCTTTTGATTGGGGAAGAATACAATTAGAAACCCGCGCCTATACCGGCTAAAATAATTGGTGAAGTAGCCTAAGGCCGCATGTTTTATCTTCGGGGTCTATTTCACCCGAATGGTAGCACGTTCCCGATATGCCGGAATTCTTTATATGTTGCTGGCTTGCTTCAGTTTTTCACTGATGAGCGGATTTGCCAAAGTATTAAAAACGGAATTCAATGCGCCGCAACTGGTTTTCTACCGGAATTTAACCGGTATCATTTTTTTAAGCATCTCCTTTCTCCACCGTCCGCCCCAACAAAGTGGCGGGAAACTGGGCTTGCTGGCATTTCGCGGGTTGATGGGGACACTGGCACTTTATACCCTCATCTATCTGATCCTGCATATCCCTTTAGGTGCTGCCATGACGTATAATTCGATCAATACTTTTTATATCGCTGGCATTTCTGCGGTTTTTTTCAAAGAACGTCTGGGTACTCTCGCCTGGATCTGTATTGTGGCAGGATTTACCGGCATTCTCCTCATCTATAAACCGCAGGGCGATTTCAACCTTGGTTTTCATGGTATCGGCATCCTTCATGGGTTGTTTTCAGCTTTTGCCTATCTATCCATTGGAAAACTGAATAAACATTATGAAGCCAGAGTGATCGTTCTGTCTTTTCTTACCGGCGGACTCGTTTTGCCTCTTTTAAGTATGGGTATTGGCCGATTATTGCACGTTCCCTGCGACGATTTCTTTTTCCCTGCATTTAAATTGCCGGAAGGCTGGTCGTATTTATTACTGACCGGATTTGGACTATCGGCTTTATTAGGACAGTATTTTGTTACCAGGGCCTATTCGAGCGATAAGGCCGGCATCGTAGCGGCAATCGGTTACAGCAATATCGTATTTGCAATGAGCATTGGTATTTTTTTAGGAGATGCCTGGCCAGACGCCGCAGGGTTCATCGGTCTCCTGCTCGTAATTGGAAGTGGTGTACTGATCTCCTTTCAAAAGCGAAAGGCATAAAAAAACCTGACCAGCAACTGATCAGGTTTTCCTTTATAAAATGGGGTCATCCCTTTTTATTATACTTCTGCTCTGCTTCTTTCGCTTTTTCAAAATCGAGCACCACTCCATTGATGCAATAGCGCAATCCCGTTGGAGGCGGCCCATCATCAAACACATGTCCCAGATGTGCCTTGCAACGACCACATTGTGTTTCGGTACGATTCATGCCATGGGTATTATCGGGCGTATAAATGATGCTGCCTTTTGAAATGGGCTCGTAAAAGCTGGGCCAGCCGCAACCACTATCGAATTTGGTATTGCTTTTAAAAAGCGGATTGCCACATGCGGCACAATAGTACGTTCCCACCTCATCGAACTTCTCAAACTTACTGGTCCATGGACGTTCTGTACCCTTTTGACGGGCGATATAATAAACATCGGCAGGCAACACTTTCTTCCATTCCTCTTCGCTCAGATTTACGCGGGATGTATCGGTTCTGGAATAGACCGCATTCCCTGATTTTTTATTATCCATACGTGCTGTTTTAGGCGTTGATTTCGATTGAGAATAGGAGCATTGTTGCAAACCAGTGGCCAGCAACATGGCTAAAACAATACAAATTCGCTGTTTCATGCTCTCCGGGTTTTATTTAAAGCAAATCTACAAACAGACCAATACCTGTGGGTGAAACAGGCTTGCCGACGAACAACTGTTAACATTTAATTGGCTGATATAAATCATGAAAATGTTAGGAAAATTCTAACACCTATGGTTTATATTTGTTCAAATACCAAGGTAGAAAAGATCATGTTCAATTTAATCTTATTTGGCCCTCCCGGAAGTGGAAAAGGAACGCAATCCGAAAAACTTATTGCCCGTTATGGTCTCAAACATTTGAGTACCGGTGACTTGCTTCGTAGTGAAATTGCTGCACAAACCCCGCTGGGCCTGGCTGCTAAAAGCATTATGGACAAAGGACAGCTGGTGCCGGATGAGGTAGTGATTGAAATGATCAATTCAGCATTGGAAAATAATCCGCAGGCAAAAGGCTTTTTGTTTGATGGGTTTCCCCGCACCACTGCCCAGGCCGAGGCGCTCGATAAATTACTGGCACAGAAAAATACCTCCATTGCTGTGGTACTCGCCCTGCAGGTTGGCAAGGAAGAGTTGGTTTCCCGCCTACTCAACCGTGGCAAGACTTCCGGTCGCAGTGATGACACCAATGAATCGGTGATCCGTTCACGCATTGAAGAATATGAGAAGAAAACGGCTGTGGTAGCTGAGTATTACAGCAAATTTGATAAAGTAGAAGGCGTTAAGGGAGAAGGCTCGATTGAGGATATCTTCGGAGCGCTCTGCCAGCATATTGATGCCAGAAAAGGTTAATGGGTTGTAGCAGTTCCGTTTAACCGGCTGGCCCAAAATAACCTGCTTGAAACAATACCTGATCATTATTACGGGATTTGTATTGGTCGTAGTGGCCCTGTTTTGCTGCGTCCCGATGGCAAATGGTTTTACGTTGTCGAATGGGAAAGCTTTACTGGCATTTTATATCCCCCTTCCTGCATGTACGGCCCTCGCCTTGTATTTTCTTTATACCCGGCACCTGAATTATAAAACAGCATTAATTGTTTTAGGTAGTTTCCTTTTGCTGATGCTCCCCTTTGCCCCATTATGGTGGCAGTCGTACCATTATTTACCACAGGATGATGGTTACCGTTATCATTTAATGGCCAACCATATTGCTCAAACGGGGAACTTATGGGGTGCAGACGATCTGGTGTTTGGCACCGATCGGAAAGTGTTTCTTTTTCAACCCGGCTATAAATACTATGTAGCGGGTTGGTTGGCCCTGGCGGGAGAAGAGAATCGCCTGTTTCAATTAAGCAACATGCTTCTTTTTATAAGCAGCCTGTTGCTTTTTCTCGCTGCGTATAATAAATTTTATAACCGGCAACGACTGGAAACCGGTTGGCTGCTTTTTATACTATTATCAAGTCCCTTTGTTGTAAAATTGATTTTAATGGGACTGTCTGAATGGCTGCTCATCAGTCTTTTTTTACTGGCGTTTGCAGCCCTGCTTCAAAAGAAAAATGGATGGGCAACAGTGATACTGGCGCTGATACCTTTCGTCAGGCAGAATCTGGTTATGGCTTCTGTATTAATCATCATCTGGCTTTACCTTCAACAGCAGATCAATGTGAAGGGAATCATTGCTTATGTAGTTATACTGCTGCTGCCGCTGTATCACAATTTGTATTATGCAGGGGAATGGAAATGGCTATCGACCTATTCCAACAGCTATGGCTATCTTACTTTATATCCCGGCGATTCAGTAGCGATGCAATGGATCAAAACCATGGCCGTTAAACTGTTCTCCTATGCAGGGATTCATCCATTACAGGGGTTTGCTTCCGGAGTATTGATCGCATTGCTCTTCATTCCGCTTGGCAGCCTGTTATACGTTATGACATGGCGGGTGTTAAAAGGAAAGGAACGCTGGTGGTTTGTGGCCATAAGTTTATCAGCCCTGCTCCCTACATTGTTACTGGGTGGTCAATCGTATTACCCCCGTTTTGAATGGGTAAACCTATTTGTCGCCGGTCTTGTTTACCTGCTGATCTGTTCCAGGCGCTCATTTGCGCAACAAAAGGGAATCGGCCAGAACCAGACTACTTAAAACGGCCTCGCGCATCTTGTTCACTTTCGTCTTTTCATTTTGCAGGTATGTAATACGCAGGTCACTATGATCTTTTAAGGTATCCAGTTTGAATTCATCCATCCAGGTATTCATGGCCATTTCCGCATAGGTAAGTTTTTCTTTCAGTTGCTGTAATGCGGCGTTATACTCCCTGTTCTGTTTTGCAGCAGGGATCTTATTTACACTATCCAGCATTTGATCTACCCGGGTTAACGATTTACTCAGTTTCATCATTTTGGCCATAGCCACATCATGTCCCTCCAGTACTTCATGCACCAACGAGTCTTCCAGGGTTTTGGGCTTTTCGGAAAACGCATTGGCCCTGTCGGTAGGGTTGCTATCGGCGCAGGATACACTAAAAACAGCAGACAGAACCAATAAGCTTATGAAAACAGATTTCATTATTTAACAGATTTCAAACGTTCATTAACAATACCCCAGTTCACTACATTCCACCAATTGGTGATATAGTCGGCCCGGCGGTTTTGATATTTCAGGTAGTAGGCATGTTCCCAAACGTCGAGTGCGAGTAAGGGATACCCTTTTAATTCGGAAACATCCATCAATGGATTATCCTGATTGGCAGAAGAACCGATTTCCAGTTTTTTCTGTTTATTGAGCACAAGCCAGGCCCATCCACTACCAAAACGACCCGTAGCGGCTGCAGCAAACTGCTTTTTGAAGTTTTCAAATCCACCAAAATCGCGTTGAATGGCTTCGGCGATCTGATCTCCGGGTGCATTGGCGCTATCAGGAGCTTTCATCAATTTCCAGAACAATTCATGATTGTAATGGCCACCGGCATTATTGCGCATTTTGGCAGAATACTTACTGATATTTTGCAACAGCAATTCGATCGTTGTAACGGCCGTATCCACATTTTCTGCCACCAGTGCATCATTCATATTTTTCGCATAGGCAGCGGCGTGCTTACTATAATGCAGCTCCATGGTTTGCGCATCGATCACCGGTTCCAGGGCGTGGTACGGATAAGGAAGCGGGTCTTGCCTGTAGCCCATTACCGATACCGGGCTCAGCAGCGATTCATTGGGGCGCCAGGAAGGAAGTATTACCAGGGCGGCACCGGCCATACCCGACATTTTCAAAAAGGTTCGTCTGTTTTGCGGTTCAGTTGACATAAAGTAAATTTTAATGGTGAGCTACAGCAGCACTGTCTTTTAAGAATGTCTCCTTACAATCATCGGAGCAAAAGCCGTATACTTTTCCGTTGAGCAGTGTTGTATCTGCAGGTTCTGTTCCAACAGTCATGCCACAAACAGGATCTTTATCGGAAACCAGTTGCAC
>CAZKSY010000008.1:85070-88706 GCA_964555605.1 uncultured Chitinophagaceae bacterium | reverse complement strand
CCCCCTCACTCCCTCTCCGGCGCCAATGCCCACGCCGCTGGTGAACGCCACAAAGACGACAACAGCAACTCCCGCATAAACAGGAACTCTTTAGGTAACTCATCATATAATTTGGAGAATAACTCTTCGTGTGATAATAACTCCTGCTTCCACAATTCGCGATCTACCATCATGATCTGATTGAAACTTTCTTTTGGAAAATCTTCCAACCCGGTCCAATCCATATCGCGATGGCGGGGCCTCCAACCTATCGGACATTCTACTGCTGAGGTTTTTCCCTTCACGCGTCCCACGATCCATTTCAGCACGCGCAGGTTTTCGCCGAATCCCGGCCACACAAATTCTCCCTTATCGTTTTTACGGAACCAGTTCACTCCAAAAATCCGGGGCGCATTGGGCAGATCGCGGCCAAACTGCAACCAGTGATTAAAGTATTCCCCCATATGATACCCAAGGAATGGCAGCATGGCATACGGATCCCTCCGCACTTTACCGATCTCGCCAAATGCAGCAGCCGTCATTTCACTTCCCATGGTGGCTGCCAGATACACTCCAAAACTCCAGTTGAACGATTGGTATACCAGAGGTACGGCAGTGCTTCTTCTTCCTCCGAAAATAAATGCAGAAACGGGAACACCTTCCGGATTTTCCCATTCGGCATCAATCACCGGATTTTGATAGGCTGGTGCCGTAAACCGCGCATTGGGATGTGCCGCTGGTTTTCCACTGTTCTTATCGTAGGGCTGTCCGTGCCAATCGGTCAATCCATCAGGAATCTCTTTGGTCATTCCTTCCCACCAAACATCCCCATCGCTGGTAACCGCCACGTTTGTAAAGATGGTATTCGATTTGATCGACTCCATCGCATTCGGGTTGGTTTTCGCATTGGTACCGGGTGCCACGCCAAAATAGCCTGCCTCCGGATTGATCGCATACAATTTTCCATTCTCCCCTTTATGGATCCAGGCAATATCATCTCCTACAGTGGTCACTTTCCAGCCACCCATACCAGCCGGAGGAATCATCATGGCAAAATTTGTTTTACCACAGGCACTTGGAAAAGCAGCCGCCACATAGGTCTTTTCGCCCTGCGGCGATTCTACCCCCAACAATAACATGTGCTCGGCCAGCCATCCTTCCTCATGTCCCATCACAGAAGCAATTCGCAGGGCAAAACATTTTTTACCCAGTAACGCATTACCACCATACCCACTTCCGTAGGAAATGATCAAACGCTCTTCCGGAAAATGCGATATATACTTTACCGTGGGATTACAGGGCCAGCGGCTGTCTTGCTGACCCGCTTCCAATGGCGCACCAATACTATGCACGCATTTTACATATCCTTTTTTATAAATATGCGGCAGAATAGCATCTCCCATCCGGGTCATGATGCGCATATTCACCACCACATATTCCGAATCGGTGATCTGTACGCCATATCGGGAAAGGGAGGATCCCACAGGACCCATACAGAAGGGGATCACATAAAGGGTCCGCCCCTTCATAGCGCCTTTGGTCAATCCCTCCAGCGTATTTTTCATTTCACGGGGCTCCATCCAGTTATTGGTTGGACCCGCATCTTCTTTTCTTCGGCTACAGATATACGTACGGTCTTCCACCCGCGCTACGTCGCTCGGATCACTGAAACAGGCAAAGCTATTCGGTCGCTTTTTCGGGTCCAGCCGGATGAAGGTTCCTTTGTTTACCAGTAACTGACAGAGTTGATCGTATTCTTCCTGTGATCCATTACACCAGTGAATACTATCGGGCTGCATATGATCAGCCATGTTGCGCACCCAGGCTTCCAATTCAGATTGGGTGCTGGAATGCTCTTTTGAAGGAAAAACATTGTAGTGGTACATAACAAGCAATTAAGCCTGCAAGATAGTTGTAACGGCGGAACTATAAAAATAGACTCATTCCATGATCACGCGCTTCAGATAGTACATTTCCGGATCTACCTGTGGCATACCGGCGCTCTTGATCTTGATGCCCTTTTTATCGATCCACACTTTTTTAATTTCCGCATCAGTCTTGATCCATACCGGCAGCGTCATATTGATGTTTCGAAGCGAAATGGTATAGCCCGTTTCATCTGTTTGCTTTACCAGAAACTCCAGTTTATTGGCTGTTCGCAAATAAAAATCGAAAAAAGGCTTCAGATCCGTGCCCGAGGCCTTACTGAACAAAGCCTCCACATCATTCGTATGTACCATATTGTCATAGGTATATTCCGGTGCTGTCGCCAGCTTTTTCAATGTGGGAAAGAAAATGGAATCGCCAATCACAAAACGCAGGGAGTGCATAAAAAAAGCGCCCTTGGCATAGATCGGTGCGGCATAAGCCGAATCGGAATCTACTTCTTCGCCTCTTACTACTGGAATCGGACTGTTCAGGGTACGCCCGATCTGTTGCATACGCTTCATATAAGACGCTTCGCCTTCCATTTCACGGTAATATAAATTATCCCCATAGGTACAAATACCTTCCTGTATCCACATATGCGCCCAATCGATATTACTCACTTTGTTCGCCCACCACTCATGGCCAAACTCATGATTCAAAAGCCAGTCGCAATCCTTTCCTCCTACAGTGGTGTATTTATACTTGTTTCCATAAGCCACATTGGTTTGATGTTCCATTCCCAGATGCGGCGTTTCACACAAGCCGATCTTTTCCCTGGCAAAAGGATATTCACCAAAATATTTCTCCAATACCCTGCAGGTCGTTTCCATCATTTCTAATAAATGAGGCGCTTTCTCTTTATTCTCTTCCAATACATAATACACCATGGGAATCTTATTCCCCTCTATAGACGTATAGGTTCTGGTAACCGGTACGAATTTCCCCACATTAAAAACAATGCAATAATTGCTGATCGTGTAATTCGTTTTCCAGTGAAAGGTCGTTTCCTTTCCCTTATTCTTCTGACGCTGCAACAAGCCCGGAGCCGCCACAAACAGGCCCTTCGGCACTGTGATGATCAGGTCTGCCCCTTCATTGGGTTCATCACTCGGATGATCCTTACAGGGGAAAAATATCTGTGCGCCTTCACCCTGACAGGTAAGCGCTATAAAAGGATTGCCTTTGCTGTCTTTGTCCCATTGAATTCCACCCGTCCAGGGAGCGCGCACCGCAATACCCGGCTTTCCACCATAGGTGATCTTTACTGTAAGCGTACCGGCCTCCCAGGCATTGGCGCCTGTTATATGAATCAGATTATTGGCATGTGTAAACGCGGCCTTTTGTCCGTTCACTAAGATCTCCGTTATGGTATATCCATTCCACAGATCAAACAATAATATATTGCTTGCCTTTTTTAATTGCAGCCGTATTTCGGTATATCCATCCCAACGTTGTTGGTCCGGATCAACTTTCATGGCCCAGGTATAATGCCTGATATCCATATTAGCCTGCTCAGGTTTTAATACTCCACCCGATTTAAGGTCTTGAGAATACGAAGTGGAAAGAAGGAGGGAAAGAAAAAGAGTAAGCGTTACAACCCGTTTCAAAATAGAATAGCAGTTCATGTAATTGGTTTCAGGAAAGATACTGAATTCAATCAACAGACCCTCGCGTATCCCCGCGCCTTTGCGCCCTGGCGGTTAAGCCTCTTTGATAAATACATTTAAC
>CAZKSY010000008.1:42873-84970 GCA_964555605.1 uncultured Chitinophagaceae bacterium | reverse complement strand
TATCCCCGCGCCTTTGCGCCCTGGCGGTTAAGCCTCTTTGATAAATACATTTAACTGCGAAGGCGCAAAGGCGCGGTGATTTCGACCCCTCTCTCCCCTCTCACCTCTCACCTCTCACCTCTCATCTCTCATCTCTCACCCCTCACCCCCCTTCTCCCCAAAATTCCCTACCTTACCATAATGCTTCGTCCTTTCTGGAAAATATGGTGGTGGCTCAGTGGCTGGAAAATATCCGGAAAATTTCCGCAAGAAATTCCCAGGATGCTGATGATCGTTGCACCACATACCAGTTGGAAAGATGTGGTGGTTGGTTTTGCAGCACGCAGTATTCTCGGTATTCATCACGCACGTTTTCTGGGCAAGAAAGAATTATTCGATGGACCCTTCGGATGGCTGTTCCGTTGGCTGGGAGGTACGCCGGTGGATCGTTTCAGTTCGAATGGTGTGGTGGATCAGGCGGCCGATCTGTTTCGTAAAAATGAAAAATTCCTATTAGCCATGGCGCCGGAGGGCACCCGGAAAAAAGTGGATCGCCTGCGCACGGGCTTTTATCATATCGCGCAAAAAGCAGAAGTGCCCATCCTTATGGTAGCGATGGATTTTAAAACCAAGACCATGGTATTCGCGCCCCCTTTCCTCACCGGAGATAATGAAGACGCTGATATGAGAAAAATTCTAAACTTCTTTGCACAGTTTGAAGGCGCACGCCCTGAGCTTGACCTTCGTCACCTCGGAACAAACGATTGATATGATTTGGTTCAATTCCTGCATTTTCTACACAAAAAAGTACGTTAAAAAAAATTAGGCGGTAAATTTGCTTGTGGAATTAAATTGAATTCCTGCTCATTATTTTTTTAAACATTATATGTCTTACATGAAAACTCGATTACTGGTCATTGGCTTTGCTTCAGCACTTGTGCTGAGCTCCTGCGTTAGTAGTAAAAAATTCAAAGCAGCGCAAACCGAAGCGGCTGCCAAATATGAGATCCTGAACAGAAACTATACCACCGTTCAGGGAGAACTCAAAAATTGCTCCGACGAAAAAACCGAGCTGATCCGGAAAAACACCGGCTTGCAGGCTGAAGTAGATGGTTTGAATAAACAGATCGACTTTCTCAAGGCGAACAACACACAAGCATTAAGACAATTGCAGGATCTTTCTGTGATCTCCTCCCAACAGGCTGATAACATTAAGAAATCACTGGAAAATATAGGTGCCAAAGACGCTTATATCCAAACCCTCCAGGAATCTATGGCCCGCAAAGATTCACTGAATATGGCCCTGGTGATGAACCTGAAAGGCGCCATCGGTAATATGGAAGATGAGGATATCAATATCAAAGTTGATAAAGGTGTAGTGTATATCGATATCTCCGATAAACTTCTCTTCAAAAGCGGTCGCTATGAAGTAACCCCTAAAGCAATGGAAGTACTGGGTAAGGTAGCACAGGTTTTAAAAGCACAGCCTGATATGGAATATATGGTAGAAGGCCATACGGATAATGTTGCTTACAAAAACGGGTTACTGGTCGACAACTGGGATCTCAGTGTAAAGCGCGCTACAACAGTGGTTCGTTTACTGCAAACCAAATATGGTCTCGATCCTTCTAAAATGGCCGCTTCCGGTCGTGGCGAATACAAGCCCATCGCCGATAATGCCGATAAGAACAATCGTGCCCTCAACCGTCGCACCCGTATCGTGATCCTGCCCCAACTGGATCAGTTCTTCAAATTGCTGGAGACTAAGAAATAATCAACAGACCTCCATTTATAAAGCGAGCCCCGTTTACTAATTGTAAACGGGGCTCGCTTTATGTATAACGATCAGCCGCATTTATTCTTCTTTCACGGCCACATTGATCAAAAACTTAGGGGGCTCGTTTCTGGAGAGTGGCGCCTGATCTTTGGGCTCTGTAAATAATAATCGATCGGGTGCGATTCCTTTCTGCTTTACAAAATAATCGGTGATGTATTGCTTGCGGTATTGAGCTCTGCCTGCAACTAATGCCGCAACTTTTTCAGCGCCGATATAAGCAATACATTTATCCTGCGTTGACTGCAGCCGGAGGGGGCCTGTTTTGGTTTCTAGGAACGCATTAAAGGCAGAGTCCTTTATAGGGAGGGCCATCAGCGCTTTCTGCTGATTGGCATCCAGTGTAGCTGTATCATTAAATTTCAGATAGGCCCGTTTGGCCAGATTTACGCCCACGTATTCCGTTTCATCTTCCTTATTCACCATCGGCATCAACTCCAGTTTAATATCGGGTTCTTTCTGCATCATCGCCACCAGCTTATCAGCTTGTGCTGTTTGCGCTGCCGTGAACCCTGTTTGGGAATAATCAAACAGGATCTCTTTATAATCCGTTTCGCCCCCACCGAATTTTCCGGCGAGCAAACGGAAAGGCGCCGTAGCTGCTTTTACCAATAAGTTTTTTACTACCTGCCAAACGATCTTACCCCATTTGAATTTAGGGTCATCCAGACTACCGGTTACCGGGATACTGAATTTTATATCACCCTTTACGTCCTTCAACAGAGATACTGCCAATCGTACCGGTATATTCATTGCCGTTTTATTCTTTACCTTCTTGCCGGCCTTGATCTGATAGATCACCAGATCATTCCTGTTGTCGAGTTTTCTATTATGAATACTGGTTTTATTGTTGTAAAAAGCCCTTCCACTTAAAAAAGGCGTTGCGACAAAATGTTTGGAATAAGGGTTAAAATCGGATACGGCAATATCAGATATACTGGCATCAAAGTCCATTTCCTTTAAATCCTCAGGATTTACATACAAACTTCCCGACATTTTACCTGAGCGATTCAATAATGAGCTTACTTCAAGAGCAATACGACTATTCGAGCTATTGATCTTATCGCTTAGTACCTGCAACTGATCCAGTTCATACTGAAACTTATCCTCCATTGTATAATCGGTGAATACCAGTTTGCCCTCCCGTATCAATAACTGATCGGCGTTGTAATTACTCACCACATATTCTTTTACAATATCCTGTGTGTAGGCCGCTATCATTTGAAATACATTCGCATAAGTGGCTTCTTCGGGAACGGTACCATTTACTTCTGCCGGAGAGGTAAGGATGCGCTCATAATTGAATCCATCGTCGTACATCGCAAATTTTACATAGGGTTTGTCGAGTGTGATGGTTTTGAGATCATAGAGATTCTTTTCGGTATTGATCGAATCCACCACCACTTCTGTTTTCTCACAGGCGATCAGTTTTTCGCCGGTATTATCCACGATCGACATATTCGCTAAAGAGATCGTTCCGTTAGCGGCAATCTTTTCCGGAATATTGGCATTGCCATTTACCTGTAATTGACTCGACAGCAATCCGTCCAGTGACTTTACTTTCATGTAATCCTTTAAATAAGGATACAGCATCGCAAGATTGAAATCTTTTATAGAAACCCCGGTATGGTACGCGCCGGATTTTTCATTGTAGTCGGTTTGCGTATCCAGCGCCCCGCCTGTTGAAAAACGGAATCCCGCTGCCACACTTAATTTTGGATCATTCCAGGCAATGAGGGGAATCCGGATATATCCCTTGTTGATCGCTATCTTATTATAAGGGCTTTTGTTAATGTAAGTGATGGCATAGTTGCTGATATCAATATTTCGTATGATTAGATGCAGGGGATCCTGGTCTTTCTTTTTAGCCGTATCTGTTGTTTCTCCGGAAATGGTTCGCACGAGATCATCATAATTAAACCGGTTGCCGGTTTGAATGATGGTTACTTCAGGATTCACCGACTGCACCCGGGTGATATCGTAAGTACCCACCAATATCTTCTTCAGAACGATCCTTGTTTCGAGTTTGGATGCTTTAAAAAAGGGTGTTTTACCGTCTTTCTCATACAATACAAAATCTTCGATTGTGGCGGAGCCGGTAAAAAAATTCAGAAAAAGGCTCCCGATCCGGATCTCACGACCGGTATAGGTAACATCATATTTCTCGATCAGGTACTTGGTTATAGGAGAAATAAAAAAGAATGCCAATGCACACAGGGCGATCAACACAATGCCCAACAGCAGTAGAATACGTCGAAGCCTTTTCATCTTTACATTTTGGTAAAGATACTAAAGGATCGTAGTGACCAGCAATATGTAAAATCGCTTAATCACAGTTTTTGTGCAGGAAGTCGATCGTGCGTTGCCAGGCCAGCTTTGCAGCCGTTTCATTATAACGGGCAGCCGAGGTATCATTATGAAAGGCATGATTAACCCCTTCATACATAAACAATTCATACGGATGCTGAGCGTTTTTCAAAGCCGCTTCGTAGGCGGCAATACCTGCATTGATCCGCTCGTCAAGTGCAGCATAGTGTAATTGGATGGCTGCTTTTATTTGAGGAACGTCGGTTGCCTCAGGCTGTCGGCCATAAAAAGCAACGGCAGCTTTTAATTCCGGAACATGTACAGCAAGCTGATTGGCCATGGCTCCGCCCCAGCAAAAACCAACACAGCCCATTTTACCATTACTATCATTACGGGAGGCCAGATATTTAAATGCGGCTGCAAAATTGGCCGTACTCTGTATTGGATCCAGCTTTTGAAACAGGGCCCGGGCCTCATCCTCGTTGGCGGGTGTACCTCCAAGAATGGATAGGGCATCGGGAGCCAGGGCCAGAAATCCGGCTTTGGCAGCCCGGCGGGTAACATCTTCAATATGTGGATTCAAGCCGCGGTTCTCATGAATGATCACTACTGCAGGGTACCGGCCTTCTTTTTTAGGACGGGCCAGATAGCCTTTCATGGTTCCGGCGGCAGCAGTATAATGTATTCTTTCGGTGAAAAGATCCTCATCCATCACCCGTGTTTGGGCCATAGCATAGTTCCCTTCCAATTGCGGAAGTAATAAGAGTGCGGCAGCCATGCTGCCCGTTAGGGTAACCAGTCTTTTGATAAATACATCGCGGCTTAATGGAGCATGGGTGTACTCATCGTACAGGTTGATGATCTTTTGATCCATAGAACAGGTATTAGGAGATTTTATACGATTAGCATCAATTACTCAATTTATTTATAACCAGCCGAACCAGTTCCGGTTCAAACCCTTTTTGTAATAAATGATCGGTGGTTTTACTCATTTTGGTGAACCGGTTCACCCCATCACCCTTTATACTATCCCATTTTTTCTGCGCCAGTTTTTCCAAACAATTTTCATAATCGGCTTCCTCTATTTCCTTTAATGCCTTTTTAATACAGTATTCACTCACCTGTCGTTGCTTTAACTCATATTTTATTTTCACCCGGCCCCATTGCTTCATCCGGAATTTGCCCCCGGCAAAATGACGGGCAAATCGTTCTTCATTCAGGTAATCTTCCTCAATCAACTGCGATAACAGCTCTTCCACCTGCTGTTTATACAGGCCAAAACCATAGAGTTTCTCCTTCACTTCACTGTGGCAACGCTCCTGATAAGCACAAAAATGACGCGCTTTTTGCAGGGCCTGTTCCTTCGAGATGGCTTTACGATACACGATTAATGATTAAGATTCAATCTTATAAAGAATTACAACAACTGTTCTACGATGCAATATACAACAGGAAACCAGCGTAACGACTACCGTTTGTTAACGCCATTTGTATCTGCAAATCATTTAAGAATCAATCGTTGGTTAACCGGATTACACCCCAGGATCAAAAAAATGAACTACTGTTATAGATGGTTATAAACATTCAATTAACAAATACCGCTTTGAAGAATCGATAATTATTTGATCTTTTATTCAATAATACCTCTTCAATAATTTTTTTATTGGTTTATCTTTTTATCTTTAAAGTTATACACCCATTAATATTCATCTTCATGTCAAACGCCCGCCCCGCAACGGTTTCAAGAGACATTGTGTTTCGTGCTTCCTTCGCCGATGTGTTAAAAAACAATGCCACCGGTCAGCACCAGCTTTCTGCCTCTAAAGCATTTACTGCCGGAGAAGAGATCTGTGATTTTGGTGCTGGGGAAATAACGGATACGCCCACTTACTTAACCGTTCAATTGGGCATCAATAAACATATTACCCTGAAGCCCGAGTTCCTTCAGTATATCAATCATGGATGTGATCCCAATATCTTTTTTGACACTACATCAATGAAATTGATCGCGCTGAAAGACATAGCGGCCGGCGATGAATTCCGCTTTTTCTATCCCTCTACCGAATGGGAAATGGCCCAGCCCTTTGTTTGCCAGTGTGGCGCTGTCAATTGCATGCAGCTTATCCAGGGTGCTTCTTTTCTCTCCACTGAAACCCTATCACAATACCGGTTGACCGATTTTATCCAGCAACAAATTTCACAGAAAGTAAACACAGAAATAGTCTGAACGAATGAATCTCGCTATTGATCCATCTGGTCCCTATAAGATCTGGGTTTTGGTACCGCATCTGGAAACAGAAGACCCCAACCTGCAATACTATTACGACTTCTCACAAAGCTTTAAAGAATATACACAGGTATTTGAAGAAATGAAAGCCGAATGGGCCTGGCAGCCTGTTACCATCAATAATATTCCTGATACCATCCGTAACATTAAAGAGAGTGCCAATGGTAAGCTGCCTCTGGTATTAAACCTTTGCGATGGCGATGAATTAAATGGTACGCCGGGCGTTTCTGTTATTCATGAATTGGAGAAACAGGGCGTGTTATACACCGGATCCGATGCGGCTTTTTATGATATTACTACCTCAAAGATCCCCATGAAAACGGCTTTTGATAAAGCCGGAGTGGCCACCCCCGAATGGGGTATCATTGACGGAACCCCGGAATCGATCCATTCTATTTGCCGGCATATTAAACCGCCCTTTATCATTAAACCCGCTATTTCGGGCGGCAGTATGGGTGTATCCGTAAAAAATGTGGTGGAAAACGAACAGGAGCTAAAAGACAGAGTGGCTGAATTGAATGATGGATACCGGGGCTGGCAACTAACCACCGGTGGACTATTTGCAGAACGCTTTATCCAGGGTCCGGAATACACTTCATTTATTGTGGGTAATTCAGACGATCCGGATAATTGTATTGTTTATGAACCGGTAGAACGCGTTTTCCATCCTTCTTTGCCCGAAAAAGAGAAGTTTTTATCCTTTGATCGCTTATGGGAAATTTATGAAGATGAATCGCCCATGCCCAATAACGAGAATTTTTACGAATACATCCCGGTAACAGGAGCATTGGCCGAAGAAATCAAGTCGCTCAGTTTAAAAGCCTATTGCGCCGTGGGGGGAAAAGGATATGGCCGATTGGATATCCGTAAAGATGATCAAACCGGAAAATTATACATGCTGGAAGTAAATGCCCAATGTGGTTTAAGTGAAGATGAAGACTTTACCTCCATTGGCGCTATACTGAAAGTGTCGAATAAAAGTTTCACTCAACTGGTAGGGGAGATCATTCAGGAAGGAATAGATAAAAGATAGCTTTAATACGAACTTTATCTTATACTTTTGGATCGGTCACCCAGTCTAACCCATTATTCGTTCAACAGGAAGTTTTGGTATGAAAGTTTGCGTATTGCAACCCGATTATTCCACCACCGGCGTGGATTATAAAAACTACGATCCGCCGCGCGATCTGGCTCCTTTATTGCCCGATGCCACGGTGGATACTGTATTTCTCAATAAACTCACTACCTACCGTCAATTGAAAGAGCTCAGCAAAAAGAGCTATGATATTTTCGTGAACCTCTGTGAGGGATATCTGGAATGGGAGGTACCGTCTATTGATGTGATCCATAGTCTGGAATTATTGAACCTGCCCCATACGGGCCCCAATGCCAAGCTCTACGACCCCACCAAGGAATTGATGAAATATGTGGCCTATTGTGAAGGGGTTCCCACTCCGCAATTCGAACTGATCGAATCACTGGAGGATATTGACCGTGCCTGCACCCATTTACAATTTCCCTTGTTTGTGAAACCAGCGAAAGCCGGAGACAGTTTGGGCGTAGATGAACATTCACTGGTGCATAACAGGGAAGAGCTGTTGCAGAAAGTAAACGAAATACTGGAAGAATATGGTCCGTTGCTGGTAGAAGAATATATCGACGGCCGCGAATTCACCGTTCTCGTAGCCGCCGATGCTGCCAGTGATAAATCCTGTACGGTCTTTCGCCCGGTGGAATACCTGTTTCCCGAAGGAAGACATTTCAAGACTTATGCGTTAAAGACCTCCGAATTACATCCCGATTGTAATGTTCCCTGCAACGACGCCACTCTCGATCAGGAATTACGTAATGCCGCTGCCCGGATCTTCAAGGGTTTTGGCGGGGTGGGGTATGCGCGGTTAGACTTCCGGGTGAATGCAGAAGGAAAATTGTTTTTCCTCGAGATCAATTTCACCTGTTCGGTTTTTTATAAAGATGGCTATGAAGGATCAGCCGATTTTATTCTAAAGTTTGACGGCATCGGACAAGCTGGTTTTCTGAAACACATGATCGCAGAGGGCATCGCCCGTCATCAGCGAAAACAGAAAAAATATGCGGTTAGGGGTAATTCCATTGCGGGTTATGGTATTTATGCCCGTCAGCCCCTTCGTAAAGGCGAAGTGGTTTTTGCCGGAGAAGAACGGTCGCAGCGACTGGCTACACGACGATTTGTGGAAGAGAACTGGAATGAGAATGAAAAGGAATTGTTCCGCCGCTATGCTTATCCGGTAAGCAATGAAGTGTTTTTATTATGGGACGATGATCCAACGGGCTGGGCGCCGCAGAACCATAGCTGTGCGGCCAATACGGTTTGCGATGGATTGAATGTAATAGCGCTGCGCGATATTGAGAAAGGAGAGGAGCTGACCCTGGATTATGCGGTGTTCCTCGACGAGCATATGGAATCCTTTGTATGTCGCTGCGGGCATGCAAACTGCCGCGGATTAATATCGGGCACCCATCAAAATTCTGTAACCGAGAGAGAGATCAGAACAAGATCATTAAAGTGATCAGGTGCCGATGATCAGGTAGGTTTCGTTGCCGGAAGGCCAATAGCCGTGGTCGTAGCAAAAGCAAATCATATTCCCCTCTTTATTCGTGGTGCTATGGGTAATATAATTGAAATGAAAACCCTGCATTAACAGCTCATCCCGTTTTACGGCTACAGGTTGACCGGCGCCATTCAGCAGTGTTTTTAAAATTTTCCGGTTGCGGGCCAATACTTTATTAATAGCGCCTATTTCTTTGTGTTGAATGGATTTGATTTCATTGTTATAGGCATTCCGGCACTGGTCGTCGCAGAATTTTTTATCGCTGCGACCTTTGAGCGGATCATTACAATAGAGGCAGAAACGTTGTTCTATAATTTGCTTCATACATCACAGGATTCATTAGGCATACAATTTACGGGCTTTCCATTTATGCTCACTTATATTTAGTTGTATTCACATATACACGCTTATCATACGACTTTCCCCTTTCCTGCATCTCATATTTGCCCTGTAACTGATTGAGGGCGCCCATCAGTTACTGAAATAAATTTAATAATAACCGGTATTGTTACTACCGGTAAAAGAGAAATGATCATGTCGATGTATGCTTTACGCAACAGGGTGCAATTGATAGGCAACCTGGGTGGATCGCCGGAAGTGCGTACCACCGAATCCGGAAAGAAGCTTGCCCGCTTCAGTGTTGCTACGAATGAAAGTTACCGGAGTACGCAAGGGGAGAAAGTGAATGAAACGCAATGGCATAGTTTGGTTGCCTGGGGAAAAACCGCTGAGATCGCCGAGAAGTATCTGGACAAAGGAACGGAAGTGGTAGTAGAAGGGAAGTTAGTACACCGCAGTTTTACGGACAAAGAAGGGGTGAAACGATTTGTCACAGAAGTGCAGGTGAGTGAGTTGCTTTTACTAAGTGGGAGCAAAAAAGTCTGACCGGAATATGCATTCGTTGGGGTCCGGAAATTTTCCGGGCTCCGACGGGTGTATTCTGTTCGTTTAATTCGCATCGTTTGACTATCATTGCAGCTCTTATACATTCATGACCAGGGATTCATTAAATAGGGAATTTGAGTTGGCGGCCGATTTTGTGCTGCATACCGACCGGCATGTTTTCCTGACAGGAAAAGCGGGCACGGGTAAAACAACTTTTTTGAAATATATCGTAGAGCATTGCAGCAAAAATGCTGTTGTGGCTGCACCAACGGGGGTTGCAGCTATAAATGCCGGTGGCGTAACCCTTCATTCGCTTTTTCAATTACCCTTTGGGCCTTTTATTCCGGGTAATAAAAGAGGGTTCAGCAATCAGCCGCTCAACGATCCGCATAGCTTATTACAACAGGTACGGCTCAACGGACCCAAAAAGGAACTGATTCGCGAAATCGAACTCCTGATCATTGATGAAGTAAGTATGCTGCGCTGTGACACCCTCGACGCAATTGATGTGATCCTTCGGCATGTGCGGAAGAACACACAACCCTTTGGTGGATTGCAGATGTTGTTCATCGGCGATTTGTATCAGTTGCCTCCTGTTATTCAACATGAGGAGTGGGATCTTTTATCTCCTTATTACAAAGGCCCTTTCTTTTTCAATGCCGATGTAATGAAACGCAGTTCTCCGGTACAGATCGAATTGAAAAAGATCTACCGGCAGAATGAACAGCATTTCATTGATCTGCTCAATCGGGTTCGAAATAATAACCTGCGCCCGATAGATATTCAGGAATTGAATAAACGTTATCGGGGTGTTCAGTCGCTCGATATTTTCGAGAATGCCATAACGCTAACCACTCACAACAAAAAAGCAGATACCATCAACAGAGGCAATCTGGAGAAATTAGCTGCACCTGTATATCGCTTCGAAGCCGCGATCGAAAAAGAATTTAATGAGAATGCTTATCCGACCGACAAAGTACTGTTATTAAAAGAAGGGGCACAGGTTATGTTTATCAAAAACGACAGCGGTGAAAGCCGCCGGTATTATAATGGTAAACTTGCAACGATCAGCTCTATTTCAAATGAAGAGATTGTTGTTTTACCTATTGGATCCACTGACCCGATCAAACTCGATAAAGAAACCTGGAAGAATATCCGTTACAGCTATAATGCCGAAGAAGAATCAGTAGAAGAAGAAGAGCTGGGATCTTTCACACAATACCCCATTCGTTTGGCCTGGGCTATTACCATTCACAAAAGTCAGGGCCTAACATTCGAAAAAGCAGTTATAGATGCGGGTCAATCCTTTGCCTCGGGTCAGGTGTATGTGGCACTTAGTCGTTGTACCAGTCTGGAGGGCGTTGTTTTACTTTCACAGATACAGCGTGACTCCATCATTGCCAACCCGGAAGTAAAATGGTTTGAAGAACAACAACGGGATACCGATACACTGGGAGCCGCTCTGGAACAGGATAAAGTAGTATTTCAGATCCACCAGTTGCTTCGTCTCTTCGATTGGAAACCGCTGCTGAAATCGGCCCGTGAGTTAAAAGAGTTTGTGGCGAAAAAGGAACTGGTCAGCAAAGCCGGCGAAATCGAATTTGTACAGGATTGCCTGCAAAAGCTCGTTGCACAAATGGATGTGGCCGACAAGTTCATTCTAAAAATGACGAATTGGGTTCATCCGGAAATGCTGCAACAAGAAAGCCATGCCGTTGGCGAAACACTCAACCGTGCCTTTCCCTGGTTTACAAAAGCCTTGCACGACGAGTTGGTATTACCGCTGCAGGAGAAAAAAATATTATTAGGCAAAAGAAGTCGGGTTACACAGTATTACCGTGCCCTGATCGATTTTGAAAATGAAGTTTGGAAAAAATTAAATCAACTGCAACGGGCACGCTTTCCGGCGATGAACTATTCAGGAAGCGGACAAAACTACAAGCGTCTCGCCGATGCTGGTTTTGAAGCCGAAAAACCTGCTAAGAAAGAAAAAGGCGGTAGCATCACCGAAACCCTGAATCTTTTCAACAGCGGTTCTTCCCCCAATGCTATTGCTGAGATACGGGGCCTGTCGGTTTCTACTATCTGGGGACATCTGTCTACAGCAGTACTCCAGCGTCGCATTGCCGTTACAGAATTGCTCGATGAAAAAACAATTATTAGTATTGAAAGAGTGCTGATCGATCTGGGAGATCAATGCACGGCTTCATCCTGCAAAGCGGTTCTGGGCGACGCCTTCGATTACGAACAAATTCGCGTGGTCATGAATCACCGAAAGCAAAAAGCGCTTTCTGCAAACGACTGATCCATTATTTCTTTTTCCAGTGTACACCTCTTTCCGCTAAATACTGCAGTACAAAATCAAAACAACCGCTATGACTAGCTACCAACTCGGGCGGAAATACACCCTTTTCGCTGAATTGGCCATTAAGAATTAAATTGGCCGCTGCCGTACAGGTATATCCTGTGGTTCTGCTCATCGACGACAACCCTGAAACCTTATCGTAAACATCCAGCATATTGTATTCCACACGCGCAGCTTTACCTTCCTGTTCTCCTTCTACAATCACCCGCATCACCGTTAGCTCTTCTTCATCAGGTAATAATTTCCAATGGTCGATCAATAAGGCCGATGAAAAACGAAGTGGCGTCATATGTATACCGTAAACGTTCACGGGTTCTTCACTGAAATAACCCGCTTCCTTCAAGGTAATGATCACATCAATATGACCTTTGTACCGCAAGGTTTTTTCGATCATATCCGGAATATGCGGCATGGTATATAATAAACTCCGGAGCCCGTCGGTGTTGAACGCCTCCAGATCCCCCACGCCATCAAAATGCATGATCTCCCGATCGGTCAGCGCGGGCTTGGTAATGATCTGCCCCTTTTCTTTGAAACGGGCCGGTCGGATATATTCTTCCACTACATCGATGGGCGAAAAGGGGGCTTTATAAAAAAAGGGTGGTTGGGGGTGTTGGGGCAATCCACCTACATAACATTCAAATCGTTTCACTGTCATCTTTTCATCATAATACCCCAAAATCAAATTTCCCATGCCGGGAGCCACACCAATATCTGTAATAACGGTTACGCCTTTTTCTTTTGCCAGTTGGTCGAGCTGTAAAACATCTTCCGGAAAAAAAGAAATATCAGCCACGTTCTTTCCACAACCGATTACTGCTTCCAAACATTTATATCCCATGAAGCCCGGCACGGCCGTTATCACCAGATCAAAAGCCCCCAGCCATTCAGGATATTTTTCGTAATGCTGCAGATCCACCCTTTTCGTTTCAATAGCAGGATGCAGCGCCTGCAGGGTTTTCAAATTCTCCTCGCTATGATCAAAGGAACAAACGGTGTGTACTTTCGCAATATCCAACGCCATGGTTCTTCCAACCATTCCGGCTCCTAAAAAGGCAATTTTCATATGTAATCAATTCTCCTGCAAAGATGCAGATTTCAGGCGGATTTGTGATTCTTACCATTCGAACGCAGACCATAGTTAGGATCATTATCTTTGAAACATGAGTTTGACTGAGATCTGGTCCACTTTTCTGCAAAATATCCGTGATACGCGCTGGCCCGAATGGATCAGCACCATCACACAGGTGGCCAGCGTTTGGTATGCCCGAAAAAATAATGTGCTCGTGTATCCTACCGGGATCATTGGCGTTTTGCTCGCGGCATGGGTTTATTTTTTTGCGGTTGATCCCCCTCTCTATGCCGACGCCTCACTGAACATCTATTATTTCCTGATGAGTGTTTACGGTTGGTACAACTGGGTGCAGAAAAAAGATGAAAGCCATCTGGCCTTTCCCATCAGTTGGTGCAATCAAAAAGAACTGGGTATCGGCATCGGCTTCTTTGCCGGCTTCTGGTTACTCATCTATTTTGTACTGGTACGGTGGACAAACAGCAATACCCCTCTGCTCGATTCGCTGGTGTCTGCCTCCGCCATCACCGCTATGTGGTGGATGGCCAGGCGCAAGATCGAAAACTGGATCGCATGGATCATCTCTAATATAATCGCCATTCCGCTTAACTTTTATAAAGGCCTCATGTTGTTCACCCTGATGTATGTGCTGTTTCTGTTTCTGGCCTGGTGGGGTTATGTAGAATGGAAAAAAACCTGGATGAAAGAAAAAACAACCTGATCGTATGGACGCACCCAACGGCTATTGTTCCGCAATAAATGCCATGAAACCGGAAGACGAAGCATTGCATCGTCATTACCATGATACCCTTTATGGATTTCCGATTCATGATGATGATGAACTGTTCTGCCGGCTGATACTCGAGATCAATCAGGCCGGCCTGAGCTGGACCACCATTCTCAAAAAACAGGAAACCTTTCGTAAAGCCTACCATAATTTTGATATCAAAAAAGTGGCGGGTTACAAACAGAAAGATGTAGACCGCTTATTAAACGATGCCGGCATCATCCGGAACCGTTTGAAGGTGCAGGCTGCGATCGAAAACGCCAAAACCATTTTAACGCTGCAGAAAGAATTCGGCAGTTTTAAAAACTGGCTCGATCAGCAACACCCGCTGAGCCGGGAAGAGTGGACCAAACTGTTTAAGAAGACCTTTCGTTTTACCGGTGGGGAGATCGTGAATGAATTCCTGATGAGCACCGGATACCTACCGGGTGCCCATCATCCCAACTGTCCTATTTATTCTAAAATCCTGAAGACAAAACCGGCATGGCAGCAAATAAAAAAATAGTGCGTATCGTGGTGATCGGACCGGAAAGTACCGGTAAGAGTACGCTTTGCCGCGAACTGGCCGATCATTACCAATCGGAATGGTGCCCCGAATTCGCGCGCGCTTACCTGATGGAACACGGGATGCAATATACCTACGATGACCTGCTTACCATTGCCAAGGGGCAATTGGCCCTGGAAGATCAATATGCCACGGCGCTTTTGCAACAAGAATCGAACAGCACCGAAATCGGGATCCCTCTTTTCATCGACACCAATATGTATGTGATGAAAGTATGGTGTGAATTTGTTTTTGGCAAATGCCACCAGTGGATCCTTGATCAAATTGTGGAACGACCCTATGATGGCTATTTACTTTGCAATACCGATCTGCCCTGGGTAAAAGATGAATTGCGGGAATATCCCGACCTCAAAACCCGGGAACAACTTTTCAATATCTATAAAGACATATTGATCAATCAACCCCTTCCCTGGTTCGATATCAAGGGTGATGCCGGACAACGATTACTGGCGGGTATTGAAGCCACCAACAAACTACTTTAAATCATGCGGGCATATATTCAAAAATACCATCTCTATCTTTTCTTTGGAGGCTGGTTGCTCCTGAACCTTATACAGGCAGGCACAACCGAATTATTCGACGATGAAGCCTATTATTGGATCTATGCCCAATATCCGGCCTGGGGATATTTTGATCACCCGCCCATGATCGCCTGGCTTATCAAAGCGGGTTACGCGCTTTTCCCCAATGAGCTTGGGGTGCGGCTCGGAGTGGTGTTAATGAATACCGGCACCCTCTTATTATTACGCGATCTGCTCGCGGTAAAAAACGACCGCCTCTTCTATGGTATCGCCTTTTCGCTGGCACTGGCCCAGATCGGAGGCATCATGGCCGTACCCGACCTGCCGCTGCTTTTTTTCACCGCCCTTTTCTTCTGGTGTTACCGTCGTTTTACCAATAATGCCAGCTTCGCAAACAGTGTTATTTTAGGAACCGTTATCGCCCTCATGCTTTACAGCAAATACCATGGGGTGCTGGTGGTATTTTTTACACTCCTGTCGAATCCAAAACTTTTTACCCGTTATCAAACCTATTTGGCCGCCATCGTGGCCTTCACATTGTTTTCCCCCCATTTATACTGGCAATATCAAAACGGATTCCCCTCCGTTCAGTTTCATTTATTTGAGCGACATAACACAGCGTACCGTCTTTCATTTACGACCGATTACCTGGCTGGTCAGCTTCTATTAGCCGGCCCCATCGTTGGCTGGCTCCTGCTTTGGGCGGCATGGAATTATAAAACAGCATCCGTCACAGAAAGAGCACTGCGATTTACACTGATCGGTGTGTATGTCTTATTTTTTATCAGCTCGCTTCGTGGTAAAACAGAAGCCAACTGGACCGTACCGGCTTTTACCGGCCTGATCGTATTGAGTCATCAGTATCTTGTTTCGAAGGATAACCTGCAACGCTGGTTATTCCGCCTGCTTCCCATTACGGTCGTTCTTGTTTTTACCGTACGCATTTATATGATGCTCGACATTCCTGCGCTGTCGTTTTTAAGTAAGGATGAATTCCACGAAAACAAAACGGCCACTGCCGCTATATTGCAAAAAGCCGGGACCTTACCCATTGCGGTACTTGATTCATACCAGAAGCCCTCCAAGATCTGGTTTTATGGCAAGGGGCCCGTATTTTCCTTGAACTCTCCCTGGTACCGTCGTAATAATTTTAATTACTGGCCCGCCGAAGATTCCCTGATCGGTAAAACCGTTTATTTTATCGGGCACGATAGTCCGGTATTTCATGATACCATCCCATTTGCGAAATACAAAAAAGATGGAGGCCTGATAGTACCCGATTATTATTCCTGGTCCAAATTGCGCGTAACAGAAATAAAAAAAGAATTCGTGAATCGGGAAACCCTGCAATTCACCGCAACTATTAAAAGCCCCGAAAACTACCTTTCGCTCCTGCAGGAAAAAGGAAAAGACACCGCTTCGGTGTTGTTTGTGATCTATAATAACAGAGGGGATGTAACACAGTATATTCCTTCTGCTGTTCGGGTGGGGTCATTGAAAGAAACGAATCAACCGGTTACGCTTGCGGCGAAGCATCAACTATCACCGGGAGAATATAATGTTCGTATCGGCATTACTACCTGTCTACCCGGTTTTCCCAGTCTGAACAGTACGGGTTTCAAAGTGGTGGTGGAATGATCACTGCAGGAGGGGTAAAACATCGGGATCGTTTTCCAGATGACGCATTTGGATCAGGATCCATCCGGAACGCGAAGCAACATGTTTAGATAAAGGCTTCACTGTATAAATTTTGGGATTGGGTAACGATGCGGCGATCATAGCCGCTTCCATCCGCGTAAGTTTGCGGGCCGGTTTGCCAAAGTTCTTCTGCGCCGCAGCCTCAATACCATAAACACCCTTTCCCATTTCACTCACATTCAGGTATAGTTCCAGAATTCTTTTCTTCCCCCAGATCAATTCGATCATAAAGGTGAAATACACTTCCAGTCCCTTGCGAATATAACTTCTGCCCTGCCATAGAAAAACATTCTTGGCCACTTGCTGACTGATCGTACTGGCACCGCGCAATGATTTGCTTTTTTGATTGTGCTTCATCGCTTTTTCGATAGACTTGAAGTCAAAGCCGTCATGATCCGGAAAAAGCTGGTCTTCTGATGCGATCACCGCCAATCGGGCATTGGAAGAAATATCGTCCAGCGATACATAATCGCGACGCAATCCATCGCCTGTAAACACGCTCACCAATTGGGTAATCGTAACAGGAGGATCCACCCACTTTAATATAAAAATATAGAGGAGTTGAAAAATAAAAAGGAAAAGCAGCGTGCGTTTGATAATGCGCCAGAGTCTTGAAAAAAATCCGCTTTTCTTTTCCGCCATGAGTGGGTTAAATGATGGGCTGCAAGATACTATTTTGAACTATTTCCCAAACTGCCGGCTTTAATATATACCGCTTTATACTTACCGCCCACTTTATTGCGTCGGCTTTTCAGATGCTCCCATAAAAGGCCCGTTCCGGCAACAGCCGCTGCAATGCCCATCGACTCCAACTTATTTCCCGAATTCAGGGCCTCTTTTCGATACGCTGTATTTACCAGTTCCAGTCCCATAAATCCCAATCCGCCAATTATCATCAGTTTGGGCAAGCTCACCTGACTCCAGCCTTTCTTTCTGGATCCGATGTAATTATACTCGTAGTTGAATTTTTTGATCAGCTTATAACTAAAGCCGATGGTATACACCATTGTATCCAGCCTGGTGCCAAACTCCGTACCCACAAGGCGGGTTTCTCTTTGCTGTAATATAATGGAGTCGTTTCGGATCTCTTTGATGATTCCCGTTAGATGAAAGCCATCATAGGTTTCTGCATTCAAAAAGCCGCCGGGATAATAGGTTTTGAGCGTTTTGTCTTTTTTCGTTTTAAGCAGAATGAAATCGCTTTTTTGTGCCAAAGCGATAGCGCCGAAAAGCAGTAAGCCGATACAGGTAAAAAAAGGTTTCATTCGAGCCATTAAGATACAAGCTACCCAAAAAGGAGAAGCACAAGAATATGTTAATACTATTGGGCCTTATCGGCCAGAAACATAGCCCCATAAAACAAGGCTACGCCAAAACCGATCAGGATACAGCCCGACACTTTATTAATAATGCCAATGGTATGAATCGTGAGCCTTGTTCGAAGGCGGCCCGCCAAAACCACTTTTAGAATATCGGCGAGAATATTCACCCCCAAACAAACGGCAAAAACCACAATACGTTCTCCCAATGTGAATTTTCCCGAAACGGCCGTGGCCATGCCCAACCAGAAAATAAAAACGTTTGGATTGAGCGTATTGATCAAAAATCCGGAACTGAAAATTTTCAACATATCACGTTTCCGAAAACTCTGCGGTATGCCGGGTTGTGATCCGTGCAGAATCACTTTTTTGAAAAAGATATTAATTACGCCCATCCCCACTAAAAAAATACTTCCTACAATGCCAATCACTTTTTTGTACTCAAGCAATCCTTGCACGAGTTCAGAAAATACATTACTCAATACCACCAATACGATATCACTCATCCATACACCAGCCACAAAACTAAAGCCGCCTGTGTGGCCATTGGTTAAACTCTGCTTTATAATAGTGAAAATAACAGGACCCACTGAAATGGCGAGTAACAGTCCAAGTGTAATTCCGGCAATGATGGCTTCCCACAACATGTAATTGTAAATCCTTTATTGGATGAATCATCGAAGCCCCGGGGGGCCGGTGAATAATCAGGAGATCGATCCGGTTTCTATATAGCGCAACCAATCTTCGTACATCTTTCCTTTCATTACCCGCGGAAACTTGTGTTGTCCTCCGATCTTTCCCTTTAAGCCCATAAATTCCATAAAAGACGATTCCGGTAAAACAGAAAGAAACACTTCCTTAAGCGCACTTCCTCTCTCCACCGCATAATCATCATTCAGGTCTTTCAGATGCTGGTCGATCTTGGCACAAAGTACCGCCTTATCTACCGCATCATCACAGGCAACATACCAATGATGGGCAAAAAATAAACCATGAGGCACGCCCGCAACGGTGAATTCCGGGATGGATATATTCATTTCCTCGCTGGCGAGCTGTACCGCCTTATTCATATTGTCTACACTCAGGTGTTCGCCAACCAAACTCAAAAAATGTTTGGTTCGACCGGTAATGATGATCTCACACTTATCCTTATCCGTAAAACGAACGGTGTCGCCTATGAGGTAGCGCCAGGCGCCGGCCGATGTGCTGAGTAATATGGCATAATCCTTTCCTTCTTCCACCTCGTGTATCATCAACGCCTCCGGATCTGATATCATGTTTCCTTCCTGATCAAAATTGGTATCATCGAAAGGCACAAACTCAAAAAAGATATGGTCGTTCAATACCAGCTTCATCCCGGTGGCGTGTTGCCTGTCCTGATAAGCCAGAAATCCCTCTGAAGCCAGATAGGTTTCAATATAAGTGATCGGTTTTCCGAGTAATTTCTCAAAGCCCTTTTTATATGGTTCGAAGGACACCCCTCCATGTACGAAAAAAGCGAGGTTGGGCCATATCTCATGGATCGATTTCAGGTTATATCGCTCGATCACCTTTTCCATACATAACTGGATCCAGGCCGGCACCCCTACCACAAAGCCAATATCCCAGTTGGGCGCTTCTTCGATCACCATTTCGATCTTCTTCGCCCAATCTTTTGTTTTAGCGATCTCTTTACCCGGTTTATAAAATGGCGTAAACCAAAACGGTACCTTCTTCGCTGTGATACCACTCAGATCGCCGGCATAATACCCGGGACCTTTCTGCAGATCCGTACTTCCACCGATCATCAACCAGCCTTTCCCAATACTCTTTACCGGAATATCATTATATGTTCGAAGCGTGAAAAGTTGTTTGATCATTACCACCCGATTTCCCCGCAGGAGATCATTTGTGATGGGAATGTATTTACTGGCGGCTTCCGAAGTACCGCTGCTCAGTGCATAATATTTGATCTTTCCGGGCCAGCAGATATCACTGTTTCCTTCGAGTGTTTTATGCCACCAGTCTTTATAAATTGTATTATAATCGTAAGTAGGCACCAGTTGCTGGAATTTCTTTCCCGGATGCCTTGATAACAGGATCTCATCAAACTGAAATTTCTGGCCGAATTCTGTAAAACGTGCTTTTTTCAAAAGTTTACGTAACACCTTAAGCTGCTGCCTCCGGGGTGATTTTGTCGGCAATCGCAGGGCTTTAGCAATCGATGCGGGTAAAGAAAATTCGATTAGCGCCATGAAGAGAATTCTCGTTTGTAAAGAAGTACCCAAAATTAAGGGAATTGCGGCTATTAAACGTTTGTAGGTGCTCAGAGAAAATCGTCTATCCTCCTAATTCTCAATACAAAAAATATCCTTTGCCCTTCTTTTCGTTTTCGCTCTGGCAATAGTTCCGTCGAATCCCGTTTATTATTTTCAGAAACCATCATATGGGTATAACCCGGCCCCTTCCATTACTGCTTTGGCTGCAAATTATAGCACCCGATTCCTGGTGGGTTATATAATAGGTATGGCCGCAATCAATCTCCATCAGATCGATCAGATCAGAATGATTAAACTCCTTTCCCGTTATACACAGGAAATTGTCTCCTACCTTCATTAGCCCGTTTTTGGTCGAATTATGTGCCTTTTCGACCATTTTTTCTTCATTTTCGGTCAAATTCACCTCGTTTTCTTCAATTTTGGTGTTTTTCAGACCAGCCAAAAAGGCCCTCAGTTTGATGGCTAATTTCAACAGTCCCGACGTCCAGGCCCCGGCTCCATAATGTTTATCGACAAATTGTATCATCGCTCCATAGAAGCGTTTGATATACTGACTGTCTTTTTGCGTGCTTTCTCCCTTGAAGTGTATAATGGGGGCGTCGGGTAGATAATAATTATAATAGCCCGCTTGCCTGATCCGGTAACTCAGGTCAATATCTTCGGCATACATGAAAAATCGTTCGTCAAAGCCACCCGTTTTGTCTAATACCTTTTTACGCACCATCATAAAGGCACCGGCAAGAGCTTCAACCTCGTGCAGACTGTGTTGGTTCAAATTTCCCAAATAATAGCGTGAAAACAGGGCAGAATGGGGGAAAATTCGGGTCAATCCACTCATTTTACAGAAACTCACCCAGGGAGTAGGAAACCCTCTTTTGGATTCCCGCAAATACAAACCTGAGCCATCCAGCATTTTTACCCCTACCGCTCCGGCAGCAGGTTGTGTTTCAAAAAAGGCTAAAGATTCCTCCAGGGCATCTCCCGAAACAAGTGTATCCGGATTCAGAAATAAAATGAATTCTCCCCTGGCCAGTTGCAGGGCACGATTGTTTGCCCTGGCAAACCCCTCGTTCTCAGGGTTGGCAATAAATCGAAAATCGGGGAATCGGGGCTGCAGATACTCAAGACTGCCATCGGTCGATGCATTGTCGATCACCATTACCTCTGCCGGTGTATCGATCTGCGTTAATGCCAACCGAAGGGAACAAAGGCATTGCTCCAGAAAATATTTTACATTATAATTTACTATGATAACAGAAAGCTTCATGCAGGCTATGATCATCAAATCTACGTGCTGTTAAGGAAATCCGGTCGTTTAATTCTTTTCGCCCGTCCTATCTTTGTTTCATGCTGAAAGAAACGCTCATCAATGCCACCGAAGCGGGCGCCCGTGTTATTGAAACTTTTTTCAATAGTAAATCGCTTGCTGTAAGTCATAAGGAAGGTATCAATAATCTGGTTACAGAAGCCGATCATGCTTCTGAAAAAGCGATCATCGATACCATCAAATCTGCTTTTCCCGATCATTTTATCCTGAGCGAAGAAGTGGGCGAGATCATTATGGACAGTGCGTACAAATGGATCATTGATCCCATTGACGGCACGATCAACTTCGCGCACGGCATTCCCATTTGTTGTGTCTCTATTGGTCTCGAGCACAATGGACAAATGATCATGGGGGCTGTTTACAATCCCTTTCTCCGGGAATTTTATTTTGCTGAAAAGGGAGTTGGCGCTTTTCTCAACGAGGAGCCTATTCATGTAAGTACCGAGCCACGCGTGATTCACTCCTGTTTGGTTACCGGATTCCCCTATACCTATTTAGATATGCCGAATGGGCCGCTCCAGTGTTTTGATCGCTTTATAAGACGCGGCATTCCTGTTCGTCGGCTGGGATCAGCAGCGATGGATCTTTGCTGGGTGGCAGCCGGTCGCTTCGATGGTTTTTATGAACACAAGCTGAATGCCTGGGACAGTGCAGCCGGTTTTTTATTGGTGGAAGAAGCAGGCGGAAAAGTAACCGATTTTAAAGGAGCACACTATTCACCGTATCAACCCCATATTCTGGCTACCAACGGACTGATACACGACGAAATGTTGCACTGGATCAATGTGGGTGCGAAAGATTGATCAGAAGAAGCCGGCAAGCAGCCAGCCGAGCAGCAGGCAGAAGATCACTATTAACGGAGAGGGTATCTTGGTATAGGCCAAAAGGGCCCAGGTACCCAGTATGACACCTATATTCAATACACTGATCGTTTTCATTTCGGTAAGGGCAATGTCTTTCAACATATAAAATACCGATGCCACCATGATGCCCACCACCACGGCATTGATGCCTTCCAGCGAACGATAGACGACAGCATATTTTTTCAGGTTATGCCAAATCGGGAAAAAGAATAATACCAATAAGGCAGATGGAAGAAAGATGGAAACCGTTCCGATCAGGCATCCTGATAATTGCCACCAGCCGCCGCGGTCTTTCATAGCCATTCCACCCATATAGGAAGCGATCGAAAAAACAGGACCCGGCATGGCCCGTACCATCCCCGCACCAGTGTAAAATTCGTCGCGGCCGATCTGTACCACCGTTTCGGGTTTGCCGCTATTTTTTCGTTTAACCATGTCAGATAGTGGTCGTTCCACGAATTGCTCATACATCATGGGGATCAATACTTGTCCGCCCCCAAACACCAGGCTCCCGAAACGATAGGTATTCTCAAAAAGGTTGATAGGACGCCGGTTCGGCCAGTCGTTCTTACGGGCTGTTTCGCTCAAAATACCGGCGAGTAAAAACAGGATACCGAAGAGCCAGATATTACCCCATTTGATCTTTTTGGGGGGAATTCCTTTTTGCGGGATACGGCGGTCACTTATATTGGTCACAAATCCACCGGCCACGATGAGGAGGGGAATGATCCAGGGCATTTTAAAAAGCAGGTACATTAATACCGTACTAACAAAAAGTATGGTCCGGGTAATGGGGTTGTGAATAGAAACATGAAAGGATTTCTGCGCGGCATAAACCAGGAAGCCTACAGCCATGGGTTGAATGAACTTAAACAATCCCTGTTGCATGCTGGTTTCATCAAAATAGCGAAGCATAAAGCTTAACAGACCCATTAAAAAGCAGGCAGGAAAAATCCAGATCAACAGTGTTAATACGCCCAATACCACGCCGCCCCGTTTGTATCCAATCAGCGTAAGCACCTGCGTGGAAGAAGCTCCCGGCAACAATTGGCAGAAGGAATTATATTCCATCAGTTCTTCTTCCGTTAAATCCCTTCTTCCCTGTACAAAGCGTTTCATCATCATTCCAATATGGGCCTGCGGACCACCAAATGCGGTCACACTATGAATCAGCACAGCCCGTAAAAAGGGAATATGACGAAGAAGCACCATGGTTGCGGGAATTGTAGAAACTGTTTGAAGTTACTTTATATGACCCTTTTTACCAATGGTTTTTTTAATGGCGGTAATATCCGGTGCGTTCTATTTCCTGTAATACCGCATCGGGTACCAGGTATCGAATGGAGTGGCCCGATCTGATTGTATTACGTATATGTGTAGCCGAAATTTCAAGAAGGGGTGCTTTGCAGTGGATGATCTCTTTGGCTGCCGGGTAGGAAGCCGATTCCTGTCCGGGTCGTTCGTAAACATAAACGGGGTAATGACGGAGCAACTGTTCGTGGTTCTTCCACCGGGGAAGGTTCTGGAAACTATCGCCACCCATTATTAAAGCGAATTCGTGCCCGGGAAATTTCTCACTCATATAGGTGAGGGTATCGATCGTAAAGGATGGCTTGGGTAAGCGAAACTCAATGTCTGAGGCACGCATCTTCTTCTCCCCTTCTATCGCCAGTTTCACGAGGTGCAAGCGATCATATTCATTGAGCAGACCGGCAGAGGGCTTCAAGGGGTTCTGCGGCGAAACCACAAACCATATCTGCTCCAGCTCGTAGTTGTTTAATATATGACTGGCGATGATGAGATGCCCATGATGTATGGGATTAAAGGAGCCGAAAAATAATCCAACCTTCATTCAGCCTGGTATTGATCTGGTTTCTAATTATACTTCTTCTACAAAGATCGTCTCGGCTTCATTTACGCGCAGACTAAGATTATATCCGGATACGGTTACAGAGATGGGGTCTCCCAACGGGGCAATCTGCTCAATGCGAATCTTTTCACCCGGCACACAGCCCATCTCCATCAGTTTCAGGAATAACTCATTATCCTCAAAAGAAAGAATCGTTGCTATTGTTCCGGCCTTTAGTTCTGACAATCTTTTCATAACGTCAACAAATGTAGCTTTGTGGGATATAACCCCATTACGATTTTCGGAAATGACCCAATTAACTGAATCAAAAGTACGCTTTCACTTCCTCTCCGCCGCTCCTTCTCTCAAAAGAAGGAACGAACTGAAACAATTCCTGGTTCGCCTTTTCCAAAAAGAAAGAAAGAAACTGGATGGCCTCACCTATATCTTCTGTTCCGATGAATACCTGCTGGGTATTAACCGCGATTTTCTCCAGCATGATTACTATACCGATATCATCACTTTCGACCTTTCTGAAGGATCTGCCACCACAGGGGAGATCTATATAAGCATCGATCGGGTGAAGGATAATGCCGCCCAACTCGGACTTCCCTTTTCTCAGGAGCTCCAGCGGGTCATCTTTCACGGGGCCTTACACCTTTGTGGCTATAAGGATAAAAAACCGGCCGATATTACCCAGATGCGTAAAAAGGAGGATCATTATATCCAACTATTCAATTCCTGACACCCCCGGTTCCACGTGGAACAGCCGGGTCTTCCTTTATTAGCTAACTCAACCGACCACACGGTTCAAACTCTGTCTTGTAACAAAATATCAGGTTCCACGTGGAACGCACTGAAAACAAATGTTTCATCTTCTACCAAGGAGATTAACTTTGCCGCATGTTTCCAGTATATGATGTAATTGTAGTGGGTGCAGGTCACGCTGGCTGTGAAGCCGCAGCAGCCGCAGCCAATTTGGGCTCAAAAGTACTTTTGATCACCATGAACATGCAGACTATAGCTCAAATGAGCTGTAATCCTGCCATGGGGGGTATTGCCAAAGGACAAATAGTGCGCGAAATAGATGCTATCGGTGGCTACTCAGGTATCGTGACGGATGTATCGATGATACAATTCAGGATGTTGAATCGCTCTAAAGGACCAGCCATGTGGAGTCCAAGAGCGCAAAGTGATCGAATGCTCTTTGCGGCCACCTGGAGAGACATGCTGGAAAAGACGCCGAATGTAGATTTCTACCAAGATATGGTTAGCGCACTGATCGTAGAAGGAGATAAGGTTTGTGGCGTAGTAACCGGTCTGGGACATCAGGTCCGCTCCAAAGCCGTAGTCGTAACCAGTGGAACTTTTTTAAACGGTGTAATACATATCGGAGAGAAAAGGTTTGGAGGAGGCCGGGTAGCGGAAAAAGCAGCCACAGGTATTACAGAGCAATTGGTGGAACTCGGCTTTGAAAGCAACCGACTTAAAACAGGAACCCCTCCCAGAATTGATGGAAGAAGTCTCGATTACTCCAAAATGGAAGAACAAAAGGGTGACGAAGAAATCTCCGGTTTCTCCTATCTCAATATTAAAAAACCAACAGAACAAAGAAGCTGCTGGATCACCTATACTAATAATACCGTTCACGATATTCTCAAAACCGGATTCGACAGAAGTCCGATGTATACCGGTCGCATTGAAGGTGTCGGCCCGCGTTACTGCCCCAGTATAGAAGATAAAATAAACCGCTTTGCGGAAAGAGAAAGACATCAATTATTTATTGAACCGGAGGGATGGAATACGGTAGAAATATATGTAAATGGCTTCTCCACATCACTTCCGGAAGAGGTTCAATACGAAGCTCTTCGTAGTGTACCGGGGTTTGAGCAGGTTCGTATTTTCCGACCAGGATATGCCATTGAATACGATTATTTTCCCCCGACACAATTGAAACATAGTCTGGAAACAAAGCAATTAAATAACCTGTTTTTTGCCGGACAAATCAATGGAACTACAGGTTATGAAGAAGCTGCTTGCCAGGGCTTGATGGCAGGTATAAATGCCCATCAAAAAATTCAGGAAAAGGAAGCATTTATTTTAAAAAGAAGTGAGGCCTATATCGGCGTACTAATTGATGATCTCATCAGTAAGGGTACTGATGAACCCTATAGAATGTTTACCTCACGTGCAGAATACAGAACACTTCTCCGCCAGGATAATGCTGATATTCGTTTAACAAAAAGAAGTCATGATCTTGGCTTAGCTACTGCGGAAAGGGTAAAAAGAGTGGAAGAAAAAGAAGCCGGAGTGGCCCATATTAAAAAAGTACTGGCGGAAACTTCAATTGAACCAACGGAAGCCCTACCCTACTTAACATCCTTAAATTCTGCCCCACTGAATCAGAAAATCAAGGCAACACAGATCCTGGTTCGTCCCAACATAGATCTGCCATCTATGATCAGTACCTTTCCAGCTCTACAAAAGGAACTGGCAACATACGATAAGGAAATCGTGGAACAGGGTGAAACACAAATCAAATATGACGTGTACCTCACGAAAGAAAGAGAACTGGTAGAACGCATGAGTCAACTTGAAGATCTCTTGATTCCCGATAATTTTGATTATACAAGAATAACTTCCTTATCGGCTGAAGCCAAACAGAAATTCACTAAAATAAAACCAAGAACCCTGGGTCAGGCCAGCCGTATCAGTGGCGTAAACCCCAGCGATATTCAGATACTAATGGTATTTATGGGACGATAACTATAATCCGTAGCGGGCACTTATTTCAAGCATCCGTTTCATTGGTTTAAGTGCAGCCAATCGAAGATCCTCGTTCATCGTTAATTCCGGCAATTCATACTTCATGCAGAGGTATAATTTTTCCAGGGTATTTAATTTCATGTGTGGACAATCATTACAGGCACAGTTATTATCAGGCGGGGCCGGAATGAAAGTTTTATGTGGACTTTCTTTTTGCATTTGATGCAGAATACCCGTCTCGGTAACCACTATATACGTTTGAGAATCGTCGACCTGCGTAAACTTCAATAAACCTGTTGTACTACCAATATGATCTGCAATTCTCAGAACCGCTTCCTCACATTCCGGATGCGCAATTATTTTTGCTTCCGGATGCCTCACTTTTAATTTGGTTATTTTTTCTAAACTGAATATTTCGTGCACCATGCAGGCTCCATTCCATAAAACCATGTTTCGTCCGGTCTTCTTATTCAGATAAGCACCCAGATTCTTATCGGGTGCAAAAATGATAGGTTGCTCCGCCGGTAAACTATCAATGATCTGTTTAGCATTACTCGACGTACAAATAATATCACTCAATGCTTTAATCTCTGCTGTACAATTTATATAGGAAATAACCAGGTGATCGGGATGTGCTTCCTTAAAAGCCTTGAAAAGAGGAGCCGGGGCACTATCAGCCAGAGAACATCCAGCCTTAAAATCGGGCAGCACTACTTTTTTAGAAGGATTTAAAATCTTGGCTGTTTCAGCCATGAAGTGAACACCGGCAAAAACGATCATATCAGCCTTTGTTTTTTCAGCTTGCTGCGCCAAACCTAAACTATCTCCAATATAATCGGCAACATCCTGAATATCAGGCTCTTGATAATAATGGGCTAAAACAATGGCATTTTTTTCTTTTTTCAATCGCTCTATCTCACTAAAAAGATCCAGGTCTGCCGGAACCTCCAAATCTAAAAACCCGCGGGATTCAATATTTTTTACAGCATTATCAATGTGTATATCTGCCATAGTATTTAATAATATTCAATTTTATATATAAAAGCTATTACTATTACGGCTGTGAATTCGTGGATAAGTAACAGTTGAAATGATTTGGTAAAGTTACATTAATAGGTTTATCCACCATAATTCACAGTGGGTTCACATCCTGAAACAGCCGCTCCTGCTTTAAAATAATCGTTCCACACAATCTGTGAATTAAATGAGGCGGGGAAAACTTAAGATCAATAAAACGCTTGACCAGTTGTTAATTGACGTGGGAAAATACGGGTATAATACACAAAAGGACCGTCAGAATTTTCGGCAGCACTATTTATGATCCACTTATACACGAACGCCGGGGTAAGAAAATCGGGCTTTTCCACAGCAATTTCCGGTTTTCAACAACCGCTTGTGTATCTCGTTTCCACAAGCCTGTTTCACGAAAAATGGCAACCGGCGGCAGGTCTCCCAAAAACAGCATCGTGAAAAAGCGTAAAACCCTGTATTCATGCAGTATGCAGCGAATTTTCCACAATTTGTTCATAACCTATTTTCCCTTATTTTTGCTACCCATTTTAAAATACGTTTTAAAGATCCCTTATGTCAATTATCCAAAGCCTGCGCGAAAAGTCTGCGTGGATTATCACCGGTGCGATTGCTTTTGCCTTGCTCGTGTTCGTAGTAGAAGAAGGACTTCGCAATAAGAGTATTTTCGGCGAATCTGACAGAATCCTTGGTACTGTAAACGGAACCAAGATTGACCGTCAGGACTTCGAAGAGAAATTTAAAAATGTGGAGACCCGTTATACCCGTATGGGATATAATATGGACGAAGCTACAAGAACACAGGAAAGAAATCGCTTGTGGGAAGAACTCGTGGATAATGCGATCCTCGATGAAATGTTTGAAAAATATGGTTTTGAGGTAACAGATAAAGAAATTGGTGATTACTTATATGGTAACAACCCCCCACCCGATTTCAAACAGCGTTTTACAGATCCCAATACACAACTCTTTAATGCTGATCAGGCATACCAAACCGTTCAGCAGATCAAAAAGAATAAGAACAGCCCCGATTACGCTTCTTTCTTTGGAGAGTACATTCCTGCCCTGGTTCGTTTTCGCAAGCGCGAGAAATTTGAGGCCATGATCTCTAACAGTATCTATACTCCCAAATGGATGATCGAGAAACTGAATAACGAAAGCAATCAGATCGCCTCTGTTTCTATCGTTAGTGTACCTTATGGTACTGTTTCAGATTCTTCTGTAAAGGTTACTGATGCAGATGTAACGGAATATATCAACAAGCATAAAAGTTTGTTCAAGCAGGAAAAAGCTGCCGGAATTGATTATGTAATTTTCAGCGGCGCGCCTTCAAAGGATGATACGGCCGCAGTGCTTACCGCCTTGCAGAATGCCCGTGATACGTTTGCGCGTACCAACGATATGGAAGTTTATCTGCAGAACGAAAGCAGCCAAACGCCTTTTTATAACAGTTATATCTCCCGTAAACAGATCCAGATCGAAAAGATCGATTCTATTATTAATACGCCGGCCGGCTCCGTTTATGGACCCTATCTGGATGGTGGTACCTATGTTATGGCCCGTGTAATCGGTACCCGTGTGGTTCCAGACACAGTGAAAGTTCGCCATATTCTGGTAGCAACCATGCAACAGGATCAGAGTGGACAAATGATTCCTGTTCGTGCCGAAGACGATGCGAAGAAATTGGCCGACAGTTTATTCACGGCGATTAAAGGAGGTTCCAATTTCGATACCCTTTGTTTGAAATTTTCAGACGATGGCTCTAAGGATAAGGGTGGCATATATGATAAGGTAACTACCGGAAGCATGGTACCGGAGTTCAATGATTTTATTTTCACTAACCCGGTTGGTGCCAAAGGAATAGTAAAAACCATTTTCGGTTATCATATCATTGAAATGTTGTCTACAAAGGGTTCCAGTGTAGGGTATAAGATCGCCTATCTTTCTAAACCCATTCTGGCTACCGACGAAACAGTGAACAATGCCATGGGATTGGCTACACAGTTTGCCGCCGAAAGCCGTACGAAAAAGCAGTTTGAAGAAAATGCTGCAAAGCGTAATCTCAATATTTTCAATGCCGCGGAAGTGAAACCACTGGAAGCAAATATCATTGGTATTCCGGGTAACAGTCGCGATATCGTTCGCTGGATGTTCAATGATGCTGCAATTGGTGATGTGGCAGAGCGTCCGTTCACCGTAGGAGATCAATTCGTAGTTCCGGTACTTACACATAAATATGAAGAAGGAACCATGACCGTAGATCGTGCGCGTTCTTCCAGTGAGGCCAAGATCCGTCAATTGAAAAAAGCCGCTCAATTATCTGCAAAGATCGAAAAAGCAACAACCCTTGAAGCCGTTAGCCAGGCGCTGAATGCACCGATCGTAAAGGCAGACAGTCTGCGCTTCGGTAATCCCAATATCCCCAATATGGGATTTGAGTCAAAAGTGGTAGGCGCAGCTTTCGATAAAAACAATCAGGGAAAGATCTCCAAACCAATTGCCGGTGAACTGGGATTGTTCGTAATTCAAACGGATAAGGTGGGTGCTGTTTCCAATGCCAATATGGACACCCGTGCGCAACAACTGGGTATTACCCAGCAATTGAGAAGTATGGTACAGCGTACGATGTACGATTACCTCCGCAAATCTGCCAAGATCAAGGACAGCCGTTATAAATACTTCTAAAATACTTAGATAAAGAATCAAGGCCCCGATCATAACGATCGGGGCTTTTTATTTTCGAGTACAGGAAATGCTTTCCAGGCAAGATAAATCCTACAAAAACCACCCTAACTTTGTATAACAAATCATCCTCATGAGTGATCTAATTATAAATAAGGTTTCCGATAGTGGCTTGATCACCCTGAATCTCGAAGAGCAGCTTCCGGTAGAACCGGTATTGGTTTTCGATCTGAAACCCCTGCTTTTTATGGAGCTCATCCTGAAAGAGAAGGATTTTCGCGCCCAACTGCAGCAATTGGATTGGTCGGTTTACCAGGATAAAGTAGTGGCGGTAACCTGCAGTGCCGATGCGGTCATTCCCGTGTGGGCTTATATGCTGGTGGCCACCTATTTGCAACCTGTGGCAAAAGACATAATTTTAGGAACAGAACAGGAAGCCTACAAACAGCTATTTCTTCAGAATATCAGAGCGATCGATATTCGGGCACTTGCCGATCAGCGAATCGTAATAAAAGGATGCGGCGACCACCCCATTGGCGAATATGCCTATATGGAGATCACCAAACTCCTTCGCCCGGTTGCTAAAAGCATCATGTATGGAGAGCCTTGCAGTACAGTACCGGTTTATAAGAAAAAAAATTAATTCTTATGGTAAGGCGTGCCACATCTGCAGATCTCGAAGATCTGTCTGCCCTCTTTAATGGATACAGAGAGTTTTACAAACAGGAAACGGATATCAAAGGTGCACATGCGTTTTTGCAGTCCAGGTTAGAAAAACAGGATTCTGTTTTGTTTGTATATGAGGAAGATGGAATGCTTTTCGGATTTGTCCAATTGTATCCTCTGTTTTCGTCCATTCAAATGAAGCCGATCTGGTTATTGAATGATCTGTTTGTGGGACCCACCCATCGGGGAAAGGGAATCTCCCATGAACTGATCCATGCAGCGAAAGACCATACTCGTCACACCGGAGCGGCGGGTGTTATGCTGGAAACACATAAAACAAATGAAATCGGAAACACCCTTTATCCTTCCGAAGGATTTCATTTAATTGAACAATCTAACTTTTACTGGTGGTCTGTTTGATCGCCGCTTTTTAAAACCAGAGCAAAACGCATGGCAGTTACCATTCAATCAAAGCTACCCGAAGTAGGCACGAATATTTTTACCGTAATGAGTGCGTTGGCTCAGGAACACCAGGCGATCAATCTCGGACAAGGATTCCCCGATTTTCCGATGAATCAGGAATTGGTGGAAAAAGTGGCCGCAGCTATGCGCGATGGTTTCAATCAATATGTGCCCATGCAGGGTTATTTGCCGTTACGACAGGCGATTTCTGATAAAGCAGGCAAATTATACAACACGCGCCTGAATCCGGATACAGAGATCACGGTAACCCCCGGGGGTACTTATGCTATTTACACAGCCTTTACCAGTTTTCTGCAACCAGGGGATGAGGTAATTGTTTTTGAGCCCGCTTACGATAGTTATATTCCTAATATCGAAATTAATGGCGGAGTCGCCATCCGGATCCCCTTGCAATTCCCTGATTTTCGAATTGACTGGGATCGCGTGCAAAAGTCTGTGAATGCTAAAACCAGGGCTATTATTATTAATTCACCGCACAATCCCACCGGATCTGTTTTACAGCATCATGATATAGAAGCATTGCGCCGCATCACTGCCGGCACCCGCATTATTATTGTAAGTGATGAAGTATATGAGCACCTCATCTTTGATGGTAAAAAACACGAAAGTATTATCGCATATCCGGATCTGTTAGAAAGAAGTTTTGTATGTTTCTCTTTCGGGAAAGTATACAATTGTACCGGATGGAAGCTGGGCTATGCTATTGCCCCACCGGATCTGATGGCCGAATTTCGAAAAGTACATCAGTTCAATGCTTTTAGTTGTAATAGTCCCGTGCAGGTGGCGCTTGCTGATTTTCTGGCAAAAGAAGAGGTATACGCGGCCTTAACTGCAGACATGGAGCAGCGACGCAATTTTTTTGTGGACGCCATGCGGTCTTCCCGGTTTGAATTATTACCCAGCAGTGGAAGTTATTTTGTTTGTGCCCGGTATAACAGGATCAGTGATCTGGGCGATCTCGACTTCTGTCGTTTTATGGTGAAGGAGGCGGGCGTAGCGGCGATTCCGGTTTCGGCCTTTTATAAAGACGGCACCGATAATCATATTGTTCGGTTTTGCTTCGCGAAACGGGCAGAAACAATAAGTACCGCTGTAAAACGCTTAACTGCTCTTTAAAGCAACCAGCCCAACAGCGGTACTGAACCAATCAATAACCTATTTTTCTTTTTACTTGAACACGCATTGCGACAGACCAATCTCTTCGAGAAGGTCGTTGAAGCCGGTTACACGGCCCTGAAGTTTTACATTATCACCCACTTTTATAGTAGCCAGTTTACTCAGATCTACGGAGTCTATATTACAAGCCACATTATCAAAACTAACGGTAACACCGTTGATCGCTGTAACGGCGCCGTCGACCATAATGGGTTTGTCGATATATTTCTTGGTGGCCGCCTCTGTGTTGGCTTTAAATTCCTGCGATAAAGCAGCAGTGGTGAGTGTGAATTCAGGTTTCATAGCACCATAGTCGGCATGGGGTTTATAGAATACATACCAAACGGCCCAGGCGCCAACAATTAGTCCCACGAGGAGGACCGCCAGAATAATTTTCTTTTTCATATAATCTTTTTTGAATGTGTATTAAAAACGAATCATATAATATGGTATAGAGAATCGTTTTTATTGATGTAAGCAAGTTCTTACCCTACAAAATTATTCACGGAAGGAAAAGTATGTTCTAACATTAAACAGGTCGTTTTGTGATTTAAATCACAATTGCGCAAAGTCAATGTCATAATAATGTCAAAGGTGCTGATCTAAATTTGTTATGCTGAATCAGAGCAAACTAAGTGTTTACCCTGAAGAAGTAAACAAATTCAATAACACTAAATTTTCTTTTATGAGAAAAATGTCAGCCCGGAGAGTCATGATGCTGCTGTTGGGTGGTTTATTTTTATCTCTGACCTTGACACAATGTGCTAAGGTGGGTGATAATGCGGGTGCTTTAAACAGAGCATTTGTAGGAATACCAGATTCCACAACCTATTCTCCATTTTATGACAGCTACAAAATTCCTACAGCCGATGTAGTTGCCGATGTAAACGATGTGATCACTGGTGTGGGTGTACAGGGAATTATAAAAAACTATTGTGTAAGTGCGAATTGTCATGGCGGCAAGTTCTCTCCTAATATGAACACCTATGCAGAGATCAAAGCAATGGTTACGCCGGGTAATCCGGAAGCCAGCCAATTGTGGAAGCTTATTACCACCAATGATCTGAATGAAGCCATGCCTCCGGTAAATATTATGAAAGAGGTTACTGAAACAGAGAAGGGTATTATTTATAACTGGATCAAGAATGGTGCAAAAGAATATCCCGGATTGGACGACTTTCGTCCTGTTGCGGTGAAACTGATCACCAATGGTTGCGGATCCGCTAACTGCCATAATACAGCTACCGCTACAGGTGCATGGGCCAGAAAAGGATTGATCCCTGGTTTGACTTCTGCAGACACTTCACAGTATTTATATACCAATCCTTCTACAGGTGTTGTTACTGTTTATTGTCAGTTATCTAATAAACAACTTCGTGAAGCGGTTTGGAATAACTATAAGGACAGCGTGAAGAAGTTTTATAGTGATACTGTAGCTTATGCCAGTTTCCGCCCATATAAAACATTTGGAACACCGGTTACCCTATCAAGTGTTCGTGGTCCATTAAACTCCTATGAAGATATCGTTTTTGATATTCTTTATCCTAAGAGTGCGAGAAGTAACACATCTGTTCAATATACAGATCCGGTAAGCGGGTTTAAATATTATGTAAGAGGAAATAATTTTAACGTAACCAGTTCTATGGTAACCAGAATTGACTCTACTATGATACTTAAGAACCCTGCGTTGAATGTTTGGGCAACCAATCATCAGGGTGATATGGCCTATGGAGATGGCGGCTTGAAAGCTTCTGAGATTGCTTTGATCAAGGCCTGGTATTTCGCCGATCCTAATATTCCAGATGCGTGGAAATATGGCCTAGACGGGACCGGCATTATGAAATACCGTAAGACAGGCAAGATTATTACCAAGTAATCACAACACTAACCAGTAAAAAAATATTATATGAAGAATAACATATTAGCGGCAGGGTTACTCGGAATAATCATGGTAGCGTCTACCGCCTGTTACAACAATAAAGTAGATATTCTGGCTACGCCCAAAGTATCTTTCCGTAAAGAGATCGTTCCCATTATGACTTCCGGCGCCTGCGGATGCCACAATAATGGAGTGGGAACCCGTGCGGTTCAGTTCTCTTATCTCAACAATATTTACTACGATGCGATCCTGGCACGTGTACAGGTATACAAAGACTGGATCAATGGCGGTAAACACCCCGGCGAAGGAACAGTAGATTTTTCGGCTAATGAAAAAGTGCTGATCTCTAAGTGGATCGCAGAAGGCGCTGTTGATGATTATGAAGCACCTCCCGTTACCGGTAATGTAACCTATACCACACATATCCTGCCTATTTATAACACCAGTTGTAAAGGAGCCAGTTGTCATGGTGGTGCGGGACCAGCTTTAGATTATGCCGCATTCGTAGCCGATAAGAGCATCATTACCGCCATGGTGAATAGTGGTGGCGCAACAGGTCACCCCGGTGGTACGGTAAGTTTAACAGCAACAACACTTAATACCATTCAAGCCTGGCTTGATCAGGGTATGCCTCAATAATCAAACAACATTAAAAAATTATAAACTCATTTGTTATGAAACGCATATTCTTCCTCATCGCCGGCATACTAGTTTTCGCGCTGAATGTACAGGCGCAGAAATACACCACTCGTGATGGTTATGTTTACTTCAACCCAAACAAGGATCAGAATCACAAGGATTATGCTGCAGCCAGTAAAGAAGGTACCGGTATGTTGCAGGTGGATAATTCCAGTGTTGCATTTCTGGTGGCCATGAAAACATTCCACTTTAATAACGCTCTGCTGGAAGAACACTTCAACGAAAACTATCTGCATTCTGATAAATATCCTAATGCAACATATAGAGGTAAATTAATTGGATTTACTGCCGATATGCTTACAAAAGACGGTGTTTACAATATCAGTTCCGAAGGTCAGGTAACACTGCACGGTGTAACCCAGCCATTCAAATCACCAGTGAAGCTGACAGTAAAAGGAAAGACCGCCACATTTGAATGTATTTTCAAAATCAAGGCAGAAGATTATAAGATCGAGATCCCAGGCGTGGTTAAACCTAAGTTAGCAGAAGAAACACCACTGCAGGCTACGATCAAGTTCCAATTACTCTAACACAAAACAAACACGGAATTATGAAAAAATTAATATCCCTCCTGGCGTTTAGTTTCTGCCTGTTCGGTATGGCCGTTGCGCAGGACGATCTGCTGGATGAAATTAAAAAAGAAGAGTCTGCCAAGCCTAAAAAGAACTATGCTAAAGCGACCTTCAAAGCAACCCGTATTATCAATATGCAAAGTGTGGAAATGACCGGAGAAGGAAACCTTCAGTTCATGATCACGCACCACTTCCCCCTGTTGTGGAATAAAGATATCGGCTCTCAAAACCTGGTACAGATGTTTGGTTTGAACAGCGGTATCGCTAAAACCTATCTGGCACTGGACTATTCTCCCAAAACCTGGTTCAACTTTGGTTTGGCTGCTGCCGGTACTTCTAACTTTGAAGGCTGGACCCGCTTTAAGCTGATGGCACAACAAACCGGTGTACACAACTATCCTTTCACTATTGACTGGATCTCTACTGCACAGGTGAATTCTGCTAAATCTGCTACCATTCCCGGTGAGTTGGTTTGGAACCGTTGGTCTTTCATGCATCAGTTGCTGATCGCACGTAAGATGTCTGATAAATTGTCGCTGCAATTTATGCCTACGTTGATCCACAATAACCTCGCTCCTTATGGAATCAACAACAGTAATAATATCTGGTCATTGGGTATGGGCGGTCGTTACAAACTGAGCGATAAAAAAGCCATTACGTTTGAATATGCCCGTCAGTTGAACATGCACGATTATGTGATCCTGAAAAACGGAACCATCGTGAACTATAATCCGAATCTGGTTTCTCTGGGATATGACTGGGATACCGGTGGTCACATCTTCCAACTGTTCATCAGCAGTACTACTTCTTCCAATAATATTGAGCAATTGTCAAGAAATCCATATGATTTCTCTAAAGGCGAATTCTCTCTTGGATTCAATATCAACAGAACCTTTGGTATCAAGAAAAAAGTTAAGGGCTTATAATTTGATTAGAAGTTCTCTCATGTGAAAAAGGGAAGAGTATGTACTCTTCCCTTTTGTTTTAGTTTGTATATCTTCTTTTTTTGCGTGCCTGGAATTTATCTTTAATGATATCGCCCATGGTGCGATTGCTAACTTTGGCTTCTATCCACGAAATAATATCCAGATAGGCAAAGGCCCTGGTTTCATGTCTGTTTTTCTCCAGATGTTTGATCTTCTGTAATAATGTTTCCAGTTGCTGTTTCAGTGACGGATTGCCGCTACCAAAAGACTGCCGCAGAAAACGAAAAATCTCCTCTTCCACTCCGGTCAGATTTTTCATTTTGGCCATGAACCGGTACACCGATCGGGAAAGGGCATCCATCAATTCAAGATTGCCTAACTCATAATGACACATCAGGTGCATCAGACGTGCATAGCATTGCAGGTCGATACGCAGATCAGAGTGGTTGTTAATGATGGGCATTAAGTAATCAATGGCTTTGTCGTATCGGCCACTGCCAAAATACATACTGGCAAATTTGTAATTGAAGACCATGATGCGGTGCCGGTCTACAAACAAACCGTATTCATGTAATTTCTTTTCAATTCCGGGAATGAGCTGCAGGCCTTCTTTAAAACTTCCCCGCATTAAATGTTGGTTCAACTTGGCGCTATTAATATAAATGGAAGTATGCGTACGGAAATTATCATGCGCTTTCGCGGCAGGCGTTTCGGCGAAAGCCTCAAACATTTTCAAGGTTGCTTCAAACAATTGAAAATTGCGCAGGTCAAAATGAGCGTTCAGCAAATTGTGAATGCCTTTTATATAGTGACCCGTTTCAACAGCAATCATTTGGGGATCTTCCTCGTATAGGTTGATCCATTTCTGACTGTAACGATAATACATCAGAAAGTCCTGACGAATGAAAGCATACCAGCAATAGCTTTGATAGAGGTATAATTTCTCATAAAACCCCTGGGCTTCTTCCATATGCGGCGGAAGATTTTCACGGAAGTATTTTTTAATATCTTTTTCATCCTCATCGTTTCGAGAGTGTCCATAGATCACGTACCAGCGGTATAACAGGAGCGCCAGGTTGGAGAATCGGGTTACCCGATCAATATGTCCGCTGATCTGTAAAGCTTCTGCCGCCAGTGCAGCCGTTTTCTCGGTCGAGCTACGCGTGATATGAAGTGTTTCGATCTTTTTCTCCAGTGAAATGATCTGCACCAGCGTATTGTATTTCTGATTGCTTCGGGCTAATTCCTTCGCCCGCTCCAGAATACGCAGGGCCTGAATTTTTAATCCCTTGTTGTATAATATCCGCGCTTCGTCCAGAAATTCACTCAATTGCAGGTCCACACTCTCACCCAGTTTCAGTAGGCGTAAGCTGGCCAGAAGTTGTTTATATAAATGTGTTTTAAGATTATTGAGCTGAACCTTGGTGATACCCTTCATGCGAAGCAGTACCTGCGCTTCGTCGTAGTCGGGAAGTTTGTCGAGCACATCAAATAACTGCACGATCTTCAGTTCTTCTTTTGCCGAACTGCGTTTTATATAAAGTTTGAAATGACGCTTTTCGGCCTTCTCCATACTATGAACCAACTGAAAAAGCGTATCGGAAAAACGGGTGGGCATAATTGTAAAATTAAGCTGAATTAATTAATAATCAGCACCTTACGATAAAATTCATGTGTTGAACATAATCAAACCAACGATAAAATGGTTTTTTGGACCACTTTGGGCGCACTACTTTTACATTCAGATACCGGTACAAAGAGAAATGACAAGCAAGAGAGGGAAAGAAACAATGTGCAAAGACCGGTAAGATAAACACCCCGATCTATCTATTTTTTCATATGGCAAGCAATCGTTAGAGGCCGTTCCGTTTCCACGGAAGGGCTTTTTTGTTTTGTAAATATAGCCCCAATTTCCCTTCAAAATTGCCCATTTTAACCCCAATAGGGCCGAAAATCAAGAAAATTTGGTAGAAATTATCTTTATCGTATATTTGCGATATAGATAAGATGCGCAAGCGTCTTTTTCTTTAAACTAATTCATCGTAAAAAAACGATAAATGGCAATACATAAAAAAGAGGCATTTGGTGTGAAAGAGCAGGAGTTTGCGGCACTCGCCAAGGCGATGAGTCATCCGGCCCGAATTGCGATCCTGAAAGTGCTCGCCGGTAAGAATGAATGCATTTGTGGCGAGATCGTAGAAGTGTTACCCCTGGCCCAGAGTACCGTAAGCCAGCACCTTAAGGAATTAAAAGAAGCCGGTTTGATACAGGGAGAAACCGATGGCCCGCGCAGTTGCTATTGTATCAACTGGAATAAGATCGAATCGTTCCAGCAGGAATTCAACCAGTTGTTTTCTAAATTAAAAGAATCGCATAGTCGTTGCTGTTAATTCATCATTCAAAATCTTTTATATGCAAAACGATCAACAATTAAAAGAGTTAGTAAGAGAAAAGTACAGTGCCATTGCCGATCAGTCCAGAGATCAGAATCTCAGCTCCTGTTGCGGGGCCACATCCTCTTGCTGCGGCGGAGATGAAGTATATAATATCATGGCCGAAGATTATACCAATCAGGAAGGATATGTAGCAGACGCAGATCTGGGATTGGGCTGTGGATTGCCAACCGCCTTTGCACAGATCAAAGAAGGCGATACGGTGATCGACCTCGGCAGCGGCGCCGGCAACGATGCATTCATCGCCAGAAGAGTGGTGGGCGAAAAAGGAAAAGTGATCGGGATCGATTTTACAGATGCTATGATCGCGCGCGCCAGAGAGAATGCTGAAAAGCTGGGATATAATAATGTAGAATTCCGTCAGGGTGATATTGAAGCAATGCCCGTTACAGCAGATAAAGCAGATGTGATCGTAAGCAACTGCGTTTTGAATCTGGTGCCGAATAAAGCACAAGTATTTAAGGAGATCTATCGCACCCTGAAACCCGGAGGCCATTTCTCTATTTCAGATATCGTATTGAATGGTCCGCTCCCCGCTAAGTGGAGAGAGATCGCTGAATTTTATGCCGGATGTGTTTCCGGTGCCATACAGAAAGAAGTATATATGGAGTTGATCCAGCAAACCGGTTTTGACCATATCACCATACAGAAGGAAAAAGAGATCATTATTCCCGATAATATTTTGGAGCAATATCTCAGCGCAGACGAGATCAAATCATATAAAGAACAATCTACCCGAATCTTAAGTATCACTGTCTTCGCCAAAAAACCCGCTTTCGAAGTAAAACCCAAATGCACGCCCGGAGGCGGATGCTGTTAAAATCATATTGAAGCAACATGAAAAAGAAACTGCTATTTGTATGTGTAGAGAACAGTAACCGTTCTCAAATGAGCCAGGCTTTTGCAACCATCTTAGGCGGAGAAAATGTGGAATCTTACAGCGCCGGTAGCAAACCCAGTGGTATCGTAAATCCCAAAGCGATCGCGGCCATGAAAGAACTGGGCTATGATCTTTCTGTGCATGACAGCAAATCATTGCAGGAGGTGGAAGCATTTGCTCCATTTGACGCGGTGGTAACGATGGGATGTGGCGACGCCTGTCCCTGGATGCCCGCCAAGCGATTTATTGATTGGCAGATTCCCGACCCAAAGCATATGGAGCCGGAAGAATTCAATAAAGTGCGTGATTTTATCAAAGAAAAAGTAGCCGGACTGTTACTTGAATTATAGCAGCGGTTATTTTTGTAGCATGAGTACATACAATACGATCGTATTTGATCTGGGCGGCGTGCTGCTCGACTGGAGTCCGAATTATGTTTTTGGAGGAGATTATTTTGATTCGGAAGAAAAGAGAAAGCATTTCTTCGATCATGTATGTACCCCCGATTGGAATGAGGAGCAGGATGCGGGTCGCTCGATCGTATTGGCCACCGATCTGTTGATCAAAGAACATCCCGAATGGGAGCCGCATATCCGTGATTTTTATGGACGCTGGACGGAGATGTTGCGCGGACCCATTCAGGGCACAGTAGATGTTTTCCGTGAATTGAAGGAATCGGGCAACTATAAGCTATATGCGCTGACCAATTGGCAAGCAGACCTTTTCAATATCGCACTTGTTCGATATAACTTCCTGCAATGGTTTGATGGTATTGTCGTTTCGGGTGTAGAAAAAACAAGAAAGCCTTTTTTACCCATTTATAAGACCTTGTTAGAGCGTTATCAAATCGATCCTGCTACAGCAATTTATACAGATGATAACGTGCGTAACCTGCACCCCGCCAAAGAGCTTGGCATAACGCCGGTGCATTTCCAGGATCCGGTACAGTTCCGTGCCGAATTACGGGCACTCGGCGTAGGCGTGTAATCAATCAACTTTGATCACCGGTGTTCTTTCAGAAACGCCATTCTCATTGATCGCTTCAATGCAGAAATAATAGGGCTGGTCTTTGTCCATGGCTTTGAAATAATATTCACTGGCGTTGTGGACCATTATGCAATTGTATAATTTATCGGGTGCAATACCGGTGTAAATATTATACGCCCACGCATTACTTACGGCACCCCATTTCAACCAGGCACTGCGTTTGTCTTTCTCCCCCCGCAACACAAAAAACTGTTTTACTTTTTCTGGTTTCTCCCCGGCGCCCTTGCCAAATACCCGAAATCCACTAAGGGCAAATTTTCCGGTGGGCATGTGGAGGTTGATCATTTTCAGGTAACGTGCTTTGGCTGGTTTTGCCAACTCAACATAATCATGCGGTACATCTTTTTTATTGG
>CAZKSY010000008.1:10761-42773 GCA_964555605.1 uncultured Chitinophagaceae bacterium | reverse complement strand
GCTTTGGCTGGTTTTGCCAACTCAACATAATCATGCGGTACATCTTTTTTATTGGTTGATTTGTCGATCAGTACCGACCAGTTCCGCCCGTCTATGGAGGAAAGCACTTTGTATTGGTGAAAGATGTTTTTCATTTTACCCAGAAAGCTGCTATCGGCATCCTGATCGGCATAATTGATCTGAATCGCATGGATGGTGCTAACAGCACCCAGATCGGTTTGGAACCATTCGCCCGGTTTACCACTGGCCGCACTCCAATAGGTTTTTATGTTCTCGTCTACGGCATTGTTCGCATTAAAAGCACCTAATGTCGAAGACACCTGAACCGGTTTATTATAATTCAGCAACATCCATCCGGTGAATTGCGATTGCAGTGGATCATGACTTCCGTTGGGTAGATAATGCGGATAATCGCCAAAGGCGGTATTGGTGAACAGGATGCCGTCTTTGTCAAAACCCGAAGGCCAGAGACCGAGACGGCGCTCAAAATTATTCTTTACACTCAGCACCATGGTGGACACATGCCAGAGGTTATCCCATTTGTCGGAGAAGGTATTACCGTGCCCGGCCCCTCTGGCGAAACCGCCCGGCTTATAACTGAAAGGATTATGCGCTTGTTGTTTAAAAGGACCCAATGGGTGATCACTAATGGCAACCCCGTCGGCATAGCCAGAGAATTCGGTACCTGGAGCGCCGTATTGTAAATAATATTTCCCCTTGTGTTTGTTTACGAAAGCACCTTCCATGAAGGGGTCCAGAAAGGTATTGTCCATATACTCGCCAAAACGGTGCCAGCCCCATTTGTTGGGGTCCAGATACAGGAGTTCTTTTCTTTCGCCAATGGGTTTGAATGTTTTCCGGTCTACTTCAATACCGTATAACGGATAAAAATTACTGCTTCCAAAATAGCAATAGAGTTTGCCATCATCATCCAGAAAAAAGGAAGGGTCCCAGGCGCCTACTTCGAAGGAATCAACGGCTTCTTTCCATTCGTCCACACGCGGATTGGTGCTCATCCATATTGGAAAATTTTTCTGGTAGGTGGAACCGATCACCAATAAGGTATCGCCCATAACAAAAACGGCCGGTGCACAGAGCTCGTCATACACTTTGTGATAGGGTTTGAGAAACAGGCGTGGCACAAAATTCCAGGTGCTGAGATCGGGGCTCCACCAATAGCCCCACTGATTGGTGGAGAAAAGATAATAATCGCCTTTGAAATAGGTGATCACCGGATCGGCTGTGGCGCGATGCCGGCCCCATTCAGAGAAATTAGGAATGGGCGTATAACCATAATCCAGATTCATGGGATTACAGTAGGTGCGTGGTGATTGTGCGAATGCACTACACAACAAAAGCATAAAAGCGCCGAGGAGCAATGATCTTTTCATAATAAAGCGATGTTGCTTAAAGGTAGTTATACTGCCATAAAAAAAGAAACCCTCTCCGTGTGGAAGAGGGTTTGTATGTTGATAGTCGTGCTATTAAAACTCTGCACTTTTGGGTGTGCGTGGGAAAGCGATCACATCGCGGATATTCGCCATGCCGGTAACGAACTGCACCATGCGTTCGAAACCTAATCCAAATCCGGCATGTGGTACCGTACCAAAGCGACGTGTATCTAAATACCACCACATTTCTTCGGCGGGGATGTGCATTTCCTGCATGCGTTGTTCCAATCTATCCAAACGTTCTTCACGTTGTGATCCACCTACGATCTCTCCGATACCCGGTGCGAGGATATCCATGGCCGCAACGGTTTTGCCATCGTCGTTCTGACGCATGTAGAAGGCCTTGATATCTTTGGGATAGTTATTCAATATCACCGGTTTCTTGAAATGCTTTTCTACCAGATAGCGCTCGTGTTCGCTTTGCAGATCCATGCCCCAGCCCGTGATGGGATACTGAAATTTCTTCTTCTTATTATGATTGCTTTCTTTCAGGATCTCGATCGCTTCGGTATAGGTCAGGCGCTGGAAATCGTTATGCAGTACGAATTCAAGTTTTTCGATCAGCCCCATTTCACTGCGCTTATCCTGCGGCAATTGCTTTTCTTCCTCGGCTAAACGCTGCCCCAGGAATTCCAGGTCCTCGCGATTATGATCCATGGCGTAGCGGATAATATACTTGATGAATTCTTCCGCGAGGTTCATATTATCTTCCAGATCATAAAAAGCCATTTCAGGCTCAATCATCCAGAATTCGGCCAAATGTCGGGCTGTATTGGAGTTTTCGGCCCGAAAAGTGGGTCCAAACGTATAAATTTCACCAAAAGCGGTGGCGCCCAATTCTCCTTCCAACTGACCACTAACGGTCAGATTCGTAGCTTTTCCGAAGAAATCTTCCTTAAAATTGATGGTTCCGTCTTCATTTCGGGGCGGATTATCCATAGGAAGGGTAGAAACGCGGAACATTTCGCCGGCACCTTCGGCATCACTGGCCGTGATGATGGGGGTATGCAGGTAAACGAAGCCCTTTTCATTAAAAAACTTATGAACCGCGAAAGCCAGCGTGTGTCGTACGCGGAAAACAGACCCAAAAGTATTGGTACGGAAACGCAAATGGGCGATTTCGCGCAAAAACTCCAAACTGTGCTTTTTAGGCTGTAAAGGGTACTTTTCGGCATCAGAATCGCCTAAAATCTCTAATTTTTCGGCTTTTACCTCCATTTTCTGCCCTTTTCCCAAACTCGGGATAACGGTTCCGGTCACTTTTATGGAGGCAGATGTAGTAAGACGTTTCAGGGTGTTTTCATCGAATTTGCCCAATTCCAACAAAACCTGAATATTGGCGTTGGTGGAACCATCGTTCAATGCTACAAATTGATTGTTGCGAAACGTACGCACCCAACCCATTACAATTACTTCCTGGTTTGCCGGCTCCTGTTGGAGCAGGTCTTTTATCTTGATTCGTTTGTTGAACATGGTAGCAAAGGTAAGGAGAAAGCGGAGAGTTGTGAGTGGTAAGTGGTAAGTTATAAGGGGGGTGAGGTTTGAGGTCCTTGCGTAACATGGCGCCTTTGCGTCTTTGCGGTAAAGTGTATTTTTTCTTAACCCCCGAAATGAAATATCGGGGCAGGCAGCGAAGGCGCGATAGACGCGAGGGTACGCAAGGACCTCATATCCCATACCCCAAACCTCATTCCCTATCGCGCAACCCTTTTTACCCATATCGTAAGTTGTAAGAAACAGATAATGATTAATTTTGAACGCTTTGTCTGCACGAACCCTAAATATTGCTCTGGTTGGTAATCCCAATAGCGGGAAGAGTTCATTATTTAATGAACTTACCGGCTTGCACCAACAGGTGGGAAATTTTCCCGGCGTTACCGTTGATAAGAAAATCGGTTCTTTTAAACCATCTGCCGAAATACAGGCCAGTATAATAGATCTTCCCGGCTCTTATAGTTTATATCCCCGCAGGGAGGATGAGTGGGTGGCCTATAGAGTGCTGATGCAACAGGATGCCGATTTTCAGGCAGACATGGTTGTGTTGGTAGCCGATGCGAGTAATCTTAAGCGTAATCTTCTTTTTGTTTCGCAGATAATCGACCTGAAGATTCCGGTAGTAGTGGCGTTGACGATGATGGATATCGCCCGTCAGAAGGGGATCATTATTGACACGGCGGCACTGGAGCGTGAATTGGGTGTGCCGGTGGTGGCGATCAATCCCCGTAAGGGAAAGGGAATGCCCCAACTGAAAAAGGCAATTGAATACACGGCGAACGAAATGTATAAAACGCCGGTACATGATTTTATACATGCAGTGGATCTGGCCCCGGAAGCAGTACATGAGGTGCAGGAATTATTTCCGGATATGAGTGATTACAAGGCGATCCATTACTTGATCAATCACGAGAATTTCAATTTAACCGCCGCGCTGCAGGATAAAGTGGAAGCGATCGAAGAGCGGAATAAATTCAATCATACTAAAACCCAGGCCGAGGAGATCCTGCAGCGTTACCAGCGGATCGGGAATTTGATGAAACAATCGGTTTCTGAGCCCTCGCCCATGCAAAAGAAGATTTTCACCGATAAGCTGGATAACCTGTTTTTGCATCGAATTTGGGGTTATTTGATCCTTTTTGGGGTACTTTTCCTGCTTTTTCAGTCAGTTTTCTGGTTAGCGGAGTATCCCATGACATTCATAGAATGGAGTTTTGCGAAAACGGGTGGATGGTTCCAGGATATTCTTCCACAGGGATGGCTGACAGACCTGTTTTTGAATGGTTTTTGGGCCGGATTGGGCGGAATTTTGGTGTTTGTGCCCCAAATTATGATACTTTTTGGCCTGATTACGATTTTAGAGGATACCGGTTATATGGCCCGGATCAGCTTTTTGAGTGATAAACTGATGCGGAAAGTGGGCCTAAATGGAAAGAGTGTGATGCCGATGATTTCGGGTTTTGCCTGCGCGGTTCCCGCTATTATGAGTGCCCGGAATATTGAAAATAAGAAAGAACGGCTTCTTACAATACTGGTTACTCCGTTAATGAGCTGTTCAGCCCGTCTGCCGGTTTATACCATCCTGATCTCTTTGGTAATTCCGCAAAAATTCTACCTGGGATTTTTAAGTCAGCGGGGATTGGTGATGATGGGGCTTTATTTACTGGGATTGGTGATGGCCCTGATCGTGAGTTATGTGGCCAAATGGTTCATAAAACTGCAGGAAAAGAGCTTTTTTATACTGGAATTGCCTACTTATCGGGCGCCGCGCTGGAATAATGTGATCATGACGATGCTGAATAAAGCGCGCATTTTTGTATTTGATGCGGGTAAGATCATCATGGTGATCAGCCTGATCCTTTGGGCGCTGAGCACCTACGGACCGGGCGACCGGATCGAAAAAGTAGCAGCACAATACGAGCAGCGGATTCAGGCCAGTCCAGACAGCACGGCCCAACTCACTCATGATATGCATGCAGACATGTTGGCCAATTCCTATGCGGGTATCATTGGAAAATCCATTGAGCCGGTGATCAGGCCGCTGGGTTATGACTGGAAGATCGGAATTGCCCTCGTAACATCATTCGCCGCCCGGGAGGTTTTTGTGGGTACGATGGCCACTCTTTACAGTGTGGAAGGCGGTAATGAGGCAGATGAAACCACCCTTACAGAAAAAATGCATGCGGCGGTACGGCCCGACGGAACCAAGGTTTATACCCTGGCCAGCGGTCTTTCCCTTTTGATATTTTATGTGTTGGCCATGCAGTGTATGAGCACCCTCGCAGTAGTAAAAAGAGAGACCCGCTCCTGGAAATGGCCTGTTATTCAGCTCGTTTATATGACCGCACTGGCCTATTTGCTCAGTTTTGTGGTGTACCAGGCACTTTCCTGATCATAATCAGTACAACATATAGACACTTTTCATCGTTTTAGGGGTGTAAATCCAGATCCATGAAAAGGTTATTATTATTGGCCGTTCTGGCCGTCGCCCTGCAAACCACTAATGGTCAAAACCAAAGTCAGTGGTATTACTACGCCGAAGAATTTTACTTTGTTAAAGAGGTTCCCGTAAAAGATCTGACGGGAAAGAATTTCCGATATGAGATTGCCGTGAAATCAAATCCCAGCGATACCTTATCGAAAGTGCGCATACATGGCATTAATGTAGGCAAGGGCCGGGAAGATTTCCTGCATACCGATTTTGATATGGAAACACGCACGGAACAGGATTGGACCATTTATACATTGGTGGGTACGATTGATCCGGCGGCCCATAAACTGTGGTTTTATACGGCGGTTAACGGAAACGGTAATTTTTACTTTGACGATATCAGTTTTTATGTAGAGATGGCACCGGGACAGTGGAAACAACTGCAATTGCCGAATACCTCATTTGAAAGTAAAAGCGGAAATATTTTTGATGGCTATTATGTGAGCACCAGAGGTTCGAAGAATTTGCAGATCAGTCTGACAGATCAAACGGTGAAGAGCGGCCGAAAAGCACTTTATGTAAGCAGTCGCAAGCAGCAGCCTGCCGCCTTGCTTACCAGTAACAGAGATTATTAGGATGATTAAGGTGATATAAGCAAAGAGGATCGCTGGTCGGCGATCCTCTTTCATTTTAAAAGGGTTTTTCATCAACGTTCTTTAATTGATCATGATCTCATCAATAAAGGCCCATCCTTTTTCGCCTTTACCCGGATGCCAGGGCGGCAATTTCATTACCGGAGTCATGATCACTTTAATATATTGAATGGGTGCACCATTGGTTTTCACTTCCACAGGCAATACCAATCCTGCATCAATTTGAGTGGGCTGTTCGGGATTGACTTTGCCCAGTAATTTCATTTGGCCCGGGCTGCTGCCGCCCCACACTTCCACCGATTGTGGCGGAAGAATATAACTACCTACCAGTTTCAGATAACTTACGGTGATCGAGTTAACCGTGGTTGGTTTTTTCAGATAGAGCATTGCTTCCATTCTGTTTTCGCGATAGCCCAGCCATTTTCCGCTGGCAAAATTCAAATCGCCCTTGATCTGATTGATCAGGGTGCGGCCGCGTTCGGAAGTATATTTGGGATCGGGTGGCGTCACCAGGATAACGCTATCGGGGATCACGCCGGTGCGGAAGAAGTATTGCTGGGCCAGCTCGCTGCTGAGCCAACCATTCTTAAAGGCTTTGGCTTTGATCCACATATTACGATCGATCACTGCTTTGTCGCTGTACACCGGTGAGTTGATGCTATCCGGTTCGGAGCCATCGGTGGTATAACGAATCACGGCACCATTGATATAGTGTTTGAGTTTAAGAGGAACCGTGCCGCTGATCACCTGCTCATCATTCTGGAAGATAGGAGGTGACAGACGCATCAGCATGGTATCGCTTCTGAAACCGGTTTCGTATCTGAATTTGCCCTTTTGTTTCTTTAATACTTCTAATTCTTCGGGACTGATACCGGTATTCCAGATGATCAGTTTTTGAAGAGAAGGCAATTTCTCCACGGCAGCAATATGTTCCTTTTTCACGGCTGTGCCGGTGAGCGAAAGAACTTTCAGTTTTTTCAGGGATTGTAATTCGCTCAAGGTGGCACCGGTGATGCTGGTGAAATTAAGGATCAGTTTCTGAAGCTGCGGGAACTGGGCGATCGTTTTCAATTCCTCATCTTTCACCGGCATGCGGCTCAGGTCTAATTCAACCAACTGCTCTTTCACTGCCGATAATTCAGATAATGCAGTTGCATTGTAGAAAGCGGCGTTATAAAAATTTGCAAACAGTGCCGGTGAATTCAGGGCGATCGGATTGATGACCCGGTTGCTGTTATTCAGTTTTTTGATGGTTTCTTCTGAGGCAGCAGCAAAATCAAAACTGGCGGCGGGGGCATTGGCAAAGCGTTGTTCAGCCAACAGACGTAAAGTGTCGTTAGCGGGAAGTTCTTCTACCCGGCCCTCGAATGCGGCGCCTTGTTTGATCCAGTATAACAAGATCTTGCTTTCTTCATCGGTCAATTGTGGCTTACCAATGGGAGGCATGTGTTTTTTCTCTTCCAATGGCAAATGAATACGTTGCAGCAACAGTCCGTATTGTGCATCGGTGCTGTCCCAGAGTTTACCATTCTTACCACCTTTGATCAGTTGCTCGGGTGTTTCCATGATCAATTCACCCTTGGCTTTTTTGTCGTTATGACAACTGATACATTTAGCATCGAGGATGGGTTTTACCAGATGAGCAAATACTTCCGCTTCTTCGATGGGAACAAGAGGGGTTTGTTTTTCAGGTAAAACCGGAGCGAGCAAATAATTTTCTCCATGCGTAATCCCGGCGCCCTGATGTCCGGCGATCAGCAATGTTACTACCGACATCAAACTGAAGCCCGCTTTGATAGCATTGCTTTTACGTATATAGTTCCGCAGGGCGTAAAACAACATGGCGATCAATCCGGTGCCGATACCCGTCCATTTGTGCCAGAAGATTGCGTCGGCATCATATCCCTGTTCCTTTGATAAAAAGATGCCGGCGATTGCGGTAAGCAGGGCTGATAAGGCGGCGGTGAGCAGTAACAGGTCGCCCGTATTTTTGGCCGACTCATTATCCTGTTTGGGTTCTACAAAATAGAGATAGCCTACGGCGAGTATAAACAAAACGATGGGGAAATGCAGGAGCAGGGGGTGCATGCGGCCTACCACTTGCAACCAGGAGGGCAGTTCGATCAACTGTTCTGTAAACAACAGAAATACCAGAAAGCAGGTGAGCGTAAACGATATGTTGAATAAAATGGAACGTAGCCTTTGCATGCGTTAATAAACTTTAATTTCATCAATAAATAACCAACCCTGTTGCCCTTTACCGGGATGCCAGTCGGGGATACTATTCACTACCGACATTTCTATTATGAGTTGATTGGTGCTGATCTTTTTTACGGGCATCACCCGTTGCGATACACATTGTGCGCCCGGTGTTTCGTGCTGTGCTTTGTATTCCAGCCTTCCGAATACTTTTTTTGCACCGGTGGCGGCATCTATATAGTAAACGGTGATGGCAGAAGGAAGGAATACCCAGGAACCTTCGGCCTGTAGCGTATGAATGAGTAATTCGCTGATGGTTGTTTTCTTCTCCAGATCCAGTTGTACCCGTACAACGTCGTTATTAAAACCCATCCAACTGGGGTAACTGATGCCGGTGATTCCTCCCAGATTATCATGGAGTGTATTGGGGCCGTTTCCAGGATATTTGGGATTGGTTGGGGTTAATAAATTGGCTTTAAAGGGTAATCCATCTTTGATGAATTCAACAGTCACGGCATCTGAGGCACGGTAGCTGCCACCAAAAACAGCTGCAGACAGTTTCGTAAATCTTTTATTGATCAGAACCGGTTTGCTGTACACCGGGTCAGAAGCGGTGGGTTTGCGTTGCTGCGTGGTATAATGAATTCGGGTACCCGGTTGGGCAAATTTCATGGAAACCGAGGTTTCCTTTTTAAAGAAAATGGTTTGGTATTCCAACAACGGCGGGGCCCACTGATACCCTTCCTGTGCCACCAATGCTCCGGCAGGACCCAGCAACAGTATCAGCATCAGGATTCGTTTCATGGTTATACGATGGGAGTGAGTTTATACGGATATACATTACCGGAATTCCACTGGGCCACATACATATTCTCCTCATCGTCGATACAAACATCGTGGGGATACTGGAAGATCTTGATGGTTTGATACATTTCATCGGGATGGCCTCCGTGATACTCAGGTGTACTGGCCGATAAATTCGAAACCACTTTATTGTTTTTGTCGAGGATGGTTACAAAACCCGATTGCTGCCATTGGCGGCTGTTGCTTTGTAAAACGGCTGCATATAAATAATCGCCGTGAATCACGGGCCGGCACACCCAGGCACCGGGCAATGCGATCGTATCAATATAATTGCCGTCGAGTGTATAGCGTTTGAAACAATTCTCTTCTCTGGAGGTAACGATCACCACGGGTTTGGATGTATCGCGGTAGTCCACACAAACGCCGTGTGCATTCTTAACAAACTTGTCTCCACTTCCTCTTCCACCGAAGTGCCGGATGTATTTTCCGTTATGATCGTATTGGATGATGAAATCTTTTCCATATCCATCTGCCACATAAATATCGCCGTTAGCGGCAATAGAGGTTTCTGTCGGAACAAATTCTTCCGCTTTGGTATACTGACCGGTTTCTTTGGGATAGTCGAGGGTCATCAATACTTTTCCGTCAAGAGTCGTTTTGATTACCTGATGGCGGTTGTTGTCGCAGATGAAAAGCACTTCCTGACCATTTTCATTGAAAAGGGTGAGACCGTGTGCGCCGGGATATTCGGTACCCCAGGTGCTGAGCAGTTTTCCACTCTTATCATAAATGATCACATTGTTCTTCGTTTCATTGGTGAGCAGGAAGATGCGTCCTTTGCTGTCCTGCACCATTTCATGGCAATCTTTTACAGGGGTGCGCGCAAAATCGAGCCTGCCCCATTTCGTATCTAATTTGTAACGTTTATTATTATGGCCGAGAATGATCTCCTGATCCGGGTTAGCGGCTAACCATTGAGGTAATAGAGCGGTCCCCGCCAAAGCGGCTGTTTGTTGAATGAATTGTCTTCTTTTCATATCAGGCAATGATTCCTTTCACGAGATTACCGGCTACATCGGTGAGGCGGTAACGACGGCCCAGGTGTTTATACGTCAGTTTTTGATGATCGAGTCCCATTAAATGCAGGATGGTGGCATGCAGGTCGTGTACGTGAACGGGATCCTGCACGATATTATAGCCGAATTCGTCGGTTTCACCATACACAATTCCGGGTTTTACGCCACCGCCGGCCATCCAGATGGTGAAGCAGCGTGGGTGGTGATCGCGGCCATAGCTTTCTTTTGTAAGAACGCCCTGGCAGTAGTTGGTACGACCGAATTCACCGCCCCAGATCACAAGTGTTTCATCGAGCAGACCTCTTTGTTTGAGGTCGGTGATCAATGCAGCGGAGGCCTGATCGGCATCCATACACTGACCACGCATTTGTCCGGGCAGGTTATCATGCGCATCCCAGCCTTGATGATAAAGCTGTACGAAGCGCACCCCATTCTCGGAAAGTTTACGGGCCAGCAAACAGTTGGCAGCGAAAGTGCCTGGTACCAAGCAATCGGGTCCGTATAATTTTACGATGGATTCGGGTTCTTTGGTAACGTCGGTAATATCAGGAACGGCCGTTTGCATGCGGTAGGCCATTTCATATTGCTGGATCTTGGCGCTGATCTCGGGATCACCGAAGCTTTCATACGACTGCTGATTGATAGCAGCCACTTTATCCAGCATCCGGCGGCGGTCTTCTTTATCAATGCCTTCGGGATTGTTGAGATAGAGTACAGGGTTGTCGCCACTGCTGAACTGAACACCCTGGTGAACGGAGTCCAGGAATCCATTCGACCATAATTTGGAATAAACACCCTGACCATTTCCTTTACCGCGGGAGAGTAATACGCAGAAGGCCGGGAGGTTTTGGTTTTCGCTGCCCAATCCATAACTCAGCCACGAGCCCATGCTCGGGCGGTTACCCACCTGTGCGCCGGTTTGGAAAAAGGTAAGGGCCGGGTCGTGGTTGATAGCCTCTGTGTACATACTTTTAATGATACAGAGATCATCCACAACGCCTGCTGTATGCGGCATCAATTCGCTTATCCAGGCGCGAGACTGCCCGTACTGATCGAATTTGAAAAGAGAGGCGGCAAGCGGGAACTTGGCCTGATTGGCGGTCATACCCGTCAAACGTTGACCCATACGGATGGATGCCGGCAGGTCCTGGCCAAACATCTCCTGCAACTTGGGTTTATAATCGAACAGGTCCAGTTGGGAAGGGGCGCCGTTTTGAAACAGGTATATGATGCGTTTTGCTTTGGGAGCAAAATGCGGCAAGCCCGTCATAATAGCTTCTTCTTCTTTAGAGCCGAACAGGTCGGGCATTAAAAGAGAACCGAGGGCGACACTTCCCACGCCCATGCCTACGCGCGATAAAAAGCGGCGGCGGTTCATATTCAGTCCGTGTTCAAATATTTCTTTTTCCATATCAGGCTTTTGTTATGGCTTCTTCCAGATTATAAATGGTGTTTATCACTTTCATGAGGGCGGCAAGTTGTACCGGATCGAGTTTATCGTTCATGGGATACTCGCCCACCTTCAATGTTTTTTCGGCGTTCAGTTTCTTTTGAGAGAATAACTGTTGTTGTTCTTTGTAGTACTCCATCAGCAATGCCAGCTCTTTATCGGAGGCATTACGGCAAAGGATACGACGAAAAGCGGTCTTCACTTTTTCTTCTGCAGTGGTATTACCCGGTAACAGTTGTTGTGCCATCACCCTGCTGGCTTCGAGTACCAGCGGATCGTTCATCATCATCAGTGCCTGCAGCGGTGTATTGGTTTTCGAACGTTTTACTTCACACTGGTCGCGGTTGCTCGCATCAAACAAGATCATGGAGGGAGGCGGAACGGTCAGCTTGATAAAGGTGTATAATCCGCGGCGATAAAGTGCGCTGTCGTGATCCTGCTGATAGGTAGCGAGTACGCCACGACCAGAAGTGGCCGCTTCCCACAAGCCTTTGGGCTGATAGGGTTTCACGCTCGGTCCGCCGATCGTTTTATTGAGCAGTCCGCTGCTCGACAATACGATATCACGCACCACTTCCGCTTTTACACGTAAACGGGGACCACGGGAGAAATAGATATTTTCGGGATCGAGGCTTTTCTTTTTGTCATCTGCTTTGGCCGATTGACGGTAAGTGGCCGAGAGCATGATCTGTTTCAGTAAACGTTTTACATCCCAGTTGTGCTCCATGAAATCAACGGCCAGCCAATCGAGTAACTCGGGATGGGAAGGCAGTTCCCCCTGCATGCCGAAATCGCCGGTGGTTTTTACAATACCCCGACCAAAGATCTCCTGCCAGATCTGGTTCACAAAAACACGGGCAGTCAGCGGATTGTTTTTATCGGTAGTCCATTTCGCGAGACCCAATCGGTTCTTGCTGAATTTATTCTCATCAAACTTCATGACGGCCGGCAAGGCAACCGGAGTTACTTCTTCGGTAGGAAGGGAATAAGCACCTCTGCGAAGAATAAATGTTTTGCGAACAGAATCTTTCAATTCACCCAATACCGAAACGGTCATGGGCATGGTATCTTGTTTGTTGATGAAAGAAAGAATATTCTTACGGTCTTCGGCCGAAATGGTCATGATCGGATTCTTGGCCGGTTTGGAAATACTTACATCGCCTTCATAACCCACCTCCGGTGTATTATTAAAGAAGGCCAGCAATTGGTAATAATCCTTTTGTGTGAAGGGATCATATTTATGATCGTGGCACTGGGCGCATTCAACGGTTAAGGCCAATACGCCTTTGGTGAAGGTCTTGGTTTTATCGAGAAGGTATTCAATACGGTATTCTTCATCGATCACGCCACCTTCTTCGGTGTATTTGTGATTGCGGAAGAAACCGGTGGCGAGGATCTGTTCTTTATTGGCATCGGGCAACATATCGCCGGCGATCTGCCAGGTGAGGAACTGATCGAAGGGCATATTCTTATTGAACGCATGGATTACCCAGTCGCGCCACGGCCATTGGGTGCGGATATTATCATCCTGATAACCATAGCTATCGGCATAACGGGCCAGATCGAGCCAATGAATGGCCATTTTTTCGCCGTATTGCGGGCGGGCCATGAGTTTATCGATCGCTTTTTCGTACGCATTGGGGTCTTTATCGGCAACGAATGCTGCTGTTTCCTCCGGAGTGGGGAGCAGGCCGGTAATTTCGAGGTTGATACGTTTGAACAGCCGCTCTTTATCGGCTTCTTCATTCGGTTTAAGACCCATTTGATCAAGGCGGTTAAGAACGAAATAATCGACTTCATTCTTCACCCAGTCTTTATCCGATACCTTGGGCAAGGCGGCTTTCACCGGAGGCGTAAAGGCCCAGTGTTTTTCATATTTCGCGCCCTGTTTGATCCATTTTTTTACCAGCGAAACCTCATATGGCGTTAAGAGGGCCAGATGGGAGTCGGGTGTAGGCATTTGGTAGGAAGTATCGGTAGAACTGATCCTTTTGAAGAGTTCAGATTCTTCCGGACTACCGGGCACGAGCGCAAAAGCTCCCTTGGTTTCTTTTAAGGGAAGGAAGGCGCTGTCGGCGATATCGAGGCGCAGACCGGCTTTACGGTGTGCGGGGTCGGGACCGTGACAGGCGAAGCATTTATCCGAGAAGATGGGTCGGATATGAAAATTATAACTCACGGTTTCCGGCACTTCATTGTGAGAACCATTTCCCGACATGCAGGAGGCCATCCAGATTACGGAGCCCGTAAACAAAGCGGCAAGTAGTAGATGTTTTCGAAACATAGTATAGCAATCGAGGGGATAAGATACGAAGATTTGCCAAGAGGAAACACGATTGTGCAAACGTTTGAGGCATGAATGCACTGTTTAAAAAGAGTTTAAAAAGACAGCGCTGCATTTATCGCAATAAAGCGCTCTCATTCACAGGAGAAAGGGAAGCATTTGATACATAAGAGCCAACCCAATTCTGTTTAATCGGGAAACAGTTTAAAAAGTATCGCTGTTTTGCGGAAAAAAAAGGCTCCATTTGAGGAGCCTTACTACAATTCATCAGCATTTATTTTTTCGAGAAGGTTTCCGAAATGGTCTGCAGCAATCCATTCGTGGGTTCATCGAGGGAAAGTTCCCAGAACATGATGCCGCCGAGTTTCTGATCAAGGATATATTGTGCTTTTGCCTTGATCGATGTTTTATCATCGAAGGTGGCGTAGCGTTTCGCGAAAGGGCTGTAACGGAAGGGCGCTTTTGACTGCTCATCTATATACGATGCATAACCGTTTTCAGCATTGTAGCGCTTTTCGATATCTCGGTACGCCACAAAAGCATCAAAAACACCGCTGCGGTATTTACCGTTGTTCACGCTATCCACTTCTCTCCATACACGTGCATAGAAGGCGGCTCCCACTACCAGTTTTTTTCGATCCACCCCTTTTCCGATCAGGTTTTGTACGCAATTATCGGTGGATTCTTTTTGATCGGGATTGCTATAGAGTGCGGTATGATGACCGGTAAGTTTACTGAACCCGCTTACCAGGTCATAGGTCATTAAGTTCACCCAACTGGTATAGGGCATTACGGCTTTCCAGTCTACAGACTCTTCCAGAAATTTGGTGAAGCCGCCTGCAGCGAAGGTGATATCTTTTTTCTTACCCAGGGTTTGGCGTAGGGTGCGCATGAGCGCAGTGAAATTAGCTTTGTCTTCCGGCGCATACCGATGACCGGGATATCCTTCGATCGTTGGGTATTCCCAATCGATGTCAATACCATCGGCATGGTATTCTGTCAGGATCTGTTTCACTGATGCAGCAAAGGTTTTCCGTCCTTTTTCGGTAGCGAAAACCTCAGAGCAGGGGGCGCAACCTCCCCAACCGCCCAGAGCGATCATCACCCGGAGTTTGGGGTATTTTTCTTTGAGGGCGGTGAGTGCACGGAGGGTCGCTTTTTGTTTGTCGTTTCCAAAATGCAGGGAATCGCCTTTCAGGTGCAAAAAGCTGTAGATGATATGTGAAAGCTGGTCAACCCTGAATTGCTGGATACCTTTATCGTCGCCGGTATAATAGGCGATGGTATAAGGTGGTTTTGATCGTTGTGCTTTTACAAAAGGGCCGGAAAGAAGCAGACAAATAATAAAAGAGGTAAAAAAGAAACGGGTCTTCATATACAAACAGATGATGATTTACATGGTGATGGATTATTGTTTGGTGTCGAGGATAACAGGGGTGTTACCCTTGCCCATCACAATAATTTTTGCATTGGTTGATTTGGCGAGTTCGAGTTGGGCTTTGATCTGTTCATATTGCAACTGACGATCGGTCAGGCTTTCACTGATGATGCGTTGGTAGTCGGAGATACCCTGTGCTTCCACGCGCTTACGTTCTGCTTCTTGTTTTTCTTTTTGCAGCACGAATTGCATTTTCTGTGCTTCCTGCTCTGCATTGATCTTTTGTTCAATGGTAGAGCGAACAGATTGCGGCAGGGTGATATTTCTTACCAGCAGGTTTTCGAGAAACAAGCCTCTTTTTTTGAAGTCATCTTCGATATTCTTAAAGATACGTTGCTGAAACTCATCACGCTTGGTAGAATAGAGGGCCACCGCCTCGTAATAAACGGCGTTGTCGCGGATACGGGTACGCGTGATGGGGCGTACGATCTTATCTTCATAATCAATACCCGTTTCTTTCAGAATGCGGGGCGCATCTGTTTCGGCCACACGGTATAACACGGAAAGGTCGATCGTTACTTCCAGACCGTCGGAGGTGAGTACCCGGATGGCGTCATCTCCCGAGCCACTGCCTTCGTCGTGCACGCCGCTCATGGTGTAGTTTTGGGTTTTCACATCCATCTTTTCAATATCGAGTAAGGGGTTGATGAAATGCAGCCCACTGTGCAACACGTCATCCTGCACTTTACCAAAGAGTTTTTTTACGCCCACCTGTCCGGCATCGATCTGAATGATGCAAGCCAGAGAGATGCCCGCAATGATGATGATCAGGGACACGATGCGCAGGGGACCGGAAAAGCGGCTCACCTGATCGTTGCTTTTCAGCAGGGCGATAGATACAATGAATAAAATAACGCCCAGAATAATGAGGAACATAATGTATATATTTTACGTTTTAGGAACTGTGATCGGAAACAATGACCCATTGACCCTTTATTTTTCGGAAGACCAGGGTGTAATGCCCGCCTACATCACCGGCATTTCTTTTCAGGAACCATTTTCCTACTACAAAGTAACAATCATTCGAGAGGCGCTTCACCTCTAATATGTTGAACGTGAGTTTTCCCATTTGGTCGGGCCCCTTATAATTCTTTTTGTAATTATTCAGGGTATTCTGGTAGCCATAGGTAACCCCCGATTTGCCGATAAACATGAGGGAGTCGTTCTCCCAATAACCCTTCATGAAGGCATCGATATCGCCTTTATTCCAATCCTGTGTCTGGCGGTCGAGAAGGGCCAGGATGGCTTTACTGTTTTTATCCTGAGCATGCGTGGCGGTTGATAGCAACAGTATCAGGGCCAGCAGGGAAGCAATTTGTTTCATAACCTAAATATATTCTTAAAAGCGTTATCGGTGTTACAGGTTTTTGCACATAGGGCTTCCGGTTGTAACTTGCCCTCAAACAGTTGTGTATGGAACATGCCGAAACGATCATTCAGGAAACCCGGAAATGGGTGTTAAAGGTAGTGGTGGGCTTGAATTTTTGTCCTTTTGCAGCTCCCGAAGTGAAGAAAGACAGTATCCGGTATGTGGTATGTGATAGCAGCGAGAAAGAAACCATGCTGTTGATGATGGCGGAGGAATGTAAAAAGCTGGATGCGGATACTTCGATTGAAACAACATTATTGATCCTGCCGGTTGGCATGGAAGATTTCAACGAATATCTTGATCTGGTATCAACGGCTGAGCTGCTGATCGAACAGCAGGGATATGAAGGGATCTATCAGGTGGCAGGCTTTCATCCCGATTATGTATTCTTTGGATCGGAAGAAGACGATGCAGCGAATTATACCAATCGTTCTATTTATCCCATGTTACATCTGATTCGGGAGGAAACGATCGAGCGGGTGATAGAAGGACATCCTGATCCGGATGGTATTCCGGAACGAAATATTGCCTATGCCCGGGAGCTGGGCTTGCAAAAGATGCAGGCATTACGTGCTGCCTGTATCGAGAAAAAGAATCAGTAATGTATGACCGGAAGAAGCGCCGGGCACTCCTTCCGATCCTTACATCAGTAGTTATTTATATTTTGATCTTCTTCAAATATTCTGCATCTACCGCAGCGCTCTTCAATGGTGTGGACCCTTCATATTTTTCCTGCTCCACGATATAATATTTCATACCATTTTCGCGGGCCGCACGCAGGATCTTGCTGTAATCGATGCTACCGGTACCGAGGTCTACAGAAGCGTCGCCTTCTTCGGGTTTGGCGGTTTTAGAGCGGTCTTTCACATGACAGAGACGGAAGCGGTCTTTGTATTTTTTGAGCCATGTTTCAGGATCATGACCACCGGTTACTACCCAGTACATATCCATTTCAAAGTCCACCAGGGCAGGATCGGTATTGTCCATCAATATTTCCTGTGGAATTTTTCCATCCTGTATTTTGAAGGAATAATCGTGGTTGTGATAGGCGAAACGGATGCCGTTCTTTTTACAGGTTTCTCCGAGTTTATTGAAGTTGTCGGCGATCTTTTTATAATCATCCAATGTTTTCTGTGGCCCAACCCAGGGTGAAATCAGGTATTGTAAACCGTTAGCAGCGGCTTCTGCAGCTTTCTTTTCAAAGTCTTTGCTGGTATCGCAATGACTGCTGATCATTACGATGCCAAGATCAGTAAGGTAGTTCTTGAATTCAGAAATCTCCCACCATAATCCCTTTGCCCCTTCATATCCTTCCACTTGTTTATAACCCATGGCAGCCACCTGTTTCAGGATACCGCGCGGGTCTTTGGGAAGATCGTCGCGCAGGGTATAGAGTTGTAAACCGAAATCGCCCAATGGCTGGGGTTCATAGGCGGGTGTGGTACCGGCGGTTGCAGTAGTATCTCCGCTTTTTTCGGAACCGGTCCCATTATTATTACAGGCCGAGGCCAGTGAACCAAAAGCAATGGCAGAAGCGAACCAACCGGTACGCTTCAGGAAATCGCGACGATTTTGTGACATAAAGTTTATTTAATAGTGAGGGGTAGAAAATGAGGTTAAAAAAACCTTCAGCGCACGAGGTACTGAAGGTGATTTTATAAGGGAGTGGGTTAGTTAGGTGGCCCAGGCTCTGTCGCCTTTTTTATAAGGAACGCAACCTTCGTATTTACCGGGTACTGCTACATAACGCAGTGCTTTGGTAGCGCCTACTTCGGAGGTGAAATAACCCAGGAGGGTGAGTTGTTTCATCAAGCTGAAATAGTGAGCAGGATCTTCCGGCTTTTTATTCTTCTGATATTCCTTCGCTTCTTTATCGATAGTGATCAGGAATTCTTTGCGTTTTTCCGGACTGGCTTTCATGAAGTCGCCTCCGGTTGCTTTGTTGCAGGCCTCGTTCAGTTTCGCCATGCCATCGAGGAAGACTTTCTGGTCTTTCTCTTCATAGCAATCCATTACCATGGTGTTCATGAAAGCGCCTACTTTGGCTTCTTTCGCACCGGGGGTATTGGTGGTGGGGATGATGGTTTCTGCTATCTCATCCAGGTAAGCAATGTCTTCTGCTGAAAGAGGTAAGCCGGCCGCTTTGGGTCCGCCGGTATTACAACCGCTCAGGAAGAACTCTGCTCCAACGATGGATCCGCCTACCAGCAGGGCCACTCTTGAAAGGGCATCGCGTCTGTTCATATTCGGTCTGTTTTAAAGATTGTAAGTTAAATAAAAAGAGTTTATAATTCGGTGTTTATTAGTAATAATTAATAATAGATAATTGATAAATTTTATTCCATTTGAATTAGGTTCCCTTTAACTCTGCGAAACCTCTTTTCCTCTGCTCCTCTGCGGTTAAGAAAGTTTTTTCACCGCTGCGCCTGCGCCGTAGCTTCAGCGTAGGGGCAGAGAAAACGAGGACGCGGAGGTTACGCAGAGTAAACTACTTAGAGTCTTTGTGTCTTTGTGGTTGTTAACATTATAGATTTCCTTTTTTCAGTTCTTCCACCGCAAAAGCTGCTGCGCGGGCGGTGAGGGCCATGTAGGTAAGCGACGGATTCTGGCAGGCAGAGGAAGTCATGCAGGCGCCATCCGTTACAAACACATTTTTGGCATCCCAAACCTGATTGTTTCCATTCAGTACCGACGTTTTCGGATCTTTTCCCATCCGGGCTGTACCCATTTCATGGATGCCATGTCCGATGGCGTGTCCGCTATCATAGGTTGATACCTCTGTGGCACCAGCGGCCTCTAACATTTCCTTGAGATCGGCTACAATGGCTTTCCGCATTTTCAATTCATTCTCTTTCAATTCGGCGTCCATGGAAAGTACCGGCAATCCCCATTTATCTTTTTTGGTTTTATCCAAACTGATCTTGTTCTCGTGATACGGCAGGATTTCTCCGAAGCCTGTTGCGCCGATGGTCCAGCCTCCCGGTTCGGTGATCGCTTCTTTGAATTCGGCACCGATATTCAATTCTGCGATCTCTCGACTCCAGCCGCCTCTGCCGGCACCGCCCTGATAACCATAGCCACGGAGAAAATCGCGTTTGTCGCCGTTTATATTGGCAAAGCGCGGTATGTAGAAACCATTCGGTCTTCTGCCAAAAACATACTTGTCTTCGTAGCCGGCTATTTTTCCACTGGCACCTAAATTATAATGGTGGTCCATAACATTATGCCCCAGTTCGCCCGAGCTGCTACCTAATCCGCCCGGCCAGATGTCGGTGGCGGTATTGAAAAGGATCCAGGTAGAATTCAACGCAGACGCGCAAACGAAAACGATCTTGCTTTTATATTCCACCGTTTTATTGGTGACGGCATCCAGCACTTCCACACCGGTGGCTTTTTTTGAATCCTTATCGTATAACAGTCTGGTGACGATGGAATCCGGCCGTACGGTCAGATTGCCTGTTGCTAATGCAGCGGGCAAGGTAGACGATTGTGTACTGAAGTATCCACCAAAGGGACAGCCTTCCCAGCAGCGGTTCCGGAACTGACATTGAGTGCGTCCCGGGATCGGTGCGGTGAGATTGGCGACACGCCCAATGATGAGGTGACGGTTTCCTTTGTATTGTTGTTTGATGCGTTCGGCAACATCTTTCTCCACACAATTCAATTCCATGGGAGGAAGAAATTGTCCGTCGGGTAGTTGGGGCAAACCTTCCTTGCTTCCACTGATACCGGCGAATTTTTCTACATGGTCGTACCAGGGAGCGATGTCTTTGTAACGGATGGGCCAGTCAACGCCATAGCCATCTTTGGCATTGGCTTCGAAATCCATTTCGCTCCAGCGATAGCTTTGTCGTCCCCAGAGAATGCTGCGTCCGCCCATGCGATAGCTGCGCCACCAGGTGAAGGGTTTTACTTCGGTGTAGGGGCAGTCGTTTTCGTTTACCCACCCATCCATAACGGCTTCGCTGGCAGCCCAGCCCCGGTGAATGACGGGATAGTCTTTTTTCTGTTGGGCGGTGGTGCGGCCACGGTGATCGAACTGCCAGGGATCTTTGTTGGCGGTTTTATAATCTTTGATGTGCTCGTAGGCGCTGCCGCGCTCGAGCATGAGGACTTTGAGTCCTTTTTCGGTGAGCTCTTTAGCGGCCCAACCGCCGGATATTCCGGAACCGATGACGATGGCGTCGAAAGTGTTGTCTGGCAATGTTGGTAGTTTTATACCACAAAGACTCGAAGGCACTAAGTTCTGGAACGAACTCTGCGTTATCTCTTTTTCTCTTGTTCTCTGCCCCTACGCTGAAGCTACGGCGCAGGCGCAGCGGTGAAAAAATTTTTTAACCGCAGAGTGGCAGAGGACGCAGAGCCAGCGCAGAGTTAATTTCTTTGTGACTTTGTGGTTAACATTAAATATTTCCTTTTTTTAGTTCTTCAACAGCATGATTCACGGCACGCGCGGTGAGTGTCATGTACAGTATAGATGGACTTTGATTTCCGGTACTGGTCATGCAGGCGCCATCGGTTACAAAAACATTTTTACATGCATGTAACTGATTCCATTCATTGAGCAGGGATGTTTTGGGCTCTTTTCCCATCCGGCATCCGCCCATTTCATGGATGTCTAATCCAGGCGCCTGTTTACTATCGGCGTGTTCTATATTTTTTACGCCTGCTTTATGCAACATTTCTTCTGTTTGGGTGAAGAAATCGCTGAGCAAGCGGTCGTCGTTATCATCATATCCTACGGAAGTGATCAGTAGGGGAATGCCCCATTGGTCTTTCTGATCGGTACTCAAGCGCACATGATTGCTTTCTTTCGGAATGGTTTCTCCCTGTACATACGCATATACATGCCAGGGACCCGCTTCGGTCATGGCCTCTTTAAATGAGGCTCCGATCGTTTCCGGGCATTGTTCCGGATAGCCCCGCTGACGGTAAGCGCCCACAAAAGTGGTAAAGCCGCCGGCATAATCTGTTTCCTGTTTGCCGAGGTTGCGGTAGTTGGCGATTATAGAGTCTGTTGGATTGCGACCATAATTGATCCCGTCTTCAAACCCTTCCATACTGCCATTCATCCACCCCCGGTAATTATGAAAGCATACATATTTTCCGAGTAAGCCACTATCGTTACCCAAGCCATTGGGGAAACGACGTGAGGTAGAGTTCAATAAGATCAGGTTGGTATTGAGTGCCGATGCATTCAGGAAGATGATGCGGGCGAAATATTCTTTTACTTCTTTGCTGATCGCATCTATGATGCGTACGCCAACTGCTTTTTGTTTGGTTTCGTCATAGATCACAGAATGAACCACGGAATGTGGACGAACCGTAAGATGGCCCGTTTTTTCAGCCCAGGGCAGAGTAGAGGAGTTGCTGCTGAAATAGCCACCAAAGGGACAGCCTCTCATACAAAGGTTGCGTGCCTGGCATTGACCACGACCCTGATCGAGATGGATCTGGTTGGGTTGGGTGAGATGGGCCCATCGTGCATGCACGAGATGGCGGTTGCCATAGTTATCGAGAAAACTTTTTTTGAGATGTTGCTCTACGCAATTCAATTCAAAGGGAGGAAGGAACTCGCCATCGGGCATGGATTCCAGTCCGTCTTTATTACCGCAAACGCCAATGAATTTTTCGACATGTGAATACCAGGGGGCGACATCTTTATAACGAATGGGCCAATCGAATCCATAACCGAAACGTTGCGGGCCGGTGAATTCGTGGTCGCTCCACCGCTGGCAGGCCCGTCCCCAGGTGAGTGATTTTCCGCCTACCTGATAGCCGCGTATCCAGTCGAATGGTTTTTCCTGAATGTAGGGATGGTCTTTATCTTCTATGAAGAAATGCTGATTGTCTTCACCGTAACCGGCGGCTTTGGTGATGAGGGGATTGTTTTTTCGTTGGGTGAAACTGATATTACCGCGGTGCGGAAGTTCCCAGGGTGCTTTGGTGGCCGTGGGATAATCTTTGATATGTTCAACTTTTCGGCCGCGCTCGAGCACAAGGGTCTTGAGGCCATGGTCGCAGAGCTCCTTGGCTGCCCAGCCTCCGGAAATTCCGGAGCCGATAACGATGGCGTCGAAAGTGTTTTCTGGCAATTTTTATAGTTTAATACCACAAAGACTCAAAGGCACTAAGGGACACAAAATTGAATTTACTCTGCGTTACTTCTGGTTCTCCTGATCTCTGCCCCTACGCTGAAGCTACGGCGCAGGCGCAGCGGTGAAAAAATTTTTTTACCGCAGAGGGGCAAAGAAAATGGAGTTAGCGCAGAGTAAATTTCTTAGTGTCTTTGTGGTTAACATTAAATATTTCCCTTTTTCAGTTCTTCCACTGCATGATTGGCGGCACGGGCGGCAAGGGCCATGAAGGTAAGTGAAGGGTTTTGTGATCCCACACTTGTCATGGCTGATCCATCTGTCACAAACACATTCTTACAATGATGCAATTGATTCCATTCGTTCAGTAAAGATGTTTTGGGATCCTTACCCATACGAATACCTCCCATTTCATGAATATCATTTCCGGGTACGCGACCGTCCAGCACTTTAGTGATGTTTTTACATCCTGCTTTTTCCAGCATCGCCGCCCCCTGCTCCCAGAAATCCTCTTTCATTTTATGATCATTATCTGTGTATTCCACCGCTGTGATCAATAATGGAATACCCCATTTATCTTTTTGATCGGGGCTAAGTCTCACATGATTTTTTTCAATCGGAACAGTTTCTCCCTGCATCATCATACTCACATTCCAGCCACCGGGTTCAAGTAAGCTGTCTTTGAATTCACTGCCCACGCCTTCCTGCCCAAAGCCCCGTTGCCAGTTGCTGCGACTGGTGCCATAGAAACTCATATAGCCTCCCTGAAAATCCATTTCCTGTTTATGGACGTTGCGGAAGCTGGCGAGCATTGGCTGGGTGGGGCGTCGACCGTATTCATACGAGTCCTCGAATCCTTCGAGTGTGCCATGCACATTGCCCATGTAGTTATGGAAGGCGATGTATTTGCCGAGCAATCCACTATCGTTACCCAATCCGTTTGGAAAGCGGTTGGAGGTGGAGTTCATTAAGATCAGATTGCTATTCAAACAAGCCGCATTGACGAAGATCACTTTAGCGAAATATTCCGTTGCCTGAAGGGTATTGGCATCGATCAAGCGTACGCCGATCGCTTTTTGTTTGGCTTCATCATAAATGATCGAATGCACCACACTGAAAGGACGCAGCGTAAGGTTACCTGTTTTCAAGGCCCAGGGAATAGTGGAAGAGTTGCTGCTGAAATATCCACCGAATGGACAACCACGATAACAAATGCTACGGGCCATGCATTGTCCGCGACCCTGATCGAGGTGGATCTGATTGGGTTGGGTAAGATGGGCGCAACGGCCTTGTACCACCTTACGGTCTTTGAACGCACTGTTGATCTTTTCCTGAATGTGTTTTTCCGGACAAGTCATTTCCCATGCAGGTAAGAATTCGCTGTCGGGAAGCGTTTCGAGTCCGTCGAAATTACCGCTGATACCGGCAAATTTTTCTACATGACTGTACCAGGGAGCGAGATCATTGTAGCGGATCGGCCAGTCGAATCCCCAACCATCGCGGCCGGGGCGTTCGAATTCGAAACGGCTCCAGCGTTGTGTCTGGCGGGCCCAGATGAGCGACTTACCGCCGACCTGATAACCACGGATCCAGTCGAAGGGTTTCTCTTGTATGTAGGGATGTTCTTTGTCTTTTACGAAGAAGTGCTGGGTGGCTTCATCGAAGGCATAGCAGCGATCGGCGATGGGATTTTCTTTGGCTACTTCGCTGGTGATCTTGCCCCGGTGTTTGAATTCCCAGGGATCCATGAGCGTGGTGGGGTAGTCTTTTTTGTGTTCTACATTTCTACCGCGCTCGAGCAATAATGTTTTGATTCCCTGATCGCATAATTCTTTAGCAGACCAACCTCCGGAAATTCCGGAACCGATGACGATGGCGTCGAAAGTGTTTTCTGGCAATGTTTGAAGTTTTATACCACAAAGACTCAAAGGCACTAATGGACACAAAATTGAATATACTCTGCGATACCTCTTTTTTCTCTGCCCCTCTGCGGTTAAAAAACTTTTTTCACCGCTGCGCCTGCGCCGTAGCTTCAGCGTAGGGGCAGAGAACAGGAGGGCACAAAGGTCGCGCAGAGTATTATTTATTAGAGTCTTTGTGACTTTGTGGTTAACATTAAAGATTTCCTTTTTTCAATTCGCTTACGGCGAAGTCGGCCGCGCGGGCGGTCAGTGCCATGTAGGTCAGTGATGGGTTCACGCAGGCGGTAGATACCATGCAGGAACCATCGGTGACAAATACATTCGGCGCATCCCATACCTGATTGTGCGCATTGAGTACAGATGTTTTGGGATCTTTACCCATACGGGCTGTACCCATTTCATGAATACCCATGCCCGGTGCATAATCGCGGTCGAACCCTTTGATATTTTTCGCTCCCGCGGCTTCCAGCATCGCCATGGCTTCATTCTTCATATCGGGGCGCATTTTCTTCTCATTTTCTTTTATCTCACAGTCGATATTCAATACCGGCAAGCCCCATTTATCTTTTTTCGTTTGATCGATCGTTACTTTATTCTCGTGGTACGGCAGCATTTCTCCGAAGCCGGTCATGCCCACACTCCAGGGTCCTGGTTCGGTCAATTCTTCTTTTAATTCGGTTCCGATATTCAGTTCGGCGATCTCGCGACTCCAATTTTGTCTGCTCGCCGCACCCTGATAGCCATAACCACGAAGGAAGTCGCGCTTATCACCAAAGAGATTTTGCCAGCGGGGAATATAAAACCCGGTGGGTCGACGACCATAATAATATTTGTCATCAAAACCCTCGATGATACCGGAGGCGCCTACACGAAAATGGTGGTCCATCAGGTTATGACCCAGTTCTCCACTGCTGCTTCCCAGTCCGCCTTCCCAAACCGTAGTGGCTGAATTCATCAGGATCCAGGTACTGTTGAGGGTGGAAGCGTTGAGAAATACTATTTTAGAATGGAAAGTGTAGGTTTTATTGGTCTCTGCATCGAGCACTTCCACACCTGTAACCCGTTTTTTGTCTTTATCGTAGATGAGTTGCGTAACGATGGCATTCAGTTGTACCGTAAGATTACCTGTGGCCATGGCGGCTGGTAAAGTAGAAGACTGCGTGCTGAAATAACCACCAAAGGGACATCCATTAGCGCATTTGTTACGGTACTGGCACATGGTACGACCGGGCAGGTCTTGTGTGAGGTTGGCGGCGCGACCGATGGTGAGGTGGCGTTTGCCATCGAATTTGTCTTTGATCTTGCCGGCCACGAATTCTTCCACACAGTTCAGGGGCATGCCGGGTTGAAATTCCCCATCGGGCAATTGCGGTAAACCATCTTTGGTACCACTGATGCCGGCGAATTTTTCTACATAGCTATACCAGGGGGCAATGTCTTTGTAACGGATCGGCCAGTCGATGGCGATACCGTCTTTGGCGTTGGCTTCGAAGTCGAAGTCACTCCAGCGATAACTTTGACGACCCCACATAAGTGAGCGACCACCGAGGTGATAACCACGAAACCAGTCGAACCGTTTTGTTTCGGTGTACGGACAATCCTTATCACTGGCCCACCAGCTAAGGTTTATTTCGTTGAGGGGGTAATCGCGTTTGAGGACGGGATAGTCTTTGATCATTTGCTGGGTGCGGCCGCCGCGGTGCGGGTATTCCCAGGGGTTTTTGTTGGTGGCTTCGTAATCTTTTACGTGGCGGATATCGAAGCCGCGCTCAAGCATTAATACTTTGAGTCCTTTTTCGGTGAGCTCTTTAGCGGCCCATCCGCCGGATATTCCGGAACCGATGACAATGGCGTCGAAAGTGTTTTCTGGCAATGGTTGAAGTTTTATACCACAAAGACTCGAAGGCACTAAGTTTTGGAATTAACTCTGCGCTAGCTCTGTGTCCTCTGCCCCTCTGCGGTAAAAAAAATTTTTAACCGCTGCGCCTGCGCCGTAGCTTCAGCGTAGGGGCAGAGAACAAGAGAAAAAGAGATAACGCAGAGTTAATTTCTTAGCGTCTTAGTGACTTTGTGGTTAACATTAAATATTTCCTTTTTTCAGTTCTTCCACCGCATGGTTGGCTGCGCGGGCAGTGAAGGCCATGTAGGTGAGAGAGGGATTTTGACAAGCCGCTGAGGTCATGAAGGAACCGTCGGTTACGAAAACGTTCGGCGCATCCCATACCTGATTCCATTTGTTCAGCACCGATGTTTTAGGATCCTTACCCATCCGCGCCGTACCCATTTCATGGATACCACGGCCGGGGGTTCCATCGCCATCAAATGCCTGTACATTCTTCACACCAAGCGCATCCAGCATTTCTTTCGCATCTTCTTTCATGTCTTTGCGCATCTTCAGCTCATTCTCTTTCAATTCACAATCGATCTTCAGCACATTCAATCCCCATTTATCTTTTCTGTCTTTATCCAGTGTTACTTTATTATCGTGGTAGGGCAGGATTTCTCCGAAGCCACCCATACCAAAAGTCCATGGACCCGGTTCGGTGAGGGCTTCTTTATATTCAGCACCGATGCTGTATTCTGCTACTTCACGACCATATCCCTGACGGGAGCCGCCGCCCTGGTAACCGAATCCGCGGAGGTAATCGCGCTTGTCGCCAAAGAAATTGCGGTAGCGGGGGATATAGATACCGTTGGCTCTTCTACCGAAGGTATATTTATCTTCATAGCCTTCTACTAACCCGCCAGCATATACGCCGAGATGATGGTCCATCAGGTTATGACCCAATTCACCGCTGCTGCTGCCGAGTCCTTCCGGCCAGATCTCCGTAGCGGAGTTCATCAGGATCCAGGCGCTGTTCAGGGTAGAAGCGTTGAGGAAGATGATCTTGGCTTTATACACGTAGGTTTTATTGGTTTCGGCATCCAGCACTTCCACGCCGGTAGCGCGTTTGCTGTCTTTATCGTACAGAATTTTTGTTACGATACTCCAGGGGCGCAGGGTAAGATTGCCGGTTGCCATCGCCGCAGGCAAAGTGGCCGACTGTGTGCTGAAGTAGCCACCGAAGGGGCAACCAAACCAGCATTTATCGCGGTACATACACTGACGACCATTGAGGGGTACGGTGGCGTGTGCGCAACGACCGATGATGATCTTACGATTGCCATTGTATAGCTTCTTCATCCGTTCCGCGAGATCTTTCTCTACGCAGGTCATATCCATTGGAGGAAGGAATTCGCTATCGGGTAATTCGGGCAAACCTTCTTTGGATCCGCTGATACCGGCAAATTTTTCTACATAGCTGTACCAGGGAGCGATTTCGTTGTAACGGATCGGCCAGTCAACAGCAATACCTTCTTTGGCATTTTCTTCAAAATACATATCGCTGATACGATAGCTCTGACGGCCCCAGAGCAGGGAGCGTCCTCCTACATGGTAACCACGGAACCAGTCGAAACGTTTAACTTCGGTGTAGGGGCAATCTTTATCACTCACCCACATATCGAGGTTCCGTTCATTCAGCGGATAGTCGCGTTTGAGAACGGGATAATTTTTGATCATTTCCTGGGTACGACCGCCACGGTGCGGATGATCCCAGGCTTCTTTATTAGCTTCTACATAATCTTTCTTGTGTTCGATATTACGACCGCGTTCGAGCATAATGGTCTTCAGCCCTTTTTCGGTCAGTTCTTTTGCTGCCCAGCCGCCGCTGATACCGGATCCAATTACAATTGCGTCATAAACATTCTCAGCCATGTTATGGTTTTTATCGGTTGATAAGAAAATCAGATATCACAAATACGAACGGCATTTTTCAGGGCCGCGAGTTTGCCTTCTTTGTTGGAAGCAGACGGAATAAATTCCTGTGCCACATATCCTTTATATCCGAGGTCATGAATGGCTTTCATGATAGCGGGATAATAGAGTTCCTGCGATTCATCGATCTCTCTTCTACCCGGAACACCGCCGGTATGAAAATGACCGATATAATCTTTATAGGTGCGGATCGTGCGGATCACATCTCCTTCATCGATCTGCATATGATAGATATCGTACAGTAATTTGAAATTGGGGGAGCCGATACGTTTGCAGAGTTCCACACCCCAGGCGGTTTTGTCGCATTGGTAATCCTGATGATCCACTTTGCTGTTGAGCAGTTCCATGATGATCATCACTCCATGCTTTTCCGCCAGCGGCATAATTTGTTTAAGCCCTTTGGCGCAATTATTCCAACCCGTTTCATCGTCGATACCACGGCGGCTGCCACTGAAGCAGATGAGGTTTTTATAACCCGCGGCAGCTACCTGCGGGATCATGTCTGTATAATTCTTGATGAGGGTTGCATGAAATTTCGGATCGTTCCATCCGTCCACCAGATTGATTTCGGCACCATTGCACATGGTGGAAAGCAGTCCGTGTTTTTTTAAGGTGGGCCAGTCTTTGGGTCCTACCAGATCGATGCCAATGAGTCCGATCTCTTTAGCTGCGATACAGAGTTCTTCGAGTGGAATACTATCGTAACACCAGCGGCAGGCGGAGTGCTGAATATTTCCTTTCAAGGCAAATGGTTTATTGTCGTCGCAGGAAGTAAAGGAAGAAAGCAGGGGAGCCGTGCCTAATGCTGCGGTTCCGGTAACCAGGTTTTTGAGTGCATTTCTTCTTGATTGATCAGCAGGCATCAGCAATGATTAAAGTTGGAGTTGGAAATTACTAAAAGAAAAAACATCATCCGTATTATGGATGATGTTTTCGCAAAAAAATATATGAATGGAACTAACAGCTGTTCTATCAGGCAGCGATTGATTGTTTGGGTCTGTTACGCATATAGAAATACAAACCAATAAACGCTACAGTGAGTGCGATGGGAATGATGAGTGTCGCATTAATGATCTCGGGTCCTGCAGCGGTTTTAGCGGCGGCTAAAGCAGCTTCATCTTTAAAGGTCGCCAGATCGGAGCCGGCCGGTAGTTTGGCCAATACTTTTTCGTCGTAGAACTTACCCATGAACATCATGTAGATGGAAACGGCGAACATACCGGCACCACCCATGAAGTTGAGACCAACGGCGCCTGTTTTGGGTAGGTTTTCTGCTACAAAACCGAGCATGGTGGGCCAGAAATAGCAAACACCCAAACCGAATACCAAGGCACCGCCAAACACCATATTACCCGCGCTGTGGCCGAGCATATAAAGTCCCAGAGCCGAAAGAATGGCGGAGATCACCAGAACGCCTTGTGGCGAAAGGCGATGTACGACAGGTTCGGCCAAACCACGACCGATCACCATTACGCCGGTGGAGATGGTAAGGATGAGCAGCGCGTTATTCGTTACACTTTTAAGTAATACATCGATCCACTGACCGGTAAATAATTCGGTGATAGCGGTACCGAACATGCAAATGATCATGAAAAAGAACAGGGGCGTAGCCAGTGATTTATACATTTCACCGGTAGAAACACCGGCCGCTACACGTTCTGTTACAGGGAATTTCAACTTGAAGAAGAGGAAACCATATAATAAGGTTGGGATGATCATGGTAGCCACCTGGATCTGCCAACTGATATCCATTTTGCTGAAATAGAAACTGATCAAGGTTCCGATAACGATACCACCGGGGAACCAGAGGTGGAAGTGATTGAGTTTTGTGGTTTTGTTTTCGGGATAAAGGGCCGTTACCAGTGGGTTACAGGCTGCTTCTACGGTACCGTTGGCAATACCAATTAAAAGGGTTGAAATAAATAGTGTCCAGAAACCACCGGCGAAAATGGTTAATAATATGCCGGCGAGGTGGAAAAAGAAGGCCATTTCCAGCAAGCGTTTCATTCCGATGATATCAACCACCATACCACCGAGGATCACGGCCAGTGGGAACCCCCAGAAGGCGGTGGCGGAAATGGTGCCGAGTTCGGTGGCACTGAGGTTAAAATCGGTTCCGAGTTTGTTAAGGATACCGGCACGGATACCAAAAGACAGAGAAGTAACCAGAAGGGCTAAACAGCTTGCTACAAAAAGCTGATTGCGTTGAATGTTGGCTTGCATGTCGTTGATTGTTTTGGTTGAGGGGATGAATATAGGAAAAAGTTTTAAGTTGTAAGTTATAAGTAGCGTCGATAAAATGCATCCATCTTACCACTTAAAACCTAAAACTTTTTCACTATTTTCACTACCTCATTTTACAATCAATACACATGAATAGAAAATTACGCATGGGAATGGTGGGAGGCGGTAAAGACGCTTTTATTGGAGCCATTCACCGTCATGCTGCCTTTATGGATGGACTGGTAGAGCTTAGCTGTGGTGCTTTAAGTATCAATCCGGAGATCGCGAAAGATTCGGCGAAGGCCTTATTTCTGCCGGAAGACCGTACCTATCTTACCTACGAGGAGATGATTAAGAAGGAAGCGGCTTTGCCGGCCGATAAGCGCATTGATTTTGTAACCATTGTTACACCCAACTTCGCACACTTTGCGCCGGCGATGATGGCCTTGGATCATGGTTTTCATGTGGTGATCGAAAAGCCGATCACCTTTACTATTGAAGAAGCGAAGCAGTTGAAGCAAAAGGTGGACGAAACCGGTTTGCTGCTTTGTTTAACACATACCTATTCGGGCTATCCGATGGTGAAGCAGGCCAAAGCGATGGTTCAGGGTGGTGCTTTCGGAAAGATCCGTAAGGTTTGGGTAGAATATCCGCAGGGATGGCTGAGCAAGCTTTCGGAAAGAGAGGGCAATGCACAAGCGGCCTGGCGTACCGATCCCAAGAAAAGCGGGAAGAGTGGTTGTATGGGCGATATTGGAACGCATGCGGCGCATTTATCGGAGTATATCACCGGTTTACAGATCACGCATTTGTGTGCCGATCTGAATGTGATGGTAGAAGGCCGAATGCTGGATGATGACGGCAACGTATTATTAAAGTTCAATAATGGAGCGGCGGGTGTGCTGATGGCATCGCAGGTAGCGGCCGGCGAGGAGAATGCGTTGAAGATCCGTATTTACGGAGAGAAGGGCGGCGTGGAATGGGCGCAGCATGAGCCGAATACCTTATTGGTGAAATGGCTTGATCAGCCTACGCAGATCTTGCGTGCCGGTGGCAACTATGGCGATCGGTTGAGCAGTTTTGCCACGCATAATTGTCGTACCCCGGGCGGGCATCCGGAGGGATATCTGGAGGCGTTTGGAAATATTTACCGCAATTTTGCGCTGACATTATCTGCGCGTATTGATGGACGTGAGCCAAGTGCGGAGATGCAGGATTTCCCTAAGGTGGATGAGGGTATCCGCGGCATGGCGTTCATTGATAATGTGGTGGCGTCGTCGCAGAGCGAGCAGAAGTGGTATGAGCA
>CAZKSY010000008.1:4630-10661 GCA_964555605.1 uncultured Chitinophagaceae bacterium | reverse complement strand
GTAAAAGGCCCCGGCATATTCTTAGCGCAGTTCATGGGCGACAGCGCTCCGTTTAATTCCTTGAAATCAATTTGTGAATGGGCCAGGAGTATTGGCTTTGTGGGTGTGCAGATACCCAGTTGGGATGGTCGTTGCATCGATCTGCAGAAAGCAGCCGAGAGCAAGACCTATGCCGATGAGATCAGAGGCATTGTAGAAGGTGCCGGTTTGCAGATCACGGAACTGAGTACGCATTTACAGGGGCAACTGGTGGCGGTACATCCGGCCTATGATACCTTGTTTGATGGATTCGCACCTGAAGCGGTGCGTAATAATCCGAAGGCACGTACCGAATGGGCGGTACAGCAGTTGAAGTATGCGGCGAAGGCGTCGCAGAATCTGGGGTTGAATGCCCATGCTACCTTCAGTGGAGCGTTGTTATGGCCTACGGTGTATCCCTGGCCACAGCGTCCTGCCGGATTGGTGGAAACAGGATTTAAAGAATTGGCCAATCGCTGGTTGCCTATTTTGAATGTGTTTGATGAATGCGGGGTGGATCTTTGTTATGAAGTACATCCCGGAGAGGATTTGCACGATGGAGTGAGTTATGAATTGTTTTTGAAGCATACCAACAATCACTCCAGAGCCTGTTTATTATATGATCCTTCGCATTTTGTGTTGCAGTGTCTGGACTATCTGGAGTATATCGATATTTATCATGAGCGGATCCGAATGTTCCATGTGAAGGATGCCGAGTTTAATCCGACGGGTCGGCAGGGGGTTTATGGCGGGTATTCCGGTTGGGTAGATCGGGCCGGTCGTTTCCGCAGTTTGGGAGATGGACAGGTAGATTTTAAGTCAGTGTTCAGCAAGCTGGCGCAGTATAATTATAAAGGCTGGGCGGTAATGGAATGGGAGTGTTGTTTAAAGCATCCGGAGGATGGGGCGAAAGAGGGATCGGTATTTATAAAAGATCATATTATTCGTGTAACCGAGAAGGCGTTTGACGATTTTGCGGGTACGGCAAGTGATGAAAATTTTAATCGTTCTGTATTAGGTTTGTGACCTAACTTTGCGTTCCGAAAAATTACATTTTAAAAAAATACACAATGAAAAAAACGTTTTTGATCCTGAGTGCGGCCATTGCTCTTTATGCATGCGGTGGCGGAGAAGCGAAACCTGCAGAAACCAAACCAGCGGAAGCTACTGCTGCAACAGAAGCACCGAAGTTAGAAGACAAGGCGCTGGAGTTGATTGGTTCAAAAGGATGTACAGCTTGTCATGCGATTGACAAGAAAGTAATTGGACCTGCGTATATCGATGTTTCTAAGAAATATGAGTCTACACCAGAAATGATCGACTCGCTTTCACATAAAGTGATCAATGGTGGTAAGGGTGTATGGGGTGATGTTCCCATGACAGCGAATAACGTTACACCGGAAGAGGCCAAGGAAATGGTTACATACATTTTATCTCTCAAAAATCAATAATTAATGCGATATCTAACGATTGCTTCTTTTGTTTTGATGGCAGCCTGTAATAATGCGGGTGGTGGCGCAGCAGAAACAAAGGATACTACAGCTACCACAACTACTGCCGCTGTTGCAACGGACAATGTGCTTACTGAAGCTGAAAAGGCGGAAGGATGGCAGTTATTGTTTGATGGCAGTACGAAGAATGGCTGGCATGTATTTAATAATAAGTCTGATGGAGCCGCCTGGGTGATCGATAATGGTACGCTTCATTTGGATCCGAAGGAGATGAAGGATTGGCAAACGGTAGGCGGTGGTGATATCATCACGGCTGAGGAGTTTGATAATTTTCATTTGAAATTGGAGTGGAAGTTATTGGATAGTGCGAACAGTGGCATTATACTTTTTATTAATGAGTCGCCTAAGTACGAGCACACCTGGCACACCGGACCGGAGATGCAGGTATTGGATAATAATGGTCATCCGGATTCAAAGATCATCAAGCATCGTGCGGCGGACCTGTATGATTTGATCAGTTCAACGCCGGAAACGGTGAAGAAGGCAGGTGAGTGGAATCAGGTGGAAGTGATCAGCAATAAGGATACGCTGCAGTTTTACTTGAATGGAACGAAGGTGTTACAGACGATGATGTGGGATGAGAATTGGAAGAAGATGATCAAGGGGAGCAAGTTCAAGGATATGCCGGATTTCGGGACGTATAAGAAGGGGCATATCGGGTTGCAGGATCATGGGAATAAGGTGTGGTATCGGAATATTAAGTTGCGAAAATTATAAGGAAAGATAGAAAGGGCCGCGGGAGCGGCTCTTTTTTTGTGCGGTACAAAAAGGAGATGGCATCTCCGGGTGTTTTTCTTACTCAGCCGGGGTTATTATAACACGGGTGGGGCGTTGAAACACGCTGAGATGCCATCTCCTTTTTGTATGCTACCATTTATTTGTCAGCCCAATAATCGATAACCAGAACCTTATCAAGTATGGGACCAAGTATGGCAACAAACTCTTTATGTTTTGGGTGAGGAAGGTAGACTTCCCGATCTTTTTCTGAGGCAAAACTAACCAGGAAACAATGGGTGAATCCCTGGTTTAGGTTTTCGGGACTGTTGTTGGTACCCCACTCAAATCCTTTGATCTCTTTGATTTGAGAAGGGAGGGCCCGGAATGCGTTTTCCACTTTTTTTATTTGGTCTGCGGAAGCGTCGTCTTTGAATTTAAAAAGCACCACATGTTTGAGTTGCTTGAGGGTGTTTTTTTGGGCGTAAGACGACATACTGAATAGTGCAAGAAATGCAACAACCAACGTTGCGCTTAGGGTCGAAAATTTATTTGGAGATGGCATCTGGTGAGGGTTTTCTCAAATATACAAAGTGTTTTGAACAGTTAATTAGCGTTAAATCACGTTGAGATGGCATCTCAAGGTTGTATGTTCATCTTCTCTTTCGCTGCACCTCTATATATAAAACAATTAGCCGATTATAGTACAGTAATAAATATCCCACTATTGTTTTTACAGAAGAGAACACAATAGCAGTAAGGGAAGGTTTCATCATCCCAAATTTTCCAGATCTGATTTCGAAATACTCAACGATTGATTTAAAGAGTAAGGGTACCGACTCGACCAGTACCAGGCCGCCAATAATTATGGTGCTTATTCGAAGAACATCGGATCGATGAATATTAATAGTAAGACTTTCCCCCTCAAATCCTTTATCAAGCTTTAAAATATCTACTACAAACGACGATTTTAGGATCAGTAAATAGGTAAGATATCCAACTATGAAAAGTAGAAATAGTGGTATTAGGGCAACCTCAAATACATCCGAAAAGGTAGAATTAATGAAAAACTCTTTTGAAATCAAGGTGGAAGATAAATTAAGAAGGCCCACCAGGAGGTCATCAATTATTAACAACCCAAAGATTCGGAGAACGAGAATGAAAAAGTTTCTTATTGGCATTGATGTTAATTAGTTGTATGGAGATGCCATCTCCTCGTGGTTTCACGTTTATCATTTCGTTTTTTCAACATGCTGAACGAAGAAAATCACGCGGAGATGCCATCTCAATTTTGTACCCTACAACTTCGGCAGCTTCCACCCATTATGATACTCCGCCGCCAAATATTTCTTATTCACCGCCTCATTCGTAAATCGCTCTCTCTCCTTATCCCACACCAACTTCTCCTGCGAACGGTACGCTATATTCCCCAACTGACAAACCGTAGCAATATGCGCACCCGTAGCAATACCACAATTCAACTCCTCCTGCTTGCGCGATTTGATGGCTGCAATGAAATTCTCCCAGTGCTTCTGTAACCCATTATCGGTTGGCTTGCGACGCTCCACCTTCACTTTATTCTTGCTGTTGCGTTCCTCATACACCTCCCATCCGCCACGATCCAATTCCAACGTACCATTATTTCCAATAAACGCTATACCATGATCTTTCCCATACAACCCATTATCAATGCCCATCGCATGATCCCAGATCAAAGTGAAATTATCAAATTCATATAAAGCGCCCATGCTATCCGGAGTTTCTTCATATAAATCGGGATACGCAAAATTTCCGCCTAATGCTGAAACGGATTTCGGCACACTGGCATTCATCCCAAATACCGCATAGTCCATCAAATGCACCCCCCAATCTGTCATCAAGCCTCCCGCATAATCCCAGAACCAACGGAAATGGAAATGAAAACGACTGGCATTGAACTCTCTTGTCTTAGCCGGACCTAACCACATCGCATAATCCACACCGGGAGGTGGCGCTGTATTCGCCACCTTAGGCTGCGGTCGCATCCATCCCTGATAACACCATACTTTCACCATCCGGATATTTCCTAACTGCCCCGTTTTTATAAAATCTACCGCATCGCGGAAATGCTGCTGACTGCGCTGCCACTGCCCTGCCTGCACAATTCGATTGTATTTCTGCTGCGCGGCAACCATCGTACGACATTCAACGATCGAATTACCCACGGGCTTCTCTACATACACATCCTTACCTGCCTGACAGGCTTCCACCATGATCAACGCATGCCAGTGATCGGGTGTGCCAATGATCACCGCATCCACATCTTTCTGCTCTAATAATTTCCGGTAGTCGCCGTAGGTTTTTATGTTGGAGGTATTCACGCCCATCTTCTCCAATTCCTTCATCCTACTGTCCAAAACATTCTTATCTACATCACACAAGGCCACCACATTGACACCGGGCACTTTCAACGCCGCCATCAAATTCGACCAGCCCATACCGTTAATGCCAATGGCACCAATGTTTACCTGATCCGAGGGACGAACACCGCCATTGAAATAGGCGAAGGCCTGGTTATCGAGGGCTGACAATACTAAGCCGCCTGCTGTTAAGGAAGTGGCGTTGCGGAGGAAAGAACGACGGGAGTGGGACATGGGGGAGGAGGTTTTAGGTATTTAGTTTGAAGTGGTAAGTTGTTAGTGGTGTGGGGTGTGAGGGGTGGGGTTTGTGGTACTTGCGTCTTTGCGCCTACGCCGTAGCTTCAGCGCAGGCGCAGCGATAAAGAAAAATACATTTAACCGCGAAGGCGCCAGGACGCGAGAATACGCGATGACCTTAGGCCCCACACCCCATACCTCACTTCTTACTTCACAATATTCGCTTTCAAATATCCGATACTCTGTTTGATAGAATCCATCGGTGCGCCGGGGCATTGATCCTGCTCTACATAGAAATGTTTCATGCCGGCTTTCTTCGCACTGGCAAAGATGGTCTTGAAATCGATCACGCCATTGCCTACTTCGGTGAAGAATTTCTTTTCGGTCTTATCCATGTCTTTGATATGCCAGAGCGGGAAACGGCCCGGATTCGCTTTGAACAGTTCCACCGGATCTTTTCCGGCTCTTACCGCCCAGTAAATATCCAGTTCCATACCTACCAATTTCGGATCGGTGCCATTCATTAAAATATCAAAACCGGTTTGTCCATCAATACTGGCAAACTCAAAATCGTGGTTGTGATAGGCGAATTTCAATCCTACTTCTTTTGCCATACCGGCGGCTTTATTCAATCCGTCGGCGATCTTTTTATAATTATCGATGGATTTGCGGTGTGGTTCTTCCAGCCAGGGAATAACAATGTATTCCTGTCCCAATGTTTTGGAATCGTCCACGGCTTTCTTCCAATCTTCTTCCCATCCATCTTTCAGGAACATACCGCCGGGGAATGTATGTCCGCTCGGAGATTTCAACCCATTCTTCTTCAGTTCTGCGGCAAACTCGGTAGCCGTCATGCCAAACCATTTTCCTTTGTTATAGCCAAAGGTTTCTACATCGAGATAACCAAGGGCTGCCACCTGCTCCAGTACGGCACGGGGATTCTTTGACAGATCGTTCCGTAAGGTGTAAAGCTGTACGCCGATGCGTTTCTGTGTTTTGAAAAAATCGTTGCGGTTAACGAGAAAGGCTGCACTGAGCAGGGATGATTGTTTGATGAAGTCACGACGGGTTGTCATATGGCGCTTGTATTTGAGGCATTAAGATAGGAAATAAGTGGTAAGTTTTGAGTAGTAAGTTGTAAGGGGTGTGAGG
>CAZKSY010000008.1:0-4530 GCA_964555605.1 uncultured Chitinophagaceae bacterium | reverse complement strand
TTAAGATAGGAAATAAGTGGTAAGTTTTGAGTAGTAAGTTGTAAGGGGTGTGAGGTATGAGGAGTGGGGTATGAGGTTCTCGCTTCTTCGCGGCTTTGCGCCTACGCCGTAGCTTCAGCGCAGGGGCAGCGGTTAAGTGTATTTTTCTTAACCGCCAAGACGCCAGGGCGCAAGGTTACGCTAAGATCTCATACTACACCCCCCATACCTCACACCACACCCCTCTTACAACTTCCCCCTTATAACTCACAACTACCCCTACTCCCCCATCTGCCCCAGCAGTTCCTTCAGTTTTGCTACGTGCTGGCCATAAAGCTTGTTGACATACCATTTATTCAGGTAGTATGAGAGGATGGAAAGAGGTATGCCTATGCCAATAAAGATGAAAAGCAGTCTGGAGGGCGCATGAAGTCCTATAGCAGATTTATATAATATAATGGCACCCGATGCGTAATAGGCAATGGGCGTGAGTAAAACGCCGGCCCAAAAGTAGAATCGTACGTACTTCCCGAGGGTGGTTACCTGCATTTCCAAATTAGAGCGAACCTCGCAGGTAACACATTCCATTCGTTTTAATAATCGGTTTTTATAATAATAATACACCAGGAAGATGATGCCGATCAGGAATAACAATAAGCCGTTTTCCCAATAACGCCCGCCCTGATCCAACATAAAATACGTGATCACCAACACATACAGGATCACTACCACAATGAGCTCCCAGAATAGATTTCGCTTCATGCGGGCAATGGGTCGTTGCGACTTTTTGCTGAGCATGGAAATAATATCCTTTTCAGTATCGGGCGTTGTCGCCGTTTCCTGTTCTTTCCAGATATTTTTCAGGTTATCAAGATCCATATTCCACCTCCTTTGTGCGTTTACGTAATTTTTCTTTGATACGATTCATCTTTACCCGCAGGTTATTCTGATTGATACCGAGGATCTCTTCCATTTCCTCATAACTTTTATCTTCCAGATATAACATTACCAGGGCTCTTTCGATCTCGGGTAATTCCCCGATCGCTTGATATAAATACTTTAATTGTTCTTCCTGCTGCGGATTGAAATTTTCGGCAATCAATCCTTCCGGTGCATTTTCGGGAAAGCTCAGTTTCGGACTGCGTTCCTGCTTGCGTAAACTCGAAATGGCCGTGTTCAACGCAATGCGGTACATCCAGGTACTGAACTTCGCTTCACCCCTGAATTGGGGCCAGGCTCTCCAGAGCTGAATGACCATCTCCTGGAAAAGATCCTTCTTATCTTCGCCGGAATGACCGTATATATTGCACACTTTGTGCAACATGGGCTGATGCTCATTGATCAATCGTACAAATTCCTGTTGATCGGGGATCAAACAAATTGGTTTTAGTGGTGTTTAATATGTCGGCTCAAAGATTAAAATATTACAGCAAAGAAGAATTTTTTTAAGATGAAAAAGGTTTACCATTTATCTACCTGCAGTACCAACCAGCGGATCATCAAAGAAACCGGACTGGAGAAAAGAGGGTTTGCGTTTCAGGATATCAAAACCGAACCCATCACGGCGGCGCAATTGGAGGAAATGAAGGAAATGGCAGGATCGTATGAAGCGTTGTTCAGCCGAAAGGCGTTGAAGTATAAAGAGTACGGGTTGAAGGATAAGGTGCTGACAGAAAAAGATTACAAGAAATATATACTGGAAGAATATACATTCCTGAAGCGGCCGGTGGTGATTGATGGGAAGAAGATCTTCGTGGGGAATGATAAAAAAACCGTGGCTGATTTGGGGGATTTTTAACTTAACTCTGCGTTACCTCTACTTCCTCTGCGCCTCTGCGGTGAAAAAAATTTTTTAACCGCAGAGAACGAGAGAAAATGAGGTAGCGCAGAGTTGGGTTGAAAACTTAGTGTTTTTGTGTCTTCGTGGTTATGTATTACAATATCCGGAGTTTGGCGTAGTTGAGCATGATCTTCTTTTCGCCATTCTGTTCAAATTTTACAGTGGCAATGGGATTGTGCGCCGCACCTTCCATTTTGATCACTTCTCCAAATCCGAATTTCTGATGCTCTACTTTATTCCCTACCTGTAAATTACTCGTATCACTCGCCACGAAGTCGGCACTGGGAGTATGCTCCACCACTTTGGGTGCCTGTGGTTTGGGTGCTACATATGAAGGCGTACTGCTGGCCGGTTTTTTAGACGGTGGCGGCCCATATCTTTTCTCCGCATCATTGGCTGCATTGCGGTTCTGTCCCCATCCTCCTCCATTCATTCTGTCGAAGGCCGATCCGCCAAAGCCGCCACTGGTTTGGTTCTTCGCCCCACCACCCGCAAAACTTCTATCCACCATATCGGCGGGCAGTTCGTCAATAAAGCGACTGGGCTCATTCTGTACCAAACTGCCAAAACGGTAACGGGTATTCGCATAGGTGATCCAGAGCTTTTTCTTTGCCCGGGTGATCACTACATAAAACAACCGTCTTTCTTCTTCCAATTCTTCTCTGGTGTTAATGCTCATGGCATTGGGGAAGAGCATTTCTTCCAAACCTGCCGCAAACACACAACCGAATTCCAACCCTTTGGCAGCGTGGATGGTCATCAGCTTCACTGTATCGGCATTGGGATCTTTTTCATCGGCATCGGTGAGCAGGGTGATCTGTTGCAGGTAGCTGCCCAATCCTTTATCCACTAATTCTCCGTCTTCGTTATCGGGGCTTTCCGTCCATTCCTTGATACTGTTCAGTAATTCCTGAATGTTTTCATAACGTTGAATGCCCTCGGTGCTTTTATCGTTGAACAGTTCTTTGACCAGATTGGTTTGCTTGCCCACATGCACGGCCACATCGTAGGCGTTTTGCTTTTGCAACATGCTGGCGAAGCTTTTGATCATTGTTACAAAACCTTCGATCGCTTCAAGAATGGCGCCTTTGTAACCAAATTTGGCTGCATTCTCCAGCACATTAAACATGCTGATATTGTTCTCATTGGCTGCCAGCACAGCCCGATCCACGGATGTTTTACCAATACCACGGGCCGGGAAATTGATGATACGTTTCAGTGCTTCCTCATCATTCGGATTGATGATCATGCGCAGATAGGCCACCATGTCTTTGATCTCTTTGCGGGCATAAAAGCTCACGCCACCATACATGGTGTAGGCAATGCCCATTCTGCGTAATGCTTCTTCAAAGGCCCGGCTCTGCGCATTGGTACGATAGAGGATCGCGAAATCGCGGTTATTAAAATGATTCCGGAGTTTTTGTTCCTGAATGGTATCAGCTACGAACTTACCCTCATCATTATCCGTCATCGTGCGCACCAGTTTGATCTTATCGCCATCGGCGTTTTCGGTCCACAGGTCTTTTGGTATCTGACCTTTATTCAGCTTGATCACTTCATTGGCGGCATGGATGATACTCTTGGTAGAACGATAATTCTGTTCCAGCTTCACCACTTTCACATCGTCGTAGTCTGTTTGGAATTGCAGGATATTCTGAATGGTGGCGCCGCGAAAGGAGTAGATACTTTGCGCATCATCTCCCACCACACATACGTTTTCATTCATGGCGCCCAGCAGTTTGATGATCTCGTACTGTGCCGGGTTGGTATCCTGGTACTCGTCGATGAGGATGTATTTGAATTTTTGCTGGTATTTACTCAAACATTCCGGGAAGGTTTTGAGTATTTCGTAGAATTTCAAGAGCAGGTCGTCGAAGTCCATCGCACCATTCTTATAGCAACGCTTCACATAGGCGTCGTAGATCTGTGCGATCGCGGGACGGTTGGCCCGGAGGTCTTCCTGCTGGATATAATAATCGTTGGCGTAATCGGCCGCATTCACCAGGGCGTTCTTGGCCGAGGAGATGCGGTTATACACCGTATTGGGTTTATAATGTTTATCGTCGAGGTTAAGCTCATTGATTACGGTTTTCACCACGCTTTTGGCGTCGTCGGTATCGTAGATCGTGAACTGATTGGGATAGCCGAGGCGGTGGGCTTCGCTGCGGAGGATGCGGGCGAATACACTGTGGAAGGTACCGATGTATAAATTACGGGCGTCGTGGTTATGGAGCATGCGTTCCACGCGCTCTTTCATTTCTTTGGCGGCCTTATTGGTGAAGGTAAGGGCGAGTATGTTGAAAGCATCCACACCGTTCTGCATCAAATGGGCGATACGGGTGGTGAGCACCTTGGTTTTTCCACTGCCGGCCCCCGCTACGATCATGATGGGGCCGTTGATATGCGTTACAGCTTCCCGCTGCCGTTCGTTTAACTCACGTAAGTAATCCTGCATGGGTGCAATTTACATTTTTGGGGGAAGAAAAAAAGATACAGTTAACCACAAAGACACAAAGGCTCAAAGAAGCACAAAATGATCAATATAACTCTGCGTTGCCTCTGCGTCCTCTGCCCCTCTGCGGTGAAAAAAATTTTTTAACCGCAGAGAACAAGAGAAAAGGAGGTAACGCAGAGTTATTTCTAGAACTTCGTGCCTTTGTGTCTTTGTGGTTAACTGTATCTTTGTTTGAAACAACCCCATTATGCTTACC
>CAZKSY010000007.1:13369-88948 GCA_964555605.1 uncultured Chitinophagaceae bacterium | reverse complement strand
GCTATTCGCCATTCCTTCTCAGTTTTAAAAAGTCCGTATTGACCCTGGGCATTGAAGGTCAGCAACACGATGATCAGGCCCAGATAGATTCTTTTCATGTTTTATTTCAAATGTAATTTTGTTTCCTCTATAGGAAGGTTACTAATATTAGTAGTGGGGGAGATGTTGGTGCCTGAAAATTACTGTATACCCCGATTATCTGAAGCCTAAGAGAATTCGTCATTTTGTGGGTTATTTGTTTTTGGTATATCAGTATTAAAAATTAATTTTCTCCAATGAAAAATAGTGTTCTCCGCATCCATCCGAACGATAATGTACTGGTAGCCCTTACCGATCTTAAAAAAGGGGAACAGGTTTCTTTTGAAGGAGAAACCTATCTGCTCGCTGACGACATAAAGGCCAAGCACAAATTCTTTACCTCATTTTGCAAACAGGGTGATCCTGTTTATATGTATGGCGTGCTGGTGGGGACGGCGCAATCAGATATTCCCAGAGGTGGGTTAATGTCGACCGCTAACGTAAAACATGCCGCTGAAAAATACGCCTACAGGGGCGTGCAGCCGCAATGGTCTGCCCCGGATATTTCCCGTTTTGCGCATCGTACGTTCAATGGTTATCACCGCACCGATGGCCGGGTGGGAACGGCCAATTACTGGTTGTTTATTCCTACGGTCTTTTGTGAGAACCGTAATCTTGATGTGATCCGGGAAGCCCTTCATAACGAACTGGGCTATGCGGTAACAGATAAATACAAGCGTTATACCAGACAACTCGTCGACCACATGTTGCAAGGTGGATCACTGGAAGATCCTGCTATTGGCTTGCCTGCTGATACTGCCCCCTCGCAGCGGTTGTTCCGGAATGTGGATGGGATCAAGTTCCTGAACCATCCCGGTGGTTGCGGGGGAACCCGACAGGATGCTACCTTGCTGGGTAAATTGCTTGCTTCCTATGCCGATCATCCTAATGTAGGAGGGATTACTTTACTGAGCCTGGGTTGCCAGCACCTGCAGGTATCTGAATTTGAAAAAGAACTGGCCGCACGTAACCCCCAATTTGATAAGCCGATCTATATTTTCGAACAGCAGCGGGAAGGAGGAGAGGAGCGATTGATCACCGAAGCCATTCGGAAAACGATTGAGGGATTACGTATCATCAATCAACAGGAAAGAGCTCCGGCCCCACTCGATAAACTCTGCGTGGGCGTAAAATGCGGCGGTAGTGATGGATTCAGTGGTATTTCGGCTAACCCTGCCGTTGGTTATACAAGTGATCTGCTGGTAGGACTGGGCGCTAAAGTATTACTAGCCGAGTTTCCCGAATTATGCGGTGCCGAACAGGAACTGATCGACCGCTGTACCACTCGTGAAAATGCAGAGAAATTTATCCGATTGATGGAGGAGTACGACGCACAGGCCCATCAGGTGGGTTCCGGTTTTCATATGAATCCTTCTCCCGGCAATATACGGGACGGGTTGATCACCGATGCCATTAAAAGCGCCGGAGCCGCCCGCAAAGGGGGCAGTTCTCCTGTGGTGGATGTGTTGGATTACACAGAAAAGGCAACAAAACCCGGTTTGAGTTTGGTATGTACCCCCGGTAATGATGTGGAAGCTACCACTGGGAAAGCAGCTAGTGGTGCCACATTGATCTTGTTTACCACTGGTCTGGGCACCCCAACAGGTAATCCGGTTTGTCCCACAATCAAAATATCTACCAATACCCGATTGTACGAACGCATGGGTGATATCATCGATATTGATACCGGTCCCATCATTACCGGAGATATATCCATACCCGATATGGGTGCTGAAATTCTGGAGTATTGTATCCGGGCGGCAAGCGGGGAGGTGATCCCAGCGGCCGTGCGGTTGAATCAAGACGATTTTATTCCCTGGAAGCGGGGGGTGAGTTTATAAAACAGGTTATGCGTACATTATTCGTTTCAATCATATTCGTTTCTCTTTTCCCCTTTGCCGCCTGTTCTAAAAATGCGACAGCGACAGAATCGTATGCGTACTTCGATACGCTTCCTGTGGTAAAACCATTGGTACCCCTGATCTCTGAGGCCTCGGGTATTGCAGACAGCCGGAATTTTCCGGGACATATATGGGTGCAGGAAGATAGCGGTGCCCCCAATGCCCTGTATCTTATAGACCGCGAAGGACGCACGGTAAAAATGGTAGGGATCAAAAATGCGGTTAACCGTGACTGGGAAGATATGGTGCTGGCCGGTGGTCGTATCTATATTGGAGAAATAGGGGACAATGCCCAAACTGCCGGGGAATACAGCATCCTGCATTTTCCGGAACCGGTGGCCGGAACAGATACCGTAAACTCATTTGAAACCATTCGTTTTGTTTATCCGGATGGGCCTCATGATGCAGAAGCTTTTCTGGTGGATCCTGCCACAAAAGATATTTATGTTATTTCCAAACGTACCAATCCTTCAATTGTTTACAAGATTGCTTTCCCTTATAACAACGGGCTGCAAACGGCAACGGAAGCAGCCCGTTTGGGATATGCCGGTGTGGTGAGTGCCGCATTGGCCCCCGATGGTCGTTCCATTCTTGTCAAGACCTATTCAAGTGTACAACGTTATCCCCGAAAATCAGGTCAAAGTATTTCTGATGCATTGATGCAGACTCCTGAAAAAGTGTACTACAAAATGGAGCCGCAGGGCGAAGCCATTGGTTTTGCGTTGGATGGATCAGGTTTTTTTACACTCAGCGAAAAAGGCTTTTCTAACGGGGTATCCCTGTACTTTTATCCTGCAAGAAAGTGAACTCAATCAGTCGTATCATTGATGTTACTCAGTTCTTAAATCCTGTCTGCTTTGTAGATTGCTTAAAAATAGCAGATCATGGAAAGTATAACAGTTAAAGTACCGCTGCAACAGTTACATCTGGAACACGAACTGTGGCTCAATGAATTGAATTTTTACCGCGATGAATTGCGTGTGCTGGATAAATATTTACTGGAAGTAGGGCGCAAAAATACCGCTCAGGATGTGTTGAAAGGACTGGAGCATTTTCAGAATCAATTCATAAGGCAGAAGGAAGTGTTGGACGAATTGGGGCATGATGTACGCGAGCACGAGCAGTTCGTACTGAAAGCCATTCAGAACCTGAACGAAATTCAGGCCGATAAAAGCCGCTTTGAAGATCACGGTGAATTACGTGACGGTATGGAAACCTTTAAGAAGATCTATGCCGACCTGAAAGCTGAATTCATGCATTATTTGTCGAAGTGGATGTAGACGAAATTGCTACAGCATATTAAGCCACCTGTTCCGTTATTTCCTGCATGGAGATAGCCAGGTGGCTTTCATCATAAATACAATCCCCGTTTTTAATGACGAGTACCTGAGGCGATTCATGGTATACACTGAATTCATCCGCAATGCGATTCGATATCTCACGGAAACGTATCAGGTCAAGATAGTGGAAAGTGGAATTTGATGGAGGGGCCTGTTTTTCCAATCGGCTCTTCGCAAGAGAGGAGATGCTGCAACGGGTACTGTGTTTAAAAATGATCTGTGGCTGCTCAAAAGAAGCGGCTTTTATCTGATCCAGTTGATCCTGTTGCTCAATATGATTCCATTGAATGTTCATGTACTGATAACAAATTTAATGTGGAAAGGTTTGTTATGTAAAATTGCATAAAAAAAGGTTACCCATGGTAACCTCCCGTACATCGATCGGTTTCTGCCTTAGCGACCACCATATCCAACCATTCCCTGTGTTCCTCTGCATCCACCCTTTGTAGTAGTACAAGAGCTAACAGTGAAAACAGCCGCCAGGGCGATCATAGCAATTACAAATGTTCTTTTCATTTTGTGGTATTTAAATGTAAATAAGCCTTTGTTGCAAGGGGCTTAACGATCATAGGGAGATTCAAAGGAGGCGGATAAAACAGATAAGGGTGGGGAAATTTCCGTAAGGATAGGATGGAATGCTGCGAAATAAATAAAAAAAAAGGGTAAATGCAAGTATACCCGACCCCTTAGGCCATTTTTTGTTGTATTTAGCGGGTATAAATGAATGTCAGGACATTATTTTAGAGGCGGAGTTTCCTACATTTGTAGTGGAATTCAGGGCTTTCCTAACGATCCTTTAAAACAGATCGGTTCCTGTTTACTCCCCAAACAATCAAAACATTATGCTTCAATTAACGAAACCGCTGGCTTTTTTGGATCTGGAAACAACCGGAATTAATCTTGGTTCCGACCGTATCGTAGAAATTGCAATCGTACGTATCGGTACTGATGGCAGTCGTACCGTAAAACGTAAGTTGATCAATCCTGAAATGCCCATCCCCGCCGGGGCTACCGAAGTGCATGGTATCACCAATGAAATGGTGGCCAGTGCCCCTACATTCAAACAGGCAGCGAATGAAATCAAGCAATTCATTGAAGGTTGTGATCTCGGAGGGTATAATTCAAACCGTTTTGATATTCCCATGCTGGCGGAGGAATTCATCCGTTCCGGATTTGAATTCGATCTTAAGGGCCGTCGCCTGGTAGACGTTCAGCGTATTTTCCATATGATGGAGCAACGGACCCTTAGTGCTGCCTACAAATTCTATTGTAATAAAAATCTGGAAGGGGCTCATGGTGCAGAAGTCGATGCTACCGCCACCTGGGAAGTACTGGAAGCCCAACTTGAAAAATACCCGCAACTCGGCAATACGGTTGAGTCGGTACTCAAGTTTATCGGGGAAGAAGAAATCGTTGATTTTGCCCGTCGATTAGTAATGGAAAATGGCAAAGAGGTCTTCAATTTCGGAAAGCATAAAGGGCGCCCTGTAACAGATGTTTTACGTTCAGAGCCGCAATATTATGACTGGATGATGAAGGGTGATTTTCCGCTGCATACCAAACAAAAAATGACGGAGATACTGAACCGTACGCTGTTAAAGAAGGGATAAAACACTTAGAGGGGCATTTCCTAAACCTATATGCCCTTCAAAAAATGTACATTCGTGCATATAATCGGAGGAGTTACCATTGGAAAAGATCGTAATCATACCAACTTATAACGAAAAGGAAAATATTGCCAATATAATTGGAGCTATTTTTTCTTTGAAGCAGGATTTTCATATTCTGGTGATCGACGATGGCTCACCCGATGGCACTGCCGCCATTGTAAAAGATCTTCAACAGCAGCATCCTGAGCAGTTATTTCTGGAACAGCGCACCGGTAAACTGGGTTTGGGAACCGCCTACATCCATGGTTTTAAGTGGGCGTTGAATCACGGTTATCGCTTTATTTTTGAAATGGATGCCGATTTTTCCCACAATCCCAACGACCTGCAGCGTTTGTACGAAGCCTGCGCCAATGGTGGGGCAGATGTAGCCATTGGATCCCGTTATGTTATAGGTGGTGGCACCGTTAATTGGCCCTGGGATCGCAAAGTGCTGTCCCGTGGAGGGTCACTTTATACACGGTTGATCACCTGGATTCCTGTGCACGATACCACTGCCGGGTTTGTTTGCTATCGCAGGGAAGTGCTGGAAACTATCAATCTTGACCAGATCACCTTCTTAGGATATGCCTTCCAGATAGAAATGAAATTTGCTTCCTGGAAACTGGGATTTGTTATTAAGGAAGTGCCCATTCTTTTTGAAGACCGTAAATTCGGCGCATCAAAAATGCACAAGGGTATCGTAAAGGAAGGAATACTGGGTGTATTAAAATTACGCTGGTACAGTTTGTTCAAGGATTACCGCAACCGTCTCAAGAATCAGCATACGGTATTCCCCTCCATTTCCAGAAAATAAGGCCCCGTTATATCTATTCTGCATGCGTAAGGCTTTTCTTCAGTTACATATGGCCATTTTATTGGCAGGACTTACGGGCATTCTCGGACGATTAATCACTTTGAATGAAGCCTGGCTGGTTTGGTATCGGTTGCTGATCAGTGCTGTTACCATGTTCCTGCTTTTCTATTTTACCGGTTCCTTGAAAAAGATCAGCCGCAGAGATATGTTACTGGTGGCCGGCGTTGGAGTCATTGCAGCGCTGCACTGGGTAAGTTTTTTCGGGTCTATAAAGTACGCCAATGTTTCTGTGGCTCTGGTATGTTTTTCTTCTGTAGGATTTTTTACCTCCTTCCTTGAACCCCTTATTAACCGGCACCGGATTGTTTGGATGGATGTTCTCCTTGGTCTGTTAGTGATGGCCGGCATTTATGTCATCTTTCATTTCGATACACAATATAAAACCGGAATCATCATCGGTATCATTTCTGCTGCTCTTGGAGCCATTTTCCCCATTTTCAACCGGCAATTCATGCAGCGTATGAATGCGCCCACCCTCATGAGTTATGAACTAACCGGTGGCTGGATCACCCTGTGTTTACTATTACCCTTTTATGAGGAACAATTTCCGTCTTCACACTGGTGGCCCAGTAATTCCGACTGGTTCTGGCTGTTAATACTCAGTTGGCTCTGCTCCGTTTGGGCCTTTCAGCTTTCGGCCAATGCGCTGAAGAAAATATCGGCCTTCACGGTCAATATTTCCTATAATCTGGAGCCCGTTTATGGAATACTGCTGGCTTTTGCACTTTTTCAGGAAAACAGACATTTAGATGCCGGTTTCTATGTTGGATTGGGAATTATAATTGCCGTTGTATTGTTTCAAAGCTGGCGCATTTATAAAAGCCGTGCAATCATTAACCGTTCATAAAATCCTCTGTCTCCCTGGATCAAAGCTAGTTCCGGGGACGTATCTTTAAGTACCAAAACATTTAGGCAATGAGAAAGATCCTGTTGATCGCCCCGGCGATCTTTATTTCCCTGTTTTCGTTTGCACAGAAAAAGCCGCTGGACCATTCCGTTTATGACGGATGGAAGTCGGCCGGTGAACGCACCATAACCAACGACGGAAAGTTTGCCGCTTTTACCATTACTCCGCAGGAAGGAGATGGCGTATTGATCGTAAAAGGTCTCGATAATGGTTATTCCAAAGAATTTCCCAGAGGCTATCAGGCCCGTTTCAGTGAGGATAACCGCTATCTGATCTTCAAGATCAAACCCTATTTTAAGGATACCCGTGAAGCACGGATCAAAAAGAAACGCCCCGATGATATGCCTAAAGATTCATTGGGTATACTGGACCTGCGTACCGACAGTGTTTTGAAGATTGCGCGGGTGAAATCGGTGAAAACTCCTGAAAAAGGCGATGGACAATGGGTGGCCTATCATTTGGATAAATCCTTGCCCGAAGCACCTAAGCCAAAAGCCAGCCCCGACTCTTTAACACAGATCAACAATCTTACGCGCATGGCTGACAGCCTGATGCGTGTTGCTGACAGCATTCGCAATAAAGCACAGGATGCTAAAACAAAAGGGTTGGTGGTATTGCAGCCGGCTAAAAAAGAAACCAAAGCGCCTGCACGCCCCGCTGAAGACCCCGTTGAGGAAGGAACAGAACTGGTGCTTCGTCATCTCAATACAGCAAAAGAGTTCCGTTTCAAACTGGTAAATGAATATTATTTCAGCGAATCGGGTAATGTATTACTCGTTGAAACCAGCCGGAAGAATAACGATACGCTTACGCAGGCCCTTGTTTTATGGGTGAATACAACTAATGCAAAAGTAGATACAGTGATGCGTCGGTTTAATGATGCCAAAAACTATGGCATGGATGAAGCCGGCACCCAACTGAGCTTTGTTGCGGAACGCGATAGTGTTGCCAAAGCATTGACCAAATATTATCGATTGTGGTATTATAAACCCGGAATGGATAGTGCGGTTGTTCGGGTAGATCGGAATCATTCCGGTGTAGCTAAAGGACTTACAGTAAGTCCTGATTATGCCAATAATTTCAGTAAAGATGGAGCCCGATTGTTTTTTGGATTGACCAGGATCCGTCAACCGAAGGACACCACTCTGGTGGATTTTGAAACAGCACGACTGGATGTTTGGCATTATAATGACGATTATCTGCAACCACAACAGTTGCTGAATACACAACAGGAATTGCGTCGCAGTTATCTCTGCGTGCTGAATGGAAGTTCCAATGCATTTATCCAGTTAGGCAACGAAGAAGCAGAATCGGTGAGTGTGGGAGATGAAGGCAATGCCGATTTCGCGCTGGCTACCACTTCTAAAGGAAGCCGTGTGGAATCACAATGGTTGGGTTATGCCAAACAGAATGCGCAATTGGTATCACTTAAAGATGGTTCAGTAAAGAAAGTCTCTGATAAATTAAGAGCCTTCTATTCCTTCAGTCCGAAGGCAAATTATGTGCTATGGTACGATTGGAAAGCGAAGCATTATTTCACCTATGCAGTGGCAACCGGCATAACCACCAATATTTCCAAAGGGATCAAATTCCCGATGTGGGATGAAGAAGATGATCATCCTGATGACCCTCCTCCACACGGTTCCGCCGGATGGATGGAGAATGATGCCTATGTGTTGATCTATGACCGATATGATATCTGGAAACTCGATCCAACAGGCAAACAGGCACCGGTTAATCTGACGGCAGGAGCAGGGCGCACCACTAAGCAGGAGCTTAGATATATCCGTACCGATGCAGAAGAGCGTTTTGTGAAGAATGATCAAACCATGCTGCTGCGTGCATTTGATCAGGTTTCCAAACAATCCGGCATTTATAAACTTCCTTTAAGTACAGGAAAGCTGGAAAAAATTACCCTGCTGCCCAATTCGTTTGCAGGTATTTTAAAAGCAAAGAACGCAGAAGCCTTCCTGGTTCAAAAAGCAACGATCCGGGAATCGGAACTGTTTCATACCACCGACCTCAGGAACTTCAAACAGTTGACCAATATCGCTGCACAGCAGGATGGATATAACTGGCTGACCGTGGATTTGGTAAAATGGAAAATGTTTGATGGCAAGGAATCGGAAGGCCTGCTTTTCAAACCAGAAAATTTTGATCCAAAGAAAAAGTATCCGGTGATCTTCTATTTCTATGAAAGAGATGCCGATGGATTGTACAACTATCGTGCACCGGCACCCAGTGCCTCAACAGTGAACATTCCTTATTTTGTAAGCAATGGTTATCTGGTATTCGACCCGAATATTTATTATAAAAATGGGGAGCCGGGAGAGAGTGCTTATAATTCCGTAGTGTCTGCGGCCAAACATCTGGCCAGGCTACCTTATGTAGACAGTACCCGCATGGCTATTCAGGGACAGAGCTGGGGCGGTTATCAGGTAGCCTATCTGGTTACCCGTACGAAAATGTTCGCCGCAGCAGGAGCGGGGGCTCCGGTAGCCAATATGACAAGTGCGTATGGCGGTATCCGTTGGGGATCGGGCCTGAACCGTCAGTTTCAGTATGAACATTCCCAAACAAGGATCGGTGCCACATTGTGGGAGCGCCGCGATCTGTATTTGAAGAATTCACCTTTGTTCAGTGCCGATAAAGTCAGTACTCCCTTACTGATCATGCATAACGATAAAGATGGAGCCGTTCCCTGGTATCAGGGAATTGAGTACTTCACCGCCCTGCGTCGGTTGAATAAAAAAGTTTGGATGTTGCAGTATAACGACGAGGATCATAACCTGGTAGAACGCCGCAATCGTAAAGATCTTTCCGTTCGCCTCGGACAATTCTTCGATCATTACCTGAAAGGAGCTCCAGCCCCCAGATGGATGACAGAGGGCGTTCCGGCGGTGAATAAGGGGATTGATTGGGGATTATATTGATGTTAAGTTTAAAGTAGTAAGTAATAAGTTGTAAGAGGCAGCACTCAAAACTTACAACTTATTACTTATAGCTTATTGCTTAAAACTCATAACTTACTACTACAGATTCTCATCCCTCTCAATTAAAAACACTCCCCGATGCACGCACCACTCCTCTTCCTGTTAATCCTCCTGATTACCGCATCATGCACCCAGAAAGTGTACGTGGTGCGGCATGCAGAAAAAGCCACCCAGGAAAAAAATATGAGCAGTGATGTGCCTCTCTCTGAAATGGGTGAAAAGAGGGCTAAAGCCTTGCTGGATGTATTAAGAGATCAAAAGATACAGGAGATTTACAGTACACAAACTATTCGCACCACTACAACAGCCCGCCACGTAAAAGAGTATTTTAAATTAGATACGAAGATATACGGACCCAAGCCGGATTCGGTATTTTATAAACGGGTAAAGGAATCGAAAAGGAATACGCTGATCGTAGGGCATAGTAATACCATTGATGATATTGTTAACGGATTGGCCGGCAGGAAAATAATCCCGGGTGATCTTCAGGATACGGAATACGATAATCTTTACCTGCTGAAGATAGGAAGGAAGAAAGTGCGGTTTAAGGGGATGAGGTATGGGGGAGGTGAGAGGTGAGAGGTGAGAGGTGAGAGGTGAGAGATGAGAGATGAGAGGGTAATGATCAATTATTAATTATCAATTATCTGTCTTTAAGTAAAATCATTGATAATTAATAATTGATCATTAAAAGCTAAATCACCATTCTCTTTCAGGGTTGAAATTCTCCAGTTCTTTTGCAACGGCCGTCAGGAAGCTGGCACCAATGGATCCGTCGATGATCCGGTGATCATAACTCATGCTCAGGTACATCATGTGTCGGATGGCGATAGAATCACCCTGTTCGGTTTCCACGACTACAGGACGCTTCTTGATGGCACCAACAGCCAGTATCGCCACCTGAGGCTGGTTGATGATCGGTGTTCCCATCAAACTTCCAAACGTGCCTACATTGGTGAGCGTAAAGCTACCACCTGTGGTATCGTCAGGTTTTAATTTATTATTACGGGCGGCATTGGCTAATTGGTTTACCTGCCGGGTGAGACCTACCAGATTCAACTGATCGGCATTTTTGATTACCGGCACAATAAGATTTCCACTGGGTAAGGCAGTTGCCATTCCAATGTTGATATCTTTCTTGATAATGATACGATCGCCATCGATGCTGCTGCTCAGGATGGGATATTTCTTAATGCACTTCACCACGGCCTCAATGAACAGGGGCGTGAAAGTGATCTTTTCATTTTCTCTTTTTTCAAAATCCTTCTTCACTTTTTCTCTCCACAATACCAGATTGGTCACATCGGCTTCTGTAAAGCTGGTTACATGCGGACTGGTATGCTTGCTATCCACCATATGCTTGGCAATAAGCTTGCGCATACGATCCATTTCAATGATCTCCACATTACCGGAATAACTTACCGGCGCTGCCGTTTCCGGAGCGGATTGTTTCGCCACAGGGGGAGGAGGGGCTGCAACTGTAGCAACAGTGGCCGGTTGGGTGTAATTCACAGTTCGACCCCCATTTTTATTGCTTACATATTCGAGTATATCCTTTTTAGTAACCCGTCCCTCATTGCCGGATCCGGAAATAGTTTCCAGTTCAGACATGCTGATGCCCTCGTTGGCAGCAATATTCAATACCAGTGGGGAATAAAAACGGGCACTGTGGCCGTTGGAGCTCATTACAGGTGCTGCAACAGGTTGATTGATCACTGGTGCCGGTGTTGCGGGCGCAGCCACAGGAGCAGGAGCGGGTACAGGCGCTGCTGGAATGACTGTTTCAGCAGCCCCGGTACGAATTTTGGCAATTACAGTACCAATAGGCACCACATCATTCACGTTGAACAAAACAGATTCAATAATGCCTGCAGTGGTGGAGGGAACTTCACTATCTACTTTATCGGTAGCGATTTCGAGTATTGGTTCATCCATTTGCACGGCTTCCCCTGGCTGTTTGAGCCACTTTAGAATCGTCGCTTCCATTATGCTTTCACCCATCTTTGGCATGATCAGATCTACAACTGCCATATGCGTCCGGAGATTTTGTTTTTAAAATAATACGTGCCGGCTGAACCGATTCTGGCAAACAACGGGAGGGAACCATTTCCCTCTGAAACTGGGAACTGGAACAGCAAGCAAATTGAACGGGTCAAAGGTAATGATTTGGCTTAATTGCCAAGTCAACTGTTTTCCACTATGAATTTCCGCAATAAATTAAGCCCATTGTTGGCGGTCAGTTCAATATTCCGCTGCCGGTCGAACCGGAAATGGAAATGATGGGTACGTACCTTTTCTTTGTTGCCCACGGCGATCCATACCGTCCCGACGGGTTTTTCCGGACTGCCACCCCCCGGCCCCATAATACCGGAACAAGCCAGGGCGAAATCGGTTTTCAGGCTATGCAGGGCCCCTTTCACCATTTCGATAACTGTTTGTTCACTAACAGCACCATGATCCTTCAGTACCTTTTCAGGAACCTGCAACATACTTTCTTTTATATCATTGGAATAACTGATCACCGCCCCTTTAAAATAGTCGCTTGAACCCGGAATGGAGGTGATGAGGTGGGCAATATATCCACCGGTACAACTTTCAGCAGTACCCATTGTTTTTCCGCGCTCCCGTAGCAAACGGCCAATCACTTCCTGCAACGGGATATCCTCATCAATTACCAATACATCCTGTAATTGTTGCTTTAACATATCGAACAGCGCTTCTAATTCTGCAATGGTACGGGCATCATTACCTGCGGCGGTTAAGCGAAGTTTTACCATGCCGTAATTAGGCAGGTAGGCCAGTTTGATATTGGAGGGAAGGCTTTTTTCGAACTCTTGTATACGATCTGCCAGAAAAGATTCTCCTATGCCTGCTGTTAACAGGGTGCGGTGAACGATTGGCATGAGTTGAAATTTTTCCTGAAAGGCAGGTAAAACATATTGACGCATCATCCCCTTCATTTCATGGGGTACACCCGGCATGGAAATATAGATACGCCCTTCCTTTTCAAACCACATTCCCGGGGCGGTTCCTCTTTTATTCTGGATTACAGTACAAACATCCGGAACCTCGGCCTGCTTCAGGTTTCGTTCGATAAGCGGACGTTTCAGGATATTTTCAAATATGTTTTTTACATTGGCAAGAGCTCCGGGATCAACGACCAGCTTTCCGCCAAAATATTGACATAATAGGGGCTTGGTTATATCATCAGCCGTAGGACCTAATCCACCTGTAATCAGCAGAATCTCACTCAATTTGCTCTCCTCGTCAAGGGTTTGCCAGATATCTTTCCAAACATCACCTATTGCAATTCGACGGTGTACCCAGATACCGATTTTATTTAATTCCTGTGCCATCCAGGCACTATTGGTATCGATGGTTTGCCCAATGAGAAGTTCATCTCCAATGGTTATTATACTGGCCAGCACGGTTCCCTTTTTCATATTTGCTAACTTTCTATAGGAATTACAAATGTAATCCAATGATGCTGTAACAGGCCTGATCCTCGTTAGGTTCAAATTCCGGCTTTTTTAGTACATTTTAGAGACGGATTGATTTTAAGCAGAATTTCTTCTTCAGGTACGCGCGGTAGTGATATTTTAGTATCTTCAGTTAAACGCTTGTTATGTCGAGACAAAATTTCAGCAATCATACCCGAATGGTTCCGCTTTGGCATTACATTACTTCAGTGCTTATTCTGGCTGTAATCATTGGAGGAATTGTAAATCTTGTTCATTCAACTCCGGAAAACAGGTATTCTGCCTCTCTGATAATAGTTGTAGGAGTCATATTGGCTATATTCTTTTGGTATATCCGCTGGTTTGCGCTCCGGGCGCAGGACCGGGCCATTCGGGCAGAGGAAAACCTCCGTCATTTTGCGCTAACCGGGAAACTCCTCGATAAGCATCTCCGCACCAGCCAGATCATTGCCCTGCGATTTGCCTCGGACGAAGAATTTGTGGAATTGGCGCAGAAAGCCACGGAAAAACAGATGCGTAGTAAAGACATTAAGAAGGCCATAATAAAGTGGCGTTCCGACCACCATCGGGTATAATGCCGTAAAATAGAAAAGAGCGCTGTTGGGCGCTCTTTTCTATTAGGGGAAATAGGGTTTCAATTTTTCCAGTAAGGTATCAGGCATGGTGGTTTTTTCCATAGTATCTGCAGTCATAAAATAAAGGACCACTTTTCCTGTAGTCAGCAACTTCTCCTTTTCGTTGTACACTTCCTGATGAAATTCGATGCGGTGATCGGTTGGCAGCTCCTTCAAAGTGGTTTTCACTGTTAGCAGATCATCATAATGTGCAGGTCTGATGAATTTAGCGTGCCATTCTACAATGGGCATTATAATACCCATCGCTTCCATATCCTTATAGGTAAATCCCATATGACGGATGGTTTCGGCACGTCCCACTTCAAAATATTGCGCATAATTGCCATGATACACCACGTTCATTTGGTCTGTTTCAGCGTATCGAACACGTAATTTGGTTTCAGATATGTACATAACGGAAGCGGCTTGATGACGGTAATTTTTTACAAATTGTTAAACTTTACAAATACTTTTCTTATCGGCCCAGAGCTGCATCAGAACTGAATTTGCCCGGACCAACCAGCAAAACAGTAACAAATGCCAACAGGAATAAGGTGGCTTTTTCAGCCTGGCCGAAAATATCTCCACCATCAAGTTTGAATACGATCACTGCCATTTGAATGGTTAGAACCAGCGCGGCAAAGCGACTGAAGAGACCAGCAATAAGCAAAATGGAACAAAAAACTTCTGCGAAGATTACCAATAGGAGCGTGGGCATACTGCCGATTCCCATGAAGTTCATAAAACTGTCTTTCTTCTCGGCAAAATGGATCAGTTTCTGATAACCATATGAAAGCATGAGTAAGCCTGCACCCACCCGTAATAATAGCAACGCCACATTAAAAGCCCATTCTTTATAACCTGTCGATAGTAATTGTTTCATTTTTTTCCTTTTGCCAAAAGTACAATTTTGTGTTTTTACAATTTGTAAAGAAAAGAAATGTTAATTGATGCACTTATCCACAGGTGTTTGGAACGATGTTTGGTGAACAACAAAATAATTGGAAACTTTAGCTTGTTAACCCACGCAATAGCATTCCCGAATGAAAAGATCCCTTCTATCCCTCATTATACTTCTGGGTGCCATTAGCTCCCTGTTGGCGCAGCAATCCCGTTTCTTGAACGATCCCCAGGCTGATTTCAATCAGGCAAAGGAATATTTTCAGCGGGAACAATATGCATTGGCCTATCCCATTCTGAAAGACCTCGAATTGCAACAGCGCGAAACAGACCGGAGCAATCAGGCCATTCGCTATCAGGAAATCCGATATTATACCATTGTGTGCGGTTTAAAGCAAAATGAAAAAGGAGCCGCCGATAAGGCCGATGAATTCATTCGTTTGGAAGATAATGAAGCACGGGTGGAAATGATGAGTTTTCACCTCGCTGAATATTATTTCCGGCAAAAGGATTTTGTACGTGCCATAGATCTTTATAACGAAGTAACACTTGAAAATCTCAGTAATAAAGAGATCGCAGAGATGAAATTTCATCAGGGATATTCCTATTTCTCTATCCAGCGTTATGATAAGGCAAAACCCCTGCTCGATGCCATCCGTAATATGAAGGATGATCCCAATTATGCAGATGCCAACTATTATTATGGTTTTATCTCCTTCTACGAAAAAAAATATACCGATGCATTAGCTGCTTTCCGGGTGGTGGAAGATCATCCGGAATATGGGAAAGTAGCTCCATACTATATATCGGTGATCCTGTATATGCAAGGCGATAAGCAAAGGGCCTTTGATTATGCAGAAGGCAAATTACGCAGGGGAAATCTGAGTTTTGAAAAAGAGATGCAGCAATTGGTGGGTCATGGATATTTTATGCAGCAACAATATGATAAAGCCCTGCCTTATCTCGAAAGTTATGCTGCCAAAGCGGAGAAATTGACTCGGGAAGATATTTATGAATTGGCTTTTTGCCATTATAAAGCCAGTCAATGGAATAAAGCTATTGCCGGTTTCAAACAATTGGGTGGTAAAGAAGACTCTCTGGCACAAAACTCCATGTACCTGTTAGGTGACGCGTATCTTAAAACCGGTCAGCGTGCGAATGCGCGTAACGCTTTCTTGTTTTGTGCTGCCAATAGCAGTAACGATAAGCAGCGGGAAGTGTCGATGTTCAATTATGCCAAGCTTTCGTATGAATTGGGTTATCAGGATGTGGCTTTGACCGAATTGCAGAAATTTTTGGCCACCTATCCCAAAAGCATTTATTACGAGGAAGCCCGTGAAATGACTGTGGGCGTATTGGCTAATACCAATAACTATAAAGATGCCCTGGCTTTGCTGGAAGCTATGAAATCACCTTCTCCATTGGCCCGTAAATTATATCCCAGAATATTATATGGAAGAGCTACCGAATATATCAACGATGGCATGCTCGTTACAGCGAACGAAATGCTCACACGGGCAGAGGCTTTGCCGGACAATCAGACCGTGCTGCCATTGGTGCAATTTTGGAAAGGGGAGATCGCTTACCGAATGAATAAAACAGATGATGCGGTGCGCTATCTGTTTGATTACCTGAAATCAGGTTCCATTCAGGGAGAAGTAAATCCTTCCAGTGCCCGCTATATCCTTGGATATTGCTTCCTGCGGAAGGAAAATTATAAGCAGGCGCAAGGGTTCTTTGAGCCCTTGGCCCTTGCTCCAAAGATAAACGCTTCTTCTCTGGAGCAGGATGCGTTCCTTCGTAATGCCGATTGTTATTATATGGCCCGCGATTATAAAAAGGCCAAATCCATGTACGATAAAGTGTTGGATTATTCCTGGCCCGCCAGCGATTATGCCACTTTTCAGAATGCCCTGATCGCCGGTATCAATAATCAAAAAGAGAAAATCACGCTTTTATCATCCATCAGTCGTAAATATCCCAGTTCCAGTTTGATCCCCGATGCCAATATGGAGATCGCCGGCAGCTATTTATCCAATGAACAGTTCAGGGAAGCCATTCCTTACTTGAAGAATGTGATCAGCGACCCTAACAGTTCCCTCAAGCCCCGTGCGTTACTTCGACTGGGTATTGCCTATTATAATATTGATAATAATCCGGATGCTCTGAAACAGTATGCTTCCTTATTACAGCAATTCCCCAATTCTCCGGAAGCAGAAGAGGCGCTGGAAAATGCTAAAGTGATCTATGTAGAAGAGGGCAGGAGTGCAGAGTATGTAAGTTTCGCCCGAAGTATGGGAAAAGAGATTTCCACCACTCAGGAGGAGCAATTGGCGTATCAGGAAGCGGAGCTGCAATTCAATAATGGTAATTTTCCACTGGCAGCCCGTAAATATGAAGAATACCTCGACAGGTTCCCGCAAGGCAAGCACAGTTTGGAAGCGCTATATTATAAGAGCGAGATCTATTACAACCAAAAAGATTGGGCTAAAGCGGCTTCCGGCTATGAGGTATTGGCCGACAGGGTGCCGCATAAATTCGGCGAAAAATCATTGCTCTTCGCTGCCCGGTTGAACTTCTTTGATCTGAAGAATTATGAAAAGGCTGAAAAGTATTTTCTGAAATTAAAAGAGTTCGCTTCCGGTCAGGAAAATAAGCTGGAAGCCATGCGGGGATTATTGCGCAGTCAGTTTCAATTACAAAAATGGACCGTAGCCAACGACAATGCCCGCGAATTACTGAATCAAAAAGGCATTGGTACGGATGATAAGGTATTGGCTAATCTGGTTCTGGCTCGTTCCTTCCAGGCAAACAATCAATATAGTGAAGCCATCACCTATTATCGAAATGTGGCTTCCCTTAGTAAGGCTGCCTATGGTGCGGAAGCCCGTTATGAAATAGCCAACCTTTTATTCCTGCAAAACCGCTATGCGGATGCAGAGAAAGCAGCCTTTGAGGTGGTAAATAAATCAGGCTCCTACGAAGATTGGGTGACCCGCGCTTATTTATTACTGGGAGATATTTATTATAAGCAAAAGGATTATTTCAATGCCAAAGCCACTTATCAGAGTGTGCTGGAAAATACCAAGATAGAAGCCCTGCGTCTGGAGGCAGAGCGCAAACTGGCACAGGTAACCGATGAGGAAAAAAAGAACAGTAAAATGAGCGACGGAAACAATTAAGCCAATCCCTTTTAAAACCTCAGGCAAATTAACTATGAATAATAAAATTTTCAACCGGACCGTAGGGATGCTCCTTCTCGCCACTGCCATTTCTGCCAGTGTGAGCGCACAGGATACTACCAAACGTAAAAGCTTTGATATTACGTCCACGTTCAAACCGGTGTTACGGGAATCTGCCAAGATCAATTTCAATGCAGCTCCTCCGGTAGCCGATACCTCACGACCGGTATTGAATTATAATATCCCTACCCAGAACCTCTTCTTTGCTTATCAGCCGGCTGAATTAAAACCGGTGGCATTGGAAATTGATTCGGTGAAAGCCTGGGATTATGCCAATTATATAAAAGTGGGTATCGGTAATGTACACCAGCCCTACATGAAGGCAGGTTTTAGTTTTGGGGATGGTCAATCCACCTACTTCAATGTTTTCGCCAGCCATTATACCTCTAAGGGCAGTTTGCCTTTTCAAAAGAATAGTCAAACCAGTGTTGGTGCAGCAGCCACCTATCTTACCCCTAAGCAACTGGAGTGGAATGGAACCATCGGATTCAGGAGCGATGATTATTATTTATATGGTTACCGACCCGGTACCCTGGTTTTCACTAAAGATCAGTTGAAGCAACGGTTTCAAACTATTGAAGCAAAAGTGCATTTCAGAAATACGGTTCCTACTGCTTTTGGTATCACTTATCATCCTTCTCTGCGGGTAAGTGTATTTGGCGACAATCATTCTGATAAGGGAAGTGAATCGAATACAGTTCTTGACCTGCCACTGGAAAAAACCTTTGGCTCACTGTTTTCATTTAAACTGGCTGCAACCGCCGACCTTACCAATTATCAGCGTAAAAGCAATACCAATAAGATCAGTGCGGCAAACAATTTGTTTTACGTGTCGCCAGCCGTGCTGATGAAAACACCCAATATATTTCTGCATGCAGGGCTCCGTCCTTCCTGGGATAATAAAGTGTTTACCATGCTGCCAAATGTAATGGCAGATATTACCACCAACGACCAGCGGTTTACCTTTCAGTTGGGTTGGATCGGCTATTATAATAAGGGAAGTTACCAGCGTTTTGCAGGTATCAATCCCTGGCTGGCAGCACCCGACTCCTTGTTTAATACCCGTGTGCAGGAACGTTATGCCGGCTTTAAAGGATCGGTGGGGAATCATCTTTCTTATTCCGCCAAAGTGGGTTTTCAGGTATATCGAAACATGCCCCTCTTCGTAAATGATGGGGTAGATGGCAAAACATTTACCATTGCCTATGAACCCAGAATGGAAGCCTTGCAATTGCATGGAGAAGTTCAGTATACCCGTGCAGAGAATTTTACCGCTTTTGCTGCCATCAATTTCAACCAGTTCACCAAGCTGCAAAAAGAGAAAAAAGCCTGGGGAATGATACCTCTCGAATTGAATACGGGCATTCGCTGGCAATTGATGAAGGACCTATGGCTTCGTTCGGATCTCTGGTTGTGGGATGGACCGCAATACCGTGGTACTGGAGGCGACGCATTCAAAGGCGAAACCGGATTTGACCTGAATGCCGGGGCCGAATTCCGCATCACCAAAAACTTTAACCTCTGGATCCAGTTAAATAATATCCTCAATAACCGTTACGAACGTTGGCATCAGTATGAAACCTATGGGTTTAATTTACTGGGCGGAATTACCTATTCATTTGGTGACGGGAAAGCGGCCCGTAAATAATCCTTCCTCCGGCAGCCTGCCGGGTGGGGAAATTCTTTTTGAATTTCTGCCCAAATGCTGTTGCTTCGCAATTACATAAAATGCAGGAAGCCCTTCAATATTATCTATTGCGTCGTCGCAGCCTCCCCTTGCCGGGGCTTGGTTGCATTATGATTGAACGTGTACCTGCGCAGGGCGATTTTGTAAATCGTCAGATTTTACCCCCTTCTTTTCAGTACAGATTTGATAAATACTTTGATGCTCCGGATAAAGACTTTTTTAACTACCTGACCGCTGCCACCGGTATGGCCGATTTTGAAGCCATTAAGTGGTATAACGAATGGGCTTATTCGGTTCGGAACGATCTGCGTAATAATAAGCCTGTGACCCTTGAAGGGGTGGGCACCTTGCAACGCGATGAATCTGGAGAAATTGGCTTTTTGCCGGTTTCTGGCCTTAGCACTTTTCTGGAGCCGGCACCTGCCCATCGGGTGGTTTCCACCTCCAACGCACATAAAGTACGCATGGGAGACAGGGAATTAAGTAAGGAGCAGGCTTTGGAAGAAATTGAAGAGAGCCGCGAGAGCAATGACCAGATTTGGAAATGGTGGGCGGCAGCACTGGGTGTTTTGGCATTAGCCCTTCTATTATATCATTTCATCAATAAAGGTTTGGGTGCCGATGCTGTTGGCAATATGCAAAAGATCAAGGATTGGTATTGAGCCTTTTCTTTCTTTTCTTTGTACCCTTTAGCTCCTTATGAGTACATCTATTCATTATTCAAATTGTCCGATCTGTCATAGCGATCGTATTGTCCCTTTTCTTCAGGCCAAAGATCACACTGTTTCACAGCAGTATTTTCCAGTATGGAAATGTGAAGCTTGTTTGGGCGCTTTTACGCAGGATATTCCTACGCAGGAGCAGATCGGCTCCTATTATAAATCCGATAATTATGTTTCGCATACCGATACCCAAACAGGTCTCGTGAATCGACTTTATCATCGCGTTCGTAAAATCACCTTGAAATCCAAAAAGAATCTGGTTGAGTCGGTTTGTAATAGGAAGGGAGGGGCCTTACTCGATATCGGTGCCGGTACAGGAGCTTTTGCCGGTTTCATGCAAACAGCAGGATGGTCGGTGACAGGATTGGAACCCGATCAGGAAGCACGTACACGCGCCCAATCGCTTCATCAGATAAACTTATTATCTTCCGATCAACTATATGCTTTACCAGTTGGCAGCTATGATGCCATAACCATGTGGCACGTACTGGAACATGTACACGATCTCCACGGATATATGGATCGTATTCAGCAATTGCTGAAACCCGGAGGAAAACTGTTTATTGCTGTACCCAACCATACCTCGCATGACGCACTGAAATACCAGCAATTCTGGGCCGCCTGGGATGTTCCCCGTCACCTCTACCATTTCTCCCCCGCTTCCATGAAAAATTTACTCGGACAGCATGGACTTACCCTCCATAAAATGAAACCCATGTGGTTTGATAGTTTTTATGTTTCCATGTTAAGTGTCCAACATCGCTCAGGGGGCTCCGGTTTTATTTCCGGAATGCTTATGGGAGCGATCTCCAACCTGTATGCAATCGGCAATACCGCTACATGCAGTTCGGTTATTTATATTGCCTCCCGTTAATTTTTCTTCCGCAACAGGCAACGACTGCTTATCTGTTGTTGTCAACCCCTAAACAAGCATATGCACCATATTATTTCCCGTTGGGCTGGTTGGCTGTCTGCCATTTTATTTCTGGCAGGGTTGAGTTCCTGTATGAAAGATAAGATCACCAAGACCTACGCTGTTTATACCCCTGTGTTAAAAGCCAAATCGGCTGTATTGGCCGATATAAAAGGCGACCAACCCGTACCTATTGAAAATGCCGGCAAGATCTATCTGTACGGAAATTATATTTTCCTGAATGAACTGAATAAAGGGGTACACATTATCGACAACAGTATTCCTGCCGCACCGGTGAACCGGGCATTTATAGCTATCCCCGGCAATATTGATATTGCTGTAAAAGGCTCCATACTTTACGCGGATATGTTTACCGATCTGCTGGCGATTGACATCAGTAACCCACTGCAGATAAAACTCGAAAGTGTACGAAACGATATATTTCCGGAGCGTCGCTATGCCAATAACCTGTATGTTGATTCCAATATGGTAGTGGTGGACTGGACACGCAAAGACACTACCGTGGAAATAATGGATAACAGCAATCCGATCCCCTTTTGCCGGGTTTGTTTATTTGCCACCGCTGATGCATCCAATAAAACGGCTACCATGGGCATCGCAGGTTCGATGGCACGATTCTCCATTGTAAACAATATACTCTATACCGTTAATAACAGCATGATGCATGTTTTTAAACTGGATGCTCCTGCTGAACCGGAATTGGTCAATACCATCTATGCAGGGTGGAATATCGAAACCATCTATCCATTCAAGGACAAACTTTTTCTTGGTTCAACAGGAGGTATGTTCATGTTTGATATCAGCCATCCCTATTCACCTGAACGGCTGGGCGTATTTACCCATGCCAATGCCTGTGATCCCGTGGCCGCCAATGATTCTTATGCCTATGTTACCCTACGCGGGGGCAATTTTTGTCAGAGTACTGTGAATCAGTTGGACGTGATCGATATAACCAATGTTATGCAGCCCAAACTGGTGAAAACCTATAACATGACCAACCCCTATGGTGTGGCAATTGATGGTAACCTGGTTTTTATTTGTGATGGTATTGACGGACTGAAGGTGTTTGATGCCACCGACCCATCGGCTTTGAAACTGATCCGGCATTTGAAAGACATGGAAACCTATGATGTGATTGCACATAATAAAAAATTGCTGGTGGTTACCAAAACGGCATTGGAGCAATTTGAATACAGTAATATCAACGATATTAAATCGCTTAGCAAGCTCCAAAAAAACAGATAGTAATGAAGAAGCTATGGTTGTTTCTATTGCTTGCCCCGGGTGTGTTGGGTAGTGTTAAGGGGCAACAGAAAAAAAATTTTGAATCTCAGTTTCATGCCGGTATGCTGGAAGGTGAGCGGGGTACGGCTTTGCAACTGCTTTCCATAAATGGGTTTAATTCAGGTCGTTGGTTTACAGGCCTGGGAACCGGTTTCGATTGGTATCATTTACGCAGCATCCCCTTATTCGTATCGGTGAATCATCGTTTTTTCAGTGGAGATAGAGGCTTGTATGCGGCGTTGGATGGCGGTGTCAGTTTTCCCTGGGGAAGAAAAAGGGATCTGATCCAAAATGGACTGATAGCCAACAAATTTAAACCGGCTCCTTATTGGACAACAGCCATCGGCTATAGAATATTATTGAAAAATAAAAAGGATGCCTTTCAGATCAGTCTGGGGTACAGTTTTAAGCAGATCAAAGAAGAACAGGTAAAATCAACTATTTGCGGATTTACCAGTTGTAATATATCGGAATACTACAATTATAAGTTGAAGCGGCTCAGCTTTCGTTTGGCATGGGTGTTTTAAGCAGTAGGATCTGATTCCAGAAATTTCAGATTGCGTTGAATCCCGCTGTATTTGGAGCGGGAGAGAGGGGAGTGTCGAAAGATCTTCTTAAACTCTTCTTCTGTTAGTTCCTGCCATTCCCGCGACGAAAGATTCAATATCTCCGGGATGGGCTGGAATGCATTTTCCTGATGGGGCTGACTGAATCGGTTCCATGGACAAACCTCCTGGCAGGTATCACACCCAAACATCCAGTTGTCGAATTGCCCCTTCATTTTATCCGGGATCAGTTGGTCTTTTAATTCGATGGTAAAATACGAGATACATCTGCTTCCATCGATCACTTTATTGGGCAGAATGGCTTCTGTAGGACAGGCTTCAATACAACGGGTGCAGGTGCCGCAATGGTCGGTGGTGAAGGGCGCATCATAATCCAGTTCCAGATCAGTAATGAGGGTGGCAATAAAAAAATAGGAACCGGCTTGCTTATGGATCAGGTTACCATTCTTTCCGATCCATCCCAATCCACTTCGCAGCGCCCAGGAACGTTCCAGTACCGGCGCAGAATCTACAAATCCCCTTCCCTGTACCTCTCCAATATGTTCTTTGATCAGGGATAGTAATGCATGCAGCCTGGCACGGATCACTTCGTGATAATCCTTACCAAAAGCATACCGTGCAATCCTGGGAGCATGTTCCTGCTGCTGTTCCTCCGGAAAATAATTCATTAAAAGTGTTATCACCGACTTGGCACCGGGTACCAGTTTGCCCGGATCGATCCGCAGGTCAAAATGATTTTCCATATACCGCATCGACCCCTGAAACCCTTTTTGCAGCCATTGCTCCAGCCGGCGGGCATCGGCATCCAGGGGCATGGCTCTGGCAATGCCACAATGCTGAAAGCCCAGATTCCGGGCAAATTGCTTGATCTGTTGTGTATGAAAAGAGGTCAATGAGATGTATTAGAACCACAATTTACAGAACAGCACCGCAACCTGCTGCGAACGTTTGTGGATTAATTTGAAAATGGGAATAAAACTCCATGGGCTATTGGATTGATTGAATTAAATTCGGTGGTCATTTTATAGCATTTTCTTCAATACATTGCCATATGTTATTATTGGGGCTGGATGTAGGCACATCCTCTATTAAAGCGTCTCTTCTTGAAGTGAATTCCGGCTTATGCGTGGCTTCCGCCCAATACCCTGATCAGGAAGCCCCTATTCATTCCCTTCAGACGGGATGGGCCGAGCAATCTCCTGAAAGCTGGTGGCAATTCACCTGCCTGGCCATTGAGCGGGTACTTTCGCAAAACAAAACAGCCGCTTCCTCCATAAAGGCAATTGGTATTTCGTATCAAATGCACGGGTTGGTATGTGTAGATAAAAATCAGGAACCATTACGAAACAGTATCATCTGGTGTGATAGCCGTGCCATTCCTTATGGGGAAAAAGCATTTCACGCTATGGGTCCTGAAAAATGTTTGGCCCATCACCTGAACAGCCCGGGCAATTTTACTGCAGCCAAACTGGCCTGGGTGAAAGAAAATGAACCTGCCCTTTACGAGAAGATTGATAAGATCATGTTGCCTGGTGATTTCATCAGCATGAAACTCACCGGAACCATTACCACCAGCCCATCAGCCTTGAGCGAAGGCGTATTATGGGATTTTGAAGCAGATCAAATTTCAGATTCCATTTTAAGTGTTTTTGGATTCGATGCATCGCTTATCCCTCCGGTACAGCCCGTGTTCTCGGAACATGGAAAGGTTACCCATCGTATGGCCCGGCAACTTGGCTTGCCGGAAGGCATTCCGGTAACCTATAAAGCCGGGGACCAACCGAATAATGCCTTTTCTTTAAATGTGATGGAACCCGGTGAAATGGCGGCTACTGCCGGAACCTCCGGTGTGGTTTACGGTGTTTCAGATAAGATCAGTTTTGATCCGGCTTCCAGGGTAAATAGCTTTGCGCATGTAAATCATACAAAAAATCAACCCCGTATAGGCATCCTTCTTTGCATAAACGGTACCGGTATTCTTAATAGCTGGTTGCGGAATCAGGTATTTGCGAAATCTTCTTATAACGAGATCAATGCATTGGCCGCTCAAATTCCTGTTGGATCAGATGGCTTGCTATTGTATCCTTTCGGAAATGGAGCAGAACGGGTGTTGGAAAACCGTTCCCCGGGAGCCGCGGTAAAAAACCTGCAATTCAATGTGCATACCAATGCCCATCTTGCGCGTGCCGCTCAGGAAGGGATCGTATGGTCCTTGCAATATGGCATGGAGATCATGCAGCAGATGGGGATGCCGGCCGGAACTGTCAGGGCCGGATATGCGAATATGTTCCTTAGCCCGGTGTTTTCCCAAACCTTCGCGGATTCTACCGGATCTGTGTTGGAGTTGTATAATACTGATGGCTCATTGGGAGCGGCACGTGCCGCTGGATGGGGGGCGGGTATTTTCACCAATCGCGCAGACTGTTTTCGCGGCATGCAGGTATTGCAGCAGGTGGAACCGAATGCAACCAGACGGCAACAATACATGGAGCTTTATGCCAATTGGAAAAACGGACTTTCATCTTAAAAATAAAATAAACTGTTATATGAGCATTACATTAGGAACTACTGAGTATTTCAAAGGCATTGGAAAGATCGCTTATGAAGGACCAAAAAGCGATAACCCTCTTGCATTTAAATGGTACGACGAAAACCGTGTGGTGGCCGGCAAAACCATGAAAGAATATTTGCGCTATGCTGTTTGTTACTGGCATACCTTCTGTAATACCGGTAGCGATCCTTTCGGTCCCGGAACCAAAGCTTTTGCCTGGGGTGCACAGGCCGATGCTGTGGGACGTGCCAAGGACAAAATGGATGCCGCATTTGAATTCATGTCAAAACTCGGCGTGCCTTATTATTGCTTCCATGATGTGGATCTGGTGGATGAAGGATCTTCTATTCCGGAATATGAGTCCAGATTGCGCACCATTGTGGAATATGCCGGGCAAAAACAAAAAGCAAGCGGTATAAAATTGTTGTGGGGTACAGCCAATGTATTTTCAAATCCCCGCTATATGAATGGTGCTTCCACCAATCCCGATTTTGCGGCCCTGGCCTATGCCGGTACCCAGGTAAAGAATGCACTGGATGCAACCATTGCACTCGGTGGCGAAAATTATGTATTCTGGGGTGGTCGGGAAGGCTATATGACATTGCTGAATACAAATATGAAACGGGAGCTTGATCATTTAGGACGTTTTCTCACCATGGCCCGCGATTATGCGCGCAGCCAGGGTTTCAAGGGCGTTTTCTTTATTGAACCAAAGCCCTGTGAACCTACAAAACATCAGTACGACTATGATGCTGCAACCGTGATCGGATTTCTGCGTCAGTACGGATTGGATAAAGATTTCAAATTAAATATTGAAGTGAATCATGCAACACTGGCCGGTCATACCTTCCAGCATGAATTGCAGGTTGCGGCTGATGCCGGTATGTTGGGAAGTATAGACGCCAACCGGGGCGATTCGCAGAATGGCTGGGATACGGATCAGTTCCCTATGAACCTGAATGAACTTACGGAAAGTATGTTGATCATACTGGAAGCAGGTGGTTTCGCAGGAGGCGGGGTGAACTTTGATGCCAAGACAAGACGAAATTCTACTGATCTGGAAGATATCTTCCATGCGCATATTGGTGGAATGGATGCCTTTGCGCGTTCGCTCGTGATTGCCGATGCAGTATTGCAGCAGTCACCGTATAGCAAATTCAGAAAAGACCGCTATGCTTCCTTCGATAGTGGTACGGGTAAAGCCTTCGAAGAAGGAAAATTGCAACTGGCAGACTTACGTGAATTTGCACTGAATCACGGCGAGCCGAAGCAAACCAGTGGTAAACAGGAATGGCTCGAGAATATTATCAATCAATATATCTGATCATTCCCCAATGCAGATAACTATGTTTAAAAAAATCAAACAATCAGGGATGGTTACACTATCCCTGATCTTTTTCGCGGCTTGTTCCACATCGAATGAGCCCAAAGCCGATAGCCTCATTATTAACGCTGTGGTGTATACGGTAGATACCGCACAATCGGTAGCAGAAGCGGTGGCGATACGCGACGGCAAAATTCTGGCTGTAGGCAGGTTGCAGGATCTGGAAAAATGGAAAGGCGCCAATACCGAGATCATCGATGCCAAAGGACAATTCCTCATGCCCGGATTTATAGAAGGGCATGGTCACATACATGGTCTTGGTGCTTCTCTCATTAATCTCGACCTGATGAAAGTGAAAAACTGGGAAGAAGCTGTTCAGTTGGTGAAAGAAGCAGTGAGTAAGGCAAAACCTGGAGATTGGATCGTAGGGCGTGGATGGCATCAGGAAAAATGGGATCATGCCCCGCAACCGAATTTTCTGGGTTATCCTTATCAGCTTTCACTTGATTCTGTAGCACCGCAAAATCCGGTGTTATTGTCGCATGCCAGCGGACATAGTATATATGCCAATAGCAAAGCGTATGAAGCAGCCGGTATCAATAAACAAACCCCTTCTCCCAGCGGTGGATCGATCGTTAAAGATGCCAAAGGGAATTTGGTAGGGGTATTAGAGGAAAAAGCCCAGAACCTGGTGTGGGAGGCATATGAGAAATGGGAATCACAAATTCCGGAAGCGGAGCGAAAAAAACGCTGGCAGGAAAGTATTCAATTAGCCGAAGAGGAGTGTCTTAAAAATGGGATCACCAGTTTTCAGGATGCCGGCTCCTCTATGCAACAGGTGGCCTGGATGAAAGAACTGGCGGCACAGGGAAAATTTAATGTCCGCCATTGGCTGATGGTCAGGGAAAGTCTTCAAAACTTAAAGGAGAATTTACAGCAGTTTCCGGTAGTGAATGCCGGTAACGGCTTCCTTACCGTGAAAGCCGTGAAAGTTTCGCTGGATGGTGCGTTAGGTTCTTATGGCGCCTGGTTGCTGGAACCTTACACCGATCGGAAGGGCTGGACAGGATTAAATACATTCTCCATTGATTCGTTGAAAGCGATCGCAACACTTTGCTGGGACAACGACCTGCAATTATGCGTTCATGCGATCGGCGACCGGGCCAATCGTGAAACATTGGACATTTATGCCACAGAGAGCAATAAGAATAAAAAGGCGAAAGACCATCGCTGGAGAATTGAACATGCCCAGCATGTTAATCCGGCTGATATTCCGCGTTTCAAAGAATTTGACATAATCGCTTCCATGCAGTCGGTGCATTGCACCAGTGATGCGCCCTTTGTTCCCAAACGACTGGGTGACGAACGTGCGGCCAATGGTGCCTATATGTGGAAAGCCTTTTTGAAAGAAGGGGTAGTAGTGACCAACGGTACAGATGTACCGGTGGAGCGCATTGATCCTTTTACCTGTTATTATGCAGCGGTAACCCGTAAAATGGCTGATGGCAAAGCCTTTTACCCCGATCAGTGCATGACCCGACAGGAAGCGCTTTATTCTTACACAATGGCCAATGCCTATGCCGCTTTTCAGGAAAAAGAAAAGGGGAGTATTGAGCCTGGTAAATATGCCGATCTGGTTTTGTTGAATACCGACCTTATTAAATGTAAAGAAGAGGAGATAAAGCAAACAAAAGTGGTGTTTACCATGGTGGCTGGAAAAATTAAATACGGTAATAAATAATACTATGGAGCATCAGGTGCCTTACGGGCAATGGGAGAAAAGATGGCATCCGCTTCGCCGGGAATGGGTGGTATATGCCGCACATCGGAATAACCGCCCCTGGAATTTTGAGATAAAAAACAGCAGCACTACAGCACCAGCGTTTGACCCGGGCTGTTATCTTTGTCCGGGTAATGCCCGTATCAGCGGCAAACGAAACCCCGATCCGTATGATGTCTTCATTTTTGAAAACGATCATCCGGTCGTAGGGCTGCAGGCACCGGTTATTCCGGAAGAATTTCAGACAGGACTTTATCGGAAGCAATCGGCCACAGGTATTGCCAAAGTGGTGTGTTATGATCCCCGGCATAATGTTACCCTGAATGATGTGAGTACCGAACAGGTGGCCAAAGTATTTCGCGCCCTACGTGATGAAATGGTCTTTTTTGCTGCCCATCCTGCTATTAAAGCAGTTCTGATATTTGAAAATAAGGGCGAAGTGGTAGGCGTTTCCAATCCCCATCCGCATTGTCAGATATATGCCACCGATTTTACGTTCAATAATGTAAAACGGGAAATGGAAGCTGTGGAGGCATACCGCAATGAAACAGGAAGCAATTTATTCGCAGCTATCATTGCCGCAGAACAACGGGATGGGTTGCGCATCATTGCTGAAAATGAACATGCCATTGGCTTCATTCCATTTTTTGCTCGATTTGCCTATGAAACCTATGTGTTCCCTAAAAAAAGACATGCCACGCTGATCACCATGAGCGATGAAGAATTATATGGATTGGCTGCTGTATTTCAAACCATCACCAGAAAATTTGATGCGAACTTTCAATCTTCCTTCCCTTATATATTAGCGTTTGATCAGGCTCCTGTTGATGGAAATGATTATCCTGAATACCACCTGCATCTTAATATTTGTCCGCCGTATCGTCAGCCCGGATTGCAGAAATTTCTGGCCGGACCTGAAACAGGCGCTGATACTTTTATGGCCGATACGATTCCGGAAGAAAAAGCTGCTGAACTCAGAAAGATCAATCTATGAATGCATTTTTTATAGCCGACAAGCCACTAGTTACAGCCAGCGCTCCGGGCAGATTGGATGTGATGGGTGGTATCGCCGATTACAGTGGCTCACTGTTGTTGCAGATGCCTATTAAACAGCGCACCCTGGTGAGCATTCAAAAGAGTGGGGAAGCAGTTATACGTATCCGCACCGGATCGGAGAAAAGATATCGGGAGTTTGACATGGATATCAGTGTCTTGAAAAATTCCAAACCGCAGGATTGGCCTTCACTGATCCGGAAAAATGAAGAAGGGAACTGGGCCATCTATGTTATGGGCTGTATCCTGATCCTGCATCTGCATAAAAATACGCCCTTGGAAGGCTTGCATATTTCCGTTCGTTCCGCTGTGCCGGAGGGGAAAGGGGTTTCCTCCTCCGCAGCATTAGAAGTGGCGGTAATGAAAGCCTTGCAGCAATTATACAATTTATCACTTACCGAAACTGAGTTGCCGTTATTAGCACAAAAAGCCGAAAACGAAATGGTGGGAGCGCCCTGCGGATTGATGGATCAGCTCAGTACCTACCTGGGACAAAAGAATCGTTTACTCCCGCTTCAATGTCAACCACACACTGTCTTTCCTGCGCTATCAATTCCGGCCGGTATCAGCTTTACGGCAATAGATAGCGGCATCCGTCATGCGGTGAGCGGCGCCTCTTACGGCGAGGTTCGAACAGCGGCATTTATGGCCTATTCTATGATTGCCCTGCAGGCTGGGGCTGCTGTAGACGATTTAAAGCAGGCTGCCAGTAGTGGTGATTTTTCAACCTTGCCCTATAATGGGTTTTTAGCAAATATTCCATTGTCTGTTTTCAGGGAAAAGTATCTCTGCCATTTGCCTGAATCCATCACAGGAGCTGAATTCCTGCAAACCTATCGGTATTCGATCGATAAAGTAACCAGTATTGATCCACATCGTACCTATGCCATCCGCGCCTGCGGTAGCCACCCGGTAGAGGAGCATTTCAGAATAGGATTATTCCAGCAATTGTTGACGGGCTATCGCCGATCGGCCCAAAAACAGGAGTGCCTGAAGCAACTTGGTGAATTGATGTATCAAAGCCACGCGGGATATAGTTCCATTGGCCTGGGCAATGAATATACCAGCCATCTGGTAGAAATGGTACGGGAGGCCGGAACCACATCCGGGGTTTATGGGGCCCGTATTACAGGCGGCGGCAGTGGCGGTGCCGTTTCTATATTATGCGAAGGAAGCAAGGGGGTGCAAACAGCCAGACAGATATGGAAAAACTATATGACCCGGTTTAAAAAGCGTACCTTATTCTTTCAAGGGAGTAGTTCCGGTTCCTTTTATTCCGTATAAAAAATTGCGACATGAAATTACGCATTTGTATTGCCGTTATAGTAGTTGCATTGCTGCAAAACAGCCTGTTATGGGCACAAAAACTGCCTCCACTGAAACTCCCGGAGCAGGTACTGGAAGATAAAATTAAAGGGGGATGGGCCGGTCAAACCATTGGGGTGACTTTTGGCGGTCCCTACGAATTCCGATTTAACGGCACATTTATTCAGGACTACCAGAAAATGAATGCCTGGGGACCTGATCAGATCCGTAACAACATGCTTCACAATGCCGGTTTATACGATGATATTTATATGGATCTCACTTTTGTGGAGGTGTTCGAAAAATATGGGCTGGACGCTCCGGTAGATTCTTTTGCTTCCGCGTATGCACATGCAGGGTATATGCTTTGGCATGCCAACCAGGCCGGTCGGTACAATATACTTCACGGCATTAAAGCCCCGGAATCGGGCCATTGGAAAAATAATCCGCATGCCGATGATATCGATTTTCAGATAGAAGCCGATTTTGCCGGATTGATGTCGCCCGGCATGCCGCAAACTGCCGCCGCTATTTCCGATCGTATTGGTCATATCATGAACTATGGAGATGGTTGGTACGGTGGGGTGTTTGTTTCCACCATGTACTCGATCGCTTTTTATGAGAAGGATATTCAGCAGGTCGTTCGAAAAGCCCTGAAAGCCATCCCTGCTGAAAGTAATTTCTATAAATGTATTGCTGATGTGATCCGTTGGCATGCTGCTTATCCAAACGACTGGCACCAGAATTGGTACGAGATCCAGAAAAAATGGTCCAGCGACAAGGGCTGTCCCGATGGTGTTTTCGCTGCTTTCAACATCGATGCAACTATTAATTCCGCTTATGTAGTTTTGGGATTATTATATGGCAATGGTGATTTTGGGAAAACCATGGAGATTGCAACTCGTGCCGGTCAGGACGCTGACTGCAATCCGTCCACTGCCTGTGGTGTATTGGGAACCTTAATAGGGTACGATAAAATTCCCGCCTATTGGAAGCAGGGATTAGTGGAAGCCGCTGATATTCCTTTCAAGTATACCAGTATGTCGTTGAATAAAACCTATGCGGTAGGATATAAGCAGGCCGTTGCCAATATCCTCAAACAGGGCGGACAAAAATCAGGTACTAATTATATTATTCCTATTCAATCTGTAAAACCAGTACCGCTCGAGCAGAGTTTTCCCGGAATGATACCGGTACGTAAAACCGAAGGCATTAAATGGGAGGGGCGTGTGTTGAATATTCCCTTCGAAGGCATCGGAATCGTGTTGCGTGGAGAGTCTAAGGATCTGAATAATAATGGCGGCTCTCTAACGATCAAAGTACGTATAGATGAAGGAGCGGAAGAGATCATTGATCTTCCCTGCGGATTTACCGAACGCCGTCATGATATTTACTGGAACTATTCCCTGAAACCGGGGAAACACCTGCTCCAATTGGAAATACTGGAACCCAGAGCCAATAAGGAACTCCGTTTATGGGACTTTATTGAATACCAGCCTGCCAGCAAATAAATTATTGTCCGATCGTTTCATCAATGATGCCATAAAAACCGGAGCTGATTTCTTTTTTCTGTTCACTTAATAGTGATTTAGATATAAGAATGGCTGCATATTTCTTAGTCAGATTGATATAGGGGAAACAGCCGAAGAAACCAGGGCTGCTCACCAGGGAAGCTTTACCTTTTTCATCGGTTTCCATCAGCCATACACCAAAACCACTACCCCAACCGCTCACTGCCGCCGGGGCAAATTTCACGGGTAGATCGGTGTACTGTGCAGTATGCATTTCTGCTATGGCGGCTTCACTTAATATACGCTTTCCTTCAAACATTCCTTTGTTCAGGATCATGCTCATGAAATTCACATAGTCATTGGCGGTAGACTGGGCTCCGGCCGCCGGATTGGGTGCCCCGCCACTTTCATTGCTGAAATTTGTTCCCTTCATTCGCAGGGGGCGGGTGATCCGTTCCTGGATCAACCGGTCAAAACTTTTCTTGGCTACAATTTCACATACACGGGCGGCAATGGCATAACCATAACCACCGTAGAAAAATTCTTTCTGCGGATTATTGGAGATCTCTTTGGCTGCAATGGCATTCACTTCTTCCTCCAGATTCTCATATTTTTTACGATCCAGCAATTTCGACGATAATCTCGTTTCTCTTTCAATACCGGTAGTATGTGATAAACAATGGCGAAGGGTTATATAACTCTTCATGTATTTATTGAAAATAGGCAGGTATTTATTTACCGGCTCATCCAGATCCAGTTTTCCCTGATCCACGAAGGTCATCACCAATGCTGCAGTGAGCCACTGACTGCTGGCTGCAATGGGAGCCTGTGTTTTGGCATTGAATTCACCCAGTTCTTTTTGGTAGAGGATCTTACCATCTTTCCAAACCAACGCTACAAGATTATTTCCCAATTGCTTTTGGTTTTTTTGCAGATATTGATCCAATGCGGCAAAATCATATTGACCGTTAACCAACTGAAAGAATAGCAGAAAAACTCCCGTGGATATGACTTTCATGCAGCGGATTAGCTTATTTCCTGACATAGTTTCTTGTTTTTTGGCCTTGGTTGGCTTTTTGTTGCGTACGATAAAAATAGTTATTTAATTGGTATGGGAATGGTGTTTGAGCAGTGAAGTAGGTGTCTATTCGAAAGATTGCGACCGAAGCGTTTACCTCAAACCACAGCCCCCGAACCTCAAACCACCCTGATATGAACCTTTCTAATTTTACTATCAAAGCCGCCGAAGCCATTCAACAAGCGCAGCAACTGGCATTTAATGCGCAAAATCCTGCCATTGAAACGGAGCATCTGCTGAAAGCGTTGCTTGATCAGGAGGATTCTCCTGTTGAATATCTGTTAAAAAAGAACAATGTAACCGTTAATGTACTCGATACCCGACTCGATGATTTATTAAAAAAACTTCCCAAAACATCGGGGGAAGCAGCACAGTCTATTGGTCGTGAGGGTAATAATGTCATTCTTCGTTCCGGTGCAGCGTTAAAGCAATTCGGTGATGAATTTGTTACACCCGAACATATTTTGCTGGCATTGGTGCAGGGATCCGATGAAACGGGCAAGCTGTTAAAGAATGCCGGATTATCGGAGAAAGGACTGATCACAGCTATCAAGGATTTGCGCAAGGGAGAAAAAGTAACGTCTCAAACCCAAACGCAGGAATTTAATTCGCTGAATAAATATGCCCGTAATCTAAATGAACTGGCCCGTCAGGGCAAACTGGACCCTGTTATTGGAAGAGATGAAGAAATACGCCGCACCTTACACATCCTTTCGCGCCGCACCAAGAATAATCCCATTCTGGTTGGCGAACCCGGCGTGGGTAAAACGGCTATCGCCGAAGGCATTGCGCATCGTATTGTGAATGGCGATGTGCCGGAGAATCTGAAATCCAAAGTGATCTATGCACTCGATATGGGACAACTGATCGCAGGTGCCAAATATAAAGGAGAATTTGAAGAACGATTGAAAGCCGTGGTGAAAGAGGTTAGTACCAGCGAGGGGGAGATCATTTTGTTTATTGACGAAATCCATACCCTGGTGGGCGCCGGAGGCGGTGAAGGTGCGATGGATGCCGCCAATATTTTGAAGCCAGCACTGGCCAGAGGTGAGTTGCGGGCAGTGGGGGCCACCACGCTGAATGAATACCAGAAATATTTTGAAAAAGATAAAGCATTGGAACGCCGCTTCCAGAAAGTGATGATTGAAGAGCCTTCTGTGGAAGATGCTATTTCCATTCTCCGGGGATTGAAAGATCGGTACGAGTCGCACCACCATGTACGTATCCGCGATGAAGCGATCATTGCAGCAGTGGAATTAAGCCATCGGTATATTACAGATCGTTTCCTTCCCGATAAAGCCATCGACCTTATTGATGAAAGTGCCGCCAAATTGCGACTGGAAATGAATAGCATGCCGGAAGAACTGGATACACTCGAACGCCAGATCCGTCAGTTGGAAATTGAACGCGAAGCGATCAAAAGGGAGAATGATGAAAAGAAATTAAAAGAACTCAATACCGAAATCGCGAACGTTTCGGTAGAACGCGATACCCTGAAAGCAAAATGGAAAGCAGAAAAGGAACTGGTGGAAAAGATCCAGAATGCCAAAGTACATATTGAACAACTCAGGCAGGAAGCAGAGCAGGCTGAGCGGAATGGCGACTATGGCAAAGTTGCGGAAATCCGTTACGGAAAAGTAAAAGAAGAGGAGCGGAAAATTGAAGAACTGAACCGGCAGCTTCAGGAAACCGCTGATAAACGGTTACTCAAAGAAGAAGTAGATGCGGAAGATATTGCTCAGGGTATTGCTAAGGCTACCGGAATACCGGTATCTAAAATGATGCAAAGCGATCGGGAGAAATTATTAAAACTGGAAGATCATTTACATGAAAGGGTCGTTGGACAGGAAGAGGCCATCACAGCTGTGGCAGACGCCATTCGCAGAAGCCGTGCGGGGTTGCAGGATCCTAAAAAACCAATCGGTTCGTTTATTTTCCTGGGTACTACCGGTGTCGGTAAAACAGAATTGGCTAAAGCACTTGCCGAATACCTCTTCGATGATGAAAGTATGATGACAAGGATCGACATGAGTGAATACCAGGAGAAACATACCGTTTCCCGATTGGTAGGAGCTCCTCCCGGTTATGTGGGATATGATGAAGGCGGTCAGCTTACCGAAGCTGTGCGCAGAAAACCCTATTCTGTTGTATTGCTCGATGAAATTGAAAAAGCACATCCCGATGTATGGAACGTTTTATTGCAGGTATTGGATGATGGACATCTGACCGATAATAAAGGACGTGTGGTCAATTTTAAAAATACCATCATCATCATGACCAGCAATATCGGCAGTCATCTGATCATGGAAGCTTTTGAGAATGTGAAAGACGATGAACTGGATGAGGCCGCCACAAAAGCAAAAGGGGAGGTGATGAATCTGCTGCGGCAAACCATCCGTCCGGAATTTCTCAATCGTGTGGATGAGATCATTATGTTTCAGCCACTGCATCGAAAAGAGATCGCCGGTATCGTACGAATTCAGTTGAACAATCTGGTGAAACTGGTGGCCGATAATGGCATTCAATTGCGATTCAGTGATTATGCGCTCGAGTATATCGCCGAACAGGGATTTGATCCGCAGTTTGGGGCCCGTCCATTAAAGAGATTGATCCAGAAAGAAATCGTAAACCCGCTGAGCCGTAAGATTCTGGGAGGGGAAATCGAAAAAGAAAAACCGGTGATGGTAGACGTATTTGATGGAATGGTGGTCTTCCGGAATGACATTAAAAAATAATCAACTATGAGTGGGCGATTTTCCGGAATCGGGAAAAATTTCTGTTGTAAGTGGTTGAATATCAGATAGCTTAATACAATGTGGGTAATTTAAGGATTTGTTTGCATATCCGCGTTGGAAAAATATTATCTTCAGCCCTTTCAACATTGGTCTGTTCTGGACCAACTCAACTTAATTACCGGTACAATTGTTAATACCTCAGGTACTTACAGTATTGGTATTGAAAAAAGGATAGAATTATGGCTTTTAAGAAAGATGACCTGATTATTATTGAACCCAGTGAAATTTTTGTAGGAAAAAAGGATGCCCCGGTAACGCTGATGGAATTCGGCGATTATGAAAGTGAGGCTTGTGCCAAAGTGAACGAAGTGGTACGGCAGTTACTGGAGGAGTATGATGGAAAGATCCGTCTCAATTTCCGTCATTTCCCCCTGACGCGTATACATCAACGTAGTTTGAAGGCCAGTGAAGCTGCGGTGGCAGCCGGACAGGAAGGGAAGTTCTGGGAGATGCATAATATTTTATTTGCCAATCGCAGAAACCTGGGTACCACCAGTCTGAAATTGCATTCTAAAGAAGCGGGTGTAACCAATAAGAAATTTTTGGACGATCTGGTGAACGCCACTTTTGGCTGGCAGGTTCAGGGAGATCTGAAAGAGGGGATAAATCGGGGAGTGAAAGACGTTCCCGCCTTTTTTATAAATGACGAACCCTTTACCGGAAAACCAACTTTCGAGAATCTTAGTAAGGCCATTGATGCCGCATTAAAGAAGGTAAAGCGTAAACCAGCCAAACAAAGAGCTTAATATTTTAAACCCCGGTGATCCGGGGTTTTTTTATGGCATAATTTACAGCAACGGAGCAAACCGGAACCAACAGTTTGGTACATTTATACAAACTACCAACATGAAAAAGATCGATTTCCTCCGGTTCATTCTCTTCCTGCTGGCTCTTGCCCCATTTGTTACAAAGGCGCAGCAAAATGGAAAAGTATTGGAATACCGTCCTGTAAAAAGCACGATACTGAACCGAACCGTTCAGTATTCCATTTATCTGCCCCCCGATTATGAAACCAGCGATCGCAGTTATCCGGTGGTTTATCTGTTACATGGCTATACAGATGATAATACCGGCTGGTTGCAATTCGGTGAGATCGATCGTTTGGCCAATAAAGCTATTCAGGAAGGTACGATTCCGCCCATGATCATTGTGATGCCCGACGCAGATTCCAGTTGGTATATTAATAGCTACGATGGAAAGGAGAAGTTTGAAGATTTCTTCATTAAAGAATTCATGCCCGGCATCGAAAAAAGTTATCGAATCAAATCCTCGAAACAATTCAGAGGGGTAGCTGGTTTATCGATGGGTGGGTACGGTACCCTGATCTATGCACTCAAATACCCCGAACTTTTTGCCGCTGCCGCACCGCTCAGCGCAGCCGTGTGGGATGATGCCGCCCTTGTGGGTATGAACGACAATTGGTACGAATTTCCACTGGGGGCACTCTATGGCCGAAAATTGAAAGGAAAGGACCGCCTCACCAAAGCCTGGTACGATAATTCTATTCTGAAACTGGTGGAAACAAAAACCCCCGAGGATTTAAAAAAGGTTCGCTATTGGATCGATTGCGGCGACGACGATTTTCTGACAAAGGGAAATAGTTTATTGCATATCGCCTTAACCGATAAAATGATCCCGCATGAATACCGGGTACGCGATGGAGCACATACCTGGACCTACTGGCGCACAGGCATTATTGACGCACTGAAATTTATTGGCGAGAGTTTTCATCAATAAGATGTACCGGTCAAATGATTTTAAATAATATGGCAGCAATGTTCCGGATCTGTGTAATGATACTGATAGCCTTTAATGCCGTTAAGGCTCAGGCGCAGGGTACCCTTGTACGTATCGAAAAAGATAATGCCCGGGAAATTAAGGGAGAGTTGGTAAAAGGAAAACGAGCGCCCGCTTCTGGTACCAACTATTTGTATGAGGATTGGCGAAAAGGGCTCCTGGTTCTGACAGATGGTACACGCATAGCATTAGAGGCGTTGAAATTTGATCTGATCAAACAGGAGCTCTATTACCAGCAATCGGGCAATCTGTTTCTCGTAAATCAACCCGTAAAAGAGTTTCATGTAATCGCAACCGAGGGTACCCGGATATTCCGCAAGGGCTACCCATCCCATGGCCGGCAAAACGAAAAAACTTTCTATGAATTGCTTTATGAAGACAACGAATGGCAATTGTTAAAGCTGATCCGTAAAACCCTTGAAGAGGAACACGAATTTCAGGTAGGCACAAAATTGGCTTATATAGACCTGGAGAGTTTTTATCTGTTGCGACTGCCGGTGATGCAATGGTATCAGGTAAGCAAAGACAGTCGTTCGTTCCAACCTTTTTATGCCGGAAATGAGAAAGCGGTGCAGCTATTTGTGGATACGCATGGGCGAAAATTTGAAAATGAAATAGCAATGGTTCAGTTTATGAACCAGTTTAAAAAATGAGTTTAAGCTATTGAATAATAGCTTTTTTAAACAGGTCAATTAATATTAAAAAATATATGAAATTCGTTTTTTTGTCTCTGATCTTTTTGCTTCCAGGGCGAGGATTGTGGGCGCAAACCGTAGACAATAATAACAGTTATCAAATCGAGGCCTACGATGTTCGGGGCAAAGCGCTTACGGGCCGAAAGCCCAATGTGAAAGGGACGCCCATGGTTACAGACCAATGGGCAAAGGCCATTGTAGTATTTACTGATGGGAAGCGGGTTAATATGCCAGAAGTGCAATTCAATCTGCAAACCAATGAGCTTTCTTTTTCCCGGAATGGTTCGGCCTATCTTTTTGCCGCTCCTGTAAAAGAGTTCTTTTTATCCTATACTGAAAACGAGCAGGCATTTACCCGTCATTTCCGAAACGGATATCCCCCGGAAGGGAAGTATGATGAAACACGATTTTATGAAGTGCTGGTAATCGGAGCCAGATATCATTTTCTGAAGGTTAATCAAAAGAGTTTGCTGGAAGAACCGGTATATGTGGAAGGGACCAAAAAGGTTTACAAGGACTTTGAAACCTATTACCTCTACGATGCCGAGCGAAAAGCTAATTTTAAGATTAAAAAGGAGCAGCGGTCTGTTTTAAAGGCCTTGCCCGATCAGGAAGGTAAAATACAGCAGTACCTTAAGGACGCGGGTAGGTCTGTTAGATCAGAGGAAGATATCATTGCTTTGGTTAAATGGCTAAATCAGTAATATGGTGCGCTTCACGGCAGCAATCAGGAAGTTTGATAAGCAGGGAGAGAAGACCGGCTGGACCTATGTGGAAGTGCCATCTGAAATCGCTTCCCAAATTTGTTCCGGAACTAAAAAATCATTTAAAGTAAAAGGTAAGCTGGACGCCTGTGAAATAGTAAGTGTCAGTCTTTTACCTATGGGCGACGGCAATTATATTTTGCCCTTGAATGCTACCCTGCGCAAACAATTGAGGAAACGGAAAGGAGATGTGTTGAAACTACAATTAGAAGTTGATCGCAGAAAATACAGTCTGAATGAGGAGTTCATGGGGTGCTTAGCCGATGAGCCGGATGCACTCACCTTCTTTAACAGTTTTTCTCCTTCCACACAACAGTATTACAGTAAGTGGATCGAATCGGCCAAAACGGAACCTACCCGGATCAAGCGGATCGCCATGGCCATTAATGCGCTGCAGCGGAAAATGGAATTTGGGCCCATGCTGCGGGAGGCGCGGGATAAAAAAGGGTAAAAAAAATCCCGCTACAGGAGCGGGATTGCGATGCAATATCGTGGGTTAAATTACCAGCGAGAGTTGCTGTTGCTGAAAGAACGACGGTTTCCACCACCGTTGTTGTTGCTTCTTTCCTCTTTAGGACGAGCTACCATTACTTTAATAGTTCTTCCGTCTACCATTGCACCATCCAGTTCTTCAATAGCTTTTGTAGCTGCTGCGTCATCGGACATTTCAACAAATCCGAAACCTTTACTGCGTTGCGTAAATTTGTCGGTAATTACTTTTGCAGAAGTTACTTCTCCGTACTCTGCGAAATAGCTGCTTAAGTCTTCATCTTGAACGTTGAAGCTTAAGTTAGACACGTAAATGTTCATGTTCACTTAATAAAAGATAAATAAATACTTGAGAAAAGGCACTGTAAAGAAGACGAACATGTAGCAGAAAAATGCTTAGCAGATCTAATCGTTCACTTACTAATTGCGAATAACTCAAATTTGACTCCGCAAAGATACTTCCAAAAATCGGTAACTCATAGTTTATTTTGAATAGGCACTGTTAAATTAACGTTACGGCCTGTAAATGACATTTGTAATATGCTTCGTACATTTGCACTTTAATTCGATTTATGCGCATTTTTAAAGAATTCACCTTCGATTCAGCTCACTTTTTACCCAATGTTCCGGAAGGGCACAAATGCCGTGGCATGCACGGACATACCTATCGTTTGCGGGTATGGATCGAAGATCAACCCCATCCCGAACTGGGCTGGGTGATGGATTTTGCCGATCTGAAAGCCATTGTAAAACCGGTGGTGGCGCAGCTCGACCACAAATGCATGAACGATGTAAAAGGCCTGGAAAACCCCACCTGCGAAATGATCGCCGTTTGGATCTGGAACCAGTTGAAGCCCTCCCTTCCCAAAATGAACCGGATCGAACTCCACGAAACCCCCACCTCCGGGGTCATTTATGAAGGCGTTTAAGCCCTGAACCCTGCCGGAAACCGCCTGTCCGGATTGTTTTTTTCCACAATGGAAGCACAAATCTTCTATGGTGATTTCTTTGTGAATAAGAAGTGAATAACTATGAATGTAATGAGCCCAAGGCTTGGTATTTTACATGTCCATTCGATTATATTTGCGACCTCCTAAAAATTATGAATTGTGCGATTAAAGAGTTTAGAAATCAAAGGGTTTAAAAGTTTTGCCGACAAAACTGTTTTGAATTTTGACGAAGGTGTTACCGGTGTCATCGGACCAAATGGTTGTGGCAAAAGTAATATCGTCGACAGCATACGTTGGGTGATCGGTGAGCAGAAGATCAGTCATCTCCGAAGCGAAAATCTGGAGAGCCTTGTATTCAATGGCTCCAAAACCAGATCGGCTTCCGGATTGGCCGAAGTGAGTCTGACCTTCGAGAATACCAAGAATCTCCTTCCCACCGAATTCAATACCGTAACCGTTACCCGTAAATTTTACAAAAGCGGTGAAAGTGAATACCGGTTGAACGATGTGCAGTGTCGTTTGAAAGACATCCAAAACCTGTTTTTGGATACGGGTGTAAGTACCGATAGTTATGCCATCATTGAATTGGGAATGGTGGATGAAATCATCAAAGACAAAGAGAATTCCCGTCGACGGATGCTGGAACAGGCAGCCGGAATTTCCATTTATAAAACCCGTAAGAAGGAAGCCAAGAATAAACTGGATGCAACAGAGCAGGATCTGGCCCGTATTGAAGACCTCCTGTTCGAGATCAACAACCAGTTGAAAAGTCTGGAGAATCAGGCTAAAAAAGCAGAGAAGTATTACGAGATCAAAAAGGAATACCGGGAATACAGTATCGAATTAGCCAAGGCAGCTCTGGAAGGATTCAATCTTACCTACCGGGAATTGAATCAGCAAACCGAAGCTGAAACGGATAAAAAAATCCGTCTGGAAGCCGAGATCGCTACAGAAGAAGCCGCCATTGAGCAGGAAAAAACGGCCTTCATCGAGAAGGAACGTGCCCTGCAAAGCATGCAGCATGGTTTCAACGACCTGTTACAAACACTTCGTACCAAGGAAAACGAAAAGAATCTGGCCAGCCAGCGTTTGAATTTCCTGAAAGAACGTGCCGAGAACCTGCAGGATTTCCTCACCAAAAGTGAAGGCAACCTCCATGGTCTCGAAGAAAGCATCCAGTTCACGCAATTGCAGATCGAGGAGGAGAAAAGCAAATTGGGCAATCTGGAAATGCAATTGGAAGAAGTGCGTACAGGGGTGGAGCAGAAAAGAAATGTATTTGACGAAAAGCGCTCTACAGTAGATAGCCTGCGTGCCGAGAATCTGCAATTGCAGCGCAACCAGTTCGAATCGGAGAAGAAAGTGGCGGTTGCCGATACCTCTATTCAGAATCTGCAGCGCAGCATTCAGCAACTGGAGGATGAAAAAGCTTCCCGTGGCAGTCAGTTAAAACAACTCGAAGAAGAACGTCATATAAAGGAAGAAGAACTGGAAGGCCGCAAGCGCGATCTGGTTCAATTGCAGGAACATCACGAGCGCACCAAGGAGCAGATCCTTCAAACGCAGAGTGAAGTGGAGAAATTACGGCAATTGCTGGCCGATGAAAGCCGTAAACTGGATTCCCGTAAGAACGAACACGACCTGCTGAAAAGCCTGATCGATTCCATGGAAGGGTATCCGGAGAGCGTGAAATTCCTGCACAAGAACCCGAACTGGAATCATACTGCGCCCATTCTTTCCGATATTATTTATGTGAAAGAAGCCTATCGTGCCGCCGTAGAGAATGTGCTGGAACCCTACCTGAACTATTATGTGGTAAACAATCTGCAGGAAGGTTTACAAGCCGTACACCTGCTCGATGAAAATAAGAAGGGGAAGGCCAACTTCTTCCTGCTTGATAAATTCGCTGCTGCAGGCACTACGCAATATCATCAGCCCGGACAAACCATTCCGGCGATGGATGTTATTGAAGTAGATCCGCAATACCGTTCTCTGGCCGAGCACCTGCTGGCCAATGTTTTCATTGCCGAAAATGAAGAGGCTCTTGTAAACAGCAACGGCGCTGTGGTGCTGGAGAAGAATGGTAAATATGTTAAAGGAAAATATTCTTTGACAGGTGGCAGCGTTGGTTTGTTTGAGGGTAAGAAGATCGGTCGTGCCAAAAATCTGGAAAAATTACATGAGGACATCCTGTTGCAGGAAGCTGTAGTAAACGACCTGAAACAACAGATCCAAACCCGTCATAATGAAGTGATCGCTTTCAATGAACAATTGAAAGAGCAGGCCATCCGTCAGGCACAGGAAGATATTAACCGGTTGACCAATCTGGTATTTTCCCTTCAAAATAAAATTGAAACCCTGCATGCCGCACAGCATGTTGCGGAACATCGTTTACAGGAAACCCAGATCATTCTGGAAGAAACCATTGCATCGGTAGAAGATACCCGTACCGAATGGAATCAATGGGTGAACCTCTTAAACGACCTTCGCGAAAAATTACAAACTGCTGAGAGCGATTATAAACTCATCGAAGAGGATTATGCGCAGGCGCAAGCCAGTTATAATGAATTCAATTTGCTTGTAACGCGTCAGCATAGCAAGATCAATGCGCTGACCCAGGAACTGGAATTCAAGAGCAATCAACTTAACGATCTCCGTGGTCAAATAGAAACCAATGCGTCGCAGTTCAAGCAAACGACCGAACAGATCAGTGAAAGCGAAGCGGCTTTAACCACTGCAGAAGATGGATTGGTGGATCTGTTACGTTCGAAAGAAGAGGAAGAGAAGAAATTGAATGAAGCCGATCAAAGCTATTATAATATCCGGAATGCTTTAGGAGAGAAGGAAAGTGAACTCCGTCATAAAGTGAAGGAGAAAGAAATGCTCGAACATCTGCTCGCTGAGATCAAGGATCGTTTGAATGAACTCAAACTTTCTTTAGCTGGTATGAAAGAGCGTTTGCATGTGGAATTCCGTATTGATCTCGACGATATTCTCGATCAGCCACGTACCGGTGAAACACCTGTGGAGGAATTACAGGAGAAATGCGATCGAATGAAAAAACGCCTGGAAAACCTGGGTGAAGTGAACCCAACCGCCATCGAAGCCTTCCAGGAAATGAAAAAGCGCTATGAGTTTATTCTGGAACAAAAGAATGATCTCGTAACCGCCAAGGATAGTTTATTGCAAACCATTCAGGAAGTGGAAGCCACCGCCAACCAACAATTCCTGGAAACCTTCAATAAAGTACGGGAGAACTTCCAGAAAGTTTTCAAGGCCCTGTTTACAGAAGATGATACGGCCGATATGGTATTGGAGAACCCTGATAACCTTGCTGAAACCAGCATTGATATCGTGGCCAAACCCAAAGGGAAACGTCCGTCTTCAATCACCCAGTTGAGTGGTGGAGAAAAAACCCTGACCGCTACGGCCTTGCTCTTCGCCATCTATCTGATCAAGCCCGCTCCATTCTGTATCCTGGATGAGGTGGATGCACCACTCGATGATGCCAACGTAGGCAAATTCACCAACATGATCCGCAAATTCAGTGAAGAGAGCCAGTTCATAATTGTTACACACAACAAAATGACCATGAGTTCCGTAGATGTGATCTATGGGGTAACCATGCAGGAGCCGGGCGTGAGCAAACTGGTGCCAGTCGATTTTAGAAATCTCAACTAACCATCTCGCATAAAAGCAATAGCCGGACTCTTGTCCGGCTTTTTTTATTATTTTCAGCTATAAAGCTTTTTCGAATGAAAACGATTTTACTCCTGGTTGCTTCAAATATTTTTATGACCATTGCCTGGTACGGGCATTTAACACAGAAGCAGATTCCGCTGTGGAAGGCGGTATTATTGAGCTGGGGAATTGCCTTTTTTGAATATTGTTTAATGGTTCCGGCCAATCGCTGGGGTTTCTCCAATGGGTTTTCCGGGTTTCAATTGAAGATGACACAGGAAGTAATTACGTTGGTGGTATTCAGTGTGTATGCGGTATTCCAGCTAAAGGAACCGTTGGAATGGAAGCATCTGATAAGTTTCCTCTTTCTGATCGGAGCGGTTTACTTTATGTTCCGGAAATGATCACCATTCCAGTTTCGCGATCCTTCCATTGCCGGCGAGAAAAACAGCTTTTCCCTTTTTTGCTTTCTGCACCACATGGAAGCTTTCTGCACTGATCTTTTTCCAGTTACGACCACCATCAACCGAAATGTCTACGCCTGAGGTTCCACAGCTGATCAAGGTGTTTCTGGATAAATACGTCACACAACTTTTATAACCATGGGGTGGGGTGGAAGGGGAGAAGAAAGAATTGCCGCCATCGGTGGTGATCAAACAATTGCGGGTACTGTCTTTATCGTTCATAAAATCGCCGCCAACAATGATCCAGTTTTTTTTATCAAATGCCGCTATACTGTTGGCGCCGGTCGATTGCTTTCCCTGCTGCAGGGAAAGAGAGGTTCGTTTTAAAGGGATGGAATGAAGGATGCCGGAGGCCATGCCGCCGGTTACTACCACATAGTTAAATCGGTTGTAGAGGCCCTTTTCGGGGAAAACAATCAGATTGGTGCCGCTGGAGGCAAACATCGATTCTCCTGCAGATACCTGCGGGAGGTATTTACCTGCATCACCCGGATGCACCCATGATCTACCCTTGTCGTAGCTAAAAGCAGTATAGATTTCGTTCGGTTGTTGTGGGAGCGGATCGCCTACTACCACGGCCGTTCCGTTAGAAGCAAAATACATGGCATCCAGAAACATACCTTTTGCCGTGTCTGTAAATACGGTTCTCCAGCTTCGTCCCCCATCCTCGGTACGAAGGATAACACCGGGTTCATCCACCGCCATGATTACTGCCTGAAGGGAATCAAATGCTTCGATGTCGCGAAAGTCTCTTTTTTCAAAGCCGGGAACAGTGATCCAATCCCAATGTTTACCGGCATCGGTACTTCTGGCCACTTTACCGGCGCTGCCACTGGCCCAAACGATTTGGTCGTTTACCACACTAAGACCCCGCATCGATGTTTTGTTTCCGCTGCTCAATATCCCGATCGATTGGGCATAAGAAGCCAGACTCAAAAGGGAAAGGGAAAATAAAAGGAGAAAGGTACGCATGGTAGAAGATTGTAGTACTTACAGGAATTTTTTAAAGGTCTCTTTGGCCGTAATACCCTGTTGCCTCCACACTTCTTTCCCGTTTTTATAGATGATAAAAACGGGCAAGGCCTCCACATTTTCCTTTTTCATGAGTTCCAGGTCTTTGCCGCCATCCACTTTTACCAATTTGAATTTAGCCCCCAGCTCTTGCTGAAGGTCCATTAAAACGGGCTCCATTTTTTTGCAGGGAGGGCACCATTCGGCCCCGAAATCTACCAGCACCACCGGGCTGCTGTTGATCGCCGCATTATATTCCGCTACCGTCATTTGGGGCGCTTTACTGCTGCCTTCCAATGGTTTTCCATTGCGTTTCCAGGCATTGATACCACCGGAAAGCTCGTACACGGAATATCCTTTGCCGCGCAGCACTTCTGCCGCCGCAGCACTTCGGCCTCCGCTTAAACAATATATATATACAGGTTTGTTTTTGTCGAGATGTTGGGTTCTGTCCTGAAACTGTGCCGGATTGTTCCAGTCGGCCTGAAGGGCTTTGGCAATATGGCCTGAACGGAATTCCCCAGCGGTTCTTACATCCAGGATCTGAACGCCTGGCTGTGCAATTCCTTTTTCAAATGCATTGGCATCCAGATCGTGATTGGGCTGGGCCTGCGACTGGCAGGCAACAAAAAATACCGGGAGGAGCAGGAGAAGAATCATTTTACGCATACTCAAAAATACAGAATGCAGACTGCGTGGGCATAAAAAAAGTCCCGCTTTTTGCGGGACTCAATTTTTTCAGTCGAGCTACCATAGTTTGTCTTCGTTCGGTATCGGATCCTATCTGACTAATAAAATCAAACGGATTTCAGGTTTTCAGGATATTCGACCGGGTCTTCATAAGAACTTTTTGGACGTTGGTTTTCAGACGAATTGGACATTGGTTTTTAACAGGCGATTGGAAATTTCATTCAACAGGATAACGTTTACAATGGACTTGGATTTTCGTCGGGATTTCTAACGGATATTGGACTACTGGACTATTGGATATTGTTGCTCTTTTCGAAGGATACTGGATGACTGCGTAACTGATACAAATGTACTTCGACCCGCTTAATTGACATAGAGCAAATCTGCCCCTTTTTAACACTTCAGCTAATACGTGCGCTATCGTATAAAAAGCGCCCCGAAAGGTTTGAATTACGAAGGCTGTCATCGTAGAATTACGAGAAAAAGCCATTTTCTTACAGATTTTCGGGCTAATCCGTAAGGGTACCTGCTTAGTACTCCCCAAAATTAGTGAGGAAGCACCTGGTTGAAAATTCCTGACAAGGGGATTTACGGTTGCCTGATGCGCTACTAAAAGGGATGTAAAACCGAAATATTCAACTTCGTTTAGGGGTGTTCGTTTTTAAAGTGGTACAGTCGAGTAGTTTTGATTTACTGCCATCGTATTTTATGCAAACCACTACAGGAGTAGTAATACTGAATATATTTTGTGTAACAATAATATCTACTGTTTATACGATTTTTACACAGTGCAATGATCCAAACTTTGAAAGAAACCATTTACAATATCATCTCAGTACTCGCGCAGATAGCCTACTTTATTCCTATACTTATTGTACTGGGAAGAAAGATGTGGAAAGAAGTGCCCTTCCTGCTCTTCGGACTTTACTGGATGATAAGTGGATGGGTTAATTTATTGGGTAATATTCCCGGTATCAGTCAGGAGATTTTGGAAACGGCTACAGTGGTATACAATATGATTGATGTGCCGATGGTATTAGGTATTCTTTATGTTACCACAAAATCCAAAACCCTTCGGCAGTTAACGGGTTGGGTGGCCCCGGTTTTTTTGATGGTACAGCTCATCAATTTCTTTATCAGAGGTTGGAATTATAATGCCGCCAAGTACCTGCTGGCTATCGGGCTGGTATTAGTTTTGGTAGCCCTGCTTTGGGAGATATCGTTATATATGCAGAAACTGGAGCATAACGACCACGACCGGTCGATGATTTTCATTCACTTCTCTTTATTGTTTGCTTACGGAACCTTTATTGTGATCTATATTTTTGATTATTATGTTACCACTCCGGGTGGAGCGGAAGACAATTTCCTCATCTATTATATCTCGAGTATTGTGGCGATCATTATCGCTTCCGTGGGATATCTTACCAGAAAACACAACCAGCGTTTGGTTGCCTAAAGGGCATGGTACATCTGGTGTACCACAAAGATGCCCGACTCCTTTGTTTTATAGTGCAAATAATAGTATCCTTCGGGTATCAGGCCAGGGTCACATTCCTGTTCATTCATGCCGGGGACGAGGTTAAACTCCGCGGAGAATACAGAGGTTCCCAGTTGATTAATCAGGTTCAGGTACCCCGTTTCATTAAATTGAGACTGGATATGAACCCTGAAGATGTTCTGAAAAGGATTGGGTTCCACTGATACTATTCTAACCTGAGCCGTATTCATGTAAATGAAGGATACTTTACAATAATAGAAATATCGCTATTAATTGCCTTGTAAAAGTATCCCATAACTGTAGTCTGTCCAAATTTCCGGACAACCTATTACCCTTAACCCTCAAAGTGTTTTCATGTAGGGGGAAGCGCTGTGGAGCTTATTCATCATCTTCCTCTTCATGAAAAGCATCATGCCCTTCATTATAAACGGCCTCCCATTCCTTCACTTTGGCGTCGGTTAAGCATTCCAGTATTTCCAGAATTGGATCCTGTTTTTTCTTCCATTCCAATTCCGGAACTTCCTTATAGCGGGTTATATAGAGGCATTGGTCGGTTTCTACCGATACCTTTATAAGTTGCACGGGTTGTTCAGCGGTTTCCTGAATCAGATAATGACATCCTGGTTCCAGCAAAGCATACGAATACATAGTCCTCTCTTTTTTAGGTTCAATAACACAATCGTGATAGCTAAAGCGGGTTAGTAAGGAGAATGTAATGGGTAGTGAAACGATGGTAGTAAGTAGCAGTAATCTGATATCAAAAGTAGCGGATAAATAGAAATTGGGGACGAACCGCCGTTAAAGTTCACAAAATTAAATTTTGTGAAAAAATGCCAATTGATAATCAGTTGTTTATGAAAATCTGGCCCTTCCAACGCCTCCAAAATTTAGAGAAAATCAGTCCTAAATATCCTTTTTTTTCTGTAAAAATTCCAGGGCCATTTGTTTGTCGGTAGCCAGTTGGGACCTAAGCTGATCGAGCCCGTCAAACTTTTTTTCCAATCTCAATTGCCGGAGCACCTGAACCTGCAGGGTATTTCCGTATATATCACGGTCGAAGTCAAAGAGGTTAACCTCGATCATTTTTTTATTTCCTCCAATGGTAGGGCGTATTCCTATGTTCATCATGGCACCATAAAATCTGTTTCCTTCCGCGGGTATGTGCACGTTCACCACGTAAACGCCGTTGGCCGGAATCAGTTTTTGTGCATTTTCAATTTGTAAGTTGGCGGTGGGATAGCCCAGGGTTCTTCCCAGTTTATTGCCTTCTATGACCAGGCCTTCAAAAAAGTAGGTATATCCCAAAAGTGTATTGGCTTCCGGCATATCGCCTTTTTGCAATGCCTGTCTTATTCTGGTGGAGGAAACACTGCTCTCATTTATGAGATGCCCCGGGATTTCCTTCAATTCAAAAAGACCTTTGGAGCGATACGATTCAAGCAGCGAAAAATCGCCTTTACGGTCTTTTCCAAAATGGTGATCGTAACCAATAATTACCGTATGCGGATGAAAACAACTGATTAAAAAATCCTGCACATAAGTATCTGCATCCATGGCGGCGAAGGCTGGTGTAAAGGGAACAACTACCAGGTGATCGATACCAGCCTCTTCCAGCAAATGTATTTTTTCAGGTAATGTATTCAACAGGGGTATTGAGCTGCCGGGGGTACCGATTATTTCCCGGGGGTGAGGGTCAAAAGTGATCATGACAGATTCACCATCCATCCGGGTAGCTTCCGCCACCAGTTGGGAAATGATTTGCTGGTGCCCCCGATGCACCCCATCAAAGGTTCCAATGGTAATGACCGCTTTCCGGAACCCGACTAAATTATTTATGTTGGTATGAACCTGCATGAGTTGGGGTGCAAATGTAGTTGAAAAACTTTGCAGTTGGTAGTTGGTGATTCCACGGGGGAAGCAGACATTTGCACCTGTTCAGCAACGCCTAATTTTAAATATTTTTCATGAGTCTTTATTCCAAACGTGGGGTGTCGGCCCAAAAAGAAGAAGTGCATAAAGCCGTTGAGAAACTCGATCAGGGTCTTTTTGCCCATGCTTTTTGTAAGATCTATCCCGATTTTTTAACCGGGGATGCTTCCTGGGTAAACCTCATGCATGCTGATGGCGCCGGAACTAAAAGCATACTGGCTTATTTGTACTGGAAAGAAACCGGTGATATTTCTGTTTGGAAAGGAATCGCACAGGATGCTGTAGTGATGAATCTGGATGATCTGCTTTGTGTGGGTATTCACGATCAGTTGCTGTTCTCTTCCACCATTGATCGAAATAAGCGGCTGATTCCGGGCGAAGTACTGGAAGTGATCATTAATGGCACACAGGAATTATTCAACGAGCTAAAAGGGTATGGTGTTCAGATTCATTATCTGGGAGGAGAAACCGCCGACGTGGGGGATGTGGTACGCAGTATCGCCGTAAATGGTACCATGACGGCCCGCTGGCCCAAAAACAAGTTGGTGACCAACGATCATATTCAGGCCGGAGATGTAATTGTTGGTTTTGCCAGTTCCGGGAAAGCTAATTACGAATCATCTTATAATAGTGGAATCGCCAGTAACGGTTTAACCAGTGCCCGGCATGATGCCTTGCACAAAACCTATGCGGCCCAGTATCCGGAGTCTTTTGATACCGGGTTAGACGAATCGGTCGTTTATATCGGCCCCAACCGACTGACTGATCCGCTTTCTGCGGAGCGATATACGCTTTCTGCCGCTGATCAGAAGTATGTAACCCGGGATCAGTGGCCCACAATCGGTCAATTGCTGTTGAGTCCTACACGTACCTATGCGCCCTTGATGAAAATGATTTTGCAGGAACATTTCGAAGCCATCCATGGTTTGATCCATTGCAGTGGAGGCGGACAAACAAAGTGCATGAAATACCTGCCCGGCAACTTCAGGATCGTAAAAGATAACCTGTTTGAGCCACCGGTGGTATTTGATGTACTCCAGAAAGCGTCTGGCAGTGATGCCCGGGAAATGTATCAGGTTTTCAATATGGGGCATCGTTTGGAGATTTTCACCAGCGAAAGGGAAGCTGACAAACTTATCGCTGCAGGCAAAACCCTCGGCATAGAGGGTAAAATTGTCGGTAGAGTGGAAGCCTGCCACAAAAAAGAACTAGTACTGCACTGTCAGGGCGAGGCTATAGTATATTAGAGTGTTGATTTCTTTTTTCATTTTAATTACGCAACAGAAAACATTCTGTTGACACACTCAATTATGCCACCTTTCAGATTAGCGTTTTGGGGTAAATTATTTTTCCTGTTATTCCTTTTTTGCCATACTGGTTCACCTGGGTTATTTGGACAGGAGAAGAAGCGAAAAAACAGCCTGTATGTGAACCTAAGTCAACCCCTGATTTTCGGCCGAAAAGCAATGGTATTTGGTTATGAACGTGTCCTTAATGCCCACCAAACGCTGTCGATTAATATGGGTGGTATGTCGCTTCCGAAAATCGGTAGAAAGCTGGCTGTTGATTCTGTTTTGCTGATCAATAGTGGAAAAGAGAAAGGATTTCACGTTGCGGTCGATTATCGTTTTTATTTAAAGAAGGAGAATAAGTATGAAGCGCCGCGGGGTTTTTTTATAGGACCCTATTATTCATTCAATAATTTTTATCGGGAGAGTTGGTGGCAGGTAAACACTTCTTATTTTCAGGGAGAAGTGGCGACAGGGTTCAGCATGAACATTCATACGATTGGATTTGAGTTTGGATATCAAACGGTTTTATGGGACCGGATGTCAGTTGATCTTGTGATGGGGGGACCCGGGTTAGCGGTCTATAACATGGAGGCCGATGTAAAAGGACAGTTTAGCGCGGAACAATCAAAGCCCTTTTTTGACAGGTTGAACAATTTCCTTTATTACTGGATCCCTGGATTTAATAAAATTGCAACAGATGCCAGCTTCGATCAAAGGGGAAATTTAAGAAAAGCAAGTATCGGGTATCGATATATGGTGAATATCGGCTACCGGTTTTAATGTATAAAGAGCATCACAGTTATAAGTAATATCAGCTTACTGCATAGCCAAAGTCATATTCCCTGGTCACTATAAAGTTCAACTTTGCGCCATTGGTTCAACATCAAAATGGCAATTATGCAAAAGCGACTGTACAGTATCATTCTTCTGATTTTTATCGGATTGGCCGTTCAGGCCCAACAGGAAGAGAAAATGGGAAGGGAAGCATCTTTTCGCCCCCATTCTCGATTTACCTTAATGATGGCGCATTATATGTTCCCGCATGTGGTAGAAACAGAAACCGGCAATAAGAATGATCTGGTGCCGGCCTGGGGTGTTGATTACGATTATTGGTTTCATCCCCATTGGGCCATCGGCTTACATTCCGATCTCATTTTGCAGCAATATAAAATTGAGCGCAAAAACGATGCAACAGAACTCACCCGCAGTTTCCCTGTTTCAACGGCTTTGGTAGGGATCTTTAAACCGGGAAAGCATCTGGCTTTTGTTTCCGGATTCGGAAAAGAATTCGAGAAGGAAGAAACACTCAGTCTCTGGAATATCGGAGTTGAATATGGTTTTGAACTGCCGCATCACTGGGAACTGAGTCTGAACTTCATTTATGAAGACAAATTCCATGCATATGATAGCTGGATCATGGGTATCGGGATCAGTAAATCGGTTTTTGGTCCTAAACGTCATTGAGCCGGGTTCTGATATCAGGGAAAATGCTTAATCAGGCACTTTTTTTCTATTTTTTTTCCAAAATTGATCAAAATTAATCCCCATGGTCAGTGGGTAGAAAAATCCGCTGAAAATCGCTCTGGACATGGGTTACAATATTCCTAAAGGCGTATTAAAGTCACTGGTATGGTGCATAAACCTGTTAAAACGGGCTTTCAATTTTTGTGGGGGGCTATGAATTTCCAATATTGAATATTACATTTGTTCATACGGTTCTGGACGGATCTTAGCTTTACCAACAGCCTGTTTTGCAAGGGCTTTGCAATTTCCCCATGAACATATACCCCCTTTGATTGTTGATCCTGTACCCGTCATTTGGTAACAGTCAATTATATTTTATTTCAATATGAGACAGCTCAAAATTGCAACACAGATCACCAATCGCGATTCTCAGGCAGTGGAGAAATACCTTCAGGAGATCTCTAAAATTTCGATGATCACTCCGGAAGAAGAAACTGTTCTGGCGCAGCGTATCAAAATGGGGGACCAGCGTGCTTTAGATAAATTAGTACAGGCCAACCTCCGTTTCGTGGTATCAGTGGCTAAACAGTATCAACATCAGGGCTTATCACTCAGTGATTTGATCAACGAGGGTAATCTGGGTTTGATCAAAGCTGCCCAGCGTTTCGATGAAACAAAAGGATTTAAATTCATTTCATATGCCGTTTGGTGGATCCGTCAGTCAATTCTGCAGGCTTTAGCCGAGCAGGGTCGTTTGGTTCGTTTACCACAGAATAAGATCGGTACCTATAATAAGGCAAACAAGGCTTATATGGCTTTCGAACAGGAGCACGAGCGTGAGCCGTCTACTGAAGAACTGGCCGAATTGCTGGAAATGAGTGAAACAGAAATCAATAATATTTTCCAAAGCAATACCCGTCATACCAGTCTGGATGCTCCCGTACATGAAGCGGAAGACGTGGCCATGGGCGATTTGCTGGAAGGTGCTGATGATACCGACGATGATGTTATGAAGGATTCACTCCGTAATGAGATCCGTCGGGTATTAAAATCACTCAGCCCCCGTGAAGCCGAGATCGTGAATGCCTATTTCGGTTTGGATGGAGAAAATGGTGTGACCATTGAGCAGATCGGACAGAAATATGATCTTACTAAAGAGCGTATCCGTCAGATCAAAGAAAGAGCTATCAAACGCTTGCAGAAGGCCCGTTACAGCAATGCGCTGAAAGCCTATCTGGGATAATAAAGTATATGGGTAAAAGTACCGCCCCCTGCTGCAAAGTGGGGGGCTTCTTTTTGGTGAATGGTGAATAGTGAATAGTGAATGGTGAATAGTGAATGGTGAATCGGAAATCGTGAATCGATAAATTCACTATTCACCATTCACTATTCACCATTCTGGACCCTTATTTGCTACAAAAAGCCGGGGTCAAACTTTTGCCCATTACCTTTGTTACTGAAATGATGAATCGTCTTATCCTTTATATTTTCGTGGTGATCGTGCTGGCAGGTTGCGAGAAATCCATTTCTTTCCAACCGCAAAACCCCGACCCCCTTCTGGTGGTGGAAGCAACCATCGAAAACGGACAATCACCCCGTGTGGTCCTGACTAAAAGCCTGAACTATTTTGATAAACTGAGCCCGGCATTACTCGCGGGATCATTTGTACGCAATGCTACGGTTGAAATTTCCAATGGCAGCCTCACCCATCAATTAAAAGAATACAAGCAGTCGTTGGCCGGATTTGATTTTTATTACTATTCCATTGACTCATCGAACCTGGCAACGGCCTTTCAGGGTGCTTTTAATACGAATTATACCCTTCGGATCCTGGCTGATGGTAAAACATACACGTCTGAAACCAGCATTCCGGCCCTCCGTAAAACCCTCGATTCTCTTTGGTGGGAAAAAGGCCCCCGCAACCTGGATTCCAATTTTGTAAAAGTGATGGGAAAAGTTACCGACCCCGCCGGTTTTGGGAACTATATCCGTTATTTTACCCAAACCAACAAAGAGGCATTTCTGCCCGGTTTCAATTCTGCCTTCGACGACCAGATCGTTGATGGTAAAACCTACGATATTCAAATCGATAGGGGGGTAGACAGGAATCAGGATATTGACCAGGAAACCTATTCTTTCTTTAAACGAGGCGATACCGTAACAGTGAAAATGTGCAATATCGATAAAGCCACTTTCGATTTTTGGCGCACCATGGAATATAGCTACAGCAGTATCGGCAACCCCTTTTCTTCTCCCACGAAAGTGCTTTCTAATATCAAAGGCGGAGCCCTTGGTTATTTTGGCGGCTATGCGGCCCAGTACCGCAGCATCATAATTCCTCGTTAAAGGTTATTCACATCCCGCTCCTGTGTGACCGTGGACACATTTTAGTGTTCCATTTCCTGTTATTTTTGCAGACTTGATTAAATTCGAAAGTATGGAACAAACAGCCAGTGAGAAAGTGCATTGTCTGATCATAGGATCAGGACCTGCCGGATATACCGCCGCTATTTATGCCGCACGCGCCAATATGAAACCTGTTTTATATCAGGGAATCCAGCCGGGTGGGCAACTTACTATAACCACCGAAGTGGAGAATTATCCCGGTTACCCGGAAGGAAAACAAGGGCCCGAGATAATGATGGATTTTGAAAAGCAGGCGTCCCGAATGGGAGCTGATATACGTTTTGGATTGGCTACTCAGGTAGACTTTTCCAAGCGCCCGTTCAAGGTTTGGATCGATGAGGAAAAACTGATAGAAGCAGATGCCGTGATCATTGCTACCGGAGCTTCGGCTAAATGGCTCGGACTGGAAAGTGAGCAACGATTGAATGGCTTTGGTGTAAGTGCCTGTGCGGTTTGTGATGGTTTCTTTTTCCGTGGTAAGGAAGTGGCTATTGTGGGTGCTGGAGATACCGCTGCTGAGGAAGCGTTGTATCTCTCTAAACTTTGCACCAACGTACACATGATCGTGCGCCGCGATGCCATGCGTGCTTCCAAAGTAATGCAGGACCGGGTTCTGAATGCACCGAATATTAAAGTTTACTGGAATGCAGAAACAGATGAAGTGTTGGGGGAAAACAAGGTGGAAGGCGTTCGCATCCGGAATGTGCTGGATGGCAGCACTGAAACAGTAGCGATCAATGGTTTTTTTGTGGCCATCGGCCACAAGCCCAATTCTGATATTTTCAAAGGGTTCCTGGATATGGATGAATCGGGTTATATCAAAACCATTCCGGGTTCGTCCAAAACAAATATCGAAGGCGTATTTGCTGCCGGTGACGTACAGGATAAGATCTACCGTCAGGCTGTAACCGCAGCAGGCAGCGGATGCATGGCAGCGCTGGATGCGGAACGGTATTTATCAGCGCACGGATTGGTATAATCGCCACCAGACTGCACAAGGCCTCATATAAAAAAGGGACATGCTTACCATTGAGTTACAGCAGATAAAATTTCATGCATTTCACGGATTATATCCGGGGGAAGAGCGTTTGGGAAGTCCCTATGAAGTTAATCTAAAGGTTACTTGTCCGGAGCCTGCCGATGGCACCTTTCATGAAATATCAGATACCGTCAATTATGCAGGTTTATATGAGATCCTGAGAAACCGCATGCTTGTGCCCACGCCGTTGCTGGAAACAGTAGCTGATGCGGTGCTGAATGATATAAAAAAACAATATCCGCGCATCCAGCAAGCCGAGATTTCCATTTATAAATTGCAACCGCCAATCGTTCAGTTTGAAGGCAGGGTTGGTATAACACTCAACAGGTCTTTTCATGATTAAATGGGTGCAATTTATTTTCGTTCTGCTCCTGAATGCGTCCATGGCGCATGCGCAGGATCCTGCCTTATTGTTGAAGGAAGCCAGACAATTGGAACAATCGTTTAAAGACCAGCAAGCCCTGGTGAAATATCTGGAGTTGCTGCGCTTGCAACCCAAAGATGTGGGGGTGCTTTGTTCCTGCAGTGAATTATACAGCCGATTGGGTAAAAAGCAGTCCTCAAAATCTCAACAAGACCATTATTATGCTGAAGCCTATCGATTGGCTCGTGAAGCATATTCCCTCGCTCCCCATAATGCCGAAACGAATTTTGTGATGTCGGTAGCAAAAGGCCGGCTGGCGATGGTGGCTTCCGGAGAGGACAAGATCAATGCCGTTCGTGACATTAAAAAATTTGCCGAAAGGAGCATTCAATTGGATCCATCCAGTTATAAGGGTTACCATGTGATGGGTAAATGGTATTTTGAAGTAAGCAATTTAAGTTCGTTTGAGAAATGGCTGGTGAAAATGGTGTATGGTTCCTTACCCCCGGCTACGTATACAGATGCGATTCGTAATTATGAAAAAAGCCGGCAATTAAATCCCGGATTGCTCCTCAATTACCTCGAACTCGCCAAAGCATACCATAAAAATGAGGAAGTGGATAAGGCTCGTGCAGCATTACAGCAATTATTAAAACTACCCGATTCCAGTGGCGATGATGCCTTCATTAGAAAGGAGGCTCAACAGTTATTGAAAAAATGGGCCGATTGAGCGTTTAAATCTTCTTCTTTTTCCAATGGCCCGTTTGCATATAGAAATACGAGGCAAAAAAGATCAACGACCAGTATAACCATTCACTCATCCATCCATACCTGAATGGCAGGAAATAGTAGTCCATTACCAGGTAAACGTACAGGCAATAGAAGATTATGGTGGAGGCCTCAATTAATAAGGTAATACGACTGTTTCCGGTTCCGGTAACAGCATTGAGGTAAACGGTAGAAAAAGACATGAGCACCATGGCCACCGATACAATGCGTATAACGGGTATCGCCATTTGAACAAAATCTTCTGATTGGCCATAAATGGAAAGAAATACCTGTGGGGCCAAATTGAGTAACACCCCTACGATCAGGGAAAATCCCACACTCAGGCGCACGAGTTTTTTTAAGAGCAGGGGCACTTCTTCCAATCGTTTTTGTCCGATAATATTGCTCACCATGGTACTACTGGTAGCGGCGAATGCCCAGGTGAAGGAACCAAAAAAACCAAAAACATTTCGCATGGTGTTCGATACGGCCATCGCCATTTCCCCATGTCGGTCGGTGAGCAGGAAAAAGTATTCCCAGCTCATAATGCTGATGGCATGTTGAAAAATGAGCGGAGCCGACATGTTCAGGATAAGTCTTGTATTGTACCATTCGGGTTTGAAATTTTTAAACAAGGCAAATCGCTGACCAATTCCTTTAAAATGAATGACCAGAAACACCACCAGCATTCCGGTAAATTCAGCTATAATGGAAGCATAGGCTGCTCCATTGAACCCAAGTGCCGGAAATCCCATTTTACCAAAGATCAGTGCGTAATCAAAAAATACATTGCTCAACGCTTCTGCCAGGGTTCCGGCAATTAAATAGTTGCTTTGATTGGTCCCTACCAACAGGGCATTACGCATTTGATAGATATACAAAAAGGGGAGACCCCAGATGCGTATATACAAGAAGGAGAGTGCCTTTTCGAGTCGTTCGGGCTCTTGTATAAAATAACTGAAAACGACCGGCGTAAACAGGTAGGTCAGTAATATGCCAATGGCAGCAATGCAGAGGGAAATGAAGACTCCCTGATTGAATATTTTTCCAATCTCCTCGGGTCTGTTTTCACCGGCCCGCCGGGCAATCAATGCCTGCAGACCGTTATTTAATCCAAAGCCAATAGCCGCAAAGATCAGGTAATATACCCCTGTAACGCCGGCCAACGCCAGTGATTCATTATTGAAGTGACCCAGGAATACGTTATTGGTTATAAAGTTCAATTGGGGAATGAGGATCGCAAAACTGATGGGAAGTGCGATCCGGAGAATCTGCCGGTTTGAAATTTCTACCTGTAATGATTGGTCAATTGTACCCCCTGCCATGAGCGCAAACCTACATTTTATTTTGCTGATTGCGGAATACACTCTGCACCGCTCAATTTGGCGGGTATCGTTTAGTTCCGTTAAATTTATAGTAACATTGCAGTTCAGAACAGAAGATGCAAACGAATTTTAATACGACTGCTCCCGATGGCATTACTGAATCGATCCTGCTGATCGAATGGCAGCCCTTGCATGGTACCGCCGTTTGGTTGCATCAGGCAGAGAAACGGGTATTGCATTTACATCAGATGCGGTTGGAAAAGGATCCCTCAGCGGCTATGCAAAGCATGCAGGATTGGTATCATCAATTACCGGAAGATTGGAAACCAGTTCAGCAGGTGGTAGTGATTTATAACCACCCGGGCTTTACGCTTTTACCTCTGCAGCATAAAAATACCGCACTGGGCGAAAAAATACTGGAACTTACCAATGCTGATTCTCCCCGTGAATCGGTACAGTGCGATACCGTGAATGGGTGGCAGGTGAGCAATTTTTACCGCCTTCCGACCGAATGGCCAGCGCAGATCAGCAAAAACTGGAACAACGCAACGGTATTTCATTTCAGCTCCCTGTTTCTGGAAACGATCAGCCGGAATGCGGCTACTGCAGCAGGTCTGATTCGCATCGCTTTTTTTCAAGGGTTTTTTCTGGTCGCGGTTTGTCAGTCGGACAAATTATTATTACTGCAAACCTATGAGTTCGAAAAGCCGGAGGATATCAGCTATTATTTACTTTCTATTTGTAAACAATTTGAATTGGATCAGCAGCAGGTGACCCTTCTTTTTTCAGGTATGATAGATCCGGATTCATCGCTCTATGCAGAACTGGAAAAGTATTTCGTGAACAAACAAGGCGAATCAGCCGGATCATGGAGCTGGCCTCAGGGTTTACTTTCCGGTTTACCGGATCATTATTTTTCACCTTTATTTCAAATGGCGGCATGCGTATAATCAGTGGATCTCATGGTGGCCGAAGGATAAATCCGCCGGCCAAAATGCCTTATACCCGCCCTACAACGGATATAGCGAAAGAAGGTTTGTTTAATATTCTGGGACACCAATTGGAATTGGAAGGAATAAAAACCCTGGATCTTTTCGGTGGAACAGGGAGCATCACCTACGAATTGGCTTCCCGCGGAGCGGAACATTGCACGATCGTTGAAAAGGATCCGGCGATGTTTGATTTCATTAAGAAAACGGTGCAGTCGCTCCAACTGGAACAGGTGCATCCGGTGCGGCTTGATGTATTCAAGTTTATTGAACAATGCAATGAAAAGTTTGATTTGATATTTGCCGGCCCCCCGTATGCCCTTACCACCATTGATGATCTGCCCGTAAAGATCAGAGAAAGGGGACTGCTTAAACCCGGCGGCTGGTTCATCCTGGAACATACGCCTCGCAACAATTATGAAAAGGACCCTCAGTTTGCCACCGTTCGCAATTACGGCAGTACCTTGTTTTCCATCTTTGTAAATCGTTCAGAGGCTTAATTTGCCACTCCTAATTATTTTACAGCCAATTATTAAAATAATTGTAACTTTTAGGCAGTTATTCTAATGATCGTATTTTGATTCAACAGATTTCGCGACAATCTGGTAAAACTTTTGTTAAGGCAATGGCGTCATCAAAGCAAATAACAAAAGTAATTTATGCTTAAGAAATCCATCCGGCAAGCGTATTTAAAAAAAAGAAAAGCATTGTCTCCCGACATGCTGCAGGAGTACAGTAAGCAGATCGTTGACCGGTTTTGTTCCTTTCCCATTTTAACGTTGACGAATTTATTTTCCTATTATGCATTATTAGAAAAGGCTGAGTTTGATGTGGAGCCCTGCACCAAATGGCTGAAAGAGCGACATGCCGATCTGGTGGTGAGCTGGCCCCGAATAGATCCCGTGCATAATACCATGGAGGCGCTCACACTTGCACCCAATGCCTTCTTTTCTAAGAATAAGTATAATATTCTGGAACCGATCAGTGGCGAATCCATTCCACCAGAAGGTCAGGATGTGATTTTTGTACCCTTGATTGCCTTTGATGAAAAAGGGTACCGGGTTGGCTATGGGAAGGGTTATTATGATCGGTATTTAAGCCGCTGCCGACCCGACTGCCTGAAGATCGGTTTTAGTTTTTTTGAGCCCATACCAGCCATCAGCGACATCGGTGAATTTGACGTACCTTTAAGTGTTTGTATCACCCCATCGCGTATTTATGAATTTTAACGCCCCCTTGCTGAGGCCCATTCGGATTCTTTTATTTCCTTTTTCATTGCTGTATGCATTGGTGGTTATTGTACGGAACCGGTTCTTTGATAAAGGTTGGTTGGGCTCGTCTTCCTTCAACCTTCCTCTTATTTGTGTGGGCAACCTCTCGGCCGGTGGTACCGGAAAATCGACCATGATCGAATTCCTGATCCAGTTGCTCCATCAACAATATCAATTGGCTGTGGTAAGCCGGGGGTATAAACGAAAAACAAAAGGGTATGCACTGGCGCATGAACGATCGACTGCCCTGGAAATTGGCGATGAGCCCATGCAGTTTCATTTAAAATTTCCACAGGTTGCGGTGGCGGTGGGAGAGGAAAGAATAGTTGCGATCCCACAACTACTGCACGACCGGCCCGACACACAGGTGATTCTGCTCGACGATGCCTTTCAACACCGTTCGGTAGCTGCCGGTTTGAACATTATTCTTACGGAGTACAATAACCTGTTTACCCGCGATTGGTTTTTGCCTACCGGCGACCTGCGTGATGAAAGGGGCAGTTACAAAAGGGCACAGATCATCATTGTAACGAAATGCCCGCCCGGATTATCAGCATCGGAAGCCGATGAAATCCGGCGTGAAATTAACCCTGTAAAGGGACAGCAGGTATATTTCTCCTGTATTGAGTATGGCTTGCCCTATCATATCACAGAGAAGAATACCCTACCCATACATGCTGATATGGAGGTTTTGCTGGTGAGTGGTATTGCCAACCCCTTGCCATTGAAGCATTACCTGCATGAACAATCGGGAACCTATTATGAAATGCTTTTCAGCGATCATCATATTTTCTCTATCGACGACTGGAAAGAAATCCTCCAGCGTTTTGAATCTATTAATACGGAACAAAAAATTATTTTAACCACAGAGAAGGATGCGGTACGGTTAGTGAAATTTGCCGCAGAATTGAAAGACATTCCACTTTTTGTTATACCAATTGAAATGAAACTCTTGTTTCAGCAAAGCGAATCATTCCGAAATGGCCTGGAGTCTTTTATCCAGCGTTATCCTTCTACTTTATCTCTTCAACATGAGTAAAAAATCAGGAAAAAGAAAAAATAAACAACATTCCCGGGAACCGAAAGGCTATAAAGGCATACTCGATATTACCCGTTCCGGAATGGGTTATGTAATCGTTGAAAACCTGGCCAACGATATTATGGTGCGCCCCGGCGATTTTAATACTGCTCTTCACGGCGATACCGTTATTGTAGAAGTGCGCGACCCCTTCAGAAAGAGCGGTCGTTTACAAGGAATAGTGAAAGAAGTACTGCAGCGTAAGCAATCTGACTATCTGGGTCGTATCGATCTCGGAAAGAATGTGGCCTTTTTTATACCCGACTCCGATAAACCCATGCCAGATATTTATATCCCCTTGAGTGCCTTGAAAAATGCCCAAAACGGCGACAGGGCCATTGTTAAGATCGTTGAGTGGGAAAAGAATAAGAAGCCCGTGGGAGAGGTCATTCAGTTGCTGGACGCCTCCGATGCCAATGATCTTGCCATGAAAGAGTTGTTACTCCAGAATGGCTTTCCACTTTTTTTCCCGGAAGAAGTTGTGGAAGAAAGTGAACGGATACCCGATGCGATTCCCGCTGCCGAAATTCAGTCCAGACGTGATTTTCGCGATATACTCACCTTTACCATTGATCCGGTTGATGCCAAAGATTTCGACGATGCCCTATCTTTCCGGGTATTGAAGAATGGCAATTTTGAAGTGGGCGTTCACATTGCGGATGTAAGCCATTTTGTGGAACCGGATACAGCGCTTGATAAAGAAGCCTATGAAAGAGCAACTTCTGTTTATCTGCCCGATCGGGTTTCGCCCATGTTGCCTGAGCGAATTTCCAATGAACTATGTTCCCTTCGGCCCAAGGAAGATAAACTGACTTTTTCGGCGGTTTTTGAATTAAACGCCAAAGGAGAAATCAAAGAATACTGGCTGGGTAAAACCATCATCCATTCCGATCACCGGTTTACCTATGAAGAGGTGCAGGAGATCATTGAGAAAGGAGAGGGGTTGCACAGCGACGAACTGCTGCTGTTGAATTCCATTGCGCAGCGTTACCGCAAACAACGATTTAAAAAGGGCGCCATCAATTTCTCTTCACAGGAAGTTCGTTTCCGACTCGATGAAAAGGGTAAGCCTATCGGCATTATGGTTAAAGAAAGTAAGGAAGCACACCAGTTGATCGAGGAGTTCATGCTGTTGGCTAACCGGGTAGTTGCCGAAACGGTTTCAAAAGTCAGGATCGAAAAAAATCCGGTTCCATTTCCCTACAGGGTACATGATACGCCCGACGAAATGAAGTTGCTGCCATTCGTCGCTTTTGCTAAAAAGTATGGACATGGGTTCGATATTAAAACGCCGGAAGGCATTGCCAGCTCCTTTAATCAGATGCTGGAAGATGTTAAAGGCAAACCGGAACAGCATGTATTGGAGCAATTAGGTATCCGTACCATGGCCAAAGCCCTGTATACCACAGAGAATATAGGTCACTATGGTTTGGGCTTTAAATTCTATTGTCACTTTACGTCTCCCATCCGACGCTATCCCGACGTTTTGGTACACCGGATTCTTTTTGATATTCTTACGCATAAAGCCAGCATTGATAAAAAACTGGAACAGAAATGCAAGCACTGCAGTGCGCAGGAACGGGGGGCCATGGAAACGGAACGGGCCGCCAATAAATACAAGCAGGTGGAATTCATGCAACAATATTTGGGAGAGGATTTTGAAGGAGTGATCAGTGGGGTGTCGGGTTTCGGCTTCTGGGTGGAAACCGTAGAGCATAAATGTGAGGGATTGGTGAGTATCAATTCACTGCTGGACTACGACGATTTCCGCCATGTGGAAGAAGACTATTGTTTAGCTGGTATGCGGAGCGGAAAACAGTTCAGAATGGGGGATAAAGTGACCATAAAAGTGGTGGCAGCCAATTTGACCAAACGGCAGCTTGATTATGAATGGGTATTCGATGGTTCCGGGGAAGAAAAACCCGGTCCTGCACCAAGAAAGACCACCCGTCCAAAAACAGCCCATAAAAAACGGAAATAGTGCGGTTTTCAAGTAGATTTGGCTCTTATGAATAGTTTTGATTCGCTGGCAAAACAGTATGCCCTCCATTTTTCAAACCGGCATTTCCCGGAGCAACCCGCTTCCCTGTATGATCCTAATGAGTACTTTTTACGTTTAGGAGGAAAGAGGGTGAGACCTGTGATGTGTTTAATGGGAAATGAGTTGTTTGATGATATTCGTCCGGATGCCTGGCAGGTAGCAGACGCAATTGAGTTGTTTCATAATTTTTCGTTGATTCACGACGACATCATGGATAAAGCACCCTTACGAAGGGGCATGACCACCATTCACGAAAAATACGGAATGCCCACAGCTATTCTGGCCGGCGATGTAATGCTTGTTGCGGCATATGAAAAGCTGAGTCGTATTGCACCGGAATTCCTCGGAAAAATTCTGTCACTCTTCAATCGCACGGCTAAAGAAGTTTGTGAAGGGCAGCAACTCGATATGGACTTTGAAAATCGCGATAAGGTTACCCTCGGGGAGTACCTGCACATGATACAATTGAAAACATCCGTTTTGTTGGCAGCCAGTTTGCAAATGGGGGCCATTATGGGAGGCGCCAGTGAATCCAATCAGCTTAAATTATATGAGTTTGGTCGTAACCTGGGCATTGCGTTTCAAGTGCAGGACGATTACCTGGATGCTTTTGGTGACCCGGAAAAATTCGGCAAACAGGTAGGGGGCGATATACTGGCCAACAAAAAAACCTTTCTGCTGATCAAAGCCTTGGAAGTGGCAACGGGTGAAAATAAAAATAAGCTTGATGCATTACTCAGTGGGAATCCAACCGATAAGGTAGCCAGGATGCTGGACCTGTATCGGGAATTTGGGGTAGATAGCTGGGCCCGCAATCTGAAAGATGAATTCATGCAAAAAGCATGGGCCAGTATGGAGGATATTGCGGTGGTGTCTGTTAGAAAGGAACCCATCCGGCAACTGACAGAATTCCTGGTAAAAAGGGATTATTGATAACAGAGAAGCCAACGATACTAATTTTATTAAAACGAACGCATTGCTATGCTCAATTCTTTATTCCGGACAAAAAAGATCGAATCAATTTTAGCTGAAGGATCCGATGATTCGCATGGTGGTGGATTGAAACGGGTGCTTACCCTGCGCGACCTCACTTTTTTTGGTATTGCAGCCATTATTGGAGCAGGAAGTTTCAGTAGTTTGGGCTCCGCTGTTTACAGTGGTGGTCCGGGTGTGGTGATCTTATTTGTGATCACCGGTATTGCCTGTGCCTTTACAGCCTTTTGTTATTCGGAGTTTGCCAGCAGGATACCCGTTGCCGGTAGTGCTTATACCTATGCCTATGCTTCTTTCGGCGAATTATTTGCCTGGATCATTGGATGGGCACTGATCATGGAATATTCTATAGGGAATATTTACGTTGCCTTTTCCTGGAGCGATTACTTTACGTCCTTTCTGCATAAAATGGATATCCATGTCCCCGATTTTCTTACCTGCAGTTATATGGAAGCCAAACATGCAGTTGCTGCCGGAAAATCCAATCCTGAACTGATCGGTGCCTGGAATAATGCGCCGCAGATCGGCGGCCTGCGGATTATTCTGGACCTTCCTGCATTGGTGATCAATGTTCTCATTACCATGCTGGTTTATGTTGGGGTTAAAGAATCCAAGAATTTCAGCAATGCCATGGTGGTACTGAAACTGGCCATCGTATTTCTGGTGATCGTGGTAGGCGGGGCACTGATCCTGAATAATGGTCTTACGTTTAACTGGACGCCCGTGAATGCGCAGGGCGAACACGCTTTCATGCCGAATGGATTTGGTGGGGTGATGGCAGCCGTGAGCGGTGTGTTCTTTGCGTATATCGGATTTGATGCAGTAAGTGTACTGGCCGAAGAAAGTAAGAACCCCCAACGCGATCTTCCCCGAGGAATGATCCTGTCGTTGGTGATTTGCACGGTGGTGTATATACTTTTAACTCTGGTGCTTACGGGTGCGGTGAATTATCAGAAATTCGATAATGTAGGCGACCCACTGGCATTCATATTCGAAGCCGGTAATTTGAATATCGGATGGATGCAGGTACTCGTGGCCATTTGTGCGGTGGTAGCCATGACCAGCGTATTACTGGTTTTTCAAATGGGCCAACCCCGCATTTGGATGAGTATGAGCCGCGACGGTTTGCTGCCTCCCATTTTCCAACGCATCCACTCCAGGTATAAAACGCCTTCCTTTGCCACTATTATGACAGGTGTGGTTGTGGGGTTGCCCATTCTTTTTACTGATAAAGACTTTGTTCTTGACTTTACCAGTATTGCCACACTCTTTGCCTTCGTATTGGTTTGCGGAGGGGTGTTGCTGATACCACGAAAAGAAAAAGTGGCCGGGCGTTTTAATATGCCGCATATCAGCGGACAATATGTTTTCCCCATGCTCCTGATCATTGCGGTGTCAATTATTTTGTATTTCAACCGGACTTATTTTGCCGATCTGCTGCATTTTGACTTTTCGGCTAATGAGGAGTACATGAGTAAAAAAATCAGCTTTATGGATGCCGCTACTCCGCAGATATCCCTCATTTTATTCTGGATATTCTGTGTGATAATGGCTGTATTTGCTTACCTGCGCCGCTATTCCCTGATACCATTACTTGGACTCACTACCTGTATGTACTTGCTGACAGGAATGACAAAAAATAATTGGGCATGGTTTTTAGGCTGGTTGGCAGTAGGACTCGTGGTTTATTTCCTTTACGGATTTAAAAAGAGCAAATTGAATCAGTTGAGCCGGTAGGCGGTTCCTTTTAAATTTAATATTTAGTGGAATGAAGTTTCAGACGGGTGACAAAGTGGTGGTGAAACATACCAATGATGATGGCGTTGTTGTTGATATCATCAATGATAAAATGGTATTACTGGAAGTAAAGGGTGTTCGTTTTCCAGCCTATACCGATCAATTGGAATTTCCCTATTTTAAATTATTCACGCAGGGTAAAAACACGCCGGCACCCAAGCCGAAACGTTTTATTGACGACCTTAAAGTAGAGAAAAAAAAGGTTGAAAACCGTGTTGCCGATGGGGTATGGGTAACGTTCATCCCCATCACCGATACCGACGAATTTGGAGATGAAGTGGTGGAAGAATTAAAGATCCACCTGGTCAATAGAACAACCTCTCCCATGCATTTTGCCTATGAATTAAGTTATGTTGGGAAAGAAGGATTTGAACTGAAAAATGACATTCAGTCATTTGAAGACTTTTACCTGCATGATATTCCGTTTGAGAACCTGAACGATAGCCCGCTGTTCAGCTTTGAGTTCTCACTCATCCATCATGATAAAAAGAAGGCGCCGTATTATGAGAGCTTTCTTAAATTAAAGGCAAAGCAAGTGTTTACCCGCATTCAGGAATTGCGCCAAAAAGGAGAAGCAACATTTTCATACAAACTTTTTGAAACATATCCCGACAAACCGGAAGATCCTGAAAAGGTAGACCTGGGCTCATTGTCGAAAAAGGGTTTCAAAATATATGATGTGAGCCAGTTGCGTCAACATCTGGAGCAAGCGAAATATGAACTGGATCTGCATATTGAACAATTAGAACCGGAGCATGAGAAGCTTTCCAGTCTGCAAAAATTGGATTTGCAATTGCGGACCTTTGAAAAATATCTCGAACTGGCGTTGCTGCATCATCAGCCATCCATGATCGTTATACATGGAGTGGGCAGTGGTAAATTAAGGGATGAGATACATGAGCAACTGCGCCGGCGGAAAGAGGTCAAGAGTTTTATCAATCAATTCCATCCGGCTTATGGATACGGGGCTACAGAGATCTATTTTAATAAATAATACTGGAATTACCGAATACGCTTACACATGAATCAGGAATACATCAACAATCTGAAAGAGGCCCTGCTGGTTTCTCCGGGAAATATTCCGTTACGGCAACTTTTGGCAACAGCACTGGTGCAGGCCGATCAATTGGCAGAGGCTGAAAAGGAGTATCTGGAACTGGTACGTTTGTCTTCGGATGTGGTACATCGTTATGGATTGGCAAGAGTATTCTTCCTGCAGAAAAAATATTCCCAATGTAACGTAATACTGGAGGAGCTAATCCAAACCGGCGAGGCGGATGCCGAAGTATATATTCTTTATGCGAAAGCGCTGTATCAGGAAAATGAAATTGAAGCCGCTGTAGATAGTTATAAGAAAGCGCTGGCCATTGATCCGGACAGGCAGGATCCGGAACTGGATCAGCAGTTGCGAATGGGGATAATGATGGAGCCGGATCCAATAGAAGAGGATCCTTTTCTGGAACGACCTGATATAAATTTTGAACATGTAGGCGGCATGGATCAGGTGAAAAAAGAGATCGGTTTAAAGATCGTTCAACCCCTCAGGCATCCCGAGTTGTATAAAGCCTACGGGAAGAAAACCGGAGGGGGCATTTTATTATACGGCCCTCCCGGTTGTGGTAAAACATTCATTGCAAGGGCAACTGCCGGTGAGGTGAATGCGCAATTTATCAGTGTAGCACTAAGCGATATCCTGGATATGTGGATCGGTAGCAGTGAAAAGAATCTGCATAACCTTTTTGAAGTGGCAAGAGCGAACAAGCCCTGTGTGCTGTTCTTCGATGAAATTGATGCGCTGGGTGCCAGCAGGGCCGATATGAAACAAAGCAGCGGCCGGCATCTGATCAACCAATTTTTACAGGAACTTGATGGGATCGATCAGGCCAATGAAGGCCTCCTGATCCTTGGTGCAACCAATACACCCTGGCATCTTGATCCGGCCTTTCGTCGCCCGGGGCGTTTTGACCGAATTATATTTGTGCCACCACCCGATGCCGCTGCGAGGGAATCGATCCTGCGCTTGAAATTATCTCAAAAACCAGTTGAGGAAATCGATTATAAACAATTGGCTCAAAAACTGGAACATTATTCAGGGGCCGATATTGAAGCCCTGATCGATATTGCTATTGAAGAAAAACTGGAAGCTTCTTTTACAGACGGCATTCCGCGCCCGTTGAAAACAAGCGATCTGCTGCAGGCCGCTAAAAAGCATCGGGCCAGCACGCAGGAATGGTTTGCCACTGCCAAAAATTTTGCTTTGTTCGCCAATGATTCCGGTTTGTATGATGACATACTTACCTATATGAAAATAAAAAAATAGTATGCTTGGTTCCCTTTTAGAAAGAGCACAGATATTGTTACAGCAACGTCGATACGCCGATGCGGAAAAGGTATTGACGGAAGCCTTGTCATTAGAACCTGATAATACGTACACCATTTTATTGTTAAGTGAAGTATATATTCAAACCGACAAGTTGGAAAAAGCGGAGCCTCTCATTGATGGGGCCATTATCAATGAGCCCGACAGAGGAGTGTGGTTTTTTCTGAAAAGCCGTGTGGCTTTGCGACGGGAATATTATGATCAGGCTGAAGAGCATTTGGAAACAGCCGTTACCCTCGATCCTGTAAATGCGGATTTTCATGCATTATGGGCCTCTATAAAATTAGGACGTAAACAGTTCGGGCCCGCATTGGAAAAGGCGAATAAAGCGTTGGAATTGGACCCTAAGAACATTCTCGCCCTTAATATCCGGAGCTCAGCCTTGCTGAAGCTTAAACGAAACGAAGAATCGTATCAAACTATTGAAGGTGCATTACGGGAAGATCCCAATAATTCCTACACGCATTCTAATTATGGTTGGAATCTGTTGGAAAGGGGAGACCATAAAAAGGCATTAGTGCATTTCCGGGAGGCACTAAAAAACGATCCGGGAAACGATTCAGCGCAGTCGGGCATGGTGCAGGCCCTGAAAGCGAATAATTTACTTTATCGCGGTTTTCTGAAGTACCAGTTTTTCATGAGCAACCTTACCGCAAAGTACCAGTGGGTAGTGATCATTGGTTTTTATGTGCTGGTACGTGCCCTGAATACCTTAGCGGATCAAAATCCGGCGCTGAAACCATTCCTGACCCCGGTACTCATCCTGTTCAGCATTTTTGCATTATCCACCTGGGTGATGCGCCCGATCAGTAATCTCTTTCTGCGTTTGAATTCCTATGGGCGGTATCTGCTGACCCGTGAAGAAATCATCAGTTCCAATTTCGTGGGAGGCTGTCTGGTACTGTTTGCCCTGGCCTTGGCCGGGTATCTTCTTACCGGTACTGATCCATGGCTGGTACTGGCATTTTTTGGATTTGCCATGATGGTTCCCTGCAGTATGATGATGTATAAAAGTAAAGTAAAGAATGCCTTTCTGTATTATACGATACTGATGGCGGTGATCGGATTGGCGGGAGTGATCGCTGCTTTTGCGAATGCACCCTATTTTTCCGTAATTTCAGTAGTATTCCTGATCGGATTTATTGGCTTTCAGTGGGTGGCGAATTTTTTGGTGATCCGCGCAGACAATAAATAGTGTAAACTTAAAACAAGCAACCATGGCCCTCTCCAAAAAACCAGTTACCGTTGATGAATATATCAGCGGTTTTCCTGCCGATGTTCAAAAAGCCTTACAACAGGTACGGGCAACCATTCGGAAAGCGGCTCCTGACGCTACGGAAAAGATGAGCTATGGAGTGGTAGGTTATATGCAATGGGGCATGCTTGTTTTTTTTGGTGCGTTTAAAAATCACTGCAGCCTTTTTGCCATCAGTAAAGACCTGATCAAAAAATATGATAAAGAACTTTCCAAACTGGAGATCGCGAATACTACCATACATTTTACCCCGACGAATCCCTTTCCAGCCAAATTGCTCACCACATTGGTAAAGGAGCGTCTCGCTCAAAATAAGGGGGCCTTTGAATTGAAACAACAGGCTAAGGCAGCCAGGACAAAAAAAGCAGCTCCCAAAAGTGTCAAGAAAAAAGCGGCTAAGAAATCCTGATGGAAGACATCATTGATTATAATGAAGACCCGGCTCCTGACAACGGATCCCGAAAATGGATCGCCGGTATGATCGATGCTATTTTAGTGATTATCGGCGCGGGCATTTTGTTCGTGGTGTTGGGTCCGCATTACCCCCGCAATTGGTTCCTTCAATCCCCCATGTTTCTTCAGGTGTTCCTGTTTTTTATTTTATATCGGTTGCTGTTACTTCTTTTAATTGGCAAAACCATAGGGATGCTGGTGATGCGTCTGAAGTTTCTGGGGGGCCAACTCCTGCCACTCAGTTTTGTGGAGCGTTTGGCTGTTGCACTGTTCGTAATGTTAAACGGTGCAGATTATTATCTGGAAAACAACAGTTAGACGTATAATGTTTTCATTCGGGTTCTTTCTATTCCCTAATTTCGCGCCGGCCGAAAGGCAATAACTTTCTTTATCATTAAATGTAATTTATGGATTTTCAGATCCTGGTAGCGAATCTTACCAATCCCACACTATTGTATTTTGTTTTGGGCATCATCGCTACGATGGTTAAAAGTGATTTGGAAATTCCCCCCTCCACCAGCAAATTCATATCGCTGTATCTGTTATTTTCCATTGGCTTTAAAGGCGGACAGGAACTGGCTCACAGCCCCTTTACCACAGAGATTTTACTGTCACTTTTATTCGGGTTGTTAATTGCCTCTTTGATTCCCCTGTATACTTTTTTTATTCTGAAGCGCAAACTCAATGTGAGTGATGCAGGGGCGGTGGCAGCGGCTTATGGATCGGTAAGTGCGGTAACTTTTGTAGCGGCTGCGAGTTTTTTGGAAGGACAGAATCTTCATTTTGGCGGACATATGGTTGCTGTTCTCGCACTCATGGAAGCACCTGCGATCATTATGGGTGTGGTGCTGATACGAAAATTTGAGCCCACTGTGGGCGGGCAGGGCAAAATGGGGAATATCTTCCGCCATTCCTTCACAAATGGAAGCGTGTTAATGATTCTGGGAAGTTTGCTGATCGGATTAATAGCAGAATCGAAACAGGCAGAGGGGATCAAACCGTTTACCACCGATATTTTCAAAGGGTTTCTGGCGATCTTTCTGTTGGAAATGGGCATGGTGACCGCCAAACGTATTCAGGCATTTAGAAAATATGGCTGGTTCGCTTTTCTGTTTGCTATTTTAATTCCATGCATCAATGGATCACTGGTGGCCTGGTCGAGCGGTTTTATCAGTACCGACCCGGGCAATCGGTTCATCTTTGCGATCCTTGCCGCCAGCGCTTCTTATATTGCTGTTCCGGCCGCCATGCGATTGGTGGCACCCAAGGCCGATCCCGGACTGTATATTCCCATGGCCTTAGGTGTTACCTTCCCTTTTAATATTACTATCGGTATGCCTTTGTATTTTTTGATTGTTCAGCATTTTTAATGGCTTCTTTATTTGTTTGACAGATTCGGCGGAAGTGTGCCTGAAATTTTATAGTTTGGCATAAATCGATTTGCTGCATGCGGTACTTTTTTTTGTTAGGCCTGCTCTTCCCATTGTCGCTTTTTGCCCAGGAAAAACCTCTTTATAAAGATGCCCGTGTACCGGTGGAACAACGGGTACAGGATCTGTTGAAGCGCATGACGCCAGAGGAAAAATTCTGGCAATTATTTATGATACCGGGTGATCTGCATTCCATGCGCCCCGGCGATTATGAAAAAGGCATATTCGGGTTACAGGTAAGTGCCGCAACGTCAGCCGATGGAACAGCACAGCAAGTGTTGAAATATAACACCACCGAAACAGCCGCTGCACTGGCCGCCAAGATCAATTCCATTCAAAAATTCTTTGTCGAAAAAACAAGATTGGGAATACCCATTATTGCTTTTGATGAAGCCTTACACGGGTTGGTACGGAAGAGTGCCACGGCTTTTCCGCAGTCTATTGGTCTCGCCGCCAGTTTCGATTCTTCCCTGATGCATCGGGTGGCCGCTGCCATTGCAGTGGAAACAAGGGCAAGGGGAATCCGGCAGATTTTATCACCTGTCATTAATATTGCCAGTGATGTGCGCTGGGGCCGAACAGAAGAAACCTATGGAGAAGATCCCTTTCTCAGCGCATTAATGGGGGTAGCTTATGTAAGTGAATTGGAGAAAGCTGGTGTGATCAGCACCCCTAAACATTTTCTGGCCAATGTGGGTGATGGCGGACGCGACAGCTATCCCATTCATTGGAATGAACGATTGCTGCGTGAAATATACCTGCCGCCGTTCGAAGCCTGTTTTAAATATGGCGGCTCCCGGTCCGTGATGACTTCCTATAATTCAATTGATGGAACACCCGCAACAGCCCATTCCAAATTATTGATCGATCTATTGAAAAAAGAATGGGGCTTTAATGGGTTTATTATTTCAGATGCAGGAGCTGTGGGCGGCGCTAATGTGTTGCATTTTACCGCAGCCGATTATCCGGGATCATCCCAACGTTCTATCAACGGTGGACTGGATGTGATTTTCCAGACAGCTTATGATCACTATAAACTATTTCTTCCTCCGTTTTTAAATGATTCCATCAGTCCCCGGCGCATTGATGATGCTGTTGCGCGGGTATTAAGAGCTAAGTTCGAATTGGGCTTATTTGAGTCGCCTTATGTTACGATCGACACCAATACAGTAGCCATGCAGGCGGCTCACCGAGCCATTGCAAAGGAAGCTGCCATCAAAAGTTTTGTTTTACTCAAGAATAACAGATCATTCCTGCCCTTGCAGCAAAAGCATCGGAATATATTGATTGTGGGAGAAGATGCTACGGCTGGTCGCTTAGGAGGCTATAGCGGCCCCGGCATTCAGGTTCAATCTATCTTAAATGGCATGAAAGCGCGTGCCGGAAAGCAGTGGAATATCCGTTACGAACCGGGTGTTAAAGTGCAGCCAGAAGAAATGCTGGTAGTTTCAGGCGACTACCTTTTTACCGATAACAAGGGTAAGCATAAGGGGGTGAAGGCCCGTTATTTTGATAACGTGGGATTGCAGGGAAACCCGGTAGCCACACTGGTAGAAGAAGAAATCAATAAGCACTGGACCCTGTTCGGGCCGGGTGCTATTGGACGGAATCATTTTTACAGTGTGGAATGGACCGGCTATATCAAAGCGCCACATACCGGAAGTGTTAAACTGGGTGTGGAGGGCAATGATGGTTATCGGTTATATGTAAACGGTAAAATGAAAATCGATCGTTGGCAGAAGCAAGGCTACGAGCGTCAAACTGAAATGCTGACTTTACAGAAAGATAGTTTATATCAGTTCACCCTGCAGTTTTATGAGCCGGTGGGAAATGCCCATGTGAAACTGTTGTGGAATGTTGGGGTGACCAATGAAGAGGCCCGTTTGGCCCGTGCTGTAGAAGCTGGGAAAAAGTCAGATATCATCGTCGCCTGTGTGGGCATACATGAAGGGGAATTTCAGGACCGGGCTTACTTATCATTACCGGGCCGCCAGGAAGAAATGCTGCAGCGATTGGCTGCTACCGGTAAGCCGGTGGTAGTGCTATTGGTTGGAGGCAGCGCCATTACCATGGACAAGTGGATCGATCGGGTAGGAGCGGTGATGCAGGTTTGGTATCCGGGGGAAGCCGGTGGAGAAGCCGTGGCGGCAGTACTGTTTGGCGATCATTCTCCTGCTGGAAAATTGCCCATCACATTTCCTAAACACGAATCACAATTGCCGTTGGTGTATAATCATAAACCGACAGGGCGGGGCGACGATTATTATAATTTGAGTGGTGAACCCCTATTTCCCTTTGGTTTTGGGTTGAGCTATACTCAATTTGATTATTCCGATCTGGTGTTTTCAAAAAAACGCATAAACATATCTGATAGTATCTGGGTACAGTGTAGTATTACCAATAGCGGAATGCAGGAAGGGACGGAAGTGGTGCAATTGTATATCCGTGACGAATTAGCTTCAGTGGCACGTCCGGTCATGGAATTAAAAGGAGTGGAGCGGGTATCGTTAAAGCCGGGGGAGAAAAAAACAGTTCGATTTAAGATACATCCCGATCTGTTGAAGATGTATAATGAAAAGATGGACTATGTAGTGGAGCCCGGAACCTTCCGGATCATGATCGGCGCTTCCTCCAGAGATATCAGGTTGATGGGAGTTATAGCGGTGGACTGAAGGTAGATAGATGAAAGAAAATCA
>CAZKSY010000007.1:0-13269 GCA_964555605.1 uncultured Chitinophagaceae bacterium | reverse complement strand
GCACAAACTCACCACTCTAAACTATCTTTGCACCAACTACAAACCGGGCTATCGCGTTCCTGGAAACAGGAAGGAGGAAAGTCCGGACAGCATAGGGCAATGCACCGGTGAAGAGCCGGGTCTCAGTAAAATGGGAACAGACAGTGCCACAGAAAATAACCGTCACGGATGGTTTACTATCCGGGATAAGGGTGAAAACGTGAGGTAAGAGCTCACGATTCCGGCAGGCAACTGGCGGGAGGGGTAAACCTTGCATGCTGAAATGCCACGTATACCATTCGCAAGAACGGCTCGTTCGATCTTCATCGTAAGATGAGGAGGGATGGAGGGTAGGCAGATGGATCCGGGAGCGCAAGTTCCTGGACAGATAAATGATAGCCACTTTAACCGGTTGTTGAGGAGAAGAACCTCTTTAACAGTTGGAAGAAGTACAGAATCCGGCTTACAGGTTTGTAGTTATTTTTAGTTTCATCTCATCAGCATACCCGCCAACTCCATCAGCCACGCAATACCCAGGTGAACGATCAATCCACCCCAGATCGAACCGGAGCGGTATACAACGATCCCCAATAAACACCCACCGAAGAACGAAGAAATACATTCTGCCAATGGCTTGCCGAAATGAATACTGCAATAAAAGACGGCCACCGGTAAAATGGCTTCTTTACCAGCGATCTGAATAAATGCAAGCGTCAAAAAACCTCTGAAGAATAATTCTATACTAAAAAAATCGGCTCCGTAGCAGCATTCATAAATGAACCATTGCAGGACTCCGGAAGGCGGAAAGGCCGCATGCTGGAATTTAGGATACATACTTTGGAAATCTTTTTGCAGGGCTGCCAATAACAGCAAGGGAATCATCAGCCCAATAAGGAACAAATACGGATAAGGGTTGAACTTTTTTACTGTAAGTCCAAATAGCTGTTCCGGCAGTTTGAATACCCGGCGAAACAGCCATAAGGATATAACCAGTAAAACAGAAAGTATGGGCCAATGCAAACTGCTTTTCAGAAAGCGGTATTGATTCCCGTCGATCCATTGCGTCCAGAAACGTCCCGGTATGCCGGTTTTCAAAGCAAATAGCAATGAGGCTGTCAGCAACAGTATCGTGAAGTTTCTTTTTTCAGTTATATAATATCCGGTGAAAAAGAACAGCAGGCTAAATGAGGAAGATAGTACCAGCAGGTAAAGAAAGAAAAAGCTTAGTATGGAACGCAACGGATGTTGCAATTGCCTGATCTGATGTTCCACCTGAAAATGATAGTTTAAAAAAATATACATCCCCACCAGTAAAAAAATAGCCAGGGCCACTTTTTTTGGCGTCTTACGTATAAAATCAATTATCCAGGAGAATAAAACAGTCATGTAAAAGCGACGTTCCGCAAGTAAAATACTTATTTACCTTCAAAACTGGCTTTCATTTTTTCGAGCAGGTTGGTGGAGATCATTTTTTCAGCAATCCGGATCATATTGCTGAATGCGCGGGCATGAGAAATGCCATGACCAATGATCACAGGCTTGGATACTCCCAGAACGGGTGTTCCGCCATAATTTTCATAATCGAAGCGGTCGAAATATTCGTGCTGAATATTTTTACGGGTGGTAATGTCGTGGAAGGATTCCGCCATTTTTAATACCACATTCCCGGTAAAACCATCACATACCATTACATCTGCTTTGTCGAGCAGTATATCACGGCCTTCAACGTTTCCTACAAAATGAATATCCTGATTTTCTTTGAGCAGTGGATACGTTGCCTGTGCCAGTAAATTGCCTTTGCCTTCTTCCTCGCCGATATTCAATAAGGCCACACGGGGGTCTTCATATCCAAGAATATGTTTGGCATAAAGGGAACCCAGCACGGCAAATTGATTCAGGTTTTCCGGTTTGCAGTCAGCATTCAATCCCACATCCAATAACAAACCGGTACCGCCATTCTCTTTTGGAATAACGGTAGAAATGGTAGGGCGTATCACCCCTTCAATGGGTTTGATGCTGAAAAGTGAGCCAACTAACATGGCACCTGTATTACCGGCGCTGATAAAAGCATCTGTTTTGCCACTGGCGAGTAAATGAAAGCCTACAGATATGGAAGACTGTGGCTTCTCTTTAAGTGCCTTGGTAGGATGCTCATGGTATCCGATTACCTGAGGGGCATGGATGATCTTGTAGGAATCGGCCGGAATCTGATATTCATCCAGTAAGGGTTGGATGATGGCTTCATCGCCGGTCAGAAACAACAATGCCGGAGAAGTTGTTTGAGATAAATATAGTTGGATACCTTTCACCGCTTCAATCGGTGCAAAGTCTCCACCCATCATATCTAAACAAATAGTCATCTCCGGCTGCTGCAATTTATATCAAAAAAGGAAGGATTACTTGATGGGCGATACTTCGGCCACCACTTTCCCTTTGTAATATAATTTGCCTTCGCTTACGTGAGCGCGATGGCGTACATGTGTTTCACCTGTAGCACTGTCTTTGCTCAGTGTAACTTTTACAGCCTTATAGTGGGTCCTTCTTTTGGCACCTCTTTGCTGGGAATGTCTCCGTTTCGGATTAGGCATAACTTACTATTTAAAAAACGTCAAAAATTACTGATCTAAACCCTTGAACTTTTCCAATCCTTTCCATAAGGGGTTTTCGGGTTGGGTGTTCTGTACGTCCATCTTTTTCAACATGGCCAGCACTTCTTTATTACAATGCGGACCACCCATTTCTTCCTCGCTGCACATGCGCTGCATCGGAATACTCAGGTTGATGAACTCATAGATCCAATCACTCACATTCAGATGGCTTTCTCCTCTGGAGATGTAATACACGTCCGGATCTTCCTCCTGTTCATTCATCTCCTCCGGATCTTCCACCATCTTCACCACGATATTGAATTCGTCCCATAGTTGTAGTGGAAGATGATTTCCACAACGGTCGCAAGACAATTCCAATTTTCCTCCCACTTCAAATTTCAATAACATGAATCCGGTATTCTTTTCGAGCGTCAGCTTTACCTGCGCCACGCAATTCCGGAAATCCTGCTCCTGATATTCTACAAAGAACGTATCGTTAATCGCATATTCAAATTCATGAATACCCGGTTTCAGACCAACAAACGCAATATCAAAGGCCCGGCGATGGTTCATGAGCTTCTCTTTTAAAGAGTTTGCAAAGGTACGGATAAAGAGCTATTAATGAAGCCCTAAGGGGAAAAAACTTTCAAAAGTTTTACCCGAATGGGGATTTTTATGCAGGAGCCTGAAAATCAGATATTAATATCCTTAAATCAGCTGCTTTTTTCCCCTTTTGTCGCTCCTTGGTGCCGATGTAAAAATAGGTTTTATTGTCCTTTTGTCAAATCTTCCTGTGCCTTCAGGGTGGCTTTTATGGCCTCCCTGACCGTTTGGGTTACCGGCGAATCCGAGTCTTCCAATTGATTGAAAAGACTGGCCCAGGCACCAGCCAAGCGGCCAAATGCCTGATTTTTCCCGGCCAGACCCATGGCCTCCTGACGTTTTTTATAACATAATAGCGATAGATCATGTATTTCCTTCAACTGTTTACTGCTGGTTTTTACTCTTGGATCTATGACCAGTTCCAGCTCACGACTGATTTTCTCCTTATCTGTAAACAGGGTAATGGTATATCGACCCGGCATCACCCAGGGAGCCGTTGAAGAAGGGGCTGTATTTTTATAGGTTGCAGAAATGGGATAGGAAGGCGGGAGGTTCAATCCGGCATACTTCATATCCCAGGTAAAACGGTGCGCGCCGCCGGCCGCTGATAGTAACTGCTGCGGCCTGATCCAGTAATGGGGGATATTCACAGCCGGAATGGTATAGGCCGTATCCGTACTGCTGTAACGCCGGATGAGGTTACCGGCACTATCCCGGATTTCCAAGGCAACTTCTTTGTTTGCTTCTCCCAAATAATAATCAATTATGGCGCCATCGGGAGGATTGTCTCCTGCCGGCTCTTCTTGCGGAACAGGCGTATCGGTATACATATTCCATCGAACCCGTACCGCTTTTTGTGGTTTATAAAGAATAACAGATCGCCTGGCGAGATCTTTTTGCAGTTGCCGCAACGGCGTAATATTGTCGAGGATCCAGAAACTGCGGCCATGGGTTCCCACAACAATATCATCTTCTTTGATAACCAGATCGCGTATGGAGGTGGCCGGCATATTCAACCGCAGGCTCTGCCAGTTTTCTCCATCATCGAACGATACATATACCGCGCGTTCGCTACCTGCATATAAAAGGCCCTTCCGATAGGGATCTTCCCGCACTACATTTATAGGATCATCGGGCAAACCTTTAACGATCTCCTTCCAGGTATTGCCTCCATCGGTGGTTTTGTAGATATGCGGTTTCATATCATCGCAACGGATACGGTTAACCGCTGCATAAACAGTGTTATTATCGAAATGCCCGGCTTCCATTAAGGAGATCTTACTCCAGGAGCCAATACCCTCCGGTGTGATATTCTTCCAGGTCTTCCCTCCATCGCGCGTCAGGTGGATCAGTCCATCATCCGTACCTACCCAAATGGTATGGAGGTCTTTGAACGACGGCGCTATGGTATAAATAACCCCCCGGCGCGGCATGGTTTTAAGGTCGGCAGAACTGTAGATGCCTACACTGGCAGGAACTTCCCAATGTTCCCGGCTAAGATCCGGGCTGATTACCTGCCAGCTATTTCCCCCGTCGCGGGTTTTGAAAAGCACATTACCGGCATAGTACAATGTTTTAGGATCTATAGGAGAGAAGAGTATCGGTGCGGTTCGAAGGAATCGGTATTTACCGGAACGCACCGCTTCGGGTGCTATGTTTTGTACCTGTCCGGTTTTCTTGTTGAAGCGGGTCACTTTACCGCCATAAATAATATCGGGATTCAACGGATCCGGCGCCACATAACCATATTCTTCCACCCCCACCGGATGCCATTCCCGGTAACTGATATTGCCATCATTTCCTCTTGAGGCAATGCCTACTGAACCGCTTTCCTGTTGTCCGCCATAAACATTATAAGGAAAGGCATTGTCGGTACTAACATGATAGAACTGCGCTGTAGGCTGATTGTACCAGGACGAGAAACTTTCCCCGCCATTAACGGTAATGATCGCCCCCTGATCACTGGCCAGCAGTATTTGTTTGGGATCAGTGGGGTGTATCCAGATGCGATGGTAATCGTCTCCACCAGGGGCGCCCCGAAAGGCATTCCAGGTTTTGCCTCCATCGGTAGATTTCCAGGTAACCACATTGGCACTATATACGATATCGGCGTTCAGGGGATCTGCTTTCACTTCTGCGAAATCGCTGCCCCTTCCCCAGAAACGGCCATCCCTCGTGAGCAGGTACCAGCTTTCGCCGGCGTCATCGCTTCTGTAAATACCTCCTGATGCTCCCGCATCAACGGTGGCGTATAAACGATTTGGTTGGGAGGGAGCGATACAAAAACCGATACGCCCCAAACCCTGCGCGGTGGTGGGCAGCCCCTTGGTTAATTTTTTCCAGGTTTCGCCTCCATCTGTGGATTTGTATAAGCCGCTTTCGGCGCCATTCCAGGCGCCATTTTCCCAGGGACCCTGACGACCGGCCCACATATCTGCATAAATGATATCGCTATTTACAGGATCGATCGTAACCTGAATGGCACCGGTATTCTCATCAATAAATAATACGTTTTTCCAGTTCTTTCCTCCATCGGTACTTCTGTAAACACCTCTTTCTTTATTGGGGCCATATGGATGGCCCAGCGCGGCCACAAAAACCCTATTCTCATTTCTGGGATCAATAGCCAGTCCACCGATCTGTTGTACTTCTTTTAAACCCAAATGGCTCCAGGTTTTACCGGCATCTGTCGATTTATACATGCCGTCGCCTACACTCAGATCGGGTCGCTGCAAGCCCTCTCCGGAGCCTACATAAATGGTATTAGGGTTCGAAAGGGCCACGGCCACATCACCAATGGACCCGGTAGGCTGGTCATCAAATATGGGGTTCCAGGTACGACCATAGTCGGTCGATTTCCATACGCCGCCATTATTTACGCCTATATAAAATACGCCCGGCTGTGAGGGTACACCGGTGGCGCCCACCGTGCGCCCGCCGCGGTGCGGGCCAATGCATCTCCACCGCATCGCATCAAATAATCCGGTTTCAAAAGGCTGGGCTGCTGCACCCAACGAAAGGAAAAGCAGCAACGGGAGTAAAGATTTCATACTGAATGATTGAATACTAAATGTAAGCAATTGCTATTATCCAGCCTTATTCCGGCGGCAACTGTATTTCAATTCCTTCTTTAACTTGCAGACATGAACATCATCAGATGGCCTGCTTTCAGCCGGAACAAGTGGTTTCGAATTCCAGTACTGATCCTTACACTATGGATCGCCATTCATATGCTGGTTATAACCTATCAGGGATTACAGAATGATCCGCCACCGGCAGACGTGGCGATTGTTTTGGGCAATAGAGTTTATGCCGATGGTCGTTTAGCCACCTGGACCCAGGGGAGGGTTGACAGGGCACTGGAATTGTATAGAGAAGGAAAGGTAAAAATGATCTTTTGCAGCGGAGGGATGGGCCTGGAAGATCATTATCCGGAAGGTACGGCCATGCGCGATTATTTAATTTCTAAAGGGGTTCCGGATTCGGTTGTAGTGGCCGATAATGGCGGCGTGAATTCCTACGCAACAGCCATTGATTTTAAAAATTGGAATCGGCAAAAGGGGTTTCAAAAGATAATTGTGGTGTCGCAATTCTATCATATCACCCGATCGGTATACATTATGCGAAAAACAGGATTTAAAGGAGCTGTTTATTCAGCTTCTTCCCGAAGATTTCATCTCAACGATTTATTTGGAACATTACGGGAAGTGCCGGCGTTTTATAAATATCTGCTGGTATATTAAAAGAAAAGGAGCTCAGTTCATTTGCAGGGCGGGTAGTCTGTAATGTTGTCCGTCGATCACCATCAGTTCATCAATTTCCATCGAGATCCAATATTTGGAGATCGGCGATTTGCGCAACTGTTTCTCCACCATCACTTTTGTTTCAGATGAAATAGTGATCCAAACCCGTTGTGTTTCCATGGACACCACATATTGATCAATGGTTCCCTTTTCGATCAGGCTATTGATATAAACCCGATGCGAAGGAATCAACGACATGAATTCATCGTCCATTTCAAACTGTATGGTAACCTGAAACTTTTTCATAATTCATTCCTCACTTTCAAGAACGAAATTACGAAGGAATTGGTTTGCTCAAGCTTTTGTTAAATTGTGGAACAAAAATGCCGCCCGAAGGCGGCAAATCGATTCATTTTTTAGCAGGTTCCTCTCCGTCGAACTTGTCTACCACTTTGTTCCAAAGCTTTTGCGCTCCTTCCTTCAGATCTTCCAGTTTTTCGGCGGCAGCCTCCGTAATATCACCTGTTTTTTCTTTAACATCCTCCCAGGTTTTCTCCGCCTGATCCTCTACTTTTTCCCAGGTTTCTTCGGCCTTTTCTTTTATTTCTCCTGCTTTTTGCTTGAGGGAATCGGTCCAGTTTTCGGCACCTGATTCTGGTGTGGTTTTCTTATCCATATTAAAAGGTTTAATGGATACTGAAGTTACGATGAAATTATACGGATGGGAGGGGAGAGTTTGTCCTGAATTATAAGCAAAGTCATAAAGTCCAGTCAACCAACTGATTCACCCATTCCTGACGGAATGGTGTTTCCACACGGATGTAATTATCGGTATAGCCTTCCATCATGCCTTCTTTGTCCTGGTGTTCAAACAGTACTTTTCTGGTTTGTCCTTCATGAAGTTTGGTGAAGTACTGCATTTTCATGTAAGAAAGCTGACGCAGCGATTTATTCCGTTCATGTCTAACCGAAACGGGTACCACCGGTTTTAAATCCAGGGCATAGGTGTTATCTCTTTCAGAATAGGTAAACACATGGAGATAGCTGATCTCGAGTTGATGGAGAAAATCAAAGGTTTCCTTGAATTCTGTATCCGATTCCCCGGGAAAGCCTACGATCACATCCACACCGATCGCACAATGGGGCATGAGCTTTTTGATCAACGCTACCCGCTCGGCATATAATTCCCGCTTATACCGGCGCCGCATTTTACCCAAAATGGTATTACTGCCGCTTTGAAGCGGTATATGGAAATGCGGCATAAAAGCCCGGCTGGAGGCAGTAAATTCAATGATCTCGTTGGTCAGCAGGTTGGGCTCAATAGACGATATCCGAAAACGGTCAATCCCCTTCACGCTATCCAGGGCCTGTACCAACTGGAAGAAATTTTCCTTTCGTTCCATTTTGTCGGGCATCCCATCAACCGCCTGTAAACCGAAGTCTCCCAGATTGACACCTGTTAAAACAATTTCCCGAACCCCTTTCGACGCCAGTTCTTCGGCCTGCAATACTACTTTTTCAATACTATTACTGCGGCTTTTTCCACGGGCCATCGGAATGGTGCAAAAGGAACAATTATAATCACAACCGTCCTGTACTTTCAGAAAGGTGCGGGTGCGGTCGGTGACAGAAAAGGAGGCATGAAAATCCTGTACGGCATCAATATCACAACTGGAAATTTTGGCGGAATTACCTTTGGCCAACTCTTTGAGATGGGAAGCTAAATTAAATTTTTCTCCTGCGCCCAGAACCAGATCCACTCCGGGGATGGCAGCGATCTCGGCCGGTTTTAATTGTGCATAGCAACCAGTGATCACCACCAGACTTTCGGGCGAATTGCGCTGGATCCGTCGAACCAATTGGCGGCATTCCTTGTCCGCATTATCGGTCACCGAACAGGTGTTGATCACGTACACATCGGCCAGTTCCTCAAAAGCCTTCTTTTCAAAACCTTCCTTCTCCAGCATACGCGAGAGAGTGGAGGTTTCAGAGTAGTTGAGTTTGCAACCCAGGGTGTGAAAAGCAACTGATTTTTTCCTGTCCATAGAGCCGGCAAAGATAATTCATCCCGGATTAAGGTTCCATTCCGGTCTTTACCTTATTTTTCCTCAAATTTTAGCCGATGATGCGCCGTTCGCCGGTTTTTATTGTGATTCTGTTGGTTTTGATTGTGGCAGGGTACCTGTTTCGCCAGCCATCGGTATCAACAGACCCGGTTTCACTGGACCGGAACACCCAAAATCTTCGTTTGACCAAACATGCCCGTTGCCGGATGGAATGCCGGCATATCGATCTTAGCGAGGTGAAGGAGATCATAGAAACAGGTCGCATTAACAGCGCCAAAAGTGAACCGGATGGGCGCCCCGATCCCAAATATGCCATTGAAGGCAGGACCCATGATGGGCAGGAAGTGCGCATCGTAGTGGCCACCACAAGTAAAGGATTGCTGGTGATCACAGTCATTGATTTAAAGGAAGAATGGAACTGCAGTTGTTCCTGAACCCTATTATAATGATTCCCCTATTTTTGTCAGATGTATAAATGGTTACTCCCTTTTCGCATCCTATACCTGGTTTATGCCTGCGTACTCTTTGTGGCGATCATGATTTTGGTCGTGCCTATAGTAATGGTGGCGTCTTTATTTGGAAAGATCCGGGGAGGGAATTTTATTTATAAAGTGTGTATGGCCTGGGGCGATATCTGGTTCTTTCTGATCGGTATCCGTTGCCGGAATTTGTATGAAGCACCACATGACAAATCGCGCCATTTTATTTTTGTTGCCAATCATATTTCCTATCTGGATGCACCGGCCATCGTAAAAGTCATACGCCAACCTACGCGGGTTCTGGGAAAAGTGGAGATGGCTAAGATCCCCATTTTCGGTTATATCTATCGCAATGCCGTGGTAACAGTGGACCGGAGCAGTCCGGAAAACCGTTCCAGAAGTGTGCAGATTCTGAAACGCACGGTAGAGAAAGGGATTTCTATATTTATATTCCCGGAAGGCACCTTTAATATGGGCACTACGGCATTGAAAGATTTTTATGATGGGGCATTTCGTATAGCGATCGAAACCCAAACCCCCATCAAGCCGGTCTTATTTCTCGACACCTTTGACCGCATGCATTATAGCAGCATTTTTTCCCTCAGCCCCGGAATAAACCGCGCCGTTTTTCTGGATGAGATAGCTGTGGACGGATACACTATAAACGAACTAGACCATCTGAAGAAGTTGGTTTATGACCGGATGCAGGAACGATTGATCTTTTACAATGCAAAATGGATCAAAGCCTGATCCACCTTCCTTTATGAACGGTGGCTTTCTTATCTTTAACGCCCATGTCAGGTACCGACGCTCATAATGAATTGTTTCAACGGGAAAAAATGCCACTGTTTTTTGCGGAGGTCATCATTCCTTTGGCGCTTCCCAAAAATTATACATGGTCTATCCCTGATACAATGCTCGATCAGGTGTTGCCTGGTGTGCGGGTAGAAGTGGTTTTGGGAAAGAACAAGAAATATGCAGGCCTGGTAAAAAGGGTGCATCAGGAAAAACCGGATTTTGAGGTAAAAGATATACTCAATGTACTTGACAGTGCACCGGTAGTGCAAGCGGCGCAATTACAATTATGGGAATGGATCGCTGCTTATTATATGTGCAGCGAAGGAGAGGTGATGGCAGCCGCTTTACCAGCACATTTCAAACTTAGCAGTGAAACGGTACTGGTTTTTAATGAGGAATATGGCGATGATTTCAGTGCATTGGAGCAGGATGAGTTTGTGGTGGCTGAGGCGCTTTTGATCAAGAAGGAATTGAAATTGACGGAAGTGCAGCAAATACTGGACTCCACCCACGTATATCCTGTTATTAAAAAACTGATCGATAAAAAATGCTGCTATGTGTGGGAAGCCTTGAAAGAGGGCTATGTGCCACGAAGAGAAACCTATGTGTTGTTGAATCCGCAATATGATAATGAAGACTCGTTGGCCGATCTGCTGAATAACTGGAGTCGTGCCCCCAAACAATTAGAGCTTTTATTGGGCTATCTGCATTTTTTGAAAACAGAGGGAGTCGTTACAAAAGCGGCTTTATTAAAGAAGACCAATGCCAGCGATGCGCAGTTGAAAGGTTTGGTGGAGAAGAAAGTATTGTGGTTGGAAAAACGTCAGGTAGACAGAATACAATATTTACCTAAGGAGATACAGATCGATTTTGAGTTGAGTGTTGCACAAGAGGCGGCCTTGCAACAAGTTCGCGCGATCCATGAAAGCAAACAGGTCTGTCTGTTACATGGGGTTACTTCCAGCGGGAAAACCCTGGTATACATTAAAACCATCGAAGCATATCTGCGCAAAGGGCAGCAGGTTTTATACTTATTACCGGAGATCGCACTAACCTCACAGATCATACGCCGGTTACAAAAACATTTTGGCGGCTATATCGGAATCTATCACAGTAAGTTCAGTCAGAATGAGCGGGTGGAAATCTGGAATAAAGTGAAGACGGGTGAATTAAAGATCATTCTGGGGGCGCGCTCTGCCTTATTTCTACCCTTTACCGATCTGGGTTTGGTGGTAGTGGATGAAGAGCACGATAGTTCCTTCAAGCAGCAGGATCCTGCTCCTCGGTATAATGCCCGTGATGCGGCTATATTTTATGCCAGTCAGTTCAAAGCAAAAGTATTATTGGGAAGTGCCACTCCCTCGCTGGAGAGTTACTATAACACGCAAACGGGGAAATACGGGTTGGTAACGCTTGTGGAACGATTTGGCGGAGTGACCATGCCGGAGATACAGTTTGCCGATACCCGTAAACTGGTCACGAAAGACAAGAATAAAGTGATCATTTCACCGGATCTGCAGCAGGCAATTGAACGATCCTTACAAGCACAACAGCAGGTGATTCTTTTTCAGAATCGGAGGGGCTATGCACCCTATCAAATTTGCAGTACCTGTGGCTGGATACCGCATTGCAAATACTGCGATGTAACCCTCACCTTTCACAAAAACACCCATAAGCTCCATTGCCATTATTGTGGTACGGTATATCCGCCAGTAGCCACCTGCCAGGCATGCGGCAATCATGATTTTCAGCAACGTAATTTTGGTACCGAAAAAATTGAAGAACATTTAGAGGAGCTATTCCCGCAGGCAAAAGTAGCCCGTATGGATATAGATAGTGTGCGGGGCAAACAGGCACACGACAATCTGATACAGTTATTCGAGCAACTGCGAATCGACATTCTGGTGGGCACACAGATGGTCGTTAAGGGACTGGATTTTGAAAATGTAAATCTGGTCGGGATCCTTGATGCAGACAGTTTATTGAGCTTTGCCGATTTTCGGGTGAATGAGCGGGCCTTTCAGTTAATGGAACAGGTAAGTGGACGGGCCGGTAGAAAAGACAAACAGGGTACAGTGATCATACAGGTATCGAATCCTAAACATCCCGTTTTAGGTTGGGTACAGCAACACGATTACAAACAATTTTTTGACCAGGAGATACAGGGTAGAAAGCAGTTTTTCTATCCGCCTTTTTCCAGGTACATCCAAATAACCCTTCGTCACCGGGTGAAAGAAGTGGTAGATACAGCAGCGGGTATGTTTGCCCGTGAAATCAAGAAAGTGTTTCCGGATTACGTGGTAGGACCAGCAGAACCAGTGGTGAATCGTATCCGCAATCAGTATTTGATGGAATTATCCTTGAAAATACCCAAAGAACAATCTGTTCAGCAACGTTGTCGAAAGTTGATTCAGGAACAAATTGCGCTCATGCATCAGGACCCGCGCTTTAAAAGCGTGGTAGTGATCATTGATGTAGATGCTATGTAGAAGGAGGAGTTGCCTTAGATGAAATCTTTCCAATAATAATAGTGTACACCTGGCCTTTTTTGGCCTGCCACCTGCACCATGCTGGCAGCAATTTTTTCCACCGGAGCGGGTCGGTAATTCGACCATTTCCCTAATAACAGGAAGGAAAGTAATTTCAATAGAACTTGTCCGAAACGTTCACCCAGGCGATTTTCTTTTCTGTGTCCCACCAATACAGAGGGTCGATAGATATGTAAGGTATCAGGCTGAAGAGAAATAAAGGAGGATTCGATCGCCCCCTTCAACGACAGATAAAAATTACCCGATTCCTCATTGGCCCCAATAGAAGAAAGTAAAACCATTTCCCGTCCGCCTTTTTCCATAACAATAGAAGCCACACGAAGCGGGATATCGTGATCGATCTTTCGGTAGGCGGCTTTATCACCCTTCACTTTTTTCATAGTGGTACCCATACAACTGAATAAAACAGCATCAGGCGGAATACAGGCCTCCAACTGTGAGCGATCGTCAAAATCGACGATATG
>CAZKSY010000006.1:21981-100789 GCA_964555605.1 uncultured Chitinophagaceae bacterium | reverse complement strand
TCGCTCTACCAAATGAGCTACTCCCGCTTTTTAATTTGAGAATTTGAAGATTTGAAAACTTGAAAATTAAAAAACCAACAAAATCTCTCTTTTAAAAGAACTTACAATTAGAATTTGAGGCATTTTCAAATTTTCAAATACTCAAATTTTCTAATTGCACCGTGGGCAGAAGAGGATTCGAACCTCTGAAGTCGAAAGACAGCGGATTTACAGTCCGCCCCATTTGGCCGCTCTGGAATCTGCCCAAAATAAAGAGCCACTTGTCGGAATCGAACCAACGACCTACTGATTACAAATCAGTTGCTCTACCAGCTGAGCTAAAGTGGCCTGTAATGCGCTCCACCCTGGTCACCTGAATCGCTCAGGAAATGTCAGTGGTCGGAACAATAAAGAACTACCCCCATTTTTTGGGAAGGCAAAGGTAACGGAATTTGATAAATACAAAAATTTTAACTGAGATTTTTTTCCTTGTTTTCAAAGGGTTGTGCATAACAGGGTAATAAGAGGGTGCCTGACGGCATCTTTCTGCCCCCTCCCATCCCCTTGCCGCCTTAGCGGTTCATATCTATTTGCAGCCTGGTATGGTAGGGGAACAGGCCTAAAATAAAAAAACCTCCACAGGGGAGGTTTTGAATGCGTTCTTATCAGGCAGCTTCTTTTTCTTTTTTTCGTTTTATCTGATTAATAATCGAGTCTAATGCATCTTCAAATGATTCTTCAAAAGACTTGGAACTGGATTTCACAAAAAACTCATGTTTCGGGACCTGCACTTTGATCTCAACGATCTTGTCTTTGATGGCATGTACCACATTGTCTAATTTCAGGTACACATCCACTTTGGTAATGCGGTCGTGAAAAGTGTTGAGTTTTTCCAGTTTACGAGTCACGTGTTCAGTCAGCTTAGCATCCGCGGTAAACCGGACGGAATGAATGTTAACGTTCATAACAATCGCATTTTTTTCTGTGATCAATAAATAAAGAACTTTTTAAATGGCGGAAGTTTTTTCTTCACTCCCTTCGCCCTATTAAGTTACGAATAAGTGGCATTTTTACCAAATAAAAATCGTTCGCTTCTTCTAATTTATAACGCAGGGAACGGTTATTTAGTTTGTTCGCGCGGGTGTGCTTTTTTGTAAACTGCTTTTAACTTTTCTATTGTATTGTGGGTGTACACCTGTGTAGAGGCGAGGGAAGCGTGGCCCAGTAAGTCTTTCACGGCATTCAAGCTTGCGCCGTTGTTGGTTAAATGGGTGGCAAACGTGTGTCGCAAAACGTGTGGACTTTTTTTCTCCAGCGTATTGAGCGCACTCAAAAGATCTTTAATAAGTAAGTAAGCATACTTAGGGTACATCTTCCTGCCCTTGGGCGTGACCAACAAATATTCCTCTGGTTGCGCAAAGGTTTTCTTTTTCCATTCGATGTAAGTCTGCACATGTTCTCCTACTGCAGCGGCAAATGGGATCAACCGTTCTTTGTTGCCTTTTCCCAGTACTTTCACCATCCCTCTCCCCAGATCGAATTGATGTTGTTTGAGATTTATCAATTCCGACAAACGCATGCCGGTTGTATAGAATAGAATAAAAAGTGTTTTCTGATTGAACCCTTTTACATCCTCTGTGAACCGGAGCGATTGGAGCAGTTGAACCACATCATTCTCAGGTATAAAAGCTGGCAAGCGACGGGAGGCTTTGGGAGGTTGTACTTGTACCAGGGGAGATTTTTCCAATTGGCCTGAGCGAACCAGGAATTTGAAAAAGCTTTTGAGCGAGGAAAGTTTCCGGTGAATGGTTCGGGAACTGATCTGGGCTTCCTTCAAAGAAGCCAGCCAGGAGCGTGTCATGGAGGCACTCACCTCATTCCACTGGCAGGTTTGATAAATGTCGTGCAGATAGCTGGAAAACTGCGTCAGGTCGTCTTGATAGGCCCGAACGGTATGGGAAGAATACCGTTTTTCGAATTTGAGGTAATCAATAAAAGGACCGGTCTCCAGCATATAACAAAAATAGCCACAAAGGTTTAAACTTTGCAGCTATCTGAAATTTTATAGAGAGAAGGGATTATCCTTCGATCTTTCCGCTGGCAATACTTTGCTTGTACACCGCTTTCAGCACCTCACCACGACGTCTTACAGACGGCTTGGTATAGGACTGACGCTCACGCAACTGGAGCAGGATCTTGGCCTTCTCAAATTTCTTCTTATACTTTTTAAGGGCCTTGTCGATGTTTTCGCAATCTTTTGAATCGATGATCAGCATAATTTATACCTCCTTTAATGCTTTTAAGGGTTGCAAAGATAGAGGGATATTCCGAATTTCAAAAATTGAATTAGAAAAAAGCCGAAATTTGGGTCATGTTCACCGGAATTATTGAATCTAAAGGGATTATAAAACAAATTGTGGAAAAAGACGGCAACCGGACTTTTTTCATCGAATCTGGTCTGGCGCCTGAACTCAGGGTGGACCAAAGTGTGGCTCATAACGGCGTTTGCCTGACCATAGAGGCCCTGTCCGGCGGGATACATCAGGTTACTGCCATTCAGGAAACCCTGCTTAAAACCACGCTGGGGGCCTGGCAAAAAGGCGACCTCGTGAATCTGGAAAGAAGTTTACAATGGAATGGCCGGTTAGATGGTCATATGGTTCAAGGTCATGTAGACACTACCGGTACCTGCATCGAATCGCTGGCACTTGAAGGCAGTTGGCAATACCGCATCGCTTTCCCTGAAAAATTCGCTCCCCTTGTCATCGAAAAAGGCTCGATCAGTCTGGATGGTATCAGTTTGACCATATTCAATGTAACCAGGAATGCTTTTTCTGTTGCCATCATTCCTTTCACCTACGAACACACGAATATTCAGCAGCTCCTGCAAAACCGGAATGTAAATCTGGAATTCGACATGATGGGCAAATATGTGCAACGTCATTTGGAACTCAGGTAACATGGGCACCGAAATAAATAAAAAAACCTGCTCCACAGAGCAGGTTTTATGTTTAGGTCAGTTTGATAATGACTGATGAATTACCACACATTTTCCAGGCTGGCTTTGTCGTAAACAAAGTCGCGTGTTTTGTAATGGCTATCTCCACCGGGTTTCATTTTCACCCCTGTTTTACCAAAAGCTCTTACGAGTAAGGCCATGGGCAGCAGGAAAACAAAGAATACCAGTGTAAGAATAACTTTACTCATCACCCAACCCATTACATGGGCGAGTTTCATCCAGGCCCAGTGTATTTTATCTGCCAATACGGGAATAAATACACCAATCAGGCCCAGCACCAACGCAGACAACAGCAGGTATTTTCCCAATTCCGGTTTCTTTTCGTGAGAGAACCAGTAAAAGATACCCAGTGCCAACACCAGTACTAAAATGGTTTCAAGATGTTTTTGTCTGTTCATTTTATTAGAATAAAGTGTAAATGAATGGGGCAATTGCGGAACTACCACCGAGTACAATCAAGACGCCGATGAGCAGCAATACAATGATCAGGGGGGCCAGCCACCATTTCTTACGAGCTTTCAAAAAACTCCAAAGATCTTTCAGGAAGTCCATATTAAGGTTTTTAGTATTTAGTTATAGGTTGATTGATTAGTCGAGTGTGAATTCTGTTTTCCAGTCATCTTTCTCCAGCCATTCGGGCTGTTTGGTTTTATCGAAAATAAAATTACCGATAACCAAAAAGTCCATATCCGTCCGCATGAAACAGCGGTAAGAATCTTCCGGCGTATTGACAATAGGTTCCCCTCTTACGTTGAAGCTGGTATTCACCAATACCGGATAACCTGTTTTCGTTTTGAAAGATTGCAACAGTTTCCACAATCGCATATTGGTTTCTTTGTGGATGGTTTGCAAGCGGGCCGAATAATCCACGTGGGTAATCGCCGGCATATCACTACGAAGGAAGTATAATTTTTCCAACAGATCCTTTCCGGCAAAATCGGGAGGGTAAGGTACCTGACGGCTTTTCTTTACCGGCTTTACCACCAGCATATAAGGTGAAATATCGTCGTGCTCGAAGAAATCGTTCACGTCTTCTGCCAAAACAATGGGGGCAAAAGGACGGAACCCTTCACGGTATTTAATCTTAAGGTTGAGTTTTTTCTGCATTTCCGGATTCCGAACGTCGGCAATGATGCTTCGGGCACCGAGGGCGCGGGGGCCAAACTCCATTCTACCCTGGTGCCAACCGATCACATTTCCTTTGGCAATAAGATCGGAAACTTTATCGAGCATAGCGTCCTCATTGTCGAACCGCTCAAAAGGTCCTTTGTATTTACGGGCCACCTGCTCAATTTCTGCATCAATGGTTTCCGTACCCAGGTAAGATCCCTTCAGTGCATCCATTTTAGTTGGATCGATCTTACGCTCATGACCATAATAAATGTATTCGGCAGCATAGGCAGCACCAAGGGCCCCTCCGGCATCACCGGCAGCCGGCTGAATGAATATCTGTTTGAAGATTTTCTCGTTATCGAGTTTACCATTCGCTACACAGTTCAGGGCCACACCTCCTGCCATGCAAAGGTATTCCGCACCCGTTAAACGTTTGGCTTCTTTCGCCATCAAGATCACAGCTTCTTCTGTTACCAATTGAATGGCCAGTGCCAGATCGCAATGTCGTTGGTCGAGCATTGACTCGCCCTCACGTTTTCCAAAACCAAACAACTCTGCCCAACGATCATCGTGCACCATGCGCAAACCGGTGGCATAATTGAAATATTCCTGATGCAGGAAAACAGATCCATCTTCCTTCAGGTCTATCAGTTTCGTTTTAATAATATCGACATATTTAGCCACTTCCGGAGAACCATGATTTCCATAAGGTGCCAATCCCATCAATTTATATTCTCCGGAGTTCACTTTAAATCCGCAGAAATAAGTAAAGGCAGAATACAGCAAACCGAGTGAATGCGGGAAATCGAGTTCTTTTAAAATAGTGATCTTATTTCCTTCACCCAAACAGATTGATGCGGTGGCCCACTCTCCTACTCCATCAATGGTGAGGATCGCGGCTTTTTCGTAGCGTGAAGGATAGAAGGCGCTGGCTGCATGCGACAAGTGGTGTTCAGGGAAAAGCAGTTTCGCTTTTTTACGGTCTACCTTCCCGATCGTGTCCAGTGCTTCGTAGATCAGCTTTTTAAGGAACAATTTTTCCTTGAGCCAAACGGGCATCGACATCATAAAGGAACGCAGTCCTTTCGGAGCAAATGCATAATATGTTTCGAGTAAACGCTCAAATTTCAAGAGTGGTTTGTCATAAAAAACAATAGCATCAACATCGTTGATGGTACATCCTGCATATTCCAGACAGAACTTAGCAGCATGTGTGGGAAAACCCGGGTCATGCTTTTTACGGGTAAATCTTTCTTCCTGCGCAGCGGCAAGAACTTCCCCATCGCGAATAATAGCAGCGGCAGAGTCGTGATAGAACGCTGAGATTCCTAAAATAGTCATCGTTGTCTTTTGGGTTTAAGAGGTTAACCTATTGCTACTAAACAGGTTGTAATAACGGCTTTCAGGTAGGAAAATTGTAAAAATCAGAGAAAAATAACCAAATAGGGATGCTTGGGGCGCTAAAGTATGTTTTTTCTATTATTGATGCAATACCCCATTTAAGATATACCTGAACTGGGTATTTTCAGTGGTTGTTTAACCGTTTATTTCAAGGCCGCTGATGCTTTCAAGGTGGAAAGTATCAAATTGGCCACTTTACGATGACCACTCGGCTTCATATGCGGGTCGAGTATAAAAAAGTCGCTGGATCTAAGGCTTTTGTATATATCAATTATTTGAATCCTATTGCGGTAAACAGCCTCTGGATCCGCTTTTCGCAAGGCATTGGCCAGGGAATTGGCCCAATCATTTTTTAAATTTCCGGTATGATCGAACGCCAATACAGTTATATTAATTCTGGAAAGGTCGATCCCCGATTGAAGTACTAACTGCCAAAACTGATCAGCATATATGGCGCCCGGAAGCGTATTCGGGTTTCGGCCATAACCTTTGATCTCATTTCCGAATAGCAACCCGAGTTGCTGTTTTATAATTCTGTTCCCTAAAACCGAAATATGTTTGAAGGGGAAATAGGCACGTATTCCGGCATACAAATGGGTGATGGAGTCGTAGGAACCTTGAGACGAAACAGTCAATACACCACCGTTTGCAAAAGCTTGGGCGTTCTCTTCCACATCATTCGAACAAAATTGTATGACCAGATGCCGCAAATTAGAATGATCCAATTCCTGCAGTAGTTTAAGTTCACGGGCGGTTCCAAAGGAAGGAATGCCGGCATTTAAGACAATCGCCCTACTTTCCTGTTGTACCAATGCCGGAAAAGCCTCTTTTTGTTCCACGCCCCAGCCCATGGTATGAGAATCGCCCAGGAAAATGATCTCCGGCCCTTTCAACGCGGTTTCGGCATCCCGCAAACCAGCACTGTTTGTATGGATGGAAGTGGTAAACTCCCGGTTCACAAAACGATAATCCACTCCCGGCTTAAATTTATAATACAGGTTTTTATCATACGCTACTGCCGTTGTTTCATATTGCAGGAGTCTGGCATCAAAATGATCATAATAGTAGAGGAAGTTGTCTGTTTGAGCCGCAGGAATCGTTGAAGGTTTTTGCAGCCATCGGGTAACCTGGTATTCAGCCCCGGACAGCAGCAGCAATGACAGAACCATTGCTACCAGGAAGGCAGGTATTGAAGTGAGCCTTCGCTTTAGGATAATCCAGACAAGTACTCCGGTAATACCACCTGCCGATAACAGGAATTGCAGGGCACTTAAACGAATCGTCCACACAAAAGAGGAAGCTCCGGCAAGAGGCGTCAGGATTCGCTTTGATAGTTCCAGAAGCAACACCAGGATCATTAGATAAAGAAAATATCGAAGTAAAATTTTCAACATATACAACCACTCTTCCTGATAAAAATACTATAAGTTTTCGTTACCTGCAGAACTATCCACCAGCCATGAATCTCAAATATACCGGGTCTGTTTTAGCTTTATTAAAGTATCTTGGTGCCTGAATAAGGATGACTCTGAAATATGCTGATCGTTTTATTATACCAGATTTTCATTTTTCTTTTTTGCATTATGGCGGGGTACTTTTTCTACGCCCTGTTTCAGGGTTTCGAAGCTTCCCGCAACAAATCGCTGGCACTGCATTTTATTTCAGGGCTACTTGTTACGACACTTATTTCGCAATGGCTGGTGCTGTGGCTCCCTGTACAACTGACAACTACTCTGGTCTATGTAGTTCTATTGACCGCACTGTTCACCTTCTTTAAAAAAGATTCTTCCCTTTTCTTCTCCAGAATAAAAAATTCATTTACCGGGATCAGGGTATCGGAATGGATGCTGTATGGATCTTTCACAGTTTTGGTGCTTCTTTATACTGCCGGCCCTACCAGCATGGATGATACGGAAAGTTATCATATCCAAATGATCAAATGGATCAATGAATATGGCACCGTAAAAGGCATAGCGGTATTGCATGAACGATTTGGCTTTAACAGTTCCTGGTTTCTGGCGGTAGCCGGATTTGTGCCTTCAAACAATCCGCTTGCGGTATACAGTATTCTCAATGGAAGTTTGTCGCTGCTGCTTGGTTATTACCTGATCAGTGAACTGATACGGGGATGGAAAGAACACCAACAGGCCTATTGCTTCAGTGTGGCCATCATTTTAGCCCTTTGCCTGGCCTGCTGGCCGGTGATCAGAGGAAATGCCGGCAACAGCAACTATGATATGATTACGGCTGTGATGCTATTGATCTTGCTATTAGAGTCGTTACGGCAAGCTTCGCAATTGGTAAATAATTTATCAGTAGAATGGATGCTATGGCCCGTTTTTTTATTTACCGTAAGAATAATTAACTATCCCCTGTTGATCCTGTCGCTGGCCATGCTGATCTGGTTGCTCGGTGCAGGTAAAAAGCGTTTGATGGGAACTCTTGTATTTGCAGGATTTTTACTGGTCATTCCGTTTATAGCCCGAAACGTATTTCTATCAGGCTATCCGTTTTATCCATTACTGACGATCGATCCATTTCAGGTAGATTGGAAACCGGATCCGGCTATTGTTCAGGAAAGAATAGACTTCACAAAATATTTTAACCGGGTAAATGTGATGTATATGGATATTGAAGAAACCCGGCAACTACCATTCCCTCATTGGATCATGTATTGGTTCCGTTACTTATTCAGGTACGACCTGCCCTGGGTGATACTGGGCTTATCGGGCATCCTGTTTGGTACACTCCGGGGGCATTACATTCGTAGTAAATGGGGCAATGGTGTTTTCATCGTTGTCTTAGCCTTTTTAATCCAGGCACTTTCCTGGTTTATCATTTCACCTGATCCCCGTTTCATATACGGAACACTGATTGGAGGTAGTTTTCTTTTGCTGTATTCCATTTTTTCTTCCATAAAAATTGCGGTTCGAATACCGCTGAATGTATCAGCCTTTATAGTAGGGGGCCTACTACTATTTTATAGTGCCGGTTTATGGATCCGAAAAGAAAACCTCCGAAATCCGGTAAGTCCTCTGGCCCTTTCAACTCCCGAATACAAAACTGTATTGGTAGATGGGGTTCCTTTTCATCTACCTGAAAAGTTAAATGGTCACTGGAATACCCGATGTTTTGGCACCCCCCTGCCCTGTTTATACATTATGGATCCCCGTATTCATTTGAGAGGAGCGCAGATTCAAGATGGATTCCGTTTAGAATAGTGAACCTTTATTACCTTCACGGGTAAATAAATTATTTACACATGCTCCTTTTACTTGCCGGCATCATTTATACCTGCTTTATATGCTGGGCCTGGGGCATGGTCGCCTGGAAAGGGCTGCAAAAAATGCTCGGGGGACAGTCTATGGGATTGATATCCTTCCCTGAACAAAGTTTACTGGGATTTATTTTTATCACCACATTGGGGAGTATTGCCAATTTTGTGATTCCTCTTGGGGGCTGGTTTCAGCAAGGATTTTTATTGACGATTGCCTTATTGGGTTGCTGGCGTTTCAAGGGTTTAGCCTTGCTTCAAACAGAACTTGGCTTATATGTAAAAATGAAATGGACGGCCAAATTACTACTGATCATAGCCGTTGGCTGGATTGTTTCCATGGGTAGCTGGCAAATCATACATCCCGATTCACTGGGATATCATTTCCCGTTGATCCGTTGGTCGGCCGATCATGTGGTAACACCTGGATTGGCCAATCTCCATATTCGATTCGGCTACCAAAGCAGCTGGTTTATCGGTTCGGCATTATTCGACCCAGGCTTCCTCAGCCTGAACAGTATCTCCTTTATTAATGGAGCTGTACTATGGTGGTTTGTGGCCTTTAGTGTAAAACAGTTATATGCATTCCCCTTGTATGAGGAAGAGAAAGGGGGCAAGATATTATGGATCCTGCTGCTGTTTATTTCGGGATGGGCTTACACCTTATTCCGACTCACCGCCAGTAGTGCGAGTCCTGATTTTATAAACGCTCTATTGATCTGGTATATTTTCTATTTATTTCTGCATACCTCCAGCCAACCCATCTACCGGGTTTGGATCATTATACTTATCCTTTTCAGCTTTACAGTAAAATTATCATCTGCGCCTTTATTGCTGTTATTGGCTTTTATATTACTTGAAAACAAGCTATGGTTGCTTCGTAAATACGTTCTACCCGTAACCCTTATCCTGGTTATAATGATGTCACCCTTTCTGATCCGGAATCATATAACAAGCGGTTATCTCTTTTTCCCCTCCTCGGCTGTACACGTAGGAGAACCAGACTGGAGGGTTCCTGCTGAAAAACTGGATCGGGAAGCATCCTATGTAAAAGCCTATGCCCGGCTGCAAGTGGAAGGGGATATTAATTCCATTCAGGTAAGCAATCAGGCAACATTACAGGAATGGATACCCGAGTGGTTTCGTTTGCGCTCAGAGGCTGAAATCATTATTTTAGCAGGCACCCTGATAATGCTCCTTACCGGCCTGTTGCGGTACCGTAAAATGCTAAAAATGCCATTGGCTTATAAGATGGTTTTATTCACGAGCCTTTCCGGAATAGTGTGTTGGTTTTTACTGGCTCCTGATCCTCGTTTTGGCTGGGGATTCCTTATTGGATTCATCGCATTGATCCTTTACCCCCTGACACTACCGGATATTCTGAAAAGGAATGAGAAAATATTTCTTGACACCGGCTTATACATCCTGCTGGGTTTTGGATTGGCATACCTCGCTTACCGAATCTATAATTACAGTAATGTGAAAAGTTGGGTAAAGCCCGTTGGAGTGATCGAACAGCAGAGCCAGCCCCTGAAAGCAGGAACTATTGACATGATCGTTCCGATACCTGGAAATGGTTGTGGCAATCGTTCACAGCCCTGTACCTATGATAGCATACCCGGTTTTGAGCCCCGTGGAAGTGTTGCGGAGGAGGGCTTTCGGCCTATAACGAATCGCTGATTTTTTTACCACTCATCGCCTTACTGATCGCCTGATCCATTAAACGTTCTGCAAAAGGACGTGATAATTCATTTAGTTTCTCCGTAAGCAACTGAATCTGATCTTTTTGATCGGTAGGCAATACCTGCTGCAAAGCTTCCATAGCACCGCGGGTGGTTTCTATTTCTGCTTCCGTAAGGAAAGCACTATTCTTCGCCATAAAATTGCGTGTCGTTTCAATAAGTTGCTCCCCTTCGGTACGTGCTTCCACCAGTGCGCGCATGGCAATATCCTGTTTGGCAAATTGTATGGAATCGGCCAGCATTTTCTCCACCTCATTATCGGTTAGGCCATACTGTGGTTTAACTTCGATGGCGGTTTCTACCCCACTTCGCAATTCTTTTGCCTTCACCATCAATATGCCATCTGCATTGATCAGAAAACTGATCTCTACCTTGGGTAATCCGGCGGGCATGGCAGGAATACCGCTTAAAACAAATTCGGCCAGTTTACGGTTGTCTTTTACCATATCCCGTTCGCCCTGATAAACCGCAATACGCAATCCCGATTGCCCGTCTTTTTGCGTGGTATATTGGCGGCCAGCCTTGGAGGGGATCTTCGAATTCCGGGGGATGAGAACATCCATTAATCCACCCATTGTTTCAATGCCTAAGGAAAGAGGCGTTATATCCAATAATAAAAGGTCTTTATTATTACCTGCGAGAATGTCGGCCTGAACGGCCGCTCCGAGCGCCACCACTTCGTCGGGATTTACTTCATCGTGAACGTTACGACCAAAAAATGCTGATACAGATTGCTTCACCAGCGGCACCCTCGTAGACCCTCCTACCATTACTATTTCCTGTATATCGTCTTTTTGCAGACCGGCATCTTCCAGGGCTCGCTTGCAGCAATCCATTGTTTTTGCTACGAGCGGTGCGATCAAAGCTTCAAATTTCGTTTTGGAAATCGACAACTGCATACCGTTAACTTCTGCCTCGTATGAATCCTGAGAAGACAGTGTTTTCTTCGCTTCTTCTGCCGCCAAACGTAACAGTTGTTTGAGTTGACCATGTTCATTCAGTTCATCTATGGAGAGGCCGGCTGTTTGCACCCAATATTCCAGAATAGCCCGGTCAAAATCATCCCCGCCAAGGTAGGTATCACCATTCGTAGACAATACATCAAAGATTCCATTGCTGATACGTAGAATGGAAACATCGAAGGTTCCGCCACCCAGATCGTATACGGCAATAAGTTTCTCCTCATCCCTGTTCAGCCCTAATCCATAAGCCAAACTTGCAGCAGTGGGTTCATTTACGATACGCAGCACATCGAGACCGGCCAGTTTACCGGCATCACGGGTAGCCTGCCGTTGGGCATCATTGAAATAAGCCGGAACAGTGATCACCGCTTTTGTTACCGGTGTTTTTAAAATATGTTCTGCCCTTGCTTTTAATTCTTTCAGGATATAAGAAGAGAGTTCAATCGGGGAATAGAATTTATCACCCGCCTGAACTTTTACCAAACGCTCTGTTTCATCATCAATAACCTTGTAGGAGAAAAAACCGGCTCGGTCACGAATATCATTATAAGATTTCCCCATCAGTCTTTTAACTGAGAAAATAGTCCGTTGCGGATCAGAAACCAGAAAAGGTTTGGCGGCTTCCCCCACTTTAATGTCACGCGAATCAAGATAAACGATGGAAGGTACCAGGCTGGCACTATCATGTTCTTTCAGTGCAACGGGCATCTGGGTTTCCGGATGAATTACGGCCACCAGACTATTGGTAGTACCCAGATCGATTCCAACGATCATTTCTGCCTGCTGCAAACTCCCCGTAGCTATATTGATTGCGATCTTTGCCATTCGTTTAGATTTCAGCCGCAAAATTAGGGCATAAAAAAGGCTGCCGGAACCCGACAGCCTATAATTATTTACGAATTTAGAAATTACCGCATCAGGTACATTTTACCGTAACCATTATTAAAATACTTATCGGTATTGTCGCCTTCCGCTTTGTATTTATCCATGGAACGACCATTCAGGGTGGTTACCACACGATACAGATAAACACCATTGGCGAGTTTTTGTCCAAACTGATCGGTACCATCCCACTTGAATTCAGTGATATTCCGGCCTATATGCAGGGTACCGAGTTCGTCTTTCGTGATCTCACGTACTACTTTACCGGTAACTGTAAGAATCTGGATCTTGATATTTTGCGGCACTTCACTACCGGTAATGGTGAAAACAAAAGCAGTTGACGTACTAAACGGATTCGGGTAGTTCAGCATATTCGAGATCATCGGCTTACTGATCACTTTGAAAGTGACGCGGTATTCGATCTCTCCTGCCTTATTATTACTGCGGTCCTTACCTTTCACAATCAGCTCGTATTCGTCGCCTTCCGGATTCGATTGTCCGGTAAAATGCGGATTAAAATCGATCGTGGCGGTATTATCGGCACCAGAGGCCGCCGGTGTAAACCGAAGGGTATCGCTATCAAATTTGAATGAACGCAGGGTGCCGTCGGGATAGCGTACCTGTACGCTGGTCAATGCGGTATCATTGAGCAGCAGGAATTTCGCTTCATCTTTCAATTTGATGAGGATATGCGGCTTGGACGATACGATATCTCTGTTGAGAATGTGAACGCCATCAAACGTAACATCGAGTAAAGGATTCTTCAGATCGGGGCGCACATAAAATTCCCGATACAGGAAGTTATTGAAATGGTGTTGTTCCGGCTGGTCATTATCAGGATTTACATCCAGATACAGGGTATTTCTTCCGGGATAATCTTTTGTATCAAGATTATAGCGGATCATAATTGAATCGCCACTGATCAGCGGTTTGGCTTTTGACAATGGGATATTATGCTGCACATTCTTTTCATCAATAATCACCAGTTTCAAACGCAAGCTATCAAATGCTGGTTTACTGATATTCTTAAATGCCACAGAGAAATTGAGTGTTTCACCGATCTCGAGGGTATCTTTTGAGGTGAAGGCCAGATTCGGTGCTACAGCTCCTTCCGGAATCGGCACATAGGTAATCCGCCAGTATTTTAACTGATAGGGTGTTAAATGCGTAGAATCCATATTCGACATACGCAAACGCAGGTAAGGATACTGTGCCGGGTCAACAGCAGAAATATCAAAGTTCTGCGTATTCTTATCCAGGGAATACAGATTTGTTTCAATGCCGTTATGATCCACACCAATAATCGTAACCACCGGAACATCTTCAGAAGGATCTTCTGAACTTACACCTCTCCAGATCACTTCCTGCCACAATTTAGCCGGACCGAATTTAGGTGAGGTGATGAAGCCTAATGTATCAGGTGTTGGAGTGGAAACGACCATACTGATAGGATCGAAAATACTATCAGAGAATTGTGAACGAGGCACAAAATCCGGTGATCCTTTTTTATAAATAAAAGAGAATGTGCGGGGCTTATTGAAATTATCGAGGTCTGTAAATCCGGCTGCCACCAGTTTATGATACAGGGAATTGTTGGAACCATAACGTGACGTATCTGCTTTCCATTTGTTAACATATACGTTAGAGGCATCGATATAATGGTTATTACCCCGAATGATCACATAGGCTCCCACAGGGATACTATCCATGAAATCCATGGCTTTTTTCCGGTTCGCACTATCTGTAAAGAGGTACTGGAAGTTATATTCCCGCTGGGTACCACAGGTAGCACGCAAACTCTTGAACAATCCGGTGGTACCTGAATAATCGTTTCGCCATGGCTTGAATGTGATCGGGTCAATTACGTTAAATATAAGTTCATTGTAATTACAACCCGGACCAATATCACTTCTTTCATTCAATGAAACCAGGAAGGCGCTTTGCTGGTTGGCACCTGTTGGGAAAATAGCGTTACGAATAATTACCGTATTACTTTTATCTGTAAAATTCCAGTTGCGGTTATCCTTTAACTGAATGCGTTCCAGATTGGATTTCAGGTGCTGAAAATAATGCGACTGATTGAATCCTTCAGCACTACCATTGATATAAACAAAAGAGGCTTCATTCCAACGGTACTCTCCACCTGAAGGGGGCACCAGGGAAACACGCCAGTAATAAACAGTGCTGTCGCGTAAGGTAGTACCATGCGTAAATTCAACGACTCCTCCAGGCGAGGTTACGTTGCGGGAGATCTTCAATGCTGAATTAAATTTCTCAGTGGTGTCCATCTCCATTACATAATCTTTCGGATTACTGAATGGGTTGGCTGTAGAGGCATATAATTTCTGATTGTTATTGTTTACGATGGCATAGTTATAAGGGAATACCGGCCTCGCCTCATCTTCATAGATAAAAAATTCTTTGGTGGCCGTATTATTGTTTTCAGCCATTTCATCAATGGCCAGATCGGCATCAATGATGGCTGTAATGCGATTTAATCCTTTATCACGGGTAGCCACGATCGGCACATTCAACTTTACAGAATCCGCAAATCCGATATACGGAAGCTTGCTGTTGTAAAGGATCGTGGAGCTTCCGTCGGGATACTGACGTCTGATCTGTAAACGAATGGAGTCGCCAATGGCTTTACCAATATTCATTACTTTAACACTCAACTGGAAGCTATCTTCAGCAATGGAAATAAAACTTGGATCTACTTTGATCAAAGGCTCTTCAATCACATAATCGGGTTTGGGCTGCACATTCAATTTAAGTGCGGGGTCGCCATGAAGAGTGATCTCCTCCACGTGCATACGGGCGTAATAATCAAAAGGTCCGGTGGCATTGATGATACCCTGAAGAGCCTCCCGGTTAATTTGTCCCAACGATTTGCCATAATCGATCTTTCCAAAACTGGTATAGAGATTATTCAGGAAGATGTTAAGATAGTTTACGATTCCAAAGTGGGTACTGGCTACGAAGGCTATACTTCCGCGTTGTTTGGCCAGAACGAATTTTTCGGAAAGCGTTTCATTAACCAGAAAGCGTTGCGGATAGTACGTAAAGAAGTTACCGGCATTACAACCATTCACAAAAAATACGGGGTATTTTCCCTGATTGCTATACGCCTGCGGGTTGTCGATATTAAACTCCAATGTGGTGGCAGAAGAGTGACCAAAATACGTAAGGATGCTGATACCTTGTTCAAAGAGTTGCTTGATACGCTCCGTCGACAACTGTTCTACCGGATTGGTAGAGGTTTTACAGAAGGTATTTACATTTCCGCCAAAAAGCGTGTCTTCAGCCATTTGCTTGTAAATGGTCATATAGTTACACAGCACCACCCCCAGATAAGGATCACTGGCACCCGTAACATGTACCACATTTTTCATCCATTCTCTGCCCGCCAGTGTATTGGGAGCTGTTTTCTGAACCAGTTCATATTCTTTTACTTTCTCCAGATAGTCTTCCACTTCATGACCCACTACTGCCGACAAACGACCAATAGGTGTTACAGGTACCGGATTGGTAACATCCGCCGCACTCAGCATATTATCTGAAGCAGGGTTACCAAAAGATGGAATAAGATTGAGTTTTTCCGTTAAAGTGTCGGCCTGATTGGTACGGTATTCATTATAGGCCATACCTCTTCCAATAAGGAAAATGTTCTCGATAGGTGCGGTGAATTTGGCTCTTGCAAACAAGATAAAATTACGTACAGCCAATGGGTGTTTTTTTATCCCAAAGGCAAACTGGTCGGTAATCTCTTCAATGTCGACCAACATGGTATTGAAGTTGCCGCCTGCCACGGATTTACGGTAAGCAACATACTCGTCCAATGGTTTGCGTCCATTGGTGCCGTTATTAAGAACCATGTTCGATATGATCAGGTAATTGCCCTGATTAGCAGCCAAGCGGTAATTATTAAAGGTACGCGGTGAAATGGAAGAAATCGTGTTAACATTGGCGGCTTCCTCACTCACTAAAACGTAATCGGTGGCGCTGGTACTTGCCGGAAGAGCAAATTTGATACGACCGGCGGTACTGATATCACCTACATAACGGGTACCAAAAGTAAGGTCATACAAAACAGGCGCCTGTGCACCGTAATTAAAGTTTGTGATCTCGAGATAGTACCCGTCATCATCGGCCGGTAAGGTAAATTCGAAATTGGTTTTATTTTCAAAATTAAAGAGTCGTGGATAGATCAATTCAAAATATGAAACCACCATTCGGTCGGTACCCACTGTGGAATTATTGGTAAAACGCATGGCAGCCACCCCTGTATTGATCAACGCCGTGGGGAGGCTGATCGAAGCATTCACATCATTGAAATAATCCATGATGGTATCAGACACCAGCGTGTTATTCACTGACACACGAACCGTACGGGGATTAAGCGCATTTCCGGCTGCTCCAAATTTCAAGGTTGACGCAGGTCCGCTTGTATACACATTAAGATTACTGATGGTGGTATTTAAAGGGGCAGAAGGACCAATAAGTCCGGAGCTCCAGAATTCTCCTTTATCATAAGAAGAAGAATATACATATTCACCCACCACGGCAGCAAAGCCCGGGTTCATCCGCGACTTATAATAATTCCCCACCTTATGCATGAAATACGGCTCGAGCGGAAGGGTATTTGAGGCGATATCGTTCATGCCATCAAAAAACACAAAGCCCGATTGATTGGTATTCACGCTAAGGAAATAAGTAGCTGAATCCTGGATCAAACTATAGGCGGTATTGTGCTGAAAGTTTGGATCACGGTACATCGGCTTATCCGGCTCGCCGTCGTTCATTTTGGCCCAAAACTCGATATATCCGTTGGCCGGCAATACACCTGATGACACTGAAGGATAGAATGGCACCGCCTTACCATTGCGCCACAATTCTAAGAACTGCACCTGCGCATTGCCGATACCGGCAGCATCCAAAGTAGTTTTAGGAATACGGAACAGACCCGTTTTGCCTACTTTGAATTTATAATAGGTTTGGGTATGACGTATCCATTCATTATTAAACTGGGCCATGCCATTGACTGCAATCAGCATTAAGATCCCGAGTAAAATTCTTTTCATAGTAAGAAGTTTCTTCATTCTCATAGGACAGTTTATTTAGAGGCTTTCTTCTTAAGGTCTACTTTCAATGAAAACACATGGGTATATAAGGGATTCGATTGATTAGCCAGGTTGGTAAAAGCATAGTCTATCTGCACATTACTGATCTTAAAACCGGTACCCACACTGGGCTGATAGATCCATACTTTATTGGTATTGGTGATATCATTATCATCCAATGCCTGTTGCAGGTTATTGATACCGGCACGGATGAAAAGCACGTCTTTCCAGGATGCTTCCAGACCAAGTTTAGGATCAATACTGGCAACATCTGATTTAATGACCGTGTTTCGACGACCATCAAATGTTACATCGAGGTTCAATTCGGCCAGTACATTCAGGTTCTTATTAAGTCGGAAATTATACGCACCACCAGCGATCAAACGGGGAGCTGTGAGTTCCGAAGATTTTACCGGAATATCATTCTGGGTTACATAAAACACTTCACGCATTTTATCGGTGAGGTTAAAAGACCAGGCATTGAAGGTGGTGGTTACATCGCGGGCAACAAAACCAAGGCGCCATTTTTTAGAGGTAATCTGAATACCCGCATCAAATCCGAAACCCCATGCAGAAGCAAAACTTCCGGCTTTTCGATGGATCACTTTGGCATTGATACCGCCATTGATCATGTTTCCATTTTTCATTTTCTTTTGCTGCGCCAGAGAAACCAGAAAAGCATAATCGGCCGAAGAAAAAGTTTGAATATTACTGAAGTTGATGGTGCCATCAGGTTCTACGAGAAAGATGGTATTGGGAATATCATCTACCCCAAAACGAAGTAAAGACAAACCAAGCACCCGCTTATTATTCCGGAGTGGAAGAATCAAACTACCATAATCGTACTTGCCGATGCCGGCAAAATACTCTGCATGCATCAGGTTCAACTGCGGCTGATCTTTCACATGTACCAGGCCAGCCGGATTCCAGTATCCTGCCGTACCATCACTCACCGAAGCCACCTGGGCTCCTCCCATGGCTAAGCCACGGGCACCGGCACCGATATTGAGAAATTCATTCGAATATTTTCGAAACTGTGCCTGTGAGGACAAAGCTAAAACGAAGCAGGACAGGGTTAAAAGGAGTTGGATTCTTTTCATTGAACCAATTTTCAGTATAAGCAAATACGATTTTTCAAATTTTCCGGATGGAACTGTTTCATTACTTGATTCACTATGAAAATGAAGGAGTTCGAAACAATTCACCCAATTATTGAGAACGAAATTCAAAGTAAAATATTGCATACCTAAAGCAAAGCAACCTGATATTTGTATTTTTGCCTAAATCATTGATTTACCATACTATCAGGGCGTTCCACACCCCTCTTTATCAATACGGGAAGGATCAGACTTTGGTGGTGGTTTTTTTTGAAAAACAAGGGTTTACACTAAGTATTGATGCTTAAACATTGAAAATGAAACTGATCGAAGAATTACGCTGGAGAGGAATGCTACAGGATATTATGCCCGGAACAGAGGAGCAATTAAAAAAGGAGATGACCACCGCCTATATTGGCTTTGACCCAACAGCAGATAGCTTACACATTGGCAGCCTGGTGCCCATTTTGCTGCTGGTTCATCTTCAAAAAGCCGGACATAAACCTATTGCGTTGGTGGGCGGGGCCACGGGTATGGTGGGCGATCCCAGCGGAAAAAGCGAGGAACGTAACCTTTTGGATGAGACAACCCTGTCCAAAAACATCAATGGTGTTCGGGCCCAGCTCGAAAAATTCCTTGATTTTGACCCTGCTAAAGCCAATGCGGCCGAAATGGCCAATAACTACGATTGGTTTAAAAGCATCAGTTTTATTGATTTTCTGCGCGATACGGGAAAACATATTACCATCAATTACATGATGGCCAAGGATAGTGTGAAGAAAAGAATCGAGGGAGAGGTTGGGTTAAGTTATACAGAGTTCGCTTATCAATTAATGCAGGGATATGATTTTTACTGGCTCTACACCAATAAGAACTGCAAACTACAGATGGGAGGCAGCGACCAATGGGGTAATATCACCACGGGAACAGAATTGGTGAGAAGAAAAGCAGGTGGTGAAGCCTTTGCCTTTACCTGTCCGCTGATCACTAAGGCAGACGGCGGCAAATTTGGTAAAACAGAGAAAGGAAATGTATGGCTGGATCCTGAAAAAACAAGTCCCTATCAATTCTATCAGTTCTGGTTAAACGCCAGCGACGAGGACGTGCTGAAATGGATCCGCATATTTACCTTTCTGTCAAAAGAGGTAATTGAGGAATTGGAAAACACGCATAAGGCAGATCCCTCCAAAAGGATCCTGCAGAAAAAACTGGCGGAAGAAATAACCGCTTTCGTACATGGAAAAGAGGAGTTAGAGAAAGCCATAGAAACCACGCAAAAATTATTTGCCAACCAAAATGCGCCCGCCGAAAGCTTACGGGTGGAAGATCTGGAAGGAATGGAAGGAGTGGTTCGCATTTCAGTAAGTCGATCATTATTGGATACCGGTATTGATATTGTTAGTTTTCTGGCCGACACGGGCATTTTCCCCAGTAAGGGCGAAGCCCGTAAAATGGTGCAGGGAGGTGGCGTAAGCATCAATCGTAAAAAAGCAGAGAATGTACAACAGGCAATAGACAGCAGTTTGTTGTTACATGATAAATACCTGTTGGTGCAAAAAGGGAAGAAGAACTATTATCTTGTCGTAGCCGGATAGTGCTCACTTCCATTTGATCAATCGGGCCGAACCATATTTGACCAGGTAGGAACGGTAATAGGCGGGGGATCCCGCATCGGTGAGTGGTATGGCTTTTTCCACTTCGGCCAAAGCCGCATCAAAGTCGCCTTTTTTATGTAGCAGCATCGCCAGCATGATGTGGGCACGGCCTTTTATTTTGCCGTTTTTACTGTCTGTTAAATTCACCGCCTCTGCCATTGCAGAGGAAATATCTTCCTGATCCATATAACGGTTAAACGCTCGAAACTCTTTCAAACTGAATTTGCGGAGTACAAAGGAATTTTCTGATGGCAACATACGTTTAACCAGATTACGCGCGCACAAAGCTGAAACAGCCAAGGCATCATCTGCATTATTTACGAGTGAAGGACCCGCAGCAAGCAATCCACTAACCACCTTGCGTTCTTTTAAATAGGCTGAAGTGTAAAAAGGGAATTCACGCAAAAGGGAATCGGTATTGTATAACCGTAATGATCCAGAGGCGCTGATGAGATAGGTAGCCGTGCGGTCTTTGGTTCCGCCCGGCGTTTCCACCACTTCCACCCCTGCCTTTTCAACTTGTGGCCGGAATTGGTCGATCCCAAACAACAGATCAGCTCTGTGCTTTTCTAAAAGAATGGCAATGGCCGAAATATCGTTAGGGTATCCTGTAATTTGAAAAGGATCATTCTCAACGACTACCTCAACCGGAGACATGCCTGCTTTCATTTCGGCAGCCATGTCCCGCAAAAAAGTATTTAAACAGTGTTGAATCAATTCCTCCTTTTTGTCGCGTGCAACTTTCAATTGATCCACTTTATAGAGCGGAGCGATAAGAATACGGGTTGGCTTCCGCGTAAAATCTATTTCGGCGGGTATGGGCGTAAAAATGGTAAAATAAGGAGTGCCCGCTAATACGCCAGGATCTAATCCATTTTGCGCAGCAGCTTTTTGCATACCACATCCTGCCATAAACAGTATAAGCAGCAAGCGATTCATACAACCTGTATTAATTATAGGGAAGCGAAACGGGTGATTGCTTCCACCAGTACGTCGAGATTTTTTGTGGTGGTGTAAACGTTTGGTGTTACTCGTACCCCTTTGATATTCTCCCATTCAATTCCCACTGCATGTATCTTGTATTTATCCAGTAAAAATGAATCCAGCTCCGCTGGTTTTTTCCCTTCCACCCCTACTAATCCAATGGCACAACCATAGGAAGGATGCAGGGAAGTACCAAGTTTCACTTTAGGGATGTCCTTCACTTTCTCCATCCAGTAATTTTTGAGATAATGAAGCCGTTTTTCTTTCCGTTCGCTGCCGATCATTTCATGAAATTCAATTGCTTTACCAATGGCCTGCTCAATGAAAAAGGGGCGGGTACCAAGATTTTCAAATTTTCGTATATCCGGGCTTTTGGGATCGCCTGCAGCAAATAGCGGGTATATATTTTTGATCTTCTCTTTCTTGATATATAACAATCCGCTACCGATACAGGCACTAAGCCATTTATGCAAACTGGTGCCAAAATAATCGGCCCCCAGGTCTGGGATCTTAAATGCAAAATGAGCGAAACTATGGGCGCCATCTACTAATACTTCGATACCACGTGCATGGGCCGCATCAGCAATTTTTCGACAAGGAAGAATCTGTCCATTCCAATTGATTATATGTGTAACCTGAACCACTTTGGTTTTAGGGGTAAATGCCTTCACGTACTCATTAACGATATAGTTGTCATCTTCGCTGGGTAGTTCCAGATTGATCCAAACCAGTTTGATCTTGTCACGCAATTCCCGCTGTTTCCAGGCATTGATCATATTAGGGTAATCCTGCTTTGTGAGAACCACTTCATCGCCCGCCTTCAGATCCAGGCCAAATATTACAGCCTCCAATGCTTCAGAGGCATTTCGTTGAATGGCTATTTCTTCCGTGTCGCAGCCAGCCAATTTTGCCAGGTTGCGGCGCAGGGGTTCCCTTCCCTGATCCACGATACGCCACATGTAATAACTGGGTGCTTCATTGCTGATATCATGAAAACGCTTCATGGCATCCTGAACCGTTTTTGGCGAAGGAGCCACCCCCCCATTATTTAAATTGATGAGAGAAGGAGAAACAGTATAGGATTGTTGTACATAATACCAGAAATCTTCTTCTGAGGCAAGGTCTTCAGGACTGATACCAGAAGCGTTCTGCAAGGCTTTATCTAAGCCACGGCTCCATGCAGGAGTCGTGATCGAAGCCAATAATGCTGAGGCAGAAAAAGTTCCGGCACGGGAAAGAAAGGAGCGTCTGTTAAAAGCAGTCATTTCGGTATTATTTATACCGAATATACTTAATCAAATGCTGAAATGATCAATAAATACGATGGCCGGAAAATGTGGTATTGGTCATCATGATCTCCTGATTGGAACCGGAATCCTGACGGGCCATTACTTTGATAATATCGCCGGCCCCCATTTTAATGATGCTGGTGAAACTGATGGTTTTAATATCTGTTGCGGCAGAGCTGGTGAAAGATTCTATCGCTTCTTCTGCTTTGGATCCATTCTTATCCAGAAATACGCGAAGAGATTGATTCGTGGAGGCGGTTAGCTGCCATTGCACTTTAACACTGAACATATAAGTGCCGTCGGCACTGGCGGTAAAAATTCCGGTGGCAGCATTATATCCCAGGCCGTCATCAAACTGTTCATTTTCAAAAATGATCAGGGTATCCATATTGGGCTGAACGGTCATAACCGCACTTTCAAAACTGGCATGAAATCCTGTATTGGCATTAGAGGTATACTGCCAGGAGGCCGTACCATCGGCACCAGAAGTTAGCACTTTCCCCAGCGCCTGGGTACCGTCGGTGATCTTTACATTACCATTTACGTCCAGATAAGCGGCAGGTGAGCCAGTGGTATTGATACCTACTTTCCCGTTATTGACCCCATAGGCGCCGGAATTACGAAATATAAATTCACGGGCTGAAAACTCCAATCGATCGTCCAATCCCACTTCTCCAATGGTTACATAGTTTCCATCGCCGAATTTTATATAGCGGTTAAAAAGTGGAGAAGACCAGGAACCTACCCCGATACGGATATTTTGGTCCACATGCAGTTTTTCCAGGGGGGTGGTCACCCCTATCCCTACATTCTGCGCATATAAAACAGTGGTACACAGACACAGTACCGCCATGAAAAACAATTTCATAACCCGTCCATTTGGCGAAAGATACATAAGTTTCATTGGAAAACATAGGTGTTGCACCCTGCCATTCTGCCTTTAAAAAAGGCTTTTAACTGTATTCTTCAGAGAATCAATGGAAAAAATATCAAAATGCATTTGGGGAAAATGTTTCCCTGCCTTATTTTTGCACCCCCAACGGATAAAACTGTTGGCCAGGCTGCCCGATAGTATAATGGTAGTACGACAGATTTTGGTTCTGTTTGTCTTGGTTCGAATCCAGGTCGGGCAACAAAAAAGCGATGCAACAGCATCGCTTTTTTTTATATATGATATAATATCAGCAGATCCGGGGCAATTGTTCTCCCGGCAGGAAATTAACCACCCGGCTCCCCCCGATCCTGCTTTTCAGAATCACTTTTTTGGCTTGTTCTCTCCGAACTTCCCCAATAATAGCGGCATGCTGTCCATTGGGATCTTTTTTCAGGGTCTGAAGGAAATCAGTCGCTTTTTCACCGGCCACAATGGCAACAAAAAGCCCTTCATTGGCTACATAAAGGGGGTCTAACCCCAGCATTTCGCAAGCGCCTTCCACCTGAGGATCGATAGGGAGGTCGTTTTGAACGATGTGAAAACCCAGCCCGGTGAGTCCGGCCACTTCATTTAAAACGGATGCCAATCCACCTCGGGTCGGATCGCGGAGAAAGTGAATGTCCTTTCCAAAAACATCCAGCAGGGAGGCAATGGTATGATTCAGGTTAACAGAATCCGTGGTAATCGAGGTTTCAAACTCCAGGCCTTTCCTGATACTCATAATAGCGATACCGTGAGCAGCCAGAGGTCCGCTGATGATGATCTTATCTCCTTCCTTAATACGATGATGATGAATGCTGGCATCCGGATGAATGTTTCCGATTCCAGAAGTATTGATGAATAACTGATCTCCCTTTCCCTTCTCCACTACCTTGGTATCACCGGTTACAATAGAAATTCCAGCCCGATCAGCCGCTTGCCGGATCGTTAGAAGTATATCCCAAAAGGTCTCCATTTTCAGTCCCTCTTCAATGATAAATCCCAGAGACAGATATTTAGCCTGTGCCCCGCACATGGCCAGATCATTTACGGTACCATTTATGGCCAGGTCACCAATATTTCCCCCGGGGAAATAAAGGGGCGAAACCACATAACTATCGGTACTAAAGGCAACAGGACCGTTCAGATGCAATACTGCACCGTCGTGCTGCTGATCCAGGTGATCATTTTTCAATATATCAAAAACACCTGTCTGTAACAGCCGGTGGGTCAATAAACCACCACTGCCATGACCCAGGGTAATTACATCGAAGTCAAATTTAGGCATGGGGCATTCCAGCTTCATGTTCATTATATTTCATTCTCCTGTAATAAATTTCCAAATGCATAATGGTAATAGGCCGCGCAGGCACCTTCACTGCTTACCATGGGTGCGCCAAGCGGATGTTCCGGCTTGCATGCTTTTCCAAACTCGGGGCAATCAAATGGTTTTTTCAATCCTTTCATGATGGCACCACTGATGCATAATTTATTTTCTTCCGCTACGGGCAGATTCATCTGAAACTTCAACCGGGCATTGTAATTTTTATATTGTTCATTCACTTCATATCCGCTTTGCGGAATCGAGCCAATGCCCCGCCAGATGCGGTCACTAACAGCAAACACTTCCTGAATGGTTTCCTGTGCCATTCTGTTTCCCTCACGCTGAACTGTACGCGCATATTGATTTTCCACTTTATAAATCCCCTGCTCCAATTGTTTTACTGCCATCAGAATCCCCTGCAGGAGGTCAACCGGCTCAAATCCAGTTACCACGATGGGCGTTTTATATTTTTCGGCTACCGGATAATATTCATCCATGCCCATGATCGTGCATACATGGCCGGCAGCGAGAAAGGCATCAATTGTATTTTCCGGATCGCCCAGTATAGCTTCCATGGCAGGCGGCACCAATACATGGGAGGCGAGAATGCTGTAGTTTTTAACGCCCATTTTATGGGCATGCACAACACTAAGCGCATTAGCCGGTGCCGTTGTTTCAAAACCAACTGCAAAAAACACCACTTCCTTATCCGGATGTTGTTTGGCCAGTTGAACGGCTTCCAGTGGAGAATACAATATCCGCACATCAGCTCCTTCGGCCTTGGCTTCCAGCAACGATTTTTGTGATCCTGGCACACGCAGCATGTCACCAAATGAACACAGTATAACATCTTTTCGGCTGGCCAGGTATACGGCTTCGTCGATCACACTTACACTGGTTACGCACACCGGGCATCCGGGACCATGCACCATGGTGATATGGGCAGGCAGCATATCCAGAATGCCATTTTTTACCAAACTATGTGTTTGACCTCCACAGATCTCCATTAATGTCCATGGGTGTGTGGTTACTTTATGAATCTCTTCAATATACTCTTTCACCAACTCAGGATCTCTGTATTCGCTCAGGTATTTCATATGCCTTTATTTTGAGAAGTGGGAGAATCAGGTTCCAGTTCTTCCACCTCACCTATTTGCTTCAGGTAGTCGAAGGTTTGTCTGGCTTCTTCTTCATCTATTACACTAATAGCCACCCCTACATGCACCAAAACATAATCACCCACAGCGGCTTCAGGAACCATGCATAGATTGATCTCCTTCACTATACCACCAAATGAAACCTTCCCCTGACGAAATGTATCGTCGAGTTGTGTGGTGATAGATAAAACTTTACCCGGAATGGCTAAACACATAAAATAGAATTTTCTGTTTACTACTACTATTCTGATATTTTTTCAATGCTATAAGCAGGAATGGAATCCTGAAATTCAAGATCCCGGTCGATATTAAAAAGTTCATAGGCTATTTGACCCAGAGCGATCCCTTCATCATTGGGGCTACACTTCTCCTGAAAGAAAAGTTCAAAATGGTCCCCCATTAAATCGGTGATCAACTGTACCAGAAACGCATTTTGAAAAACACCGCCACTAAACGCTATCCGTTGTATGCCCGATATTTCAGCTACCTTTTTAATGACCTGAGCCAGAGAATTCCAAACACGAACAGCGATCTGTCCTGCAGATATCCCATTCATTTTATCACGTATGACAGCCTTTACCATCGGATGCCAATTCAATTCCTGGTCCCGTATTTCAATTTCGTAAAAGGAACGATCGGCTGATGAATCCGACATCGCGAGTGCTTCCAGTTTCATGGCGGCTTCTCCTTCATACAGATTATAGGAACAATTTGTAACAAAACATGATATTCCATCAAGCAAACGACCTACACTACAATTCATCAATGATGCTTCCCGACACAACCACTGCGTATAAAACTGCCATTCCGCCGGTTCAAAATAATTTTGCAATAAAGCAGTATCTGCCTGGGCCACATGCATTAAACTCAATGCAGACAAACGGGGCTCCCGGCTCATTTTATCACCCAATATCTGTGGAAAATAAGACCAATGCATCCAGCGGTCCATCTTTTTTTCTTCATACGTAAAAAACTCACCTCCCCAGATTTGTTCGTCCTCCCCCCATCCGGTACCATCCCAGATTATGCCGAGTACAGGCGAAGCCGATTCAAGCAGTTTGTGTTCGGCAAGTACGGAGGCAAAATGTGCTTTATGATGTTGCACCTGAATAAATTTTCCTTGTGTTTCTGCTGCAATTTCGCGGGCTCTGCCGGTACTTGTGTAACCGGGATGTTTATCTGCAATAATGGTGTCGGGCTGCATTTTCAGCAAGGCAGTCAAATGCGCAAAGGTATCATTGAAACATTGCTGTGCTTCCAGCGACTGCTGATCACCGAGAAATTGACTCACAAAAAGGTGGCGATCGTCCTTAAGGGCAAACGCATTTTTCATATCTGCGCCAATTCCCATCAGGCAACGATTGGAAGGAGGAAGAGGATCAGGGAAAAGATTGGGAGCAAACCCTCTGCTGCGCCGCAGAAAAATCAATTTACCTCCCGTAGTGAATTGCACCACGCTATCATCCTGCGGGGTAACTATATCTCTATCATAGGTAAGGATCAGGTCGGCAAAAGCTCCGAGTTCACGCAGGGCCTCTTCATCTTTATAAATAAGCGGTGCACCACTCAAATTGGCACTGGTAGCAAGGAGTGGCCGTTTAACAGTAGAGGTAATCAATTTGAGTAAGCCGGTGTAGGGAAGCATTACACCTAAGCGATGTAAGCCGGGGGCCACCTGTTCATCACAGATATCTGATCGAAGGTGCTTTCGCTTTATACAAAGTACGATAGGTGATTCCGGTCCTTCCAGCATGGCCTTTTCACCGGTGCTCATTAAAACATCTTCCATGGCATCTTCAGCCGAATCATATAAAACTGCAAATGGTTTGGCCGGGCGGTGCTTCCGGTCGCGTAATAATTTAATCACGGCTTCATTGGTGGCATCGGCCAGTAACAGATACCCTCCTATCCCTTTTATGGCAACTATAGAACCATAGCAAAGTGCCAACTGCACCGATTTAATAATCTCTTCGGGGTCGGATGAAATGGCTATACCATCGGCATCAAAGAGATGCATGGGGATGGCACAATGGGCACAAGAGTTCGTTTGGCTGTGGTATCGTCTGTTAGCACTTGACAGGTATTCCTCCTCACAATCGTTGCAGGGTTGCAGTGCTGCCATGGTGGTGGCAGAACGATCATAAGGCAGTTGTTGTATGATGGAGTAACGCGGGCCGCAATGCACACAGGTTATAAAGGGATAATGATAACGCTTGTTGCTTTGTCGCATTAATTCATTTCGGCAGGAAGGACACAGGGCCATATCAGGGGCTGGCAGGAGATCGGGCTTTTGGTTGGCAGGACCCGAGGTTTTAATCGTGAATTTTTCGTAAACAGTCGTTTCTATTTTACGTACACGCATCTCTGTGATGATGGAACGTGGAGGGGCTTGATGCACCAGTGCCCGTTGAAATTGCTTGAGATCGTGATCGGAACCGGTCACCTCAATATGAACCCCATCACAGGAATTAGCCACCCATCCACAGAGATCGATCTTTTGAGCCAGTTGTGCTACAAATGGCCGGAAGCCTACCCCTTGAACCAATCCCTTTATATGTATATGGTAGGATTGCATGCTGTTTGCTTAGGCGGGTTCCTCCACGAGCACTTTAGACTGCAACCATTGATACCATTCCTGAAATCCTTCCCCGGTAGTACAGCTCAATTCAATAATTTCCAGCGCCGGATTGATTTGACGCGCATATTCTTTTACCTTCTCCAAATTAAAAGGCACATACGGGAGAAGATCTGTTTTATTGATGATGCACACATTAGAGGTATGAAACATATCGGGATATTTCAGCGGCTTGTCTTCCCCTTCCGTAACACTGATCACCACCACGCGATATCTTTCGCCCAGGTCGAACATGGCGGGGCAAACCAGATTGCCCACATTTTCAATAAACAATACAGAATTGTCTTTGGGCTTCATGCCCTGCACTGCATGCAGCACCATATGGGAATCGAGGTGACAGCCTTTTCCGGTATTGATCTGTACCACTTTTGTGCCGGTAGCATGTATACGATCGGCATCATTGGAGGTTTGCTGATCGCCTTCAATAACGGCGAAACTGATCTGACCACCCATTTCCTTAAGGGTACGCTCCAGTAAGGAGGTTTTACCGGAACCCGGAGAGCTTACCAGATTTAAGGCAAGTATATTTTTGGCTTCAAAATAACCGCGGTTACGTTCGGCGAGTAAATTATTCTGATACAGAATATCCTGTTCAACATCCAGAACGGTTTTGGTATTCCCATGTTCATGCCCGTGATCTTGGGTACCATGATGGGAATGCAGCATACTGTTAGTATCACAACCGCAGGTAGCACACATAAAATAAAATTTAATAGTTACGTAATAGTCAGGGAACGAACCCGCAATTCTTTACCGGATTGAATAATTAATAAATGACTTCCACAATGAGGGCAGGGATCATAATAATGGGCTATTGAAAATTCAGCATCGCAATCAGAACAGCGGGCTTTTCCTTTGATATCGTTTATTTTTCGTACGGCATTTTCCAGAATGGTATTACGGGTTGCCTGTGTCCACGCAAAGTCAAAACTCGCCATTTCCACTCCACTCAGTGCTCCGATGTCCAGTTCTATCTCTTCAATATGGCTGGCCTGGGCACGTGAAGCTTCCTTCTCGGCAATGCCGATAATACTCATAACGATCGATAATTCGTGCATAACTGTTAGGCGGCGCTCTTCTTACGTTGTGCTTTAAAGAACCAAACACCCACAGCGATAGCCACTAAACTGGCAACAAGATGCTCAGGTTCAACAAAATAATGTTTGATCGTAAATCCGTGTGTATGTCCGTGACCTTCGTGTGCCATTGACAAAACGGGAAGCATCATTGCAGCGATCAATGCAGCTACTGCCAGGAAGTTCTTTTTCATCGACAATCAATTTTCACTGAAATTAGAAAACTGCATAGTTCCTGGTGCTGACTTTTCTCACCTAAATCTATGACACCTCTCATCTGGCGTTGGAACATTCAATAATTACCTTGTAAACCATTCTCCACCAAAATCTTCGCATATGTCAGACACTCCCTCAAAAATGCCTACCTATTATGATGAGGTAAGGCGAAAAGGCTATTCCCGTCGTGACTTCGTTAAGTTTTGCACCATGATGGCAGCCTATATGGGCTTAGCGGAATCCGGAATCGGACAGGTAGCAAAAGCATTGCAACAATCACCCCGCTTACCAGTTATCTGGTTACATTTTCAGGAGTGTACCTGTTGCAGTGAAAGTTTTATACGCTCCTCGCATCCTATGGTAGCCGACATTCTGTTGGATCAAATTTCATTGGACTATTCTGAGACCCTGATGGCCGCTTCCGGTTTTCAGGCGGAAGCAGCGATGAAAAACACCATGGAAAAATATAAGGGAGAGTATATTTTATGTGTGGAAGGAAGTGTGCCGGTAGCGGCCGATGGAGTGTATTGCATGATTGGAGGAAAGACCTCGATCCAAATTCTGGAGGAGGCTGCAGCCGGAGCGAAAGCCATTATTGCCTGGGGCAGTTGCGCCAGTAATGGTTGTGTGCAGGCCGCGAAACCAAATCCAACAAGTGCCACCCCAATACATCAATTATTACCAGGTAAAACAGTGATCAAAGTACCGGGCTGTCCTCCTATTGGAGAAGTGATGGCAGGTGTGATCGTCCATGTAGTTACTTTCGGCAAACTTCCAGAGCTGGATGGTTTAGGTCGTCCGAAGGCATTCTACAGTAAGCGGGTGCACGATACCTGTTATCGTCGTCCGTTCTACGATGCCGGTTTGTATGTGGAGAGTTTTGATGATGAAAATGCCCGCAAAGGATATTGCTTGTACAAGGTAGGTTGTAAAGGTCCATCCACTTATAACGCCTGTGGCGTTACCAAGTGGAATAATGGTACCAGTTTTCCGATACAGAGTGGTCATGGATGCTTCGGATGCAGTGAAGCGAACTATTGGGATAATGGCCGATTGTATGAAAGAGCTTCTGCCTTCCCTGGCTTCGGCATCGAATCTACCGCAGATGGCATTGGTAAGGTAGCCCTGGGGGCTACTGTTGGTGCCATTGGCGCACACGCGATCATGACGAATGTGCGGAAGAGCAAACTGATCACCAATCTGGAAAAAGAGGGAAAGAAAGGTGAAGAGGATCTTGAATCTAAATAATTTAAAAGACTGAATTATGAGTACAAGAATAGTTGTTGACCCCGTAACAAGAATTGAAGGTCACTTACGGGTAGAAGCAGAAATTGAAAATGGAAAGATCAAAGATGCCTACAGCAGTGGTACCATGGTACGGTTGCTGGAAGAAATACTAAAAGGCCGCGACCCCCGAGATGCCTGGGCATTTGTTGGTCGTGTATGTGGTGTATGTACCTCTATTCACTCCCTTACTTCTGTAAGAGCAGTGGAAGATGCCCTCGGCATAACAATTCCGCCCAATGCAGAAATGGTACGAAATATCATGTTCTGTGCCCAGTATATACATGACCACGTAGTACACTTTTACCACCTGCATGCAATGGACTGGGTAGATGTAGTGAATGCGCTGAAAGCAGATCCTAAAAAAACATCTGAACTGGCCCAGAGTATTTCATCCTGGCCAAAAAGTTCACCCGGTTATTTTAGTGATATCCAAAAGCGCATTGGAAAATTCGTGGAAAGCGGACAGTTAGGCATTTTCGCCAATGGCTATTGGGGACACCCTGCTTATAAACTTCCGGCAGAAGTGAATTTAATTGGTTTAGCCCACTATCTGGAAGCATTGGAATGGCAGAAAGAGATCGTAAAGATCCATGCCATATTTGGAGGAAAGAACCCCCACCCCAATTTCCTGGTGGGTGGTATGGCTTGCGCCATCAGTATTGATGATGTAAGTGGTATCAATGCAGAAAGACTGGCCTATGTAAAACAATTACTGGAGCAGGCGAAAGTATTTGTTGAACAGGTATATATTCCGGATCTGATGGCCATTGCCTCCTTCTATAAAGATTGGGGCGGAATAGGTGGCGGATTAGGAAACTTTATGGTATATGGAGATCTGGGAACAGATGGATATCATGATACCAAAAATTACAAATTCCCTTCCGGTGTGATCCTGAATAAAGACATCACCAAATTATACGAGGTGGATCTTCGTAAGGATGATGAAGTACAGGAGTTCGTAACCAATAGCTGGTACGAGTATGCAGGAGGTGATAAAGTTGGTCTGCACCCCTGGAAAGGTGAAAGCAAGATCAAATACACCGGCCCCAAACCTCCATTTGAACATTTGGATACCACACAGAAATACAGTTATCTGAAAACCCCCAGATGGAAAGGCAATGCTGTAGAGGTTGGTCCTTTAGCACGTGTACTGGTAGGATATGCCCGTGGCCGGGAAGATTATAAGGCCGTGGTGGAAAAAACACTCACCGATTTGAATGTGCCTGTTCAGGCATTGTTTTCAACATTGGGCAGAACCGCCGCACGTGGTCTGGAAAGCGTACTGGTGGCACAGTGGGGATTGGAATTCTTTGATAAGCTTATTGCCAATATTAAGTCGGGCGATAACCGCATGGCTGAAACCAGCAAGTTTGATCCAGCCACCTGGCCGGCCAAGGCACTGGGTGTTGGCTATTCTGAAGCGCCCCGTGGTGCATTGGCTCACTGGATCAATATCGAGGATAAGAAAATTGCGAACTATCAACTGGTGGTTCCAACCACCTGGAATGCTTCGCCCAGAGATGGCAATGGTAAGCAATCGGCCTATGAGGCAGCGCTGATGGATACCCCTGTGGCAGATGTGAATCAGCCCGTAGAAATTTTGCGGACCATTCACTCCTTTGACCCCTGTTTGGCCTGCAGCGTTCACCTGTATGATGAACATGGTAAACACCTGAACCGAGTAAGTGTGTTAGGTGATTAATTCATTCAAACAAGCACCGAACTATGAGTAATGTAACAGCTCCTTCTACGCATAAGCTTCGCCGGGTGTATGTATGGGAATTACCGGTTCGTATTTATCATTGGCTGAATGCCCTGTGCATTCTGGCACTGATCGTAACCGGATTCTACATTGCAGGCCCGTTGCCGCTGCAAAGCCATAAAGATGCATCCTCCCAATTCACCATGGGATGGATGCGCACCATTCACTTTGCCGGCGCGTATATTTTCTTCTTCAATTTTGTATTCCGCATTTACTGGGGATTCGTGGGCAACCACTATGCCGACTGGAAGAATTTCATTCCTACAAATAAGAAATTCTTTAAAGAAATGTGGCATGTATTCAAGATCGATATTCTGATGTTAAAAGGAAAAGAACATCTGAGTGTTGGGCACAATACAATGGCAGGATTTATCTATTTCTTCACTTTTGTATTGTTCCTGATCCAATGTTTGACCGGCTTTGGATTGTATGCCGCCACCAGTCAATTTTGGTTTGCCAAACTATTCGCCTGGGTACCTTATTTAACCGGCGGTGATTTCTTACTTCGTGAGATCCACCATTGGGCTATGTGGGTATTCATTCTGTTTACCGTGATCCATGTATATCTGGTATTCTATCATGACTATGTAGAAGGTCGTGGCGAAATATCAAGCATGGGCGGTGGATGGAAATTTATTGAGGAAGAGGTTTTTGATGAGGCGAAGAAGCAGCATGAAAAGAAGTGATAAGTTTTAAGTTTTAAGTAAACACATTCAGCGTATGCATACCAATAACATTCTATTGCTTGGAATCGGAAATTATTTAATGGCCGATGAAGGGATTGGTGTGCATACAGCTGAATGGTTTTTAGAACATGGCGTTCCGGAGGGCGTTGATGTACTGGATGGCGGAACAGGCGGGTTTCACCTGTTGGAATATTTTGAAAAATATGCAACCGTAATTTTAATTGATGCAACGCTGGACGACCGGCCGGCCGGAACCACCCGATTGATCAGACCGCGATTTGCCTCAGACTTCCCGCCCGCAATGAGCACCCATGATATTGGTTTGAAAGACCTGGTGGGGGCTTTGCAACTGTTAGACAGAATGCCTGACATTTATCTGTATGTTGTAAGCATTGCTTCCATACAGATTCAGGGTACACAATTAACCCCTGCAATAGAAGCGAGTTTACCCTCCCTTACCAATCAGGTACTCGCGCTGATCGAAAAGATCAAGTCCTCGGAAAAGGTGGAATTCTCGGTGCAGTAGTTTTATTGTTTATACACCTGCCCTTCTTTCATTACAAATACCACATTCTTCATAACACTGATATCCTGCGTCGGGTCTCCTTTAACCGCTATGATATCGGCTATTTTTCCTGGTTCAATAGAACCCAGTGTGGATTTTATACCCAATAATTCGGCGGCGTTCAGCGTGGCGGCTTTGATCGTTTCCAGTGCCGGCATTCCGGCTTCCACCATATATTTAAACTCCATATAGTTTTTACCGTGTGCAAATACAGCGGCATCGGTACCGAAAGCGATCTTTACGCCCGCCTTATAGGCTTTGGCAAAAGCATCCTGAATTTTTACGCCTATTTCCAACGCTTTGGGCGTTACGATCGCTGAATAATAACCCGGGATCTTTGCCGAATCTGAAGTAGACTTCCCGGCTGTAATGGTGGGAACCAGCCAGGTACCATATTTCACAAAAAGAGCGATCGCTTCATCATCGAGCAAACTTCCATGTTCAATTGAAGTTACGCCGGCCCGAATGGCACGTTTCATTCCTTCGGCTCCATGCGCATGTGCGGCAACGGTATATCCATAATCCCTGGCTGTTTCCACAATGGCCCGGATCTCTTCTTCTGTAAACTGCGGATTCTGACCATTCTTAGCCTGACTCAATACACCACCAGTTGCGGTGATCTTTATACAGTCTGCTCCATCTTTATAACGCTGACGAACCGCTTTACGGGCATCATCCACTCCATTCACCACACCTTCTTTTGGTCCAGGATCTCCCATAAGCAACCGGCTGTATCCGTTTGTAGGATCGGCATGTCCGCCAGTGGTAGCAATACTCTTCCCGCTGGTAAATACACGCGGTCCTTTCACCAGCCCTTTATTAATTGCATTACGCAAGGCTATATTGACACCACTACCTCCCAGATCCCGAACCGTGGTAAACCCTGCCATTAAAGTCGTTTCGGCATTTCTGGCCGATTCAAAGGCGATGTCTTCCGGATTCATAATGAATTTATCGGCTAAGGCACCTTTCTTCGTTTCACTTTCAAGATGCACGTGCATGTCCATCAAACCGGGCATAACAGTATAATCAGAGAGATCAATGAGTTTTTCGCCTGTCACAGGCTTTGAAAATCCTTTCTGCACGGAAATGATCTTATTTCCATCCAATACTATGGTCATTTTATCTTTGACCGTAAGGTCTGTTACATCGATCAATTTTCCGCAATGGATTACTGATCGCTGGGCGAAAGATTGATTGATAAAAAGAAGGGAAAGAAACAGCAGCAACGGTTTCATGTGTGTTGGTTTAGTTCCTGAATATAACGAAGTTCTTCAATATACAGGTAACCCTTCCGGAAACCGCGGGCCTCAGGCGCGGGGATCCGGAGCAATGATCTCCCAGAAACGAGCCACACGGGCTGTCCAGGTATTTTGCGCCGCCACAGCCATACGAGCTTTTATCTTTTCCGTACTATCTTCCTGAATCGCTTTATCGATAGCGGCAATAAAATCTTCATGAGTATTTTCCACATAAGCTACCTCATGGAAAGAATACATGTCTTCGGAAAAATTGACCGCTATTACAGGCTTTCCTGCTGCGAGATATTCATTGATCTTTAATGGATAGATACTTTTAGTAAGGGTTGTTTTCCGATAGGGAATGATCGCGCAATCAAAATACTTGAGATAATCGGGCAATTCTGTGATCTGGCGTGGCCCCAGAAAACGCACGTTCGGCATTTTATCTAAACCCACTGCGATATGCTCCTCTGTTTGAACGGGTCCCACAAAAACCAATGTTTTGTCGGGGTGTGCCAAGGCTATCTTCTTTAATAATTCAAAGTCTGAACGATACTCCACACTGCCGGTAAATCCGATGATTGGGGTTGAAATATCAGCCAGCTCCCTGGGTCGTGGCAAAGGCTCGTTTACAGCCCGATTAAATATGGTGGTATCAACAGCATTGGGATGCAAAAAAACACGGGGGGAAAACGGCGACTTGAGTCTGGTCAATTCTCTTGAGGTACAAAGTGTATAATCAAAATTACGAATGATCTCTTCCTCCAGCCGTGTACCATGGCGGTTGGAATAAGCCACCTGGGAAATATCATCCATCGATTGATAAACACTGCGGATGGGTTTTATATCTTCTGGCAATTCACGCACAAAATAAGGATCAAAGAAATTTACGTAGATATAGTCCTTTAACTGAAAATCCCTGATCAATTGGCGTATGCTGTTCAAAACAATTTTATCATTCTGCTTAGAAAGCAGTTTATAGAGTGCCCCGTTGGGCAGAAAATTGATCGGCAGGGTTAAACGCGTAGTCACTACCGTTATATTCGAAGGCAATTGGGGCGGATTGGAATATACATTCTTCCCCTTCAGGAGCGCTTCTTTTCGGGAACTGATCTCAGGAGTATATTTCCCTTTAAAATAATCTTTCCATGAATACGGATGGTCGATATAAAACACCCTGTTGTTCTTTGCAAATTCCTTAGCCAGTGATAAGGCAGGAGATGAAATAGCCGAATCCCAGCGGGAGAGTGAAAAACAGATAATATCGCAGGACGTATTCATATACAGGAATATAAGATTGCTATAATTATTTTACTACGATGACGCTGTTACACCTGTAGTTTGCTTAAACAACGAGTCAGTCCGTCTTTCCACTCAGGTATTTCAATATTAAAAGTGGTCCGAATTTTTGACGTGTCCAGTAAAGAAAAAGACGGCCTTTTTGCCGGTGTGGGATATTGTTCTCCCGGAATCGGATGCACCAAACAAGGGCTGTTAATAGCTTTTGCAATGGCGAGAGCAAATTCAAACCAACTGATCTTTCCCTGATTACTGAAATGATAGATTCCGGGCACCCAGTGACCAGATTCAATTATCCGCATGATAGCCATGGCGAGATCGGCAGCATAAGTAGGGGCACCGATCTGATCATTGACCACATTTACAGCGGGGCGTTCCTTCATTAAACGGATCATCGTTTTCAGGAAATTATTTCCATAGGCTGAATATACCCAGGCGGTTCGGATGATCATGCAGGTTGGGTCGGCTTTAATGGCCTCCAATTCACCCGCCCGTTTTGATTGTCCGTAAACATTCAAAGGTGCTGTAGCATCTGATTCTTTATAAGGGATAGCTGAATCGCCTGCAAATACATAATCCGTAGAGATATGAATGGTTTTGGTGCCATATTTTTTACCTACAGCAGCCAGCACCCCGGGTGCGGTTCCATTCACCAGAAATGCCAGATCGCTTTCCGATTCAGCCCTATCTACCGCTGTATAGGCGGCACAATTGATAAGATAAGCGGGCTTATAGGCTTCAAAAAAATTTAACACCAGCTCAAAATGGTGGATCGGCAGATCTTCCCGGCTTAAAAAAACAAACCGGTATGCATCAAAAGCGGCCGCACAGTCCCGCAACTCCTTTCCGAGTTGTCCATTTGCACCTGTAACAATGATGACCGGCTTTTGCATGAAAGATGATTCGGAATTAAAAAACGAAATTATTCTGTGCTTCGTTTAAAAAAGGAAGTGCTTTGTCTTTTTCAGAAACGATGACGGCGCCGGAAGGGATTTTCCAGTCAATCTTTAATTGCGGATCATCGAATCGAATGCCTGCCTCAGTACTTTTTGAATAAAAGGCATCACATTTATAGAGTACTTCTGCCGTTTCACTCAGCACAGAGAATCCGTGCGCAAATCCTTTTGGTAATAAAAGCTGCTTTTTATTTTCAGCTGATAATTCCACACAGTATACGTTTCCAAAATGGGGGGATCCTTTACGAATATCGACGGCCACATCGAGGATGCAACCTTTTAATACACGAACCAGTTTGGTTTGCGCATGAGGGTCCTGTTGATAATGGAGGCCTCTGATCACTCCGTAATGGGAAAAAGATTGATTGTCCTGCACAAACTGGGTATCAACGCCCTGGGCGGCCCAGGTTTGCGTGTTATACGATTCAAAGAAATACCCGCGATCGTCTTTAAAAACGGCGGGTTCAAAAATTTTAAGGCCTGGAATTTCTGTATCAAAAAAAGGCATAAAGCGCTAGGTTAATAGTTCAGGAACGTTTACTGTATTGATCGTTGTAGAACTTCTGGTAATCGCCACTGGTAACATTTCGAATCCAGGTTTCATTGGCCAGATACCAGTCCACCGTTTTTTCCAATCCCTCTTCAAATTGAAGCGATGGTTTCCACCCCAACTCCTTGTTTAATTTTGTTGCATCGATCGCATAGCGAAGGTCATGACCGGGACGATCGGTAACATATTTGATCAATTGAGCGGAACTGCCTTCAGCGCGCTGCAATTTTTTATCCATGATGCGGCACAGCAGGTGTACCAGATCAATATTTTTCCATTCATTGAATCCGCCCACATTATAGCTTTGACCGATTTTACCATTATGGAAAATGGTATCGATGGCTCGGGCATGGTCTTCTACGTACAGCCAGTCGCGCACATTCTCGCCCTTACCATAAACCGGTAAAGGCTTATTGTTAACGATATTATTGATCATTAACGGGATCAGTTTCTCGGGAAAATGATGAGACCCGTAATTATTGGAGCAATTGCTCATAACAACCGGAATGCCGTACGTATCGTGATAAGCCATTACGAAATGATCTGAGGCGGCTTTTGATGCTGAATAGGGCGAATGCGGATCATAAGGTGTTTGCTCTGTAAAGAATCCCTCTTCACCCAAAGAACCGTAGACTTCATCGGTGGAAACATGATAAAACAATTTCCCTTCTGAATTTCCTTTCCAGGCTTTACGACATTCATTAAGCAGAATGGCGGTACCCAGCACATTCGTTTTCACGAAGGCCAGTGGGTCCATAATGGAACGGTCCACATGACTTTCTGCCGCCAGATGGATCACGGCATCAAAATTATAACGTTGAAAGAGGGCTGCGATCTGCTCTTCATTGGTAATATCCGCTTTCTCGAAGCGGTAATTTGGTTTGTCCTGCACATCTTTCAGGTTCTCCAGATTACCGGCATAGGTGAGGGCATCGGTATTAACAATGGTGTAGCCGGGATATTTATTGACAAAGAGGCGTACCACGTGAGATCCAATAAATCCTGCGCCACCCGTAACCATGATCACTCTGGATTGTTGAGCCGTCATAGACTTGAATATTTTCGATTATTAATTTTCCCTCTGTAAATACCTTTCAGGTCGTACACCAGGGCATGCGGTTTTGAAATGGAGGCGAAATAATTTTCATCCAGTTCCGTATACGGTTTGTGAGGAACTGTTACAACTACAGCATCGTAATCTGACGCAACATTGCTGGTGAGTTTCAGACCATACTCTTCATGTACTTCTTCCGCTTCGGCATAGGGGTCTTCAATATCTACTCTAATATTGAAGGCCAATAACTCCTTAACTGTGTCGACTATCTTAGAATTACGTATATCACTTACGTTCTCCTTAAAAGTGACACCCTTAACCAAAACTTTTGGTTCATTAGAGTTCTTGAGAACATGTGTAATGATTTTTCTGGCGACATACCGTGCCATATCATCATTAATATAACGACTGGAAGATATGACCTTGCTTTCTATTCCTATTTCGGCAGCTTTATAGGTTAAATAATATGGATCAACCCCAACGCAATGCCCACCAACCAATCCAGGCTGAAATTTTAGAAAATTCCATTTGGTTGCAGCCGACTCCAATACATCAAAAGTATTAATACCCATTCGATCGAATATAATTGAAAGCTCATTCATTAAACCTATATTCAAATCCCGCTGGGTATTCTCTACAATCTTAGAGGCTTCAGCTACCTTAATGCTTGGAGCACGATGTACACCGGCTTTAACTACTAGCTCATAGGTCTTAGCCACTTCTTCAAGAGATTCTTTATCAGAAGCAGAAACCACTTTTACAATATTAGCTAAAGTATGTACTTTATCCCCTGGATTGATACGCTCAGGTGAATAGCCTAATTTAAAATCAACACCCCCTTTTAATCCGGAAATAGATTCTATAACAGGCAGACAATCTTCCTCTGTACATCCCGGATAAACAGTAGACTCAAAAACAACAAAATCGCCTTTTTTAATTACTTTGCCTATTGTATTGGATGCACCAAGTACAGGTTTTAAATCAGGTACATTGTGTTGGTCTACCGGTGTGGGGACGGCGACAATAAAAAAACTTGCTTGTTTAAGCACTTCAAGCGAATCAGTAAATTCAATATCACATCCCTTAAAAGATTCCGGCCCCAGTTCTTTACTTGGATCAATACACTCTCGCATCATGCCCACCCGCTTACTATTTATATCAAAGCCAATTACTTTAATTTTCTTCGCAAACTCTAAAGCAATCGGCAATCCAACATAACCAAGCCCAATTACTGCAAGTTTACTTTTCTTATTGACTAATTCCTGGTAGATTCCGTACATTAATTAAAGGGTTTAATTTGACCATCAAATTCATTTTCATAGGTCGAACTGTAGTCCATCATTTCTGACTATTAAACTCTTTCGGCATGCGCAGCCACTCTTCCGGAGGAAGGTTACGGAAATAATCATACGTAATTTTCAGGCCTTCTTTACGGTGTACTTTTGGCTCCCACCCCAGGATTTCCCTGGCACGGGTAATATCCGGACGGCGTTGCTTGGGATCATCTACAGGCAAGGGCTTGTAAACGATCTTCTGTTTGGTTCCTGTAAGGGCGATGATCTCCTCTGCGAAATCCTTCAGCGAAATTTCATCCGGATTACCAACGTTTACAGGCATATGACAATCGCTCATCAGTAACCGATAAATTCCTTCCACCAGATCATCTACATAGCAGAAAGAACGGGTTTGACTTCCATCGCCAAAAACGGTCAGGTCCTCTCCTCTTAATGCCTGGCCAATGAATGCCGGCAAGGCACGTCCGTCATTGAGTCGCATACGAGGTCCATACGTATTGAAGATACGTACGATACGTGTTTCCAGCCCGTGAAATGTATGATAGGCCATGGTCATGGCTTCCTGAAAACGTTTGGCTTCGTCATATACGCCCCGAGGGCCAATGGGATTCACATTTCCCCAATAGTCTTCGTTCTGCGGATGTACCATGGGATCTCCGTAGATCTCTGAGGTGGAGGCCACCAGCATACGTGCTTTTTTCGCCTTGGCTAATCCCAGACAGTTGTGTGTGCCCAGCGAACCTACTTTTAGGGTTTGAATCGGTATCTTGAGATAATCGATCGGGCTGGCAGGTGAAGCGAAATGGAGAATATAACGTAACTCACCCGGCACATGAATGAATTTAGATACATCATGGTGGTAGAATTCGAATTGTTCCAGTTTAAAAAGATGTTCAATATTACGGAGGTCACCGGTGATCAGATTATCCATCCCGATCACATGATAGCCTTCTTTAATAAAACGATCGCAAAGGTGTGAACCTAAAAAACCGGCTGCGCCGGTTATGAGTACTCTTTCTTTTGACATAGTGGTTATTTATGGTGGTTGCCGTTGTTAGGAATAGCGGTGGCACGGCCAACACTTTCATAATAGAATCCAAGATCTTTAATGCCATCTGTATCGAATAAGTTACGACCATCGAAGATCACTTTATTCTTCATCAGCTTAACGATCTTAAGGAAATCGGGGGTGCGAAACTCATTCCATTCTGTTGCGATCACCAGGGCATCGGCATCCTGCAAACAGTCGTACTGGGTTTCACCATATCCGATCTTATTGCCGATCAATCGCTCCACATTGGCGCGTGCTTCCGGATCGTAGGCAACAACGGTAGCCCCTGCATCCACCAACGCATCGATCATATATAAAGCCGGGGCTTCTCTGATATCATCGGTATTGGGTTTAAAAGCGAGTCCCCACAAAGCAAACTTCTTGCCTTTCAGGTCTCCATTAAAATATTTGCTGATCTTGGGCATGAGGTGCAGCTTCATTTTTTCATTCACATCCATTACTGCATTCAGGATCTGAAACTCATAGTTCACCTCATTAGATGATTTCGCCAGGGCTTGCACATCCTTAGGGAAACAAGACCCCCCATATCCAATTCCCGGGAACAGGAATCGCTTACCGATACGATCATCACTTCCAATACCACGACGCACCATATCCACATCAGCACCGAGGCGCTCGCACAGTTGGGCGATCTCGTTCATGAAAGTTATCTTGGTAGCCAGGAAGGAATTCGCAGCATATTTGGTGAGCTCGGCAGAGCGTACATCCATAAATAAAATGGGGTTACCGGAGCGTACAAAAGGCGCATATAATTCGCCCATCACTTTTTTAGCCCGCTCAGAAGTAGCACCAATCACCACACGGTCGGGACGCAGGAAATCATCTACGGCTACCCCTTCACGTAAAAACTCAGGATTCGACACTACATCAAATTCGCCCTTGAAGTTTTTCGCAATGGCCGCATGCACTTTTTCCGCCGTTCCTACCGGCACGGTGCTTTTATCTACAATAACTTTATAATCTTTCAGAATTTTGCCCAAATCGTCGGCTACACCAAGAATGTACTTCAAATCGGCCGATCCATCTTCTCCCGGAGGGGTAGGCAAGGCGAGAAATATAATGGCCGCATCTTTTATGCCTTCTGCCAGATCCGTGGTAAAGAACAATCGCTCTTCCCGCTGATTCCGTAGAAACAACTTTTCCAGTCCGGGTTCATAAATAGTGATCTGTCCGCTTTTAAGTTTCTCGATCTTTTTTTGGTCAATGTCGATACATGTAACATTGTTACCCGTTTCTGCGAAACAAGTGCCGGTTACTAAACCAACATAACCTGTTCCTACAACTGCAATTTTCATGAATAAACGTTTATTTAGGGTTAAGGCTTTACGCAATTCTATTTGTTCAAATATTCCAATACTTTTCCTGTTATAAACTGCAACTGCTCCGCATCGAGCTCTGTATGCATGGGTAAGGAAATCACCCGCTCCGTTAACCAGTCGGTTGTTTCCAGTACATAGTTGCTTCCACCAAATGCATCGAACATTTTCTGACGATGCGCTGGTACGGGATAATAGATCATTGAAGGGATGGCGTGATCGGCCAGAAACTGATTTAACCCATCACGATCGGCCCCATTCAGGATCAGTGTGTATTGGTGAAACACATGTTTACTATTCGGCTCTCTGAACGGAACAGTAATTTTTGAATGTCCGGCAAAAGCTGCATCATAAAACGCAGCAGCGGCCCGGCGTGATTCAATATACTGATCCAATTGGCGCAGTTTTACTCTTAAAACGGCTGCCTGAATAGTGTCGAGCCTACTGTTACATCCTACCATATCGTGATAGTAACGTTTGCTCTGACCATGGTTAGCAATCATTTGTAACCGGTTAGCTAACGAATCATCATTGGTGAATATTGCCCCGCCGTCGCCATAACAACCCAGATTTTTTGACGGGAAAAACGATGTGCAGCCGATTGTACCAATAGAACCGGTCTTTTTTACGGTGCCATCGCTGAAGCGGAAATCAGATCCAATAGCCTGGGCATTATCTTCAATTACAGGCAAATTATGTTTTTGAGCGATCTGCATGATCGCTTCCATGTCTGCGGCCTGGCCATACAGGTGCACTGGTACGATCGCCTTTGTTTGGGGGGTAATGGCTTTTTCAATTGCCTGAGGATCAATACAAAAAGTTTTTGGATCCACTTCTACGAAAACGGGCTTTAATTGCAGTAACGCAATTACCTCGGTGGTTGCTACATAGGTAAAGGAGGGTGTGATCACTTCATCACCCGGCTGCAGTCCCAGTGCCATCATCGCAATCTGAAGCGCATCGGTACCGTTCGCGCAGGGAATAACATGCTTAACACCCACATATTCAGCCAGTTCGCGGGCAAACTCTCCCACTGCCTTACCATTTATATAGGCAGAGGAATCCAATACCTCATGGATACCCAGGTCTACTTCTGCTTTAATTTTCGCATATTGCCGCTTTAAATCAACCATCTGAATAGGATGCATACGATAGAATTTTACGATGAAACGGGCACAAAGCTAATCCGAAAATGTGGTTTTTGCAATGCCACTATGTGGTAGTTACGATTTTATTATAGACTGATTTTAAATTGATTGACTAATTTTACAGGGCGTGCATCTCTTTTTCTACACCATATTTCTTTATTTATACCGTACCGGTATCGGTATCGCCGCTCTCTGGAAGCCCAAGGCCCAAAAATGGATCGAGGGGCGGAAGGATTTGATTGCCCATATCAATAACCGTATGTCGGGCAATAACCGACCGGTAGTTTGGATGCATGCGTCCAGTCTTGGTGAATTTGAGCAAGGTCGTCCGGTACTTGAGTCGATACGGGAGCAATACCCCGGGCACTGCATAGTACTGAGTTTCTTCTCTCCTTCCGGGTATGACGTACAAAAGCAATATGAAAAAGCCGATCACGTGTTTTACCTGCCACTCGATACCAGGAAAAATGCAAAAGCTTTTATAGAGGCAATTAATCCCAGTTTGGTACTCTGGATAAAATATGATTACTGGTACCATTTTTTAACAGAGCTGCGTAACCGAAAAATTCCGGTTTTGCTGGTGTCCGGGCAATTTCGGCCGCAACAACCATTTTTCAAATGGTATGGCCGCATGCATCGTTATATGCTGGAATGTTTTCATCACCTTTTCGTACAATCCGAAAGCTCTGTAACGCTATTGGCCTCCATTGGATTCAAATCGAATGTTACCCAGGCGGGTGATACCCGATTCGACAGGGTCATAAAGATTCAGCAGCAGTTTACACCTATTGATAAAGTGGCACAGTTTACCAATGGGAAAACCTGTATTGTTGCCGGAAGTACCTGGTTGGAAGACGAGGAAGAGATTTGCCATTTTGCCAATCAGCATCCTCAATACCGGTTTATTGTGGCTCCCCACGATATCAGTGAAGACCGGCTGGAGCAGGCAGAAAATTTGTTCAAAAATTGCATCCGTTATTCTGCCTATAAAGATGATTCATCCGCCAATGTGCTACTGATTGATAATATCGGGATGCTTTCGCGTATCTATGGTTATGGTACCATTGCCTATATCGGCGGCGGATTTGGCGCTGATGGTGTACACAATGTATTGGAAGCGGCTGTTTATGGTATACCCGTGGTATTTGGTCCGGAATATGAGAAATATATAGAGGCAGTGGAACTCGAGGAGCAGGAAGGCGCTTTTTCCATAGAAAGTGCCGTAGAGGCAGAGGCTATTTTTAAGCAATTGCTGGAAGATGAAAACCTGCGTCAATTACATGGGAAAAAGGCAGGTGAATATGTTGCTTCCAAAGCAGGAGCGACAGAAAGGGTTTTACATTATATTCAACTGAACCGTCTTCTTACCACCTGATAAAAATGCTGGGTGGATTCACGGCCATCATCCCATCCCAGTTTTACTTTCAGTTCCCGTTCGATCCAATATTCAGCTTCCGGATAGATGCGAAAACTGTTGATGGTTTTAATACTTCTTTCGTACATATTTTCATCGCCCCTGAAAAGCTCGCTGATAAAAACAAAGCGGTCGTTAACCCCAATAGCTTTTTTCAGATCCCGCACGGGTGCTTCATTCAGTAAATGTTTCACCTCCACCACTTCAGCTTTTAACTTATCGTTAAGGGAAACACCCGATTTTCCGATAACCTCATTTAATTCCGGACCCGATTTTTGATGGGCAAGGGTCGGTATTTCGGTCATAGGGTCGAATAACCAGCCTTCATTTTTAGGCGTAATCACCTGCTCTTTTATCACGGGTTTTTCTTCTCTTACAGGTAAGGGATCGGGCCCTTTAACGGGTACCGCATGCACCGGTTCCGGTTCGGAATACCGGGGCCCGCCGGGCATTAATACAGAAACTTTGGAAGTGCCCAAAGCCTTACCAGATGCGGGTGACAAGCTGCTGAGGGTAGTTTCAATCTGCTTAACCGTCATCATTAATTGCCCATGATCCGCATTTTGTGCGAATTGTTCATTTAATTTGCTGATCAGTTCGGCTAAACGATCCATGTGTAACGGCTTGTGCTTTAGGTGGTGAAAAACTGTAGTCATAAAATTAATCAATTTTCATTCCGAATTCATCAATGTTTATTGAACCTAACATATTTGGGGAGCGCAGGGGCTGGATAGAAGTGGTTTGCGGCTCCATGTTCAGTGGTAAAACCGAGGAATTGATCCGTCGCTTGAAAAGGGCCAAAATTGCCAATTTGCGGGTGGAGATCTTTAAACCAAAGATCGACACACGGTACGACGAAACCAATATCGTATCGCACGATGAAAACGCCATTCTATCCACACCGATCGAAAATTCGCAGACCATCCTGCTGATGGCGAATGAAGTAGATGTGGTAGGGATTGATGAAGCACAATTTTTTGATGACCAGCTCCCGGAGGTTTGCGAGCAACTGGCTACCCGTGGCATACGGGTGATCATTGCCGGTTTAGATATGGACTATTTAAGAAAGCCCTTTGGGCAGATGCCGCATTTACTGGCAAAGGCCGATTTTATTACGAAGCTGCATGCCATTTGTGTAAAGTGTGGACATATTGCCAATTACTCCTACCGCAAAACCACACAGGATGGTCAGGTGCTATTGGGAGAAAAAGATATTTACGAACCCCGCTGCCGAAATTGTTACGAGCATAAAGATTAATCCATTGACTACCCGAAATTACATATGGCCCTTATTCCGTAAAGACCTGTTGCTTGAAATACGGCAGCAATCCACGTTTTATGGCATTTTGCTGTATGTAGCCTCCACAATATTCGTATTGTATCTGGCCATGGGACAGCAACCTGAAGAGAAGGTTTGGAATGCTCTTTTTTGGATGATCCAGCTATTTATTTGTGTTAATGCGGTAGCGAAAAGCTTTTTACAGGAAAGCAGGGGACGAATGCTTTATTTCTATTCCATTGCCGGCGCCAGGGATTTTATCATAGCAAAGATGCTCTTCAACCTGGCTTTGATGATTGTCATGAGTTTGGTGAGTTTGGTGTTATTTATGGTTTTGCTTGGTAATCCGGTGATGAATCCACTTCAGTTTATCGGATTGGTGTGTTTGGGAGGAGGCAGTTTAAGTTTGGTATTTACTTTTTTGGCGGCTATTGCCGCAAGGGCACAGCAGAATGCTGCATTAATGGCCATTCTGGGTTTCCCTTTGATCATACCACAGATATTGCTTTTAATGCGGGTGTCAACCATTGGTTTTAGTGATGTGGTGCAAGGGGGGCTTTGGCAAATGGTGGCATTGCTGGCCGGTCTGGATGTGTTGGTAATAGCCCTGGGCATCATTCTATTCCCCTTCCTTTGGAAAGATTGACCCTTATGTGAACCCTTTCCAAACCATTTTTGAGTTAGGGAATATCCAATAATTAGACTGTAAAATCATCGGATATTCTATCCCTTTCCCCTAATTTTGCCCCACCTGATTCACCCTCGGATGGAGGTGTGCAACAAACACCGGAAACCATTCGTTATTAAAACCTTGTATGCGTCAATACTGGTGGAAAATATTATCGATTGCACTGCTCTCCTATACGTTTACTGCCGGATTTCTGATCCAGGTGCCGTTCATCGGCAATTTATACGAAACCATCCGCAATCTGTTCTTTCATGTACCGATGTGGTTTACCCAGCTTACACTGCTGAGTATCTCCCTTTACTTTTCTATACAATACCTGAGAAAGCCGTCTGCGGTTATCGATCTTAAAGCACTGGCTTTTGCAGAAACCGGAAACGTATTTGGTATATTAGGTTTGGTAACCGGAATGATCTGGGCCAATTATACCTGGGGAGCGCCCTGGAATAATGACCCCAAACAATTAGGTGCTGCCATTGCCTTATTGATCTATCTGGCTTATTTCGTATTGCGTAACTCTATTACGGATCTGGATAAACGCGGACGCATCGCCGCTGTGTACAATATTTTTGCCTATTTCATATATGTGCCGATGATCATGGTTTTACCCCGATTGTCGGAATCATTACATCCCGGTGGGCAAGGCGAGAAAGGGAATCCAGGGTTAAATGGAGCCGATCTGGATCCCACCATGCGAATGGTATTCTGGCCGGCTGTTATTGGCTGGATCCTTTTAGGTGTATGGATCGCTACCATCTTATTCCGTTTCCGCTGGTATGAGGAACAAAAATTAACTAATTCTAAAGGAGCATGAAAAAACTACTGAGCCTGTTGGCTGTTCTGTTCTCAACCATCTGTGTATTTGCACAGAATGAGGAAACACAGGTGCCGAAGGGGTTGAATACAAACGATAAGATCTGGGTGGTTATGGCCGTATGTGTAACCATTCTGCTGGGCCTGTTTTTCTATCTGGTACGTTTAGATAAAAAAGTGACGCGGCTCGAAAAAGGGCAATAAGTCGCTTTTAGAAGTTTCTCTTCTATTCTTTTTGGCTTGTTATTATTTGAAAAATAAAAATTGCTACATCATGTCAGAGTACAGTTTTTTTGGCGCCGTTGAAAAAAGTTTCGACAAGGCTGCTAAATACACGAAATGGGATTCCGGTTTGCTTGAACAGATCAAACAATGTAATGCGGTTTACCGGATGCACTTCCCCGTTAAGATCAACGATAAGATAGAAGTAATCAAGGCCTACCGGGTGCAGCACTCGCACCACAAACTTCCGTGTAAAGGAGGTATTCGCTTTGCAATGAGTGTGAATCTTGATGAGGTAATGGCGCTGGCAGCGTTGATGACGTACAAATGTGCCATCGTTAACGTACCGTTTGCCGGTGCGAAAGGTGGTATTACTATTGACCCGAAAAAACATTCTGCCTACGATCTGGAAAGAATCACCCGTCGTTATACCAGTGAATTGATCAAGAAGAATTTTATTGGCCCCGGTATTGATGTACCGGCTCCTGATTATGGTACCGGAGAACGTGAAATGGCCTGGATCGTGGATACCTATGTAAGCATGAACCCCGGTGAAATTGATGCATTGGGTTGTGTTACCGGTAAACCGATCACACAGGGTGGCGTTCGTGGCCGAAGAGAAGCCACAGGTTTGGGGGTATTTTATGGTCTGCGCGAGGTTTGTAACATGCCAGATGTGATGCAGAAGCAGGGGCTTACTACCGGTGTTGAAAATAAAACAGTTATTGTACAGGGATTAGGAAATGTGGGCTATCATTCTGCTAAATTCTTCCAGGATGCGGGATCAAAGGTCATCGCTCTGGCCGAATATGAGGGTGCCATCTGGAACAAAGATGGTTTGGATGTTGATGCCGTATTCAACCACCGCAAAGCCACCGGATCTATTCTGAATTTCCCTGGTGCCACCAATTTTGAAAAGAGCAGTGACGCGCTGGAAATGGAGTGCGATATTTTAATACCTGCCGCATTGGAGAATGTGATCAACGGCGATAATGCCCCTCGCATTAAAGCGAAGATCATTGGAGAAGCGGCCAATGGTCCATTAACGCCAGAAGCAGATGAAATCTTTGCACAAAGAGGTATCCTCGTTGTTCCCGACATGTACCTGAATGCAGGTGGTGTAACGGTGAGTTATTTCGAATGGCTGAAGAACCTGAGTCACGTGCGTTATGGTCGTATGGAAAAACGTTTCCAGGAAAATCAGAACCGCGCCATGCTGGAGCAGGTAGAACAGGTTACCGGCAAAAAAATAGAGGGTAGACAAAGAGAAGAAATCATACACGGGCCCGATGAAGTAGATCTGGTGCGCAGTGGATTGGAAGAAACCATGATCAATGCGACCAGAGAGGTAATGGATTGCTGGAAAGCAAATCCGGAAATCCCGGATATGCGTACGGCTGCCTATGTTGTTGCCATCAACAAAGTAGGTACCAGCTATGCTGAACTGGGCATCTTCCCGTAATACATATTTTGATCTGAAAAACCCGGCCAACACAGCCGGGTTTTTTTATTCTATATAAAAAACCAGGCTCTGAAAAGAGCCCGGTATTTGGAACCACTAGTTACCTATTGCACCAGAAAAATTTACTGCAGGGTTACATCATTCAGATGAACAGATTTTCCCGTTTGTAGTACTACGTTCGAAATAGTTTGATCGCTGTAACCATTATTGCCATCAAACAATACATTATAGGTTCCTGCGGGCAATCCACGTACACGGAAACGACCATCAGGATTCGGAATGGCGATGGCCGTATCTGTACTGTTATATACTTTTACTATCGCATCGGCGGCCGCGGGCAGCACACGTCCTTCCAATCCGGCGAAGTTCTGATCACAGAAGGGTCGCAATGCCGGTTTGAGATAGAAAACACCATTGGCTTCAACGATGGAGCGACTGATATCGAAATCAACCCACACCCCTACCCTGCTGGCACTATCATGATGCCGGTGTTCATTTCGCAGATGCACATACAGGTAGTTGGCTGTTTCGTTGGATAATACTAACGGATACGTAACACCGTTTTTAGTAATGGTATTGTTACTGCCCAATGTGATCCGTATCTTACGGATGGTGCCATTTACGGATCCTGTTGCCAGAAGCGTATCAATGCCGTTTCGTAATTTCAACACATCATAAATGCCCGGAGTGGCGCTTAAACTTACCCAATCACCAAAATCATCATGCCGGCGCTGATGATCATCCTGATCACCGTCCTGGTCGCCATGACGATCGTCGCCACGATGCGCAGCGCAACTGTCGATCTTTGCTTCCACAGCAGTAATATCAATATTTACAGCGTCATAATCGGCTGGCCCGTCGGTCAAAAATACCTGTAAGGTTTCAGCCGTATTCACTGAACTTCCTTTCTGACAGGCAACGAGTGCGATGAGCATAAAGGCAGCGGCGAACCAAATAGTTTTCCATGTTTTCATTGTAGGTTTCATGTGTGATGGTTTTGCTTTTTGTAATCTTGTTTGCAGGTATGATGGTCGTTGAAAAGGATTTGGTTGGGTGGTTGCTCAAAAAGAATTGTTAATGCGCGTAACCTGATAAATGCATTTACTGTATGGACCAATACACAGCTCTTATATAATATCCTTGAAAGGAGATAGGTATTTTTTACGCCCTTAATTAAACTTTACACAGACATGCCTGTCAAATAAGTTATTTCAGCAAAAAATAGTTGCCTTCCGGTTTATTTTTACCCAACCAATTTTACGGACAATACATCAATAGTGGCAAACCAGAGAGATTTATTGGAACCCCTACATGAACTCATACAGGGCTGTATGCAAAATGACAGGTCGAGCCAAAGCCGCCTTTACGGGCTGCTGGCGGCTCCTATGATGGGCGTTTGTCTGCGCTATTGCCGGAACCGGGAAGAAGCTGAGGATGTATTGCAGGAAGGCTTTATTCAGATGTTCAGAGCCATCAAACAATTCCGGTTTGAAGGATCATTTGAAGGGTGGGTACGCCGGATCATGGTCAATACAGCCCTGCAGAAGATCAGGGCTAAAAGTCATTTAACCCCGGTAGTACACCTCGAAGGGAATAAAGAAGAACCAGCAGATCAGGAAATGATCCTTTCGGGTTTAGGAACAAAAGAGTTATTAGCTATGGTACAGCAGCTCACGCCGATGTACAGGGCCGTATTCAATCTTTATGTTTTTGAGGGATTGAAACACCGCGAAATCGCCTCTATGCTGGGCATTTCGGAGGGAACCTCAAAATCAAACCTGTCTGATGCCCGAAATATCCTGCAACGATCCATTAAAAAACAACAACTGATCGCTCACCTTAAATAAGATATTGCATGAGTGAAAATCTACACGATATTGATGATCTTTTCCGCCAGAACCTGGAACCAATGGGCGCAACCCCCGGGAACAGGGTTTGGGAACAGATCGAACATGCTCTTGACAAAGACGAAAACAGTCGCATACGCGGCAAATACATTCGTTGGAAGCGTTGGGCGGTAGCTGCTACTTTATTGCTGAGCTGCTCGCTTTTTGCTTTGTATATGTCAAACCGTAAAACAGGTATCGCAAATACAGGAGGTAACGCCGCTTCCACTGACGAAAAAAATGAAGCCGCTCCTCCGATCCTTACCATTACCCCACCGGATTCTACCTTTAGCAACCCTGCAGAAACACCCGTAAAAAACCCTGAAGAAATAGCGACAAATTCCTCCACGGAGGCGGCCCGGGCAGAGAACAAACAGCAGGCTATTGCCACGAACACCATCCGTAAGAATGCACCCCAAGCTGTTCACAGCACTAACAAGTCAGGAAATACTCCGGTAATTAACTCAAATGATCAGGGATCTATTGGCGGCAACGAAACAAGAAAAAATTCATTCATTAAAAAGAATAGGAAACAGGGCCTCGGGAAGTTTAATGAAACCAATGAAAGAAAAGTCATCCGGGAGGAAGTAGTTTCAACGCTTGAAAAACCTGCAGTAAACGATAAAAAAACGGTATTGATCAAAGAAGAAAAAGTAACAAAGAATATTTCAAACAAAGCTGATGAACAATCCATAGCAGGAAATGCACCTCCTGCTAACGGCAGGATCACACAGAATACAACGACCAATAAAAAGAAGAGTGAATTGTATCATAGCCGGCCGGCACCGGCAGCAATACTGCGTACAGGTATTGACATAAAAGCAGAGCGCTATTCAGCAGCGGTGTTGCCCGAACCCAACAAAGCTGACTTACCCACACCAGGAAAGTCGAATACGGGTTGGGCTGTTACGGTATTTTATGAGCCGCAAGCCCGATTTATCAAAGTACAGGAAGGATTAAGAAGACATCGGGAAGATGACAGAAATGATATCAAAGCAGGAGAAAGAACACAAACAGCAACAGCTTACGGTGTTTTATTCGATTATCAATTCCCCTCTAAATGGAGGGTGCAAACAGGTATCGGATTTACCCAACAATCATCAGTAATTGATCCCAAACCATTGTTTGCCCGAAAAGACGATATGCGGGGCGGTGGCGGTACTGGTTCGGGAGAAATAAAATATAAATTCAACTGTGCTGCCGGAACGGTATTTCTGGACCCTAAAACAGGCATTAGTCCGGTAGTGGGCGATACCGTGATGGCATTGGCTTCCGTTAATAAGAACCGTTATATACAAATTCCCCTTCGGGTGTCTTATAAATTTAATTTCGGAAAATTCAGTGTATCCCCCACTGTTGGATTGCAATCAAACATTCTTCAGGAATCAACCCTGCAAACCACCCTGGTAGATAATACAGGCGCCAAAACACCTGCCAGCACACCGATAGAAGGGTTGCGATCCCTCTTTATGACAGCAGAATTCGGGGCGGGCATTGAATATAATTTGTCAAAAAGATTATCCGTTTATCTGATGCCACGGGCGGGATTCTCGCTTAGTCCGATCAACAAAGAAACACCTGTTCGAACCTATACCAGGGAGCTGAGTGCGGTAACCGGTCTACGTTTTCAACTATAAAAAAATCCGGTCGGAAAACACGGGTGTGTACACCGACCGGAAACATTTCAAGATGAGTCCTGAAGTAAATTTATTGATTTACCGACTTGAGCAGGTGAAGGAATAATTCCAATCCCTTTCGCTTTTTAGAATCGATGAAATAATTAATGTTTTCTTTAAAATAAATTCCGGGTTCACAATCCTCACACTGAGTAGCTTCGATTACTTTATCGATAGCCATCACACCTGCTTTATTGGCTTCATTGAATTGTTCAATAAAATCTGCAGGCAAGGGTTTATTGCTCACCCAGGCGGCAAATACAAAAGGTAGTTTACTGAACTGTTTCCATGCTTCCCCCAGATCATATACGTATTTCACTTTGTGTCGCAGATTTAAACAACGGTCGCCAATCACTAATGCAGCGGTACTGCCTTTGATGCGATCGCCAAAATCAACTCTGGTATCTTCATACACCACAGAATGTTTCCAGTACGATTCGAGTAAGATTTTTACGAGGTTTGCCGAAGTTCTGCTTTGATAATCGAGTAACACCGTTTTGATTTCCTCCATCGGCACCTCACTTAATAAACTTACGGAGGCCACTGCCCCATCACAGGCAATACCATAATCGGTGATGATCTGCGCACCCCGAATCTGAGGGATAACGGCCACCGGGACCAATCCCACATCAATATGCCCCTTGATCAATTCATGGGCCACACGGGAAGGATATTCTTTAATCAGTTCGATACGATCCATTACCGGAGAACGCTCAATGCCATAGAGCATGGGCTTCGTATTGAGATAGTTAACAATTCCGACCTTAATCTTGTCCAATTGAAGTAGTTTTGGGCAAAATTAATGAATAGTTACAGGTTATTGTCCATGCAATAACCCAAATACTTTAAACTAAGGTTTTTATGGATCTGCAATCACTCACCGCCCTCTCCCCCATCGACGGTCGTTACCGTTCCAAGGTGCAGCACCTCGACGAATATTTTTCTGAATATGCGCTGATCAAATACCGTGTGCTGGTAGAGATCGAATATTTCCTGTTTTTGGCGGATAAAAAATTTTTTACAGCATCCGCAGCACTCAGAAAGCATCTCCGTGAAACCATGGAAAACTTTAGTTTGGCAGATGCTCAAAAGATAAAAGACACTGAGGCCGTTACCAACCACGATGTAAAAGCTGTTGAGTATTTTCTGAAAGATAAATTGGGAGAGGCCAAGGCCGACCATTTAAAAGAATGGGTCCATTTTGGACTCACTTCACAAGACATAAACAATACCTCCATACCACTGTTGTGGAAACATTCGCTGGAATTTGAATATCTGCCCGGTTTATTAAACCTGAACCGTCAACTGGAATTACTGGCCACTCAATGGAAAGATATTCCTTTGCTGGCCCGTACACACGGTCAACCCGCCAGCCCTACCAAACTGGGAAAGGAGTGGATGGTTTTCGTAGAACGAATTGAAAATCAAGTGGAGCAATTGATTTCTCTTCCGGTAAGTGCCAAATTTGGAGGCGCCACAGGGAATTTTAATGCCCATCATATTGCTTTTCCGAAAAAGAACTGGGTGAAACTGGGAAATGAATTTGTGGAAGATGTATTGGGTTTACAAAGACAGCAGTTCACCACACAGATCGAACATTATGATACGCTGGCGGCCCATTTGGATAACATGAAACGGATCAACACCATTCTGATCGATTTGTGCCGGGATATCTGGACCTATATTTCGATGGATTATTTCAAACAACAAACCAAAAAGGGGGAGATCGGCTCATCGGCCATGCCCCATAAAGTGAATCCGATCGATTTTGAAAATGCAGAGGGAAATCTGGGCATTGCCAATGCGCTTCTGGAACACCTGAGTGCTAAATTACCTGTCAGCCGCTTGCAAAGAGATCTTACAGACAGTACTGTTTTAAGAAATCTTGGCGTACCGGTGGCCCATACGATCCTGTCGTTTAAGTCAATTGAAAAAGGACTGAGCAAACTGGTTTTAAACGACGAAAAACTGTATGCCGATCTGGACAATAATTGGGCAGTGGTAGCCGAGGCTATTCAAACCATTTTACGCAGAGAGAATTATCCATCACCTTACGAAGCCCTGAAGGAATTAACGCGCGGAAAAGAAGGCATCAATAAATCCAGCATCCATAAATTCATTGATGGATTAAAAGTGAGCGCCGCTATTAAAAAAGAATTGAAAGCTGTAACACCTCATAATTACACTGGTGTTAGTGCCAAGTGGTGATAGCTGAAATAAAAATCCCGCATATTTAAAGGCCCTACTCTTTCATGGGCCTTTTTTTGATCATGCCCCCTTTGGTGTCTTTGATACTGCTCATGACCACGAAAGCATGGGGATCTATGAGTTCCACTTCGGTACGCAAGCGGGTGATTTCAAGACGGGTGATAACGGTGAATAATATTTCTGTATCGCGTTCCTGATAACCACGTTTTCCATAGCCACCCTTTCCATGGTATACGGTAATACCACGACCCAGTTTTTCGGTAATGGCTTTACCGATCTCGGCCGATTTTACAGAGATGATCGTAACGCCTGTATACTCTTCAATACCTTCAATAAGAAAATCTACGGTGCGGGAGGCCGCCAGATAAGCAAGCATAGAATACAAAGCAGTATCCATACCTAATAACCAGGCAGCCGTTGAAAAAATGACAACATTAATTGCCATGATCACGTCACCAATGGTAGCACTTGAATTCCGGCTTATAAAAATTGCCAATACCTCTGTGCCATCCAACACAGCCCCACCTCTCATGGCAAAACCGATGCCCGCTCCTAAAAAGAACCCACCAAAAACAGAGACCAATAATTTATCAGAAGTAACAATGGGATATGGAACGAAGTAAATTGCCAGGGCCAGAGCCAGAATAGCCAATGTGGTTTTGATCGCGAAAATCCGTCCCATTTGTTGGTATCCGATAATGATAAACGGAATATTGATGATCACGATGATCAGCGATAACGGCCACTTGCTTAATTCGGTGATCAAAAGAGAAATACCGGTAGCGCCTCCATCGATGAATTTATTGGGAAGTAAAAATCCTTCCAGCCCAAAGCCAGCCGACATTACGCCAATCAGTATCAATAGGCTGTTCTTGATGTTCCGGCGGATCAGGGCTTTGAACCGGTACATGGATTTAGCCAGCGTATAACGATTGGGGCGTTTCCCATCAGGCCCCCCGCCAGCCGACTTTTTACCAAGCGCTGATTGAATTATAAGTTGTTGAAAATGAGGATTCATACTCTTTAAAGTTACTAAAAAAAAGTTGAACTGAAGCATTAACTTTGCACCCCGAATCGGATACGTTTTGATTGATTTTTTTGTTGTTTCAACTCTATAGGAGACAACTAAAAACGTATAATGAATAATTAATAATTCGCATGAAGTATACAGCAGAAATAAACCGTCGCCGCACGTTTGCCATCATTTCTCACCCGGATGCGGGTAAAACCACCCTCACCGAAAAATTGCTTTTGTTTGGGGGTGCCATTCAAACGGCGGGTGCGGTGAAAAGCAATAAGATAAAGAAACACGCTACGAGCGACTTTATGGAGATCGAGAGACAGCGTGGAATTTCGGTAGCTACTTCAGTAATGAGTTTTGAATATAAAGGAACGCTGATCAATTTGCTGGATACGCCCGGTCACAAGGATTTTGCAGAGGATACCTACCGTACGCTTACAGCAGTGGATAGTGTTATACTGGTTATTGACAGTGTGAATGGGGTGGAGCCGCAAACCAGACGACTGATGGAAGTGTGCCGCATGCGCGATACGCCTGTTATCGTATTCATTAATAAGATGGACCGGGATGGTAAGAATCGTTTTGATCTGTTGGAAGAAATAGAAAAAGAACTTCATATTCACCTCCATCCTATGACCTGGCCAATAAACAGTGGCAAGGAATTTAAAGGGGTTTATAACCTGCACGAGAAAAGCCTGGTCCTATTCACCGCTAATACAAAAGCCGCTGATGAAGATGTGGTACAGATCAACGATCTTACCGACAGCATTCTGGATAATAAGATCGGCGACAGAGATGCCGCAACCCTGCGGGAAGATGTGGAGCTGGTGGACGGAGTACACGGTGATTTGAAAACCAGTGATTACCAGGAAGGCAAAGTGGCCCCTGTTTTCTTTGGGAGTGCCGTGAATAATTTTGGTGTAAAAGAGATGCTGGATACATTCATTCGTATAGCGCCGGTACCCAGAAGTCGGGAAACTACCTTACGAACCGTAGATGTGAATGATGACAAGTTCAGCGGGTTCATTTTTAAAATTCACGCCAACCTCGATCCCAAACACCGCGACCGTATTGCTTTTTTACGGGTATGTAGTGGCAAGTTTGAACGGAATAAATATTTCCACCATGTGCGGTTAGATAAAGAGGTAAGATTCAGCAATCCCTATACTTTTCTGGCCCGTGATAAAGACGTGATCGACGAGGCATATCCCGGCGATGTAGTTGGATTGTTTGATACCGGAAATTTTAAAATCGGAGACACACTTACCGAAGGGGAAGATTTTTACTTTACCGGAATCCCCTCTTTCTCACCGGAAATATTCAAAGAAGTAGTGAATAAGGACCCCATGAAAACAAAGCAATTAGAAAAAGGGTTGATGCAGTTGACCGATGAAGGGGTGGCACAGTTATTTACGCAATTTGGTGGAAACAAAAAGATCATTGGATGTGTGGGTGAATTGCAGTTCGAAGTAATCCAATATCGGTTATTACAGGAATATGGTGCTTCTGTAGAATTCAGGGCGCAACCTTACTATAAGGCCTGCTGGATTACCAGTAAAGACGCAAAAAAGCTGGAAGAATTTACCCGATTCAAATCAAATAATATTGCCCTGGACAAAGATGAACATTTGGTTTATCTGGCGCAGAGTGAATGGTTCCTTAATACGGAGCGCACCAACAACCCTGATATTGAATTCCACTTCACATCTGAAATTCATAAGGAGTCCTGAATTGCAGAATGAACATAAATTCATTCCCGTAAATACCATTTTAAAGTTGTGCCGTTTTGCTCTTGCGTATGAGAATACGTAAACCCGTTCTTCTCTAACACTTTTTGCGAGGCCCTATGGGGAACCTCGGTTAATGCATATATCTGGTTCAGATGGCAGGCTTGGAAGGCATAGAATATTCCTGCACGTACCAGTTCGGTGGCCAACCCCAGTCCCCAATAATCCTTTAACAGAGCGTATCCAAGTTGAAAGGCTTCATGAGATTCAATTGGGATGATCACAAAAGATCCGATGGGTTCATGGCTTATTTTATCCTCCACTACAAATCGTCCTTTTGGAAAAAGTGCATTATTACGCACTAAATGATCGTTCAAAAAATAATCAATGGTCTCATCAGTTTGAGGGGCACGTATATATTGCACCACTTCGGCATCACCAAAGAGCCGGAGGTAAAAAGAGCGATCGGCTGCCCTTAATACACGAACCTGCAATCGATCTGTTTCAAAAATGGTCATAATATATTTACTGATCAGTGCCCACCTGCCGGAACGATATCAGGGATGTCTTTCATGATGAGCTGAATATGTTTGTGATGCGCTTTGTTACGAAACTCATGAAATATCTCAAGGATGTCGTGGTCAATATACACACTATCTGATCCGACGATCTCGACAATGGAATAAGCGGGAATTTTATCCAACACCTCAACGAAACGTTTCTTGTTCAGGAAGCTAACATTCATCGCCAGCTCGATGGTGAAATGTTTACTGTGCCCTTCTATCCGCTCCTGAACCGTATATCCGGCACGATAGGTATGTTTTACCAGGAAGTACAGACTATACACTACACCAATACCTACTCCAATCAGCAGGTCGGTAAATAAGATAGCCAGCACGGTTATAATAAACGGCATGAATTGTTCTCTGCCTTGCTTATAAACGGCTTTGAACAAAGCCGGTTTTGCCAGATTATAACCGGTCCGGATCAGGATCACCGCGAGCACACTGTAAGGGATCCAGTTAATATATTTAGCAGCAAATAGAATAGACAGCAGTAACCAGAAACCGTGTGCAATAGCCGACATATTAGTCCGGGCTCCAGCCGAAACGTTTGCTGCACTTCTTACAATAACGGCGGTGATGGGTAACCCACCCAAAAAACCACTGAGGATATTGCCGGTACCCTGCGCCACCAATTCGCGGTTCTGTGGGGTGAGTCGATTCAAGGGATCCAGTTTATCAACAGCCTCGATGCTGAGAAGGGTTTCAAGAGAAGCTACCAGACAGATCATCACCGCATATTTCCAGATAAGTGTGCTGCTAAAAAACTGCTTCCATTCTGGAAACTGAATTTCATCTACTATGCGTAAAGGCACATTAACATACTGATCGGTATGCAAAGCCAGTGAAGGGGTAAACTGCTGAAGCAGGAATGCCACTAATGTGCCTGATACCACTGTTATAAAAACAGCAGGAAGAAATGATAATTTTTTACCGGCATATTGCTGCCAGATACTTGTTATTCCCAAAGCTGCTATCGCCACCAATACAGCGCCCCACGACAGATTATTATAAAGGTTGGTGATGTGTTCAAAGCCATGGTTGAAAGTGAGGATATTGAAGAATTCGTTCCGCCAGAAATCCGGTTTATTATAACCGATCAAAAATGGCACTTGCTTGGATATTAGAATGATACCGATCGCAGCAAGCATACCACGAATCACAGCCGTTGGAATAAAATGAGTGAAGCCCCCCAGCTTAAATACTCCCAATAAAATTTGAAGCAAACCGGCAACTGCAACAGAAAGAAAAAAGAGTTGCAGGGAATGCATATCATTAATAGCAGATAAACAGATGGTGGTTAAGCCCGCCGCAGGGCCACTCACACTCAGGGGCGACTTACTGATCACAGAAACAACAATACCTCCTAAAATGCCGGCTACAATTCCGGAATAAACCGGGGCACCCGAGGCCAGCGACACACCTAAGCAAATCGGCAATGCCACAAAAAAAACGGTAAAGCTGGCATTTAAGTCATGTCTGAGAAAAGTATGAAACTGAAAGCGGAGTTTACGTGAGGTTGTACTCATGATGTACAAATTTCGCAAAAAAAGCCCAATTCAGCGTTTATAACTTAACCCTTCCGATGATCCTCCATTATTTTTCAACAGTAATCTCTATTTTCGTAGTATACATGCGAATCATAATTTCAACTATTTTAGTACTGCATCTGGTTGTAACAGGGTTTGCACAGGATCCTGCCAAACATTACGATAGCAACTATGTTGTTTCGTATTCCAGGCAACTCACTACGAGGATCTATCTTTCACAGAAATACACATTATTTACCCTGGAAGCTCCGAAAGGAATCCGGGAAATTCAGTACCGCCCGAACACTACTGTGAATTTGGGTGTGGGTGCCACCTATAAATCATTCACCCTGAATCTAGCCTATGGCTTTGGTTTTTTAAACCGTGACCAAACTAAAGGAAAAACGAATTATTTAGACTTGCAATCGCATATTTATAGTTTAAAATGGCGATTCGACTTCTTTGGCCAATTTTATAAAGGCTATTATCTTTATCCAAGAGGATTTGCCGCCGGCAGCAGCACCGATTTCTACCAACGCCCCGACCTCCGGGTAAACGAGATCGGATTTCATGCCTACCACATGTATAATAACCGGAAGCATTCCTATCGTTCCTCCTATGTTCAAAATGAATGGCAGCAACGGTCCGCTGGTACGTTCTTGTTAGGAGGCGCCATTGCTTTAGGTAATGTAAATGCCGACAGCGCCTTTGCGCCTTCCTCTATTGGAACAAGCTATGAACAGAACGCGGTTAAGGGTTTACGCTACCTGGAATTAGGACCGGGGGCAGGTTACTCGCATACATTCGTATACGATAAACACTGGTTCCTCAACCTGTCCACTACCTTAAATTTAAATACTGGATTTGTGAGGGAGTTTATAACCGGACCGTCTCAAACCACCGTCCGATTCAGCCCGAACCTGTTATTCCGAACAGCGTTGGGATATAACAGTGAAAAATGGAATGTAAATTTCTCCTGGGTAACCAACCGGACCTCTATTGAAGGGAAATACAAGAATGGTGCATATCATGTAAATTCAGGTAATTATCGTTTTACAGTAGCCAGGCGTTATGAGCCCGGGCCAAAAACGAAAAAATTGCTGCGAAAACTGGACCAGCTTTTTGATCGAAAATGAGTTACTGGTAATTTCTGGAACCAAATAACATACTTCCGATACGGATCATATTGGAGCCTTGCTCGATAGCGATCTTATAGTCTGCACTCATCCCCATGCTTAATAATTCCATTTCCACACCAGGGAATGGCGCGCTCTTCACCCTGGTAAATAACTGATGAAGATGTGCAAACTCCATTCTTATAAGTGTTTGATCATCTGAAAAAGAAGCCATTCCCATCATGCCTCGAATCCGTACATTAGGTAAGGTCTGGACCTTTACATACTGAAGTAATGCGTCCAATTCGATTTCATCCAACCCAAACTTACTTTCTTCCGTAGCGATATGTACTTGTAAAAGCACGTTTATTATTCGATTGTGCTTCGCTCCCTGCTTTTGAATTTCCAATAACAGCTGAAGGCTATCCACCCCATGAATGAGATAAACAAACGGGGCAATATATTTCACTTTATTTCGCTGCAGATGCCCGATAAAATGCCAACGGATTGCAGGAGGAAGTGCCGCCTGTTTTTCAACGAGTTCCTGCACATAATTTTCGCCAAAATCGAGTTGTCCCAATTGAAACATCTCTTCAATATCACTCGCCGGCTTGGTTTTGGAAACAGCCACCAGTGTTACACCGGAAGAAGCTATTTCATTTTTAAGTTCCCTAAAAGTATTTTGAGCAACAGGCATGCTATTAATTTATCTTCAGTTCTGTGATGATTGTTTATACTCAAACGGAAATTTTACGCCAGGGCAATTGACGAAAATACCGTAATAAAAAATAGATCCCAATGAAAACAGGTATAAGCATTGCATAAAGCGTCCAATCGTAAAATTGAATAGCCAAATAATGCAGACCAACCAAAACAGCCACTACCAGCATCTGCACAAGGGCCAATACGAATTTACCGCTTTGCTGCTGGGTGTTGGGTTCCACCGAAAAGGGCAGATAATGCGGGTTGACGCGGGCAGCGAGTAAAAACAAACAGGCATTATTAAAAAATCCCACTGCAAAATCATCCAGGATCTGAAGTCCCCAGATATAAAAGGCAAAACATAACAAAAGTCCGTAAATAGGCAGAAAGAATTTCACAAATAAGGCCTTAATTGATCCGGAAATGAGATCGCCCGGCTTATCAAACGGTGTAGAATAATAGATCCAGGAGGCATTGTAGGTATCGCTGATCGCTACAAAGGTCATCAAGCCGGTAACACTGAACATCGGCAGATAAATAAACCAGAGAAATCCTTTTGATTGCGGCATTTCCTGCCAATGGGCAACAACATCTCTGCCCGAATTAAACACAAAGATGAACAGAAAAATGGCGATATACGCCAAACTGGGATAGGCTTTCAATTTGAAATTCTTATCACGTCCGGTAATATTCCAGGTGAGCAAAAAACCTGCTTCTTCTGTAACACGTGAGGTAATTAATTTCGACCAAAACCGGGCATACGACATCCCTTTCTTTCCTGTTACCGGAGTGGGTACAGAAGAGGTGCTGGCATCCTGACCGCTGGCAGCGAGTTTTTCTGCAAAGTAAGGGGCCAGCTTTTTAATAAGTACCCAAAGTAGTATCAGGGGCACACCCACAGACAACAGGATCATTCCTACATGTAACCCATCGAATACCTGATGCAGCAGTGCATCCAATGTGGTGGCCATCCAAACCGGTGGTAATAACCAGGAATACCAATGCCACTGAAAACTATCGGTAACGTTTACCATATTCACCAAACGGGGCATCAATTGATAACCGATAGCGAAAAAGATGGTCATGAAAATCTGAAAATAGGTAATCACTTCTCGAACCTTTTGTTCGCTGGTAATGCGCATCAGTAACAGGTAAAGCAGATAAGTAAAAAATACAGCCAGCATTACCGAAAGCAGCAGTGTTCCAATGGAAGCAAAACCAACCAGCACCCCTGCTCTGGCGAACATTACCAGCACCGGAACAACGCCCAATGCTATAGTGAATTGTAACAGATAGATCAGGATATGAACCATTCTGGCTGTAAAGAGCGTTGTGCTGTTTACCGGTCGGGGCAAAATGATCTGCGTATCGGTGGTATCAAGCATCACGCTGGAGAAATCGGTGATCAGGGTCATGGCCATCATAAAAATGATATAGCTATGAAACAGGATGAAGCCGAGCATCACATCCGGAATTCCTGACATAAAAACACCTACCATTAAACCAAACATGCCATACATGAATAAAGTAAGCAGCATTCGATTCGAACTCTCTTCCTGTTTTTTTTGTTTCCAGCTAAAACTCACCCTTCGGCGATCCATCAACAGCTTTGTATATACGATGATCTTCAGCTTCTCCGCATCAACAGCCTTGTTCCGGAATATCCGGGTTATAATAAAATAAATAATCTTTAATAAAAACTTATCCATAAACTCAACCGTTTTTCAACACATCAATAAATGCACCCGCTGTGGTACCTTGTTCACCGGTGCCGGTAAGGGAGGTGAAAATATTTTCCAAACTTCCGGAATGTGCTTTTTCCTTTAACGATTCAAAAGTACCGTCTGCAATTACCTGTCCTTTATTAATAATGATGATCCGATCACTGATCTTCTCCACTACATCCATTATATGACTGGAATAGAAAATGGTTTTTCCGGCAGCTTTTAATTGTGCCAGAATTTCCTTTACAAGAATTACAGCATTTGCATCGAGACCACTGAGGGGTTCATCCAGAAAAATGATCTCCGGGTTATGAATAAGTCCTGATATCAACAGTACTTTCTGTCGCATGCCTTTGCTGAAACTGTTCATACGAGCGTCGGCATGGGCTTCGAGACCGAATAAACGTAATAATTCCATTGTTTTGCGCTCAATATCTTTCTTCTCCATCTGATAAAGCGTGCCTACAAAATCCAGAAATTCCAGGGGCGTCAGTACTTCATACAAAGCAGCCTGTTCTGGGATGTATCCGATCCGTCTTTTAATTTCAATAGGATCTTTTCTGATATCCATATTCAATACAGAAGCCTCTCCTTCGAAGTCGGGCAAAATACCTGTTAGAATTTTTATGGTCGTACTCTTGCCGGCACCATTGGGACCGATATAGCCTACGATTTGTCCGGGTTCAAAAGACAGGTCGATACCTTTCAATACATAGTGACCATTGTACTGTTTCTTCAGGTTCTTTAATTCAATGATGTTCATAGAAACTAAAATTAGGCATTTTTTAAACTGATGGGGCACGAATTAGAGAATGCCTGCCGCCATTACCCTATACCGGCAAAAAGAAACCCCGGATGAACCGGGGCTTCTCGATTTTTCTCATAAGACTCATTATTTCAATATGCCGCGCGCAATTACAATGCGCTGGATTTCTGATGTACCTTCATAAATCTGCGTAATCTTGGCATCACGCATCAAACGCTCCACATGGTATTCTTTAACAAATCCATACCCGCCATGTACCTGAACCGCCTCAGTGGCCGTCCACATGGCTGTTTCTGATGCATATACTTTAGCCATCGATGAACTAATGGTATAGTCCAGATTATTATCTTTTTCCCAGGCAGATTTCAAACATAACAAACGGGCCGCTTCAATACGGGTAGCCATATCAGCCAGTTTGAATTGAATAGCCTGATGGTTCATGATCTCTTTACCAAAGGCTTTACGTTGTTTTGAATAAGCCAGGGCTCTTTCATAGGCACCACTCGCAATTCCCAGCGCCTGAGAGGCAATGCCAATACGCCCACCACTCAGCGTTTTCATGGCAAATGTGAATCCAAATCCGTCGGCACCGATACGATGCGACTTCGGTACTTTAACATCGGTGAATGAAATACTGTGTGTATCACTTCCCCGGATACCCATTTTATTTTCCTTGGCACCAACGGTAACGCCGGGCCAGTTCTTCTCCACAATGAATGCATTAATTCCTTTGCTGCCCTTGGAAACGTCTGTTTGCGCCATCACCAGATAAACACTGGCCGAAGAGCCGTTTGTTATCCAATTCTTCGTGCCATTCAGCAAATAATGATCGCCCATATCTTCCGCTGTGGTATGTTGTGAGGTAGCATCACTACCGGCTTCCGGTTCACTTAACAAAAAAGCACCGATATAAAGTTCTCCATCCTTTTTACCTTGCGCCAGCGGTACCAGATACTGCTGTTTCTGTTCTTCCGTACCGTATTTTTCCAAACCCCAGGTTACCAAACTATTATTCACACTCATGCATACACTAACCGAAGCATCTACCTTACTGATCTCTTCCATTGCCAGAACATAACTGATCGTATCCATTCCGGAACCACCATAATCGGGGCTTACCATCATACCCATAAAGCCCAGATCGGCTAATTTCATGACCTGCTCTTTAGGAAATTTCTGAAACTCATCCCGCTCAATAACACCCGGCAAACATTCATTTTGGGCAAAGTCACGAGCGGCTTTCTGAATCATGAGGTGCTCCTCTGTCAATTGAAAATGCATATACTATTTGTATTGTGCGGCAAAGCTAACAGAAATCCCGGAAAATACTAACAACTGTTTGGAGAAATAATGCGAAATTTTCGTCTCCCCCCTTTCGGGGCCTTTATTAACCTACATCAACTTTCAGGGGCCTTGTGGCCGGTACCTTTGAGAAGTAAACAGACCTTATATGAACCGCAGGCAATTTTTAACCGCCGGCTTAATTTCTACCGTAATACCATCAACTATGGATCTGCAAGACCTAAAAAATATAAGTGAAGGATTCCCCCGGACACCCAAAATGCCCCTGTTGTTTTTGGGGCATGGCAGCCCGATGAACGCCATTGAGGAAAACCAGTTTGTCGCCGGCTTTCGCAGGATGGCCCAAACGCTACCTAAGCCAGCGGCCATTTTATGTGTATCTGCCCATTGGTACACCAACGGAACCTTTGTAACAGCCATGGAAAAACCGCCAACGATTCATGATTTTGGTGGATTTCCGGAAGAACTTTTCCGCGTACAATACCCGGCACCCGGTTCTCCGTCGTTGGCACAATCGGCCCAATCACTGGTAACGAAAACCAAGGTTACTCTCGACGATAAATGGGGGCTGGATCATGGTGCCTGGTCGGTTATCAAGCACTTGTATCCATTGGCCGACATTCCCGTTGTGCAATTCAGCATTGATTATACCAAACCCCCTGAATGGCACTTTGAACTGGCCCGGGAACTATCCCGCTTACGGGAAAGAGGTATTCTTATTATCGGTAGCGGCAATATCATTCATAACCTGCGGAAGGTTGACTGGCCTAATTTTGACAAAGACAATCATGGTTATGACTGGGCGATTGAAGCCCGTGCCAAAACAAATGAATTGATGCTGAAAGGCGATTTCAAGCCATTGTTCCAATATCAGCAATTGGGTACCGCCCTGCAATTAGCCGTTCCTACGCCCGACCATTTCCTTCCATTACTCTACATACTCGGGTTAAAAGAATCGGCAGAAAACATAGAACTTTTTAATGACAAATTAGTGGCTGGCTCATTGAGCATGACCTCGATCAAAATAAGTTAAGATACCCTACGTATATAAACGATGGAGCTGTAGTCAAAATCCATTCCGGCTACAGATCTGTCCTATTACTGACTGACGCAAGATCGGGTTTAATGTACAGAAAAAACCGGTGAATGAAAGATCGGCCCTATTTTCTTTTGTAACGCTTCAGAAAACCCCTTTCGCTAAAAATCATTTCTTGGGTAATTGCTATTTTCGTCACAGTTCAATTCTTGCTTGCATCATCGATGCATTACCAAATTAATGGAGTTACCAATAAACAATCCTGCTGTTTCACAACAGGTGGAGGCCTATTTGAACCTGTGTGTCAACCGGGAAGGAACCTGGCCGGATCCTGTGTTGATCGAGCGGCTGCGGAAAGCCTTGCTATTCCGGTTTTCCGGACAACGCCCGGAAGCAATAACAAATACCTATTTAAAGTCGTTCGAGGTTCCCCAGATCGTGTTATTTGACATTTTGGCGAACCAATTCCCGTTGGTGCTGCGTGCACAGGATATTGTAATGAACAGCATTATTTCGCAGTTAAAAGGGCATACACATGTTACCATTGTGGATCTGGGGATAGGCAGGGGACTTCAGATAAAACGACTACTGGAGGCTATTGATCACCGAACAGACCTGAAATCTATAACAGTCATGGGGGTAGAGATTATGGACGATGCCCTCCAATTTACTAGAGGGCAGCTTCAATCGCTGGCGCAAACCATGCGGCTGAAGCTTGAATTTATACCATTTCTAACCAGTGTTGAAAATATGGATGTAGAAATGATTCAGAAACGTATCTCTCCCAAATCAACCGCCCTTTTTATAAACGCCTCCCTTACACTGCATCATGTGCAGGAAAAAAGTAAACGTCAGGAAATATTTCAAAGGCTCCAGGAATTAAATCCGCAATTCCTCACCGTAATTGAACCCAATACGAATACCTATGAAATGATATTTGAAAAAAGATTGTTTAATGCCTACGATCATTTTTCAGCATTGTTTGCTTTCACGAATTCACTGGACCTCACTTTACAAGAGAAGAAGGGATTGAAGGAGTTTTTCTCTAACGACTTTTTTGATCCCATCGCTTTCCCCGACTCGCATCGCTTTGAACGTTTGGACACCAGTGAAAACTGGATCAGCATAGCAGAAAAAGCCGGTTTCGAAAGTTACGATCTTTCTAAATTCAGTAATAAGATACAGATCAGTGGAATTGAAATTGTTCATCCCCAAAACAGCTACACTGATTTCAGATATAAGGGTCATTCACTTTTAGGCACACTGGCATTTAAAAAGAAAAAATGAACCGGATGAATGCTACACACCCGTCAATTTTTACCCAGCATTGGTACACTTATCAAAAATTGATAAAAGAGAATTACATGCTGCATTCCCAATGGGAGCAGCTCACTACTGCTACTTTACGAAAGCATTTTTCCACCCTGCCTTTCCACCTGTTGGATTTAGGATGTGGTGATGCCCTTCCCCTTTTACCATGCCTCAAAGGGCAACCGATGATATCGTATACTGGCGTAGACCTGAGTGGCCCTGCATTGGATCTTGCCAGAAAGCATTTGAGCACATTGCCTGCGTTCATTCAGTTGAAAGAAACATCTATTGAAAATTACCTGAGTGAATGTCATGAAACGTATGACCTGATCTATAGCAGTTATTCCATCCACCATTTAGATGATGAAACAAAAAAGAGCGTTTTCAGTAAGTGTTATGATCTCTTAAAACCCAAAGGAAGGATCATCTACATTGATATTTACAGAGAAGAGCAAATTTCACTTGCTTCCTACCGAAACCGGTATACCAGCATGGTGGAACAGGAATGGAACATTCTCGACCCTGAGGAGAAAAAACGCATTACAGAACATTTGACAGCCTGTGATTTCCCGGCCGTTCTGACGGAGATGAAAGATTGGTTTACACAAATCGGTTTTGAAATTGAAGGCGGAATTACGCGTGATCAATTCCATTGCATGATCGTCCTCAGAAAGGCAATGAAATCACTGTAACGCAGCCACGATACGGAGCGGTCCGCCGCTACCCCCTCCTATTTTCATTGGCAAGGCAATTATATAAGCACCTGTGGGGGGAAGCTGATCGAGGTTCGCCAGATTCTCAAAACCCGGTTTATCCTGTCCCAGCAAAACCCGGTGGGTTTGAAAATCCCTGGATTGACCTCTATCTAAACTCGGTGTATCCAATCCCATAGCTTTAATATTCCGATTCTTAATCAACCATTCAGCGGTCTCGGGTGCAATGCCCGGAAAATGCAATTCAGGTATGGCTTCAAGCCCTTGCTTTGCTGTGCCAAAATAGTTTGCCCGGTCGGGGTAATACTTCCCGTAGCCGGTTCGCAGCAGAATGATGGAATTGTCTGGAATAATACCATGGGCGTTTTCCCAGGATTCAATATCGGCTATAGATAAAAGATAGTCTCTGTCTTTCAGCGCCTTTTCTGTAATATCAATTACAACAGCCGATCCGGTCAGAGAAGTTATGGGAAGTTTGTCAACAGTCAGCTTATTTTCTGCAAAGTGAATGGGTGCATCCAGATGGGTGCCCCCATGCTCCGGGGTGCCTATGGAATAGGATGAATAATAATAGCCAAGAGCTGTTATTCCCGCCGCATCGGTACTATGTACAAATCCTTTAGCATTATTGGGCCAGTATAAAGTAGTACTGTCATAACTATGCGTAAGATCAACCCAGGTAACATCCGCCGGGAAGAGGGCTGGAGCCTTTTGTTCCATGCAGGATGATAGCAATAGTAGTAACAGCAGTATGGCAACGAATGGATTTCTCATGCTTTCCGGCTTTTATTTTTTACTACTGAGATTCCTTTATGATACCATTTCATCACTGAAAGATGATCAGCTATTAGAACCTGCAAACAGCAAACTGCTGTTATAAGTGCCAGATAGAATAATTCGCCCCCATCATGCATTACCTCAATACCCAATTTGGTAAGATGAAAAAAGAGGGCCCCGCTCATCAATCCAATTCCCAAAAGCGCCCCTAATACCGAAACAGCAGGAATGAGAAGTAATGCAGATGCCAGCAACTCCATTACCCCTGTGCCTATGCGTCCCCAGGGTTCCATGCCAATCGTAGAAAAAATATAAACAGACTCTTCCGCTCCGCTGAACTTAAAATACAGGGTTTGAAGCATGATCACTGCAGCCACAATACGAGAGGTCCATACAATAACCTGTTTTAAGGTAATATTTGCACGCATGGAATAGAATTTAGAGTCTCAAAATAGGTTTTTGCACGTAGCAAACATCACATTGAATTCCCCCCCTTAAATTAGGAACAAATTGGACAAATACCGTTCATTTTATTCCACTACCCCGGAAAAGGGATTGATAAGCCGAAAAACTGTCACGCAATCGATTTCTGATCCCCGGTACCGGGAACCTTCCAATGAGGAGAGGCTTTTTCGAATTGCTACCGCATCTTTCATTATCTTAGTGCACCTAAAAATTCTAACATGCAAGCCAGGAAAATTTTCTATTCCCTGCTCTCCCTCACGGTTTTAGCAGGTGCCTGTAAATCAACCAACGAAGAAGCTCCTGTTTCAAGTCTGGAAACGCTTATTCCCATGCCTGTTTCCCTCCAAAAAGATTCCGGGGAATTTGTGATCAACAGTACTACAAAAATTGTTGCGGATACCACCCCGGGTTTACAAAAACTTGCGGCGCAATTTGCCAGTCAGTTAAAACCCGCTTTGGGTTTTGCATTGGAAGTAACAGCCCCTACAGGAAATGACACCAATGCTATTGCACTTACATTAAACCCATCCGACAGCTCTTTGGGTGCAGAGGGGTATACGCTGAACGTTTCAACAAAATCTATTAAGGTTGCGGCTTCTCATACTGCCGGACTATTCTATGGATTACAAACCTTACGTCAGCTCCTCCCGCATGCCATTGAAGGCAGCACTGCCGGCAAAGGCCCATGGAATGTACCAGCCACCAGTATATCAGACAAACCCGAATATGCCTATCGCGGATCCATGCTTGATGTGGCCCGTCACTTTTTTAGTGTGGAAGATGTAAAGCGCTACATTGATCTGATCTCCTTTTATAAAATGAACAGACTCCATCTTCATCTTTCAGATGATCAGGGTTGGAGGATTGAAATCAAATCCTGGCCTAACCTTACTGCAGTTGGCGGTAGTACTCAGGTGGGTGGCGGCAAAGCTGGCTTTTATACGCAGGAACAATACAAAGAATTGGTTCAATACGCAGCCGACCGTTTTATCACCATTATTCCTGAAATAGATATGCCGGGGCACACAAATGCCGCTTTGGCCAGTTATCCGGAATTGAATTGCAACGACACGGCAACGAAACTTTATACCGGTACAGATGTGGGCTTCAGTTCCCTTTGCACCGGAAAAGAGATCACTTATAAATTTCTGGATGATGTGATCCGCGAAATTGCCTCCCTCACACCTGGCGAATATATCCATATTGGTGGCGATGAAAGTCATGCCACTAAAAAAGAAGATTATATTCCCTTCATGGAAAAGGTGCAGGGCATCGTAAAAAAACATAATAAACTGGCCATTGGCTGGGATGAGATTGCCCTTTCAAAAATTGAACCCAATACAGTGGCTCAATACTGGGCAGATGCCGGCAATTCAACAGAGGCGGTAAAAAAAGGTGCTAAGATCATCATGTCGCCAGCGCGAAAGATCTATCTGGATATGCAATACGATTCCACTTCCCGCATCGGTTTGCATTGGGCGGCCTATATTGAGGTTGACAGTGCCTATATGTGGGATCCTGCCACCCTTGAGCCGGGCATTAAAAGAGAAAATATCCTGGGAGTGGAAGCAGCTTTGTGGACCGAAACGGTTACTAATATGGAAGACATTGAATATCTCGTATTTCCGCGCCTGCCAGGTTATGCGGAAATCGCATGGTCTCCATCAGCATCGCGTGACTGGAATAAATATCAGATACGCTTAGGCAATCATGGCCCCCGAATGAAAGCCATGAATATAGATTATTACCCTTCGAAAAAAGTACAATGGAAATAATACAGTATTGAAAAAAAACCGGAAATAAAAATTTCCGGTTTTTTTATGTCGGTCTAAAATGAAAAAGCTATATCAAACAATGCTACGTGAAATAAAATTGCATCGTGGATACCCATCCACCCACCATCCTTAATGTACCATAGCTGCTGCCCGAGGGAATAGAATATTGTTTTCCAAATGAACATGTCGGTGCAGATCCTCCTCAAAATCGCGCAACTCCTGTAAACTCAGCCGATGGGTGGTGCAGGCATCCAGGGGTGGCGTATAATCATTGGTAAGACGACGGATCTCCTGCATCAGCGCTCCTGCATGATCATGCTCAGATTCCATAACACTTACAGGAGCATCAATTAAATGGGCCAGATGCTCAACAGCTTCACTACCAGATTGCACTACTGACTCCAGTTGCCGAATCCTGGGGAAAAGCACCTGCTCTTCCTTATCCATATGACTTTCCAATTCACTTTTCAACATGGCGAATTTCAAATAAGCCTGACGCATGTGCGGGTAACGGTCGCCGTGCTTCATAGCTACCTTTTCCAAATGTCCATAGATCACCGGCATATTCTGCCGCACATAAAAATGGTGCTTCAATAAAATATACCCGATCAGTTGATCATTCGACATATCCAGAAACATCTGTTCCTGTAATCCGGAACTGCTCTGAATGGCTTTGTCTAATTCTGTTTCAATAACACCCAATTCCAGACCTTTCTCGCTGCAGGCTAAGGCCAGTGTACGCTTGCCTTTGCAGCAAAAATCAAGGTGATATTTTTCGAAAACAGGTGCAGCCTGATGCGATTGTGTAACAATATCTGCCAGGGTTCTTTGTGAATATTCGCTCATAAGAAATTTATTTATGTAAAACTCCCCATATTGAATGATGGAACTTATGCGCTAAGTCATATACGCCGGCAAAACTTAAATGTTTTAAAAAATTATACATAACACATTGATTTACTTTAATTGAAAGGCCTTTGCCCTTTATGCAGGAATTTCTTACTTTTGAAATGGAATGGATCAATAGTTCCTGATTGTCCGAATGTTGAACGTTGATCCCTGCCATGTCAAAGCTTGTCCATATGAGTCAGTACACACTTCACTTATTCGTTATTTATACCATCTACTGGTAGTGGCCCATTGCCTGCTGGCATTGTTAGCAGGCTTCCTGCTCGATTTATCATTATTAACTTACGCATACACCCACCCCTTCCACCCGTTATGGATCGGTGCGGTTACAATTAAAGCAGCGGTATGAAAAATATTAAATTGATAGAAGTTCCTTCGGAGATAGGGGCCGGTACAAGAGGCGCCAGTTTAGGTGTTGACGCAATTAAGATTGCCGCACTGGATTTCATGAGTAATTTCTTCATTCACTTTCCATCTGAAAAAATTCCGACTGAAAATAAATTATTATATGAACCTATCGAGTCTCCTTATGCGAAACGCATCAAGGGCATTCATACCATGTATGAACGGGTAAGCAAGTCGGTACAGGAAACCATAAAGAATAATTTCTTTCCCGTAATTCTCAGTGGCGACCATAGTATTGCCGGGGCAACCATTGCAGGGATCAAAATGGCCAAACCTAAAAGCAAATTAGGAGTTATCTGGATCGACGCGCATGCAGACCTCCATACACCTTATACCACTCCATCAGGCAATTTGCATGGTATGCCACTGGCGGCTGCCATTAATGAAGACAACGACGATTATGCCGTACATGAACTGGATGAAGAAACGACCAAATACTGGAATCAGTTAAAGACCCTGGGGAAGATCGCACCAAAGGTTTTACCGGAAGATATCGTGTTCATTTCCCTGCGTGATTTTGAAAAAGAAGAAAAGCATCTCATTGAAAAACATGGCATGAAAGTAATTTCCACCAATGAAGTCCGCAGAAAAGGAGCCGAAAATGTGGTAAGAAGTGTGATCCGCTATTTGTCTGATTGCACTGATATTTATGTAAGTTTTGATGTGGACAGTCTTGATTCGTCCATATCCAAGGGAACCGGCACGCCTGTAAGTAATGGATTACGGGAGCGGGAAGCCGAGGACCTTATCAGCAAATTTATGCAGAACAGAAAAGTATGCTGCCTGGAAATAGCGGAAGTGAATCCTACCCTTGATAAGGAAAATTTAACCAGTGAAATTGCCTTTAATATACTCCAGCGTAGTGTAAATGTGCTGATGATGAATTAACCCTGTTTATTGATTTAAATAGCTGATCAGAGCGGCGATCTCTTTTTCTGTTTTCAGCCGGCTTTTGTTCTGCTCACACCACAGGCGGATCTTTTCCACCTGGGCAGACAAGGCTGACGAAATAGATTCCTTGTCTTTTTTTACCTGCAGCATTTGTCCGCTATAAAAAATAAAAAACCGCTCTTTATCCGAGAACTCTTGTTTCTCGGGTTGGTTATAAGGTTTAAACGTGATCAGATTTTTCTGATATTGTTTTAAGAGCTGGATTTTCCCCTCAACCAGCACTTCGTAATACGTATCGCTGGTATTTCGATCGGCAGCCGGGTATCCATTGCGAAAAAGCAGGGCCACACTATCGCCTTCTTTCAAATAGCCCAGCATAAATTCCTGAACAGGCTGCACAAATTCGAGCATGGCATCGTTACGTTGGAAATACAATACATTTTTAAAGACATTAAAACGCAGGTTAATATCTTTTGCAAATTTTCCATTCCGGAATTTAACCGCTCCCCATTGCCAATCGGGTAATAAAAACGGCGAACCCTGTATCTCTGAAAGATTTTTTTCGGAAAATGGTTTTCCCGTAATGTCTTCAATAAAAATGGGTACAGGTGGTGGACCCTGAGGTGAAATACCTGCGCCTGGTCCTGCGCCCTGAGCAAAACAAATAGAAACGACCAGCATAAAACAGCTGAGTACTAACATTAATTTTCTCATCTTATTCTTTTAATGTGGTGAGGCATGATCAGATTTTTTTTGATGCATAGCAATCAATCCTTCCACAAAACTACGTGGCTGATAACCCAATTCCGATTTTGCCTTATTTATATTAAATCCGGTTCGTGGAGGCCGTTTGCCCGGCTGCGTAAAAACAGCAGCATCCACTCTTTCTATCAGACCCTCATTTAAACCAAAATGCTGCGCCGTTGTGAGAGCCATTTGGTAGGGACTCAACATCTCATTTCCTGAAATATGGTATACTCCGGTAGCCTTCTTTTCGGCCATTAAAGAGATGCCTTTGGCAAGATCTTCCACAAAGGTTGGCGTTCGCCATTGATCACAAACCACCTTGATTGATTTACCCTGCTCCAGATTCTCTTTAACCCAGGAAATAATATTAGAGCGACTTCCATATCGTACATTTCCATATACCAAACAGGTTCTGGCAATTGCCCAGGGGCCGGTATATTCTTTAATTAACGCTTCCGCCTGTTGCTTCGTTCTACCGTACCAATTCACCGGATCCGTTTCATCTGCTTCGTTATAATTACCCTTTTGTCCGTCAAAAACAAAATCTGTAGAAATATATAAAAGGGGTGTGCCCGAAGGGCGGAACTGATCGATCAACAATTTCACTGCACCAACATTAACATTTTCCGCTTCTTCCCGATTGGTCTCACAATAATCTACCTGTGTTAGAGCAGCAGCATGAATCACCAGATCGAAACCGGTTTCTTTTTCCCGCAAACGTTTCCAGTCGGCCGCGGAGGTAATATCCAATTCATAATAGCGGACTGTTCGAGAACCGGAATAATCGAACCGGCATGCTCCCTTTCCGGTAGCAACCACTGTATTACCCCGTAAAAACAATTCATACACCAGATTCTGTCCGAGCAGGCCGTTGGCTCCGGTAAGCAATATTTTCATCCCTCAAATGTAGAAAGGAGGTGTTATATGTCAATGAAAAGAACAACTGTTCGTTTATTGAATCAGATTTTCAACATCTTATAAGCAAAGTGCCGGGATGGGGGTAATTCTGCCAACAATACCTTAATTTTGAGCGCTTTTGAAAACAGTAAGGATTTATAAAACGATTGCTGCCAGATTCCCTAAATAACATTGAACGTTTTTCATTCATGGCAAAGAAAGTAAGCAAAATAGGTGTATTGACTTCAGGGGGCGATGCTCCCGGTATGAATGCGGCCATCCGTGCGGTGGTACGCACCGGCATTTACCATGGTTTAGAGGTTTTTGGGATTATGAGAGGATACAGTGGCATGCTGGATGATGATATTGTACCCATGCATTCCCGCAGCGTGGCCAATATTATTCAACGGGGCGGAACCATTCTTAAAACAGCCCGTTGTAAGGAGTTTTATGAAAAAGAAGGCAGAAAAATCGCCTATAACAATTTAAAGAAACATGGCATTGACGGACTGGTGGTGATCGGAGGTGATGGTTCATTCCGTGGTGCTGATATTTTCAGTCGTGAATACGATATTCCCTGCATTGGTTTGCCCGGAACGATTGATAAAGATATTGCCGGAACCGATTTTACCATTGGATTCGACACGGCTGTAAATACGGCGGTTGATGCCATCGATAAGATCCGTGATACGGCAGATGCCCACGACCGTCTCTTCATTATTGAAGTGATGGGGCGTGATGCAGGCTATATTGCCTTGCATAGTGGTATTGCCACAGGTGCCGAGAATATTTTGATCCCCGAGAAAAAGACTGATATCGAAGAGTTGGTGGTTTCCTTATTGGAAAAAGAGAAAAGAAGAAAACTGGTAAACCTGGTAGTAGTTGCCGAAGGGGATGGATTTGGCGGAGCTGATGAGGTAGCCAAAGTGATCCAGGCACGTATACCACAAGCCGAAACACGTGTTTGTATTCTCGGACATATTCAACGTGGTGGTGCCCCTACCTGTCTGGACCGATTGATCGCCAGCCGTATGGGTTATCATGCAGTGGAATGCTTAGTGGAAGAAAGACAAAACGTGATGGTAGGCATTGTGAATAACCGGATGCATTATACCCCATTGGAAAAAGCCGTTAAAGCCAAACAACGCATCAGTGATGAATGGATGAAGATCGTTAAGATCCTGGCTTCCTGAACTGAACACGCCTAAACTGCACAAATAATTATGGCAAAAGATCTAAAGAAATACCTGCACGAAGAAATGAATAAAGAGGCAGGTATCAAACACAGTTCCCATCGAACCAAGATCGTTGCAACTGTGGGCCCTGCCTGCGATACCTACGACAAATTATTGGAACTCGTACGGGCTGGTGTTAATATTTTTCGTCTGAATTTTTCGCATGGAACGCATGAGGATAAGGACCGCATCATTAAACTGATCCGTGAGATCAATGATAAGGAGCCTTACAATATTGCTATTCTGGCCGACTTACAGGGACCCAAGCTCCGTGTTGGGGAAATCGAGAACGGCTCCATGTTGATTGAACCCGGACAGATTCTTACGTTTCAATCACGCGAGAAACTGGTAGGCAATAAAGATAGTATTTATGTATCCTATCCGAATCTGCATGAAGATGTTGAAGTAGGCAACAAAATACTTATTGATGATGGAAAGCTGGAGGTAGTAGTTACAGAGATCACCAAACAAGGTGATGTAAAAGTAAAAGTTACCTATGGCGGAATTTTATCGCCTAAAAAAGGCGTAAACCTTCCCGACACAAAAATATCACTTCCTGCATTAACCGAAAAGGATCTGGCAGACCTGGAGTTCATTATTGGCCAGGACGTAGACTGGGTAGCACTTTCCTTTGTAAGGAAGGCTGAGGACATTGTGGATCTGAAGCGTCGTTTGAGTGAACGAAAATCAAAAAGCAAGGTAATCGCCAAGATTGAAATGCCTTCGGCACTGGTAGATCTTCGTAATATTATTCTGGAGTCGGATGGAGTAATGGTAGCCCGCGGGGATCTGGGCGTTGAACTGCCTGTGGAGAAAGTTCCCATGGCCCAGCGCGAAATCATCCGTAAATGTTTGCATCGGGCCAAGCCGGTGATCGTTGCCACCCAGATGATGGAAAGCATGATCGACCGTGTAAAACCCAATCGTAGTGAAATCACCGACGTGGCCAATGCCGTTCTGGAAGGCGCTGATGCGGTTATGCTGAGTGGTGAAACCGCTACCGGCAATCATCCGGCACTGGTAGTGGAAACCATGCGCAAGATCATTCTGGAAGTGGAAAAAACAGAATACCGCTACGACCGCGAAGAAGATCTGGTACCACAGCCCCATTCCCCTTCTTTCCTGAGCGATGCCGTTTGTTATAATGCGTGTAAACTGGCGAATGACACAAAAGCAGAAGCTCTGATCGGTATGACTCAAAGCGGTTATACGGCCTTCATGCTGAGCAGTTATCGTCCCCGCTGTCCTTTATATATTTTCACCAAGGAAAAAGCACTGGTGAATCAATTGAGCTTAAGCTGGGGTGTTCGGGCCTTTTTCTACGATGAGGAGGAAAGCCTCGACTCGATCGTTACCGACCAGATTGAGATCCTGAAGGAACGCGGATTTGTTCATCAGGGCGATGTAGTGGTGAATACAGGTAGTACACCGGTACATTTGCACCTGCCGACGAATGTGTTGAAAATTACTGTCGTGGAATAGGG
>CAZKSY010000006.1:0-21881 GCA_964555605.1 uncultured Chitinophagaceae bacterium | reverse complement strand
TTTTTAATTTATTGATCATTGTACTTAATAAAATAAAGACTTTCAAAATCAATTGATGAAATCTCTGCAATTGTTCTGGAAATACAAACCCTAACATTGCAGAGATTTCTATTTGAGTATCTACTTCAACGAGAGAAGAACGGGATATTTCCAGAAATCTCTTACGATCCTTCTCCGAACTCCTAGATGAACCCTCGGCCAGATTAGAAATTACTGATACAACTGCACGCTTGATCTGCAGCGTAAGACCAAATTTTTCTTGTTCAGGAAATTTACTGGTTAGTAAATATACTTCCTGCACCAGTTGAAGAATTCCTTTATAAACGTCTAAATTCTTATGATTAAGTTTCAGCATGCATAAAATTAATCATACATCTGAAAAAATAAAACTAGTACCAGCACTATAGTAGTAATACACAACCTGACTAATTCACCATTCACTTTTCACTTTTCACTTCTCACTTCTCACTTCTCACTTCCCCCTATCCACCTCTTTTATAAAATCGATCACCCCATTCATAAACACTTTCTGATCATCCCACATGGCCAGGTGGCTGCCGTTCGGGCAATACAGGTATTTCCCATTCTTCACCTGTGTACTCATCCATTTCATATGTTCCGGATCCATGGTATCAAATTTGGCCCCTACGGTAAGGGTGGGCACAGTAATCTCTTTCAAGCGGTCACGCACATCCCAGTTAACCAATCTTCCTCCTACGCCAAATTCACTCGGACCCTGCATCATCGTGTAAACGGTACCATTCACATGTTTCATAGACCGATTGAACCCATCTGGCCATTCTTCCAACCGGCACAAATGCTGCTTATAGAAATTAGGTAGTAACAATTCCATATAACGCGGGTTGGCAAAATCGCCTTTTGCCTCGAGTGCCCGTACTTCAGCCAGTACTTTAGGATCAAATTGTTTGGCCAGAACCTCATTAGCATATTTACCATATTCAGGGCAACTCGACATCATATTCGCTACGATCAATCCTTTCAAATTGGATTGATACTTGAGCGCGTACTCCAACGCCAGCATGCCACCCCATGAATTACCCAGCAAATAAAAATTGTCTTTGTTCATACCCAGTGCCACACGCACCTGCTCCACTTCTTCCACAAATCGGGGAAGGGTCCATAAACTGCTATCAGTAGGCTGATCGGAATAATAAGAACCCAATTGATCATATTCGTAAAACTCAAATCCTTCTTGCGGAAAAAAGCTCTCGAAGCACTCCATATATTCATGCGTCATCGCCGGACCGCCATGTAATAATAAGACTTTAATACGTGGGTTGTTCCCGAAACGCTTCGTCCAAACCTTGAACTTTCCAATAGGTGTTTCAATGGGGATCATTTTAATCCCTGCTAACCGAACACCGGTATCTCCATAATTAAAATACTCCTTCACCGTTGGCGCACCAGCAACGGTGGCTTCGCCTGAGTTAGATTGACAGGAAACCAACAGCACAAGGCTGAAAGCTATAAAGTACAGTTTCATAAAGCAGTTTTTCCTAAAGTTAGGAAATTACAGGTTTACTCTATCGGGAGGTTAATACCGGAGCTTACGATGGCTACAAAAAAGCAGCTCTATTGATTGAGTGACTGTAACCATTTGGCCACTTCTTCCCGGGCCGCTTTTACGACCGGTTCGCCGGCACGAAAACAGGCTTTCCATTCATTGGGCTTGCCTTCATAATCACTGTTATTAAAATAAACGGTGCCGCCGGCGGTTCGGGTACTGGCATTAAAATCAACAGTGGCTGAAATTTCCATGAATGCCTCCAGTCGCTTGCGTAGCATCATATTGGGGTCGGAAGGATATTTCTTCTCATCATCGGCCTTATTCAACTGACGATCCACTTCACTATCCACTTTACGTTCCAATGCGCCCAGTGGATTCCGGAGGGCGCCCAGCCCCTTTTGTTTATAGCCGAGTTTCTCATCCCGCCAGGAGAGATAATCCTTTTTAAATTTCGAACCCGTACTATATTCCCTCGCATGCTGGATCAACCCTCTGATCACAGATACTTTGGCTTCATCGGATAAACCTCTGGCCTGTTTCACCAATTCGCTGCTATAATTGGTTTCGCCACTACCGAGTGTGGAGAGAATGAGCTTCTCCCCTTTCGACTGATTGAGATCCAATTGACCAAATACATCAGCCCATATCATTTTGCCGGCAGGTGTAAATGCACTACCGATTAATAGAATAAAGGAAACGCAGATAAGGTGTTTAACAGTACGCATGGTTTACAATTTTATACTTTAAATGTAAGATGCTTTGGTAGGAGAGATTCTCACCTAAAAAGGGGATAATAAAAGGTAAATTCTTTTCAAGAGATCAGGACATTACTAAAAGATTCGATTAATCTATCGTAAAATGATATGTTTCATCATTTTGAAAAATCGCCCGAAGGGTGGAGAAAAGAATATGCCTTTACGATGGAAATTTGTTGTAATCATGAATCAATCCCCTGATTTTACCTAAATTCCTGTCATGTTACGAAACCTTATCCCGTTTTTCCTCTTGGCATGCTGCTATCCAATAGCGGGGTATGTTCAGTCCATTACGGCAAAAGATAGCTTACGCAAGGTGATTAACCACCGCCAAAATGATTCACTTAAGGTTCAGGCCTTCTTTCAATATGGAGAATATTTCGAAACCAGTCTGCCCGATTCGGCCCTTTTCTATTATGAACAGGGGAAGAAACTGGCGCACGAAATCGGCTACCCACGTGGTGAAGCAGTAGCGTCCAGTTTTATCATTGTGGTGCTAAATAATCAGGGACGCTTTAAAGAAGCGTTAGAACTATGCAAAGAAGCCTTGCTGATATATAAAAAATATGGCAATAAAAGGGATCAATGCAAAGGATATATCAACGTAGGTAGTGAATGGCAGTACCTTTCTGATTTTCAGTCGGCCGCCGACAATTATCTGGAGGGCAAAAAGCTGGCGGAAGAATTAGGCGACAAACATCTGCAACGTGTGGTCAATAACAATCTGGCTTCTGTATTCAATTCGCTCTCTCAATTTGACAAGGGGAAAAACTATGCCAAAAACTCTTTGCAACTGGCCAGGGAGTTGAATGATGCCTATTCCATCGCCTCTTCCACGATCAATCTGGCCGTTTCGGAAACCAATTTGAAGCAATTAGACTCGTCGATTTCGCATTTTAGAGAAGTTTATGAGATAGGTGTTTCATTGAATGATACCATTCTGCAACTCGACGGATGGATCGGCATTGGAGACAATTATAAATGGTTGAATAAACCTGACTCCGCCTTCTATTTTTATTCGGGATCCCTACGGACAGCGGAATCCAAAGGCTACCGTGAATATGAGCTGTATGCGCATTTGGGCATTGTAAAATTACCCTTTGAAAATATCGGCCGTCCAGCAGTAGAAAATTCATTATTAAAAGGGATGCTACTCGCAAAGGAGCTGGATACCAAATTAGAACTCCGAGATTTCTATGAACAGGGAGCTGCCTACTATGAACGTATCGGCCAGATACAAAAAGCACTGACTTTTCGAAAAGAATTCGAACTGTTAAATGATAGCATTCTGAATGAAAAGAATCGTTCGAATATCAATTTACTGGAGATCCGCTTTGAAACTGCTAAAAAAGAGTCGCAGATCCTGAAACTGGAAGACGAAAAACAGATCCAGGAACTACGACTGCGGGAAAAAACCACTACCAATCGCATTTTATGGATCAGTGCTCTGGGCCTGATCCTGCTCGTTTTTTTATTGAATCGCAATTATCGTCAGAAGAAATTTCTGCAACAGCAACAAATAAGTGCGCTGGAGAAAGAAAAGCAATTGATGGCGGCCTCTGCTGTGTTACAAGGGCAGGAAGAAGAAAGAAGCCGGCTGGCAAGAGATCTGCACGATAGTATGGGCGGATTACTATCGGGTATTAAAAACTCCTTTACCGACATGAAAGACAATCTGATTATGAATGCGGAAAACCTCCAGCGTTTTGAAAAGGGTTTGGCCTTACTCGACACCTCCATTAATGAATTCCGAAGGGTGGCGCACAATATGATGCCGGAAGCGTTACAAAAATTTGGACTGGATGCTGCTGTACGCGATTTCTGTACAGACATGAACAGCCATGGCAACTGCCGGATCACCTATCAATCTTTTGATCTGGAAAATCTAAACCTCCCTCCTGCTACCAGTATTTCGATTTATAGAGTAATTCAGGAACTGTTACAGAATATATTAAAACATGCCCATGCTTCTGAGGCAATGGTTGAGATCAGTCGTAGTGAGGGAAAATTATTGGTAACCGTGGAAGACAACGGGGGCGGCTTTGATCCTGCCACTTTGAATGAGGTGCAGGGTATCGGCTGGAATAATATCAGGAACCGATTGAACTATATAAAAGGAAAGGTAGACATAGTTTCTGCTCCTGAGCAAGGAACAGCTATTAATATTGAAATTGATCTATGAATAAGATAAGTCTCTTTATTGTAGACGACCATTTCATGGTCATAGAAGGTCTGCGTAGTTTATTACAGAACGAGCCGGATATTGAATTAGCCGGTCATGCCAGTGGTGCATTAGAATGTTTACGCTTCATTAAAAACAAGCAGCCCGATATCATACTAATGGACATCAATATGCCGGAACGTTCGGGAGTAGAATTATGTCGTGACATAAAGCTACAATACCCCGGCATCTACATTTTGGGGCTGAGCACTTTTAATCAGTTCAGTTATATTGATTCGATGATGGAGCAGGGTGCCAGCGGGTACTTATTAAAAAATGCCACACGTGAAGAATTGATAGACGCTATTCATACGGCGATGAAAGGAAAATTATACCTGAGTCATGAAGCCGCACGTACACTAAAGAATGCCGCCGACACCATCAAGGATGTTCCTCAAATGACCAGAAGGGAAAAAGAGATCCTGCGTTTGATTGCAGAGGGTTACACCAACCCACAGATCGCAGAAAAACTTTACCTGAGCATAAGTACTATTGATTCCCATCGAAAAAATCTAATGCGGAAATTGCAGGTAAAAAATACCGCCCTGTTGATCCGGTGGGCGGTAGAAAATAATCTGGTTTAATCATGCTTGTAACAAATGAATGCAAAGAAGACGGACATAATATCTTAACATAGATCCTACTGCAAAATCATCACATAACTCGCTTCTGCATACACATCGCTGAACTGCTTACCCACTGAAACCGTAGGTCCGGTATTCTTACAAGCGATTCGAATGGTATGGGTACCGGCGCCCAAGGGGATCATGGTACTACCCGTAATATTTTCAAATTGGCCATTATCCAAGGTGGATATGAATTTTGAAGCCAGCACCCCATCCACATAAATTTCTGTATCAAGTGTAGAAGTGCCACAAAATGTACAGGGTAGTGCTAAGACAAAATAATTATAATTCAGTAACACAAATGCGTTGCCACCAAGCGTAAACGTATGGGAAAGTCCGGGTACATCATCACGCGCACCATTTACGATCTGAACATAACTGGTCGACGTTTTCTTAACAGTATTATTATAAAGAGCTGCCATGGGGCTCTGCCAACTAACCGCACCCCCTCCCGAAGAAGTGAGCACCTGACCATTTGCTCCCAAACTCCCCATCACAGCCATCGCTCCATTTGGTTTAAAAGCGAACCGTTCATTAAACGTTCCGGCAGCATCATAACCCAGTGCCACATCCGCATTAGGGTTGTCGGCATATAACTGCAACCGATTACCCGCCACTCCAATGCCAACATCTCCCGTAGCGCCCGGATAAAGCGTGATCTTCTTACCAAGGGCAGGCGCAAATGCCAGTGGAGCATTGGGATTATTGTTGTTAATACCCACTCTGCTATTCAATGCATCATACGTAAATCCCCAACCGGCAGGGCCTCCATAGAATCCCAGGTTCTGGCTGTTCTGCACACCCATAAATCCCATAGTCGTAGAATTGTCAGGTTTATAGAACCAGATCCCGCCCCCATAACCCAGATCCAGGGGAAAGGTTCCATTCTTGAGCAACAGTCTTCCATTCACCATTAAAGACGACTCTCCGGCATTGATGATACGAACCCGCTCGTTATATGCGCCCGACCGACCATAACCCAGTGAAATAGAACTGGAAGCAATATCAGTGTACAATTGCATCTGTCCACTCTGAATTCCTATACCGTAATGAGGAACCGTACCATCACCCCAAAGCACCACCTTATTCCCCAGATTGGAAGCAAAGGTTAGCGGAGCGGTTGGACTCGTAGTACCAATACCCACAAATTGTGCCTGGGCACCTAAAAAAAATAAAATGGTGGCAAGTAATGAGGAGATAGGTTTAATGCGATACATAAGCAGTTTTGCTCAAAAATACCGGCAACAACCTGTTTGAATTATCCCCGAAAAAAGGGAATTACTCTTTTGAGCGCTTTTCTAATTGCTCGATCCTGTTCAACAGATCAGATAATTTCAGCTCCTGCTGACGGATTTGCTCCTGCTGCGCCTTTATCCCTTCCAGTAATAAGGGTACCAGTTTGGCATAATCCACCGATTTATAACCATCCGATTCCGTACGCACCAGTTCGGGCAACACCTTCTCCACCTCCTGAGCAATCAGACCGATGTAGGTTCCAGGTAAAAAATTCCGATCCGGAAATTCGTTGATGCGCATCTCGTATTGTACGCCTCGTAAAGCAGTGAGCTTTTGTAGCGAACCAGTCAGCGGTTGAATATGCTGTTTGAATCGGGCATCGGAATTATAATTCGTCCCATTCACTGTCATATTGCCTTGAACCACCATGGCTGTGGAACCGGAAGCAAGTATATACGCGCGGGAAGTAAATCCTGCAGCATAATCGTCATAGCCAAAAGACACACGGGCACTCATATTATCGGCATAGATACGCAGATCATTATTAAATACCGATACACCGGCATCTCCAGAAGCACCGGGATAAAAGGAAACTTTCTTTTCAAATTTGGCGGCAAATGAAAGTGGGCGGAAAGGGTTTGTGATGCCAATACCAATATTCCCACTATTAAGGACTGTAAAAGCGTTCTTACGGGAATTTTCGTCGAACCCATTACCGATCTCAAACAATCTATCAGAGCCCGTGGTGTCATTATAAAGGCCAATAGCTAACCCGGAGGGACTTTTCGATTTGGTATTTGATCCCATACTGGCGGAAGCAAATGCACTGGCGGAAGTGCCTGACCCCATACTAATGGAATAATTTCCCAGAGCAACATTGTTTAATCCCATTGTCGTGGAGGCAATTCCTATGGAGGCATTGGATAAGCCCGTGCTGATGGCATACTCCCCACTAGCCGATGTAAATCCTCCAAGACTAGTAGAACCTATACCGGTGGCAAAATTATTCCAGCCTAAGCTGACTGCATAAGATCCTCCGGCGAAACTATTTAAACCCACGCTTATAGACGATTCTCCGCTGGCAATAGCATTTCTACCCATTCCGATCGAGTTGATACCGATATTATCTTTATCCCACTCCATTCCGGTAACAGAACCAACACGGAAAGCCCCTTTTTCAGGATACCACATCATACGTGTGCCCGCCCCACTTACAGGAGGTGCAAATGGAGAGATACCAGAAGGAAGGAAAGGACCCGTAAAGACTACCCCACTATCGGCAACATGCAGCAGGGCAAGAGGGTTATTTGTCCCAATGCCGACATTCTGGGCTTTGGCAATAAAAACAGGGTAAAAAAGTATCCCTAATAAGAGGCGCTTCATGATAAGATTTTGCACGAATCTAAGGGTTCCACTTATCCGGCGACTCCTGTAAAAAGGGTATTATTGATGCTTTAATAATCGTTTCAGGTCCTGTTTCAGTTGATCGATCTCTTTCTGCTGTGCATCCAGTTTTCGTTGCTGCTCCGCTAACGTGGTTTGCTGGGCCTTGATGCCTTCAATGAGGAGTGGTACCAGCTTGGCATAGTCAACAGACTTATATCCATCTGCAGCTGTATTGACCACTTCCGGAACCACCTGTTCAACTTCCTGGGCGATTAAACCCATTTGGGTACCGGCCGAAAAATTCCGGTCGGGAAAATTTTCTGTCTGCATTTCATAGTTCACGCCACGTAAGGCCAGTACCTTCTCTATGGCGTTTTGAATAGTGAAGATGTTTTTCTTGAAGCGGAGATCTGAATTATAAATGGTTCCGTTCACATTCAATTGACCCTGTACCACCATAGCAGTACCACCGGAGGCCAATACATAGGCACGGGAAATAAATCCGGCATTATAATCGTCGTATCCAAACGACACACGGGCATTCACATTATCGGAATACAATCGCAGATCATTGCCGGAAACGGAGATCCCCACATCTCCGGTCGCACCCGGATAAAAGGATATTTTCTTTTCCAGGGTAGCCGGGAAGGACAAAGGCCTGCTGGGATTCGAAATACCGATACCCACATTACCATTTCCCTTAATGCGAAACTTTTCCGTAAATGAAGTGCTGCTCCCAAAACCAAATACATGGTCTGAAATAGACAGATCAGTATAGTATTGCATCAGTCCACTTTGCAATCCAATACCATAACGAGTAGCGCCTCCATTATAAATGGTCATTTTATTTCCCAGATCATTACTGAAACTAATATCTGTCGTACTTACTGAAGGGATGGAAGCACTATTACTGTTAAGGGTGGTTGAGATCAACTGTGGCACACTGAGATAACCACTTCCCAGAATATTACCAAACACATCGAGCGCCGCCTGGGGCACACTTGTACCGATTCCCACACGACCATTCACCCTGTAAATACTATTCTCAAGGGTTTGCCATTGCAGGGGTTGCGATTCCAGATTGGTTCCATTGTATTGCAGGGTTCGCTTCAGATCCAGATCAAATACATTGATGGCACGGGAGCTGGCAGAGCTTACAACATAAGCCTGATTTCCTTTCAATACCACCTGTTCCGGAGTGGCCAACACACCGTTATTACTTCCAATGAATTTTAATCCATCGGGGGCGGTAAACTCATACAAACAAAGTCTGCTGGAGGTTTTGGAACTGATAAAAACATATTTCCCGGAAACTTTTACACTACTCGGCCCACTCAACCCAATAGCAGAATTTGCTTTATACTGGATGGAGAGCGGATTAGAAATATCAAATACAGACAGGCGGCTACCGTCGTAGGAAACCACAAATGCATAATTGCCAACCACATCAACCGAACGTGGCCCATTCAATCCGAAATTGGTGAAAGATTTGTACACAACCTGATTCGGGTTACTGATATCATAGATCTGTAATTCACTTGATGAAGATGAAGTAACATAAGCATAATTGCCTTCCACATCAAGATTGATAATACCACCCAGACCTACCCCGCCTGAGGCCTTCAAAACGATGGCGTCCGGATTACTGATATCATAAATATTGATCTTACCTGTAAATTCATTGGAAACATAGGCATAGATACCCCGCACCACCACAGATCTGGGAAACTGCAACTGTGCTGTAGTAGTACCCCGGGGCACAATACTATTGGGGTTACTCACATCAAAAATGGACAAACTATTGTTATATGCATTGGTCACATAAACATAGTTGCCGCTTACAGCTATGCTGGTAGGAAAATCAAGATTGGTATAGGTGCTGCCTTTCATCAGAATGGCCATAGGATCGGAAATATCAAAAACCTGTAATTGATTTATGGTGGAAGAAATCGTGTAGGCATAATTTCCGTTAATGGCAATGCCGTTGGCACCCGGGCCACTCATCACACCAAAATTCAAATAAGCAGGGGCATTAGGCCCGGGCGTTGTGGAATCGATCGCCGCCCATTGACCGCGCTGCAAAAAATCTTTTACCGCTTTTTGTGTAGGGATATTTAAATGCGAGGCATTGCTAAAACTGCTATCATTACTGATACCACTAACAGCTACACCATTTTGCAATTTAATATCACCATTAACATGCAGTTTGGCCTGTGGGGTATTGGTACCAATGCCGGTATTCTGAGAATAAACAACCACGGACGTAAACAAAAATCCTGCAGAAAATAATAAGTGACGCATAGCACTGATTTATTTCTTATTTACGGAAGAGCGGAGCTCTTTCAATTCCTGCTGCAAGGCTTTGATTTGCTCCTGCTGCATTTTAATACTCTCGATCAGCACGGGAACTACTTTCGCATAATCTACCGATTTATAGCCATCAGATCCTGTATTCACTACCTCCGGCAACACTTTCTCCACTTCCTGGGCAATCAGTCCGACCTGTGTACCTTTAGAGAAATTACGCTCCGGAAAATTTTCGGTTTGCATTTCATATTGTACGCCCCTCAAGGAAGTCACTTTGTCGAGTGCATTTTCCAGTGTTACTATATTCTTCTTGAATCGGGCATCGGAGTTATAAATAGTCCCATTTACATTCAATTGACCTTGCACCACCATTGCGGTAGCCCCCGAAGCCAATACATAAGCTCTCGATATAAATCCATTGGTATAATCATCATACCCAAACGACACCCGGGCATTGACGTTATCGGAATACAGCCGCAGATCATTTCCTGAAACAGAAATGCCTACATCACCTGTGGCACCCGGATAAAAAGAGATCTTCTTTTCCAACGTGGCGGGAAAAGACAAAGGGCGCGTGGGGTTTATAGTGCCGATTCCTAAGTAGCCAGAACCGTTGAGCAATAACCGATATCCGGCCGAACCACCCACTGTGCGATCATAAATAAAAAAGCTGTTGACATTATCTGCCTGTATCTCATAGCTGTGACCTGTAGAGGGTTTTAGTTCGATGCCGGCATTGCTATTAGCTGATTCAAGGCGGAGTTGCGTATATCCACTATTTAAAACATGAATGCCAGTGGCACCCGATAGTAACGCAGGACTGGTGGTACCAATACCAACCGTTCCATTTCCTTTTATGCGCATCTTCTCTGTAAAATTCGTACTGCTTCCATATCCAAAGGCAAAATCTGAACTGGACTGATCTGTATAAAATTGCAGCAATCCTCCTTGTATCCCCAATCCATATTGCGACGTAGGCGCACTGGTCCATAATGCTATCCTCGATCCGGTAAGATTACTCATGGTTAAATTGGCATACTGGTCAGATGTGCCTATACTGATATTTCCCGTAGTGTAGGCATTCCCGTCAACCGCTAATCGAGCATTAGGATACGTCATGCCAATGCCCACATCTCCATATAAAATGGAGTTACCTTCTACATGCAATCTTCCCAATGGCTGAGAGGTCCCGATACCTACAAAATTTCCCGCATTATAAATATTGGAACCATTATTATGCCAGGTAGACGAAACCGGCTGAAACCCATTACTCGTAAATGAAAGCTGACGGCTTCTATCGAGCTCAAACAAACAGAACCGACCATTACCGGGAGAAGGTACAGCCAATAGATTATCAAACACCTCATACAAACCAACTCCAGACATATTACTCGAATTACTCCCTTTAAATATGGGATTCGCAGGTGTAGTGATATCAAAAACACTCAATTCAGCTCCATAGGAACTGATATAAAGGTAATTGCCTGATCCCCTGATATAAGATTGTGTACTCAGATCAACATTCACCACTTTTACAAAAGCTGGAGCATCCGGATTCGAAATATCAACTACTTGCAATCTTCCCTGCTGGGGTAGAATTACATAGGCATAATTATTCTTTACATACACACTTCTTAACCCACCACCGGTAGTATAATGACTTCGCAAAACCAACGCATCCGGATTGGAAGCATCTACGATCGACATACGCCCTGAACCTGCATTAGCGAGGTAAATAAAATTACCCACCTTCACAAAATCGTCAATAAGACCCAGATTAATAGAACCCCTTCCGACGGGTGCGGCAGGATTTGTGACATCCACAACCTGAATGGAACTGGCCATATTATTTGACACATAAGCAAAGTTTCCGGATACTTTTACAGAAAATGGTCCACGTAATGTACCACCAAATGTAGAAACCGCTGAAGGGATGCGGGGGTTACTAATATCAAAAATGCATAAACGATTATTGTACTCAGAGGTTACATACGCATAGTTCCCTTGCACATCTATATCTGTCGGATGATCCAGATTGGTCGTAATGTTGGTGTATGCCTGGGGATTCATGCGGTCCGAGATATCATACACTACAACGCTATTGCCATTGTTATTTACCACATAGGCATAATTACCTTCCACATCAACGCTGACTGGATAATTGAGGAACTGCGTACCAAACCCTTTTGCCACCAGTACATTTTCACTCACCTGATTGGTATCCACCCCCAGCCAAAGCCCTTTCTTCATATAATCCTTTATGGCTTTTTCCGTCGGAATAACACTGTGACTATTGGAGGAAAACAAACTATCGGTGCTAAATTTATTGACCGATACACCTTCCTGTAAACGAAGATCGCCTGCCACATGCAGTTTGGCCTGAGGATTGGTGGTACCAATGCCCGTATTACCGCTTTGCGCAGAGGCGAGGAATGCATCAAAAAGAAAAAGGAAGACGAATGCAGGGAATAAAATCGTTTTCATACGCTGAAATTAGAAGGATAAATGTCGGCAAACTTAGCTGTAGCCACCTCCCCTAAAAACAGTATTTATGCATTAGATGTCCACCACCCCCTACCTAAAAAATGGGATGGATACAATACCTCCTAAAGCTTATCGAACCTTAATCAGGGCCATCGTACTGCCGGCGTATTGCTGATTCTGCAACTGCAGGATCCTACCCCCTTTTACCGCCTGATAATAAGCATGGTATTTGGTGACTTTCCCATTTTGGTCCACCGCTGAAAACTCCCAGTTCGAAACGGTATACCGTCCGGTATACTTTTCCTGAAAAAATTGCTGGTTTCCTACCATGCCACTGGCGCCCTTATGTTCCAGCACATATTGTCCATTGGCACCAATAGACATATGGCTATTTATCGATACCGCATTCATGCCCATGTTGGCACCGGTATATACATTGTAATACTGAACGAAATTACCACTCGACTCATCCCATTCGCCTACGATATCGGAGGGATGAATCGCAAACCGATTATAAAACAACATCTGGTCGGTTTTAGTGATATCTGGAAAAAGTGAATACAGATCATTGCGGGAGGGCGACACGATCTCGATGCAGGAGGCTATCCCGCTATTGATCACGATCCGTAATCCCACGTGAACCATCTGGCCGGTATTGGGATCGGTAGCATCTGCTTCCTGAAAATACAATCGCTTATAATCATACGGATCAAAAGGCCGACGCTCTATTTGCCCGGACTGATAACGCGGCCCGATCAAACGATTCCAGAAATAATCCAGGATGGGCTCGCCACTTCCGCTGCGCAATTCCTCTGGTAATGGAATAGCAAAATGCAGATAGGTTTTGTACGCTCCTTTGGTCACCAAAACCCAATCTTCCTGCGGAACGGCCGTCCAGCCATCATCAAAATTAATAGTGGAAATAATGATACCCGAATTGCCTGTAGCAACTGTTTGCCCCTTCGCATTGTTTACGGAAGCTGGTGGAGGGGGCGGATTATTACCCTTTGGTTGCACCACAGGCGTTGATGGAGAAGCTGGCATTGATCCGGCATTTCCCCCTCCAGAAGGAACTTGTCCTACTGAAACCAACCCCAAATACAACTCGGTTTGTTTGGGTTGCGGGTCAAAATAAACCAGTATTCTGGAAGCTTCTTTAGCCAACCAAAAATAATTATCATCGCTATCGGTCCCCTGCATAATCCAACCAGCAGCAGAAAAAGCCATCGATAATGAATCTTTACCAAAATTTGATTGAGTAAACGGCGGCAAATACAATACCTCCACTTCTGCAACTGTAACACCACTCTTTTTAGCTTCCATTTCCAATAACATTCGGGCCGAAGACGTGCTCAACATACGTTTATCCTGGGTAGATCCAGCAGGAAGACTTACCCCGGCAAGGGTGGAGCGATTCACCGCATTCAACTTTTTTTGCCCCCATGTGACCGTAGAAATGAAAACAAACACAAAAAATAAGATGGTCTTCATAAAAATTCTTTAAGGGATCTCTAAAATATTGCCCTGGTTCCATCAGATTAACGTTAGGTCGGTCTGAGGTCGCAGGTAAGGAATCTCGATACCTTACAGGAACGCATTGGTTGGCCTGGAATGCCTTCATGAAATGGCGCACCCGTCAATTCAGCATCTGTCACCAGGCATTGCACCGGCAAATATGGTTTAGTAGAGATAAACAATATTACAAAAATGACACAGGCATGCCTTCCAAAGAATCCTGTAAAAAGTGTATATTCCATTAAGCCTTTCAAAATACCAGAAAAAGGGGATGCACGAAAGGAACCGAATGCACTTATTTTATATAATGAATACATCTGCAGAATGAAAAAGGCTGGATTATTAGTTTGGATTTTCCTCATTTTAGGAAAGCATACACTGCTGGCGCAAACGCCCGTGATCGACAGTTTAAAAAAACAGTTACAAGCCAGCCTGCCAGATACTATTCGCGCCATGAGTATGATGCGATTGGCCGCCAATTACGAAACCATCGATTCAACCCAATCGATCCGCTATTACAATGAAGCCATCGCATTTTCCAAAAGCAGGAAAATTCCGTTTGAATTGGGCAGGATCTATTTTAATAAATCCTTTGTACTGAGTAAAGCGGCCCGATATGTGGAGGCCGAAATATGTTTAGACAGTGCGTATTGGCTACTTTCTTCAAGTACGCATCGAGACAAAGATTATCGCATCGCCCAGGTTTATGCAGAAAGAGGCAATCTCAAAATGCATCAGAATGACTATAAAGCCTGTATTGAAAATCACATTAAAGCTGCAGAAATCTTTAAACGACTTGATAAAAAGCCTAATCTCGTTACTGCCTATATAAATATTTCTTCCGCATATAAAACGATGAACGAATTTATAAAGGAGGAAGACTATGCCCTAAAAGCACTGGAAGTAGCACAGCAATCGGGGGCGAAACCAGATAAATTCAAAGCGTTCTACTTTGTCGCGCTGGCGCAGATCATGCAGAATAAATATGCGGAAGCGCTTGTGAATATTGATTCGGCACGAAAATATTATGATGCCACCCTTTCCTATGAAGTATTGGTATCCTTCGAACTGATTGCCGGACTGGAATACCTGAACTTACACATGCTTGATTCAGCAAAGCAATGTTTTCAACGTTCAAAAAATATTGCCCTGCAAGCCCAGGCAACTTTCAGCATCATTCAATCGGATCTGCAATTAGGCCATGTACTCACGTTGAAAAAGCAATTCACTGAAGCGGAAAAAATATTATTAGAGCAATACAGGATCATCCAGCAACAACCGGAAGCCGGTCAGTTGATCGTTGCGTTGGACTATTTATCGCGCTTATACGAAGAAAAAGGAGATTTTAAAAACGCATTAAAATTCCACAAAGAATTTAAAGCGATCAGCGACTCCATTTCCATGGAAAGCAACAAACAGTATACAGCAGAGCTGGAAGTGAAATACGAGTCTGCCAAAAAAGACAATCAGATCATCCAGCAAAACAGGGATCTGGATCAAAAAAATACGATGAATAAAGTGTTGGTCGGCAGTCTGGCCATGCTGGTCATCCTGCTGTTACTGTTATATCGTAACTATCGTCAAAAAAAGATTTTACAGGAAAAGAGAATACAGGAATTAGAAACTGAAAAAAAACTGACAGCAACCGAAGCGGTTCTGAAAGGAGAAGAACGGGAACGAACCAGATTGGCCCGTGATCTTCACGATGGGCTGGGTGGTATGCTCTCAGGAATTAAACACTCATTGAATACTATGAAAGGGAACCTTATCATGACCGAAGAAAATGCGGTCGCGTTTGAAAGAAGCATTGAAATGCTGAATAATTCCATTATGGAAATGCGGCGGGTAGCGCATAATATGATGCCGGAATCGCTGGTGCGTTTTGGTTTGGAAGCGGCCTTGCAGGATTACTGCAATGATGTTCGTGGCTCCGGTGCATTGGCGGTTAATTTTATGCCCATCGAATTAAGTAAGGCGCCCATTGACCAATCGGTGTCGATCACCATTTACCGGATCGTACAGGAATTACTAAACAATGCGATCAAACATGCCAATGCCACGGAAGTGGTTATTCAGGTGGGCCGGCAAAACGGACAATTCAATATAACCGTTGAAGATAATGGCAGTGGTTTCGATACCAATTTACTCCGGAATTCATCAGGCATCGGTTGGATGAATTTACAGCACCGGGTAGATTATTTGAAAGGCACCATTGATATCCGATCTGAAAAAGGAAGTGGGACCTCGATCCACATCGAGTTCCCCGACAATGCGTAACTTGTTCTCTTCAACCAGTCATTTCATGCTTATGACACCTTTCCTGCGATTGCTCACGGTTATGGTATTCATTATAACCACGGCTCCCACTTATGCCCAAAAAGAATTTACCGATTCGCTCCTGAAACGTTTTCAAAAGGAAAAAAGTGATTCCGAACAGGTGCGTCTCATGGTCCAACTGGGCAATCGTCTTCGAATTTCCGACAGCGCCGAAAGCTGGCGCTGTAAGAAAAGGATCGACTCCATTTATGAACGCACCCGAAAACCCTATTTTCAGGCCCAGGCTGTTTTCCTGAATGCTACCATACTCATTGGTTATAATCCCGGAGAATCAATCGGCTTATTTGAAAAAGCCACTGCGCTTTTTGATCAGTTTCCCAAACATCGCGGAGCACAATTATCGAAAGGTGCCGCCATGATCAATCTTGGTGTGGTGCATATGGGTCAATCTGATTACGAAAATGCTATTAATTATTTCAGAAAGGCGGAAGAGATCTATTTACAATATGATCCCCGGAGTGCTGATATTGGTTTGATCTATTCCAATATTTCCATTGCCTATGGCTCTATCAACAAATTTGAGGAAGGGCTTCTATATAGCAAGAAAAGTGTGGAATGGGCGCGGGGAATTAACGATAAGTATCAGTTAATGGTAGCACTTTATTCCCATGGTGGTAATATTGTAAATGCCAAAAAAGGTATCGAAGGGTTACAATTACTGGATTCCGCTAAAGCCATTGCTGAAGCGATCCAGGATCTTAACTATATTTATTCCTGCGACTTCATGAAAGGCATGTATTACTATAATACCAAACAATATCGTGAAGCCATAAAAAACTATACCTATTGCCTCGAATTTGCCCGAAAATATAATTTCACACCAGGCATCGGAAATAATTTTTTGAATATAGCAGCGCAGGAAGCTGAATTGAAAATGCCCAAACAGGCAGCGGCCCATTTGGATTCTGCTACTAAATATCTGGACCTTTCAACAGCTTCCGTATCTAAACAGATGTACTTTGAAAACTACGCAGAAGTGTATCGGCAGTTAGGAAATTTCGATAAGGCTTTTGCCTATAAGGACTCTGTGGCGGTTATCAAAGATTCGCTTTACAGTGCCGACAATATCAAACAACTCGAATTCCGCCAGGCCCGTTACAATTACGATAAAAAGCAAAACGAGGTGCTCCAGCTACAGAAAGAAAAACAGGTGCAGGCACTGGAGTTAAAGCAAAAAAATCTACTCAATGGATTATTGATCCTGGGGGTTCTGGCCCTGATTGCCATTGGATTTTTATTTTACAGAAACGCCCGGCAGAAGCAGCAACTGCAAATACAGCAAATCAATGAATTAGAAAAAGAAAAACAATTGCTCGCGGCAGAAGCCGTGTTGAAAGGGGAAGAAAAAGAAAGAACCCGTTTGGCGAAAGACCTCCATGACGGACTCGGTGGTATGCTATCGGGTATCAAATATACTTTCAATACCATGAAAGGGAATATGGTGATGACACCCGATAACCAATCGGCCTTTGAACGGGGCATGGATATGCTGGATAGCTCCATTAAAGAAATGAGAAGAGTAGCACATAATATGATGCCGGAAGCGCTGGTTAAATTTGGATTAGACACGGCGATGAAGGATCTTGTTCATGACATCAACCAAACAGGGGCCATTAATGCCACTTACCAATCAATTGGGATTACCGCAACCACTTTTGACCAAACTACGGCAATTAATCTTTACAGAATATTACAGGAGCTGCTCAACAATTCCATGAAGCATGCAGCCGCCACTTCCATATTGATCCAGCTAAGCAAACACGACGACCAGATCAATTTAACCTATGAGGACAATGGCAAAGGGTTTGATCGTTCGCTGGTTGATTCCAATACAGGCATGGGATGGAGTAATATCAAAAACAGGGTACAATTCCTGAAAGGACAGTTACAGGTTGATTCTACACCAGGACAGGGATGTTCCATAAATATCGAATTCAAAAGCTGACATATATACACATTCCAAACAGGAATAAAAAAAACAACATTAATAACGTGTGCAGCAAAGCTCCATCAGATTCTGCTTAATTCGGCACTACCTGAATGGAACTGTATATGGGTTGCACCTGTGTAGTAGTGGACGGCGTAATATGATTTGCCCGGAATTGAATACTATGTGCCCCAGACCCTAAGGATAATGGATAGTTTGAAATGGTTACATTGGCATACCCACCTGCGGGACCGGAAAGCAAATAAGGTTTGTTCGTCATTTCCACCCCATCAACAATCAATGTGATCGTATTTAACCCCGGACCACAAAAAGCACAACTATTTACCTCCGCATTGAAAGAGGCAGACACTAACACCAAACTATTCTGGGGAAGAGTAATACTGTGACTGATAGAGCCAAATGTATATCCAGGCAAATCATCAACCATAGCAACATAGGGTGACGGATTGGGTGCAGCCGTGTACCAAACAGGCATATTGCCCCAATACGCCGCACCACCCGAACCCGCTGAACGCAATACCTGTCCCGAAGTACCTGCATTGCCATTAATATACACGGCTCCGTTGCCGGCCAGGCCTAACACATTTCCGGCATTATTGCTAAAGAAATTCAATCGGTCATCTGCCGCTGTGGTACTGGCAATAAATGCTGCCACATCCCAATACCTGCTGTTCACCAAACTGTTCCCATTGCGTAAACGCAAGCGCGCAAAATCACCCGTTGACTGTTGTGTTAACACCTGTTGCGGAACAGAACTGGTTGAAAAAATTTCAAACTTTCCGGTAGGGTTGTCGGTTCCAATGCCTACTCGCCCGAGATTACCATTCAACTGAAGGAGGTAGCTGCCCTGAGCGCCCAGGGAAAGCACGTTATAACCACCGGCTGCCCCATACTGCATTATACCTGTTGCGCCGGCACCCCCGCCACCGGTAGCCAAACCAATTTTAAGACGTATGTTGCCAGAGCCTAAGCGCAGATCCCCTTCTCCATTGATCAAATCCCAGTTATTACCGCTCAATATATCAAGTCGCGCCTGCGGAACCGTTACACCAATACCAACATTTTGTCCTTTTGTATTCCCTGCTATCAGGAGAATTACCAGCAGCCATATACATTTCATAAATAAAAGTTTGGGGAGGAAAGTGAAATTCAATGGAAAGGTTGTACTTTTTTCATAGAATTTAATCCCCTAAAAAAGGGAGTCTCCGAAACCAGATATTAAGTAACATTGTTCCTCATTCTATAACCTTCCTATTATTCAAAAATGGCCATTCAATTATTTATAGTAGACGATCATTATATGGTCATTGAAGGCATCCATTCCATTTTGAAAGAAGAGAAAAAAATTGACTGGATGGGCCATGCATCCAATGCTGCTTCCTGTCTCGCCTTCCTCAAAAAACAAACACCGGATGTAATTCTGATGGACATCAATTTGCCTGATAAAAATGGCATTGATCTTTGCAAAGAGGTAAAAGAATTATACCCATCCATTTTTATCATCGGTCTCAGTACATTCAACCAGCAAAGCTTTATTCAAAAGATGATGGATCATGGTGCTTCCGGCTATGTACTGAAAAATGCTACCGGAGAAGAAATTATGGAGGCGATTGAAATGGTGATGAAAGGGAAAACATTTCTGAGTGAGGAAGTTAGTCAAACACTCCGTAAAAATGCGGAAGCCAATATCCCCATTCTCACCCGGAGAGAAAAAGAAGTACTTGAACTAATCGCGGAGGGCATGACAAATGCGGAGATCGCTTCCAAATTATTTATCAGTACCACCACTGTAGACACCCATCGAAAAAACCTGTTGGCAAAATTTGATGCCCGGAACACGGCAGCGCTCGTAAAATTCGCGATGCTGAATAAACTGATCTGATCGATTTTTATGTATATTGAGTGCTCAAGTTTAAATTATGAACACCCGATTACTCCTTCCGATAATGATTCTCGCAATGGCATTTACTCCAGCACAGAAAAAAAATCATGTCATTTTTTTCGGCGACTCCATTACACAGGCAGGCGTTCAGCCCGGGGGTTATATTACCGTATTAGGTGACTTGCTCAAACAAAAAGGACTGGCCGATCAGTTTCAACTTACCGGTGCCGGTATCGGAGGAAACAAGGTTTACGACCTTTATCTGCGAATGGAAGATGATGTGCTTGCAAAAAATCCAAACACTGTTGTCATTTGGGTTGGAGTGAATGATGTATGGCATAAAAGAACCCATGGTACCGGTACCGATGCCGATAAATTCGAAGGATTTTATAATGCCCTGATCAAAAAACTCAAACAAAAAAATATCCGGGTACTGATCTGCACCCCGGCTGCTATCGGCGAAAAAACTGATTTCAGCAATGAACTGGATGGCGACCTCAACAAATATGCAGCGATCATACGCCGTATCGCCCAAACTAATAATTGTCCGCTTATCGACCTTCGTAAAACATTCCTCGACTATAATCTGGCCAATAACCCCGAGAATAAGGATCGTAATATTCTCACTTCGGATGGAGTACACCTTAATGAAAAAGGGAATGCGCTGGTAGCCGAAAAAATGCTGGAAGCTCTTACGGCCCGCTGATCCTGAACCGCAGCATTACTGAAACAAACCCTGATTTTCCCGCAAATCAGGCGCATTTTGTACCTTTGCCCGCATGTTGATGAAGGAAAAAAGTTCAGTACGTGTGGCCATCCTTGACCTTTACGAAGGCGCTGAAAATCAAGGCATGCGCTGTATCAGGGAAATTTTGAACCAATATGCGGAATCGCTGCAGTTGGACCTGAGCTGGGAAGAATTTGATGTAAGAGGCAAATTGCAGGTGCCAGACCTGTCTTTCGATTTATATATTTCCAGCGGCGGGCCCGGATCTCCACTCGAAAGCGAAGGCAGCGAATGGGAAAATAATTATTTCAACTGGCTTTCCAGGGTAGAAGAATACAACAAGGTTCCATCCTCTGGTTCAAAAAAATCCGTTCTGTTCATTTGCCATTCTTTTCAATTAGCCTGTCGTTACTTCAGGTTGGCTGAAGTGGTCAAAAGAAAGTCTACGGCATTTGGAATATTCCCTATTCACCTTCTGGAAAATGGCAAGTCCGAATCTCTTTTTGAAGGCCTGCACGACCCATTCTATGCAGTTGACAGCCGCGATTTTCAAGTCATCCGCCCCAATCATAAACGTTTAAGAGAATTGGGCGCCTCCTTACTATGTATCGAAAAAGAACGCCCGCATGTACCCCTTGAAAGAGCTGTAATGGCCATCAGATTTAATGATCACATGATCGGCACCCAATTCCACCCCGAAGCCGATGCCATTGGTATGACCATGTACCTGCAACGGGACGACAAGAAAAAAACAGTGGTCGATAACCATGGGCTCGAAAAATGGCAAAGCATGATCGATCACCTGAACGATCCGGATAAAATCCTTTGGACCTATTCGCATATTATTCCTAATTTTCTGAATGGAGCATTGGGTGTGGAGCGTGTTGCTGCGGAGGGGACAATTTGAGGTGAGAGGTGAGAGGTGAGAG
>CAZKSY010000005.1:63194-103370 GCA_964555605.1 uncultured Chitinophagaceae bacterium | reverse complement strand
CCCCTCTCCAAATTCCCCGAGGCAAATTTCTTTTCCCGCTTCCAGGCTTTCCACAACCAAATGCCCCAAACCACCACCAGAGCGGGATACACCACTACCACACCCTGATTGAAATAAATGGCATCGGCATATTCAAAATGATGGAAATGGGTAACGGCACGGGTGATGCCACAACCCAGACATTCAAAATCGAATAAAAGCTTGGAGGGACAAAGGCTTACTGTACCATGATCAAAAAAATCGGAAGGGATCAGCCATAGTGCGAAAGGGAATAGAATCAAGGCAAGCATCCAAACCCTGTTTACCCACGGGTAACGGGTGGCGGGATTGTAAAAACTAATTAGTGCCATAATGTTATTTAAGAAAAAAGACCATGCTTTTACAAGCATGGTCCAATTTTATAATACGGTTGAACCGCTATTATTTGTAGTATTCTTTCATTTTCACCAGCGCATGGATCAATCCAGGCAACCAGCAAAGGAAGGTAAGGATCAGGTTCACCCACCAGTTGCTACCACCCCAATCGTCTTTAACACCCATTGCGATCCAGGCCAAACCAAAAATGGCCAACAGGATGTAAACACCTTTGGTCATCCCTTCTCCGCCTTTTTTCATCTGAGACTTCACCGCCTTTTGAGCAGCTTTCAGTTTCAGTGTTTCCTTTAACGTGAGTTTGTGACCAGTCATTTTTTGATAATCCTTGGGAGTAATCTTCAAAAATGCTTCAGCATTGGCTTTGATCAAAGCAGTCATTTGATCATTCATTACCATATCTCCTTTAACAGGAACAACATTATTGTCGGGTAAAGAGGCTCCAGCGTTCAGGAATAAGGCAACTGACAGGAACAGACTTAGCGTTAGTTTTGTTTTCATAAATAATTTTTAGTTAAAGTGATATTCAATATTAATAAGAAACCCTAATAAAACCGCAAAAAAAACCGAAATATTTCCGGCTGTGCATAAATTGTAAATTATTAAGGCTTCTGTAATAAATTATAATGGACAAGCCATTCGCAATCCACCCCTTGAATTCTCTCCCCAATCCTTCAGGAAGCATGGATATATACCGAAATAATAATATTTAATTCTTATTCAGCGCCTCTCAAAATTCTTTCAATGGGTTGCTTTTTTATCTGTCAACTTCTGCTCCTGCCCCATGGCCTCCCCGTACAGGATCGCAACAGCATAAGGGAAGCGGAATGGATACACAGGGGCAAATAACTTTATGGTATCGTATATTTCTTTCCGAAGGATCTCTACAGAGCCATTATTCGACTTACTTGTTACGTGGGCAAAGCTGTTTACCAAAAGAAGCCGGAAGTCTATCTGCATTTATACAGGGGCGTTATGAGGATGACCCGGGGACGATTTTGTTTATACTTTCGCTACCATTCCATTTGCATGTACCCGTAACGGGAAGAGCCCTGATACAAGCATCTGCAGCTAATCACCGGCAGGGAAGTTACAGCGGCTTCATGCCCGATGAAGAAAACGGGCAACCTGGTATACCAGCCACTTTAAATGCATAAAAATGATAACATAACCGGGGATAATCAGGACTGATTTGCAGCCCTGATGCGCCGTTTTGCCATCGGATGGTTTTCACCATTTTTCACTACCAAAGGTTTACACTTAGAAAATTCAAAGAGAAACATTTGCCTGACCGCAATTAAATGACAGATATCAGCAACCGCAATAACACCTATCAAATGTATCAGGAGATTAATCTTGTAGTTTTCATCTTGAAAATTGTCAACTATGAAAACCTTAACCCTTCTCCCCGTTTTAGTATTGTTCCAGTTACAATTCTCTGTTGCCGGAACTATAAATACCCGTCCAGAATCCATACCTCTTCCAGTAACCTGGTTGAGTTTTACAGCAAAACAGCATTCAAATGAAGTTCAGCTCAGTTGGGTAACCGGAGCCGAAGTAAACTCCAAGTTTTTTGTGGTGCAACATAGCACCGATGGATATAACTGGACAGATCTGGGCAGTATCACCGCCGCAGAGTACAGTACACGTATTAAAGAATATTCTTTTGTACATAAAGCTCCTTTGGCCGGAAAAAATTACTATCGAATTGCGGAACGGGAAAATGACGGATTCGATTACTTCAGTCGCATTATTGGCTTAAATTATGCTGAACAGGTGGGCTTTACAGTTCATCCAAACCCCAGTAGCAATGGCCAAACAGTGGTAGATCTTCCCGCCAATGCGTTGGTTCGTATTTATGATAATTTTGGACGGCTGCGCTGGGAAAAGCAATTATTTGCCGGTCATCACCCCTTAGATCTGAGCGGGCTCAATAAAGGTATTTATTACCTGGTTTCTGGAGAAAACAAACGAAAACTCATTCTGGAATAGTCACCATAACTGGTACCATTTTTAAATAACATGCTGAAATACAGCATGTTATTTTTTTTCATAAATAACCATATGACTACGGTCAATTTTTCATGTCCATCCCACCAATCGATGCCTGAAATTCGCTAATTTTAAAACTTTCCTTTATAAATATGAAGCGTTTTTAATATGACGATTGTCCTGTTTAAAACGCTTCAAGTATTCAGTGCGCTCCTATCATCCAATATCATCTGAAGCACCCAGACCTTTTTTTTATTTAACCAAAATACAGCTACATGAGAAAACTGCTATTCATGGCAATCGCTTTCCTCTTTGTGACCACCATTCAGGTAATGGCTCAGAATGGTCGGGTTATTAAAGGAAAAGTGACCGACGACAATGGTGCTCCCCTGCCAGGAGTATCTGTAACTGCGGGTTCTGTTGGAACCCAAACCGATGCAGGCGGAAATTTTAGTTTATCCGTTCCTGCTACTGCCAAAAACCTCACTTTTTCATTCACCGGATTTGTTTCTGTAACCCGTGCCATCAGCGGAGAAACGATTACTATTTCGCTGAAGCAGGAAGATAAAAGTCTTTCTGAAGTGGTGGTGGTTGGTTACGGTACCCAGCGCAGAAAAGAGGTAACCGGTAACATTGCCTCCATTAAAGGAGCCGAAATTGCCAACAAACCCGTGCAGAGCTTTGAGCAGGCATTGGGAGGACGGGCCCCGGGGGTACAATTGACGGTACCGAATGGCGTACTGAATAACCCGCCCGTTATCCGTATTCGTGGTACGAACTCCATCTCATTAAGTTCTTACCCCTTAATCGTAATTGATGGGGTGCCTTCTTTCACTGGTGATCAAACCTCTACCAGTGCTGCCGGAAACGCTTTAGCGAGCCTGAACCCCGCAGACATTGAGAGCATTGATATCGCCAAAGATGCTGCGGCCTCGGCCATTTATGGTAGCCGTGCCTCTAATGGTGTCATCTTTGTGACCACCAAAAAAGGTAAGGCTGGTAAAGCAAAAGTTAGCTATGATGGTTGGGTGGGCTGGACAAAAGTGCAGCGTTTACCCAACCTGCTGAATGCGGAACAATATACTACTATAAAAAATGAAGGTTTGGTGAATGCCGGCACCTATAATGCCGCTACCAACGCCTATGTATATACTCCAGGAATCGATACCCGCTGGTACGATCATGTTTACCGTCAGGGGATGAGTCATAGCCATAACGTAAACGTGTCTGGCGCGAACGACAACACCAACTATTATTTCTCTGTTGGCTATACCAATCAACAGGGTATTATCAAGGCGAATGATTTCACCCGCACCAATATCCTCGCCAATATTGACCAGAAGGTTAATAAGATATTATCCTTCGGTGGAAAAGTGGCGTATTCAAATGAGTTGAACACAGCCGCTACCAGTTCCGGATCTCTTTCCGGTGAGGCTTTTGCTACAGCCGGTTTGGGTCGTGTAGTATTAGTAAATGCACCAAACGTTAGCCCTTATCTGGCAGACGGTGTAACGTATAATATCAATCCGGCAAACGGTTTGCTGGGCGTAGGGGCCAACAAGTTGGCGCAGGTTGGTTTCTATAACCCCCTCCCTACCTTTGCCTATAACCGTCAGAATTCCGAAACACATCACCTTACCAGTAACGTATACCTGCAGTTGAAGCCATTCAGTTGGATGACCCTTCGTTCAGTATATGGTATCGATTACCTGATGGTGAACAACGAAACCTTTGCCAGTGGTAAATCGGGCGAAGGCTTTGTGGCGAACAGCCCGGGCGGCTCTGCAACCAGTATTTACAATCAGAATAAAAGATCTGTTTGGACCAACACCATCCAGTTAGACAGAACCTTCTTTGAGGACCATAATGTTAGTGTTCTCGGGGGTGTGGAAGAGCAGATCAGCAAAGGGGTTGGCTATGGTTTGAACCGAACCGTGGTTTCTGACCCCTATTATACCGTAATTCAGGGTGGATTCGCAAATATTTTTTCTTCCGGACTGGGTATCGGAGAAAACTATCTGTATTCTGAATTCGGTCGTTTGAACTATAATTACGATCGTCGTTTATTCCTGAGTGGTAACATCCGTCGTGATGGTGCTTCTCAATTAGGTTCTAACCAGAAATACGGTACATTCTGGGGCGTGTCTGCCGGTTGGGAAATTGCCCGCGAGAAATTCTTCGAGAATTCCTTCCTGGGTAAGGCCTTCAGCAGTTTGAGCCTTCGTGGTTCCTATGGTAAACTGGGTAATATTGCCGGTTTATCCAACTTTGGAACCCTCAGCACATATGGTGCCGGCTTATATGGTGCCGGTGCAACGTTGAACTTCAGCAATGCGGGTAACCCGGATCTTACCTGGGAAACCAGTTTTAAAACAGATGTAGGTCTTCGTTGGGGCATCCTGAATGACCGCATCACCGGTGAGATCGCTTATTACAAAACTGATATCAATGGTTTGATCCTTGCTGTAACACAGCCACCCAGTGCCGGTTTACCGAACTCCATCCTCACCAACGTAGGTGAAATGTATAATAAAGGATGGGAGTTTGAAGTAACTGCCACGCCGGTGCAGAGCAAAGATCTTAACTGGACCACTTCTTTCAATATTTCCTATAACAAGAATGAAGTGACCAAACTGGCACCTGGATTAACATCCATTATTGCAGCTACCTCAGGTCTGGAATCACCCAGTATTACCCTTCCCGGATATCCTGTAGGTATGCTGAACGTTACCAGAACAGGTGGCGTGGATCCTCAAACCGGTCGTCGTATTTTCATTAATGCCGCCGGCAAACAGATCTACTACCAGCACGTAGCCCCTTCCGGCCAATTCCGTTATTCATATGCCGACGGTACGGCGGCTCCTTCTGTGAGTGCTGCCGATGCCCAGGTGTATAAGAATACCAATCCCAAATTCCTTGGTGGATGGGAAAACACCCTCCGCTTCCGTGAATTTGAGATGACGGCGATGTTTACGTTCCAAACCGGCTTCTACGTTTATTATGGCACGAGTGCGGGATTACACGATCAGCGCTTCTGGAACAACGAATCAGATATCCTGAATCGCTGGCAGAAACCAGGTGATGTGGCTAAATGGCCCAAGCCTATTGCATTGGATAATATTTCCAATGGCTCCTCTTTCCCGCTCGACATTAACGTTTACAAAGGTGATTTCCTGAAACTGCGCTCCCTGCAGCTGGCTTACTATGTTCCTAAAAAGATCACGGAAAAAGCCAAGATCAGCAGCGCCCGATTCTATGTTAATGGTACCAACCTGGCTATTTTCACGAAGTATCCCGGACCCGATCCTGAAGTTTCCTCTAACGGTAACGGAAGTATCAACCAGGGTATCGACAGAAATACCGTGGGTAACGGTCGCACCATTACAGTAGGTCTTAACGTTGGTTTCTAATCATCTAAAAACAGCAAGAATGAAAAATAAAATATCATATAGTCTGGCGGTGATCGGAATGTTGGTGATGGCTTCCTGTAACAAGGATTCCCTGAACCCGGTTCCTCCCACTGCTATTTCAAACATCTCTTCCTTCAGCACAGCCGATCGTGTACTGAATCAAACAAGAGCGCTTTATGCCAACTTCCGCAGCGGACAATTTTACGGTGGTCGCTATACCATTTACAATGATGTTCGCGGAGAGGATTTTTTAAACGAAACGACCAATGGTGTTACCGGTTTGGAAGTGTGGAACCACACCCTGAACAACAGTAGCAACCCGGTAAAAGACCTGTGGGGACAGGCGTATTATGTAATCAATACCTGCAACGTGTTCCTCGACGGTATGGCCAGAGAAGGTTCTGCCGTAGTAGGCGATGCATTATCGAAGAACTATATTGCCGAAGCCCGCCTGATACGCGGACTTACGTATTACAGTCTGTTGCAGTTATATGCCCGCCCTTACTGGGATGGCAATGGAGCAAAACCAGGTCTGGTGATCTATACTGAAGGTCATACAGGGGCAGGTAGTTACGACAAAGCCCGCAGCACAGTTGCTGAAACGTATACGCAGATACTCGACGACCTGAACTTTGCTGAGAGCAATCTTCCGTTGAATTATACAGCAGCCGCTGATAACACTACCAGAGCACACCGCAACACTGCCATTGCTTTAAAAACACGTGTATATCTGAGCATGCAGAATTATGCCAGCGTGATCACAGAGGCGAATAAGATCGTTTCTGCATCTGCTCCATTTACGGCAACTACCGGTGTGGCACATGCTTTACAGGCCGATATTGCCAATGTGTTCAAAACGCCTTATACAACAACCGAATCTATCTTCTCCCTTCCTTTCAACGCGAATGAAACCCCTGGAACACAAAACCAATTGGGTTACTATTTTGCTAAGAGCACAGGAAACGGGGAATACTCATTGAATCCGGCAGGTATCATTGCAGATGCCAACTGGAAAGCAGGCGACCGTCGGCGGAGTTTTATCGCTACCGTGAGCGGAAAACCCTATCTGAATACCAAATTTCCCGGCGCAACACCATTCACAGACTGGTCGCCGGTGATCCGTTATTCAGAAGTATTATTAAACCTGGCGGAAGCAAAAGCCAGAACCGGATCAGGCGTTGATGCCGGCGCACTGGCTTTACTTCATGCGGTTCGTCAACGTTCCGATAATACCACCACCTTCGCTCCGGCAACACAAACCGATCTCATAAATCTGATCCTGAATGAAAGAAGGATTGAATTTTTGGGTGAAGGCCGTCGTAGCCCGGATCTGCTCCGTTTGGGTGCAACCATTCCTGCAAAAAGCAATGTGGCTGCTATCCCCAGCTCCGCACAGGCTTATATCTGGCCGATCTCTTCTACTGAACTGCAGTTGAATAAACTGTGTGTAGACAACTAATACCAACTGTATTATTCTTAGAAAGGCTACCCGCGACAGGGTAGCCTTTCTTTTTTACCAGACCTTACCGTACATACTTGTAAAGTTTCCTGTCATGTATTCAAATCACTTTCAAGGAGTATGCAACAGATTCCCCGCTATATTTGTCATGTTTACGCAAATTACCGCAACTTTAACCATTAGGCATGCGCCAGCTGCGCCGTTATAGTCTGTTCCTGCTGCTCCTAACACTTACCTTGTCGGTAAGCAGTCAGTCTGTTTCAAAAATGGACTCTGTTTTCCTTTCCCAACTACGTGAAACAGCCGTCCGGAACTATTATGCCGGTCTTAAAGCAAACCTTCCTTTTTACAGTGGAGCGGAATATACCGGGCACGGACAGGGTATTCAAGGCCATCCTTTTTACCCGGATGATCTGGTGCTGACAGGCAATTTATATTACGACGGAATTTTGTATCCAGATATCCCATTACAATACGATCTGGTAGATGATGCGGTGATCATTATGGATTATACCCGTAGCTATTTCATCAAACTGAATAGCCAAAAAGTGGATTCATTCACCATCGGAGATAGAAAATTTGTGCGTCCTGGCAGGAACGAATCTGGTGAAGTGGACAATAGTTTATACGAACAACTTCATCATGGCAGTATCCGGATATTGGTACGCAGGGAGAAAAAAGTACTTTACCGCACCACAACGGAAAGAACCATTGCCTCCTACAAGCAGTACAATACTTTTTTTATCATAAAGAATGGCGATTGGCATGGCATCAATTCGACTGATCAGGCCATACGCGTTTTAAAAGAAAAGAAAAATGAACTGAAGCAATTGGCGAAGGATAATAACTGGCGATTTTCCAAAGAATCGGAAAAACTGTTAACCGCATTTGCGCATTTGTACGAAACCCATAAACCCTGATGCTTTCTTCATTACGATATGGTGGCTTGTTGCTTGCGCTGGGATTACTGTTTACGCAGGTAGCCTGGAGCCAGGAAGAGCGTTTTGACATACCGGTTCATCTGCAGCAGAAAAAAATCACCGAACTGGTTCAGTTGGTAGAGCAAAACAGTAAGTGGACGTTTTATTTTGATGAACGGGCCATGGATAGTATATCCATAACTATAAACATGGATTCCTGGACCATACGCACCTTACTCGAAACGGCCCTGAAAAACACCCCCTACCAATTTATCTTTTTTGGCGACCGGAACGTGTATATCACAGAGCGGAGGTTCCGCATTCTGCAAACACTCAATGAAACACAGTTTATACAAAAAAGCCGTTCGGAGCCGGTAAACACGCCAAATAAAGAAGATAAACCAACCACCGATTCCCGGCAGCCGATAGATGCCGCAGAAAACAGATTGTATGAAATAGGTCCCCGCACCAGTCAGTTGACCGGCAATACTGTTTTAGCTGGTTATGTGCGTGATCAGAAATCAGGCGAACCCGTTGCAGGAGCTTCCATCTATCTGGAAAACGGGAAAGCCGGTGCCGTTACTGATGCATTTGGATTTTACAGTATCAGTTTACCAAGGGGACGGCATATTATTCGCATAAGCAGTACAGGTATGAAACCGACTAAAAGAGAGATCGTACTGTACAATGAGGGCCGATTGCTGATTGAAATGAAGGAAGATATACCCACCCTGAAAACCGTAACGGTGGTTGCGGAGCGGAATTCTAATGTGAAACGCATGCAGATGGGGGTGGAAAGACTCAACATCAAAACCATTAAATCGGTACCGGTTTTAATGGGGGAGCCCGATGTGCTTAAAGTATTGCTCACCCTGCCAGGTGTTACTTCCGTAGGAGAAGCCAGTTCGGGCTTCAATGTTCGGGGAGGTTCTACGGATCAGAACCTGATCCTCTTCAATGATGCTACGATCTACAATCCCTCACATGTATTTGGATTTTTCTCTTCATTTAATCCGGATGTGATCAAAACCGCTGAACTCTACAAAGGCAGTATTCCGGAACGATTCGGAGGCCGGATCTCCTCAGTACTGGATATTACTACCAGGGAAGGAAATGCCAAGAAATGGTCGGGGTCGGCTGGGGTGGGCATTTTAACCAGTAAAATCATGCTGGAAGGACCAATCAAAAAAGACAAAACCACTTTACTGTTGGGGGCCCGCACCACGTATTCAGACTGGATACTTAAAAGACTTCCGGGAAAGGATTATCGGAATAGTTCGGCTTCCTTTTATGATACCGATCTGCATCTGACACATACGTTCAATAGCAAGAACAGCTTGTACCTCACCGCCTATCTCAGCAGCGATCAGTTCCGCTTAAATAATGACACTACTTTCCGTTATGGCAATCGCAACACCGTAGTGAAATGGAAACATATTTTCTCGAATAAATTCAATATGACCTGGACGGCTGGAACGGATCACTACGGATATAGTGTAACGGGAGATGAAAATACGATACGCTCGTATAAACTCCGTTTCGATCTGGATCAATTTCATATACGCACTGATTTTAACTTGTCGGCAGGAAATGATCACCAGATTAATTTCGGCGCACAGTCTATCCGTTACAATATTGCTCCGGGCACCTATATGCCTCGTGGAACCAGTTCCTTGGTGGTAAAGGAAACACTGGAAAGAGAACAGGCCATGGAATCGGCCCTTTATTTTGGTGATCGCATTAATATCAGTCCCCGCTTATCTGCCAATGCCGGCATCCGATACTCGTTTTATCAGTATCTGGGACCTAAAAAGCTTTATTCCTATATCGATGGATTACCCCGTGATGAAAGTACCCGTTTAGATTCTACCAGTTATCCCAAAGGCAAACCAATTCAAAACTATCATGGCCCGGAGATACGGTTGTCGTTACGGTACAGCATCGGGGAGAACGCTTCGATAAAAATGGGATATAATACCCTCCGGCAGTACCTGCACCTGCTTTCCAACACCACTTCCATTTCGCCTACCGACATATGGAAGCTCAGTGATCCTTTTATAAAACCACAAAAGGGAGAACAGTATTCTATCGGATGGTACCAGAATGCCAAAGACAATAAATGGGAATTCTCGATGGAATGGTATTTTAAACGTATGAAGAATTATCTCGACTATAAGAGCGGGGCACAAGTGGTAATGAATGCGGCCATTGAAACGGATGTGGTAAATACCAGAGGTAAATCATACGGAGTGGAATTGATGCTACGAAAACCCGCTGGCAAACTGAATGGATGGTTTAGTTATACCTGGTCGCGGGTTTTATTGCAGCAGGATGATTCGCTATCCCTGCAGCAGATCAACAAAGGAGCTTATTATCCGGCCAATTTTGATAAGCCTCATGCCATCAATCTGGTGGCCAATTATAAATTTTCGCACCGTTACAGCATTGCAGCGAATGTTCAGTACAGTACGGGGCGGCCGATTACCCTTCCGATTGCGGTCTTTAATCTGGCCGGAGCGCAGCGCGTATTTTATTCACAACGCAATCAATACCGAATCCCGGATTATTTCAGGGCCGATCTTGCTTTCAATATCGAAGGCAATCACCGGGTAAAACAAAAAACACATAATTCATGGTCATTGGGAGTTTATAATCTAACCGGTCGTAAGAATCCCTATTCCATCTATTTTGTAGAGGAGAATGGACAAATCAAAGGCTATAAATTATCAGTGATCGGTGCGATCATTCCTTACATAACCTTTAATATCCGATTCTGATATGACGAAACGAATGACAGCATATGCATTACTGATCTTTCTGCTGTGGAGCTGCCGGGAATCCTACCTGCCTCCAGCCATTTCGAACAGTAATAATTATCTGGTGGTAGACGGGATGATCCGATATGGAAACGACTCTACCATACTAAAGCTTACCCGTACGCGCAACCTCGGCGATACGGCCATTGATGCTCCTGAATTATTCGCGCGCCTATCCATTGAAGGTAAAAACGGGAGTAATTTTGCCCTTACATCACTGGGACGGGGATATTATGGCACGGGGCCACTCGCCTTAAACCCTTCAGAAAAATACCGGCTTCGGATCAGCACCAGTATTGGTGGTTTATATGAATCCGATTTTGTGCCTGTTATGGTAACACCGGATATTGATAGCATATCCTGGAAACAGGATTCGGGTGTTCGACTGTCCGTTTACACTCAAGATAAAACCAATCGCACCCGATACTACCGTTGGGAATTTGAAGAAACATGGGAATACCTGACTTATTTCGATACGAATCTTGGATTCGATTATCTGACCAATCAGATCTATTTCCGCGATAGCAGCCAGCTATTAACCCGTTGCTGGAACAGTGCCCGCTCCACCGATGTACTCATCACCACCACCGCCAATCTTGCCCAGGACCGCGTAGAAGATTTTACCATTCAGTATATAAACCGGGGCGATGATAAATTAAGTACACGGTACAGTATATTGCTCAGGCAATATGCACTAACCCGGGAATCATTTGAATACTGGCAATTACTCCGTAAGAATGCGAAGGAGCTTGGTTCCATTTTTGGAACCCAACCGAGTGAGCTAACCGGTAATATCCGCTGCATATCAGATCCCGCTGAACCGGTGATTGGATTTGTTAGTGTAGCCGCCCAAACCACCAAACGAATTTTTATACGAAACCCGGAATTGAATGGCTGGAGTATTGGCAGTACGGCCGACATACTTTGCGCGTATCGGATTGTACCACCAGATAGCGTAAGTTATTATTTACAAAACGATCGAGATCTATCACCGGCCTTTTTCTCGGGAGGTAGTATTCCGCCATTACCTGCATACGTGGCCATTGCCAAAAAAATATGTACGGACTGTACCGTAAGAGGTGGAAATACAAAAAAACCTTCGTTCTGGTAAAATGTTTAAAAAAGCGATACATACAATATTTTTTGCTGCCGGGAGCATATTCTTTCTGACAGGTATCTTTTGCATTAGCCCTTCAATCTGTTTGGCACAAACGTATACCGCCAGTACAGAACGGATTCTATATGCAGAAACCATACATACCCATTTGGCACGTCGGGTGTACGTAACCGGTGAGGTTTTGTGGTTTAAATTGTATGTGCAAGTGGGGCCCCGGCAACTCCCCTCTCCATTAAGCAAAGTAGCATATGTTGAACTACTCGACGATCATTATCGCCCGGTTCTTCAGTCCAAGATCGCTATCGACAACAGTACCGGAAAAGGCTCCTGGTTATTACCCGCTACCCTTTCTGGTGGTCAGTACCTTTTAAGAGCTTATACAAAATGGATCAAAGACAATAAAACGCCGATAGCAGCCGCATATGTTTCCATTATAAATCCGGAAAAAAACGCCTTTGCACATCTGAAAAAAACCATCAGCACCCCGGTAACACCCCTGGCAAAACGAACAGGTTTGAACATTGATGGATTGGCCGGTCATTTTCAACCCAGAGAAAAAATCAGTTTTACTTTAGAAAATAATGACCATCCACTGCAGGATATTTCCATAGCTGTTTATAAAATGGATAGCCTGGAACCCGATCCGGTAGATTGCTTCGAAAAATCCCTTGCAACGGCAGGCACAGAGGAATGGGGCCATAACCGCCCTATACCGGAATATAGCGGACATTTGATCAGTGGCAGACTTATAGACCGCAGCACCGGAAAGCCAGCCAGCGGTATACGAACTTTACTGACTGTGCCCGGCGACCGGTTTCATTTTGGCAACTGTGTAAGCGATTCAAACGGTCGGCTGGTCTTTGATGTAAAGCGCATTGCCGGAACAGAAAATATTATTTTACAATACCCCAATACCCAACCGGGCTCCTATCGGTTCGAGATCGATCATCCCTTTTTAGATCCGGAAAAATCTGACAGTCTCACGTATGCATTCATGCCGTTGGAATGGAAAAAGCAGGTGGAAGAGCGGGTAACGGCCTCTCAGCTTCAAGCAGCATTTTACAACCGCAAAAAGGAATCTTTCTTTTTACCTGGTTTTAACGACAGCAGTGCATTTTTTGGAAAGCCCGACAAAACCTATCTGTTAGATGATTATACCCGATTTGCCAGCATGGAGGAAGTGTTGCGGGAATATGTATCCGAAATACAGGTACGAAAAATAGAAGGGAACTTCCGGCTACGAATGCTCAACATTCCCTACAAACTGTACTTTGACGAGAATCCGCTGGTATTGGTGGATGGCGTACCGGTTTTCGATATGAATAAGGTCATTGCACTTGATCCGCTGAAAGTGCGTAAGCTGGATATTTTAGCCCGTAAATTTTATCTGGGCTCTCTGGCCTTCAATGGCATAGCAGCCTTCTCTACCTATAATGGAGACCTGGGAAATTTAACACTCGACAGCTCTGTGGTGATCATGGATTATCCGGGACTACAACTCGAGCGGCAGTTCAATATGCCCGATTATAGTGACAGTATGACGAAAGAGGATAGAAAAGCCGACCTCCGAAACCTGCTTTACTGGAATCCGGATATTCAACTGCAGAAGGGACGAAAAGAAAACCTTTCCTTCTATGCCTCCGATCTGGAGGGCGATTTCATTATGGTAATACAGGGCATCAGCCAGGAGGGTGTACCGGTATTTCAAACAAAAAAGTTTTCCATCCGGAAACAGTAACGTAAACTATTCCATTCCCGGCTGTATCAGTTTCCAACCGGTTTTTGCCTTTTCAGCGTCCACCATTTTCTTGACATCTGCCAGCATTTTTTTTGCATCATATACAATACCATCTTTAATGGTGTAACGCACGCCGCCTACCCGTACCGGTTTATTTTCTGCATTTAATTTAAGCGCTCCTACCCCATACAATACCTGCAGGTTTTGAAGCGGGTTTTCATCAATAACAACCAGGTCAGCCAGTTTACCCAATTCAATACTGCCAATCTCTTTGTCGGCACCCAATGCCTGTGCCCCATATAATGTACCCGACCGGATCACTTCCAGGGGATGAAACCCGGCTTCGCGCAGCAATTCCAACTCCCGTATATATCCAAAACCATACAACTGATAAATGAACGCATTGTCGCTACCCGCCGTAACCCGGCCACCACGATTTTTATACTCATTTACAAAGGTCATCCATAACCGAAAATTTTCTCTCCAGGCCACTTCCTGTTCGGTACCCCAGTTGAACCAGAAAGAACCGTGCGACACGCGGCTGGGTTCATAAAACTTCCACACCGATGGCATGGTATAGATAGCATGCCACTCCTGTGTACGGGCACGCTGCAGATCGCGGGTCGCTTCATACGTATCAAAAGTAGGGTCCAGTGTATAATCCAGGCGGATCAACTCATTCATAACCTCATTCCAGCGATCACTGTAGGGAGGGGCCGCCTGTTTCCAGATCTTACCTGCTTCACTAAAACGATCCTGTTCATTCATGTAGTTGTAATCAAGTGGATACTGTTGCACCGTTTTATCGGTAAACATGGCTTCCGGTAAGCCATACCAATGTTCCATAGAAGTCATGCCCGCACGGGCCGATTGCAGCACATTCCATCGAGCCACATTCATTTGCGCATGGTGACAGGTGGAACGTAATCCCAATTTTTTGTTTTCACGAATCGCCGCATCCATGATCGCCGGCGGAGCGCCAAAGAATTTTATCCCATCAGATCCCCTGCGCTGATTTTCCCGCACCCATTCAATGGCTTGCTCAGGAGTGGAAATGGGTTGCTTCGCCCCCTGCCCAAAACTCGTATAAGCGAATATGCGCGGAGCGGTAATCTGATTTTGCAAACTCTTCGATTTCTGATCCAGAACCCAATCCAACCCGTTGCCACATCCCGGATCCCGAATAGTAGTTACCCCATGCGCCATCCAGAGTTTAAAAACATACTCCGCGGAAAGTTGCTGCGATTCCACGCCGATATGCCCGTGCATATCGATTAATCCCGGTAAAATATACTTTCCATAACAATCGATCTCTTTCCCCCCGGGCTTCAGTGCCGGTCCCGCGCCTTTTACTGTTGGCATACCGGGGAAACCCACTGTAACGATCTGTACGATGCGATTCTTCTCGATTACAATATCGGCCGGACCAAAAGCCGGCGCTCCGGTTCCATCAATAACGATTGCTCCCCGTAGGATCAACTGTGTATAAGGACCTTCTCCTTCCGCACGATCAGGTGCTTTGCGGGTTTGCGCAGAAAGATTTACTGCAATAAGACCGAATAGGAGTAAACAAAGATTTCGCATGGTAAAAATTTGTCGGGTTAAAATACGATTTTATGTTGAGCACACCATAAGAATCAAGGTTTACGATTGAGAGCAGTATCTTTGTCTATAGCACTTAATACCCCATTGAACTAATGAAGATTCAATTTTGGTCTGTCGGAAAAAATCATGAAGCCTATGTAAAAGCAGGTGTGGAAGATTTTACCAAACGCATCAGCCGTTATTATCCGGTGGATTGGACCATCATTCCTGTCCCCAAGAATGCGGGGATGCTGAGTGAAATGGATCTTAAAAAAAAGGAAGGACAGGTGATCCTGGAATGGTTGCAAAAAGACGATTACCTGGTGGCACTGGAGGAACGGGGTAAACTTCTCAGTTCAGAAGATCTGGCCAGTTTTATACAGCAACGTGCCAACGACAGCACGCGTACCCTCGTATTTTTGATCGGAGGTGCATTCGGCATTGATGAGGCCGTTTTGAAAAGAGCCAACCTGCAATGGAGTTTATCCAAATTGGTATTCCCGCATCAACTGGTGCGCTTACTACTGGCCGAACAGGTGTACAGAGCCTGTACCATCAACCGCAATGAAAAATACCACCACATATAAATGGAACGGAACACTACTGACTGTTGTGGGTACCGAATAGCAGATCCGTAAACAGGCGACCGCCCCGGTCGTTCAGATGATCCTGATTTTTAAAAACAAAGAGGCTATCCTTGTACACGCTTCTATAGTCTAACACAGGAATGGATAACTTTTTAAAGAGATCGACACTTCGATAGGGAGTATTATTGACCCACTGCAGGTACTCATTTGAAAGGGGAAATTGAATCGCCACTATTTCAATATTATTTTCCTTACAAAGTGCTGCTATCTGTTCCAACGCGGTTGCCATTTCAGCGGATGGCTGGTTACCTGGATATTGCAACACAAAACGATTGGCAGCCTGTTGCTTTCTGGCTGTTGCATCCAGTGCGGCCCAACCATCCTGTAAAGTATTATTATTTTTCGCAGCCCCTGTAATGGTTCGGGAAACCCAGGCTTCCATTTTAGAACGCACGATAGTACGGACGACCGGTTGAAATAAAACAACATAATATTTCAGATAACGTTCCTTCAGAAATTGAACCTCATTTTGGTAATCGGTCGCCTCCGTTAAAACCACTGATATATCCTGATTATTCGTTCGCTCCCGATAGGGACTAAGCATATGATCATCAGCTGAAATATAAAGCTTCCTTATTTGCGTATGACGGATGAGATATTTCAGTTTACGCAGCATGTCAGCATAATTATCGCTATTGGAGGAGAAATTAGCGACGCCATAATCGGCCGGAAAATTGTTGAGTGATAACCCTCTTGAATCGGCCAGCAAAAAAGTTGATACAGTAGTATCTGCTTGGGCATAATTGCCAAAATAAAGCGCTTTACCCTGCCGGTATAACACCAGGTTGAGGCCAGTTAATAAGAGGCCGAATAACGCTGACTGAATTAAAAATTTTTTCATACAGGCAGGTTAAAATTGAAAATAAATGAATTCAATGGTTTCAGCGAAATTTCCATAGAAATAGATCCAGCAAACTACCAGCAAATACAAAGACCAGCGTATCCATACCGGTTTATTATTGAGCAATCTTTCCCATCCAAAATGTTCTTTTCTACTATGCCATTCCACACACATAAATAGAAAAATAAAAAGCAGCGTGCTGACTGCATGTCCCATAGAAGGTAAAGAAGGCCACTCAAAAAGGGAAAAAGAAAACAGTCCTTGTATATATATAAATGCCTGACCAATACTTGCTGACCGGAAAAATACCCAGGCCAGCATCACCAGTAAAAAGGTGATGATCATTGAAACCCCTGAGCGGATAAAATATAATGGGTGAGAAATGGCGCGCTCTTCTCCCGCAGCGGAATGGTTGTCTTTTCTACTTAACAAGCCTGGAAGCATGTAGAGAAAATGTAAACACCCCCAAACCACAAAAGTCCATTGGGCTCCATGCCACAATCCACTCAGTAAAAAAACGATCAGTGTATTTCGTATTTGCTTCGATTGGCCCATTCTGCTTCCTCCGAGTGGGATATAAACATAGTCCCGAAACCAGGAGGTAAGTGAAATATGCCAGCGTCGCCAAAAACGGGCGATATCTGTCGAGAAGTAGGGAAAGGAAAAATTCTGCATCAGCTCAAACCCGAATAAACGCGCCGTGCCAATAGCAATATCTGAATACCCTGAAAAATCGCCATAGATCTGAAAACTAAACAAGAGCGCCCCCAGCAACAAAGTACTGCCATTTTGAGAAGCCGGGTCGCTGAAAATATAATTTACGTGTTCTGCGCAATTATCAGCAATCAGTATTTTCTTAAACAATCCCCATAATATCTGACGCATGCCACGTACCGCCTGATAATGATCGAAGGTTCTTTTTTGAAAAAACTGTGGTAACAGATGGCTGCCTCTTTCAATGGGTCCGGCCACTAATTGTGGAAAGAAACTAACATAGGCCATAAAGGCTACCGCGTCACGGGTGGGTTCGATTTTTTTGCGATATACATCTATAGAGTAACTGATCGATTGAAATGTATAAAAGCTGATCCCTACCGGCAATATCAGCGACAGCGAACGGGCATTCCATTCCATCCCCAAAAAACGAAAGGCAGTAACAAAACTCTCCTGAAAAAAATTATAATATTTGAAGAAGAAGAGCAGGGCCAGATTAAAGGAGATGCCGCCCCATAAGATCCATTTTCGCTGCAGGGTTCTTTCTTCCTTATCCAATGCCAATCCGATCCCAAAATCAATGGCTGTACTTAAAAAAAGCAGGAGCAGGAAGCGGGGATCCCACCAGCCGTAAAAAACATAGCTTGCCAATACAAGAAAAGCATTTTGCACCGACAGATTCCGCTGCACCAGGAACCAGTAGATCAAAAAAACTACGGGTAAAAAGACCGCAAAATCGATGGAATTAAAAAGCATATAAAATAACGGATGGCAACTGCCGGTCTAAGGTAATGAATTCGATTTTAACAATATCCGGATCTGTACGAACAGCAGTATGCGGTTGAAATCCGTACATTTGAAAACTAATCAGTTTTATGAGTATTACCCTAATAATTGTAATCATTACGGTCCTGATTTCTGTAACGGCATTCAGCAACGACAAAGTGCTGAACGATATGATTTTTGTGCCCGGAATGGTAACGGAGAGAAATCAATGGTACCGATTTTTCAGTAACGGACTCATACATGCCGATATTCCGCATCTGGCCTTTAATATGCTCTCCCTATATCTTTTCGGGGAAGACGTGGAAGCGAAATTTCAGCTCATATTCCTCGAAAAAGGCAAACTATTTTACCTGTTACTATATATATCGGCTTTGGGCGTATGTATGATTCCCAGCTATACCAAAAACAAATACAGCTATTCCTATAGAAGTTTGGGAGCCTCCGGAGCAGTTTCAGCGGTGATCTTTGCCGGATTGCTGATCATACCCGGGCTGGAAGTGGGATTCTTTTTTATTCCCCTGCCCATACCTGGTTTCATTTTCGGACCACTTTATTTGATTATTTCTGCTGTACTGGATAGAAAAGGATCGGGCAATATTAATCACAGTGCCCACTTATGGGGGGCGTTATATGGATTGGGATTTATGGTGGTACTCGGCAAACTGGTAGGTGATTACAATACCATCAGCGAGTTCCTGCGCGGTGTACGCTATTATATAAAAGTCAGATGGAACCTAGGCTAACCCGCAACAGGCTTTTTGTTTGAGTAGTTATTTTAAACCGGTCATCAATACGGTGCCCAACCACCCAAACGATCCTTTTATTCATTTCCAGAACAAGTATTTTATCCTTTTCGGTCCGTGGAATTTTCTGATCAATAAGAAACCGTGCCACTTTCTTTTTCTTTTTCATTCCTAACGGATAGAAATAGTCGCCCTGCTTCCAGGGGCGTAGCAATAATGGGAAGCTGATTTTGCCGGCATCCAGCAAACCGGTATGCGGCGGCACCAGCAGGGATTGTCCATTATGTTCCTGTATTTTAAGTTCCAGTGTGCCTCCGGGAATCTTTATCATGGTATCCCCTGTTTCTATCACGCGCTGCGCGATCGTTTCCGATTGAAGAGGTAGTATCATCAGCCAATTTCGATTGCGCAGTATCCGATGCGAAGCCGAATCAACATAATGCCCCGTTTCACTATTGGTAAGATGAATTACTGCCGACACCTGATGTGGGCTGAAACCAAAATCTTTTATGATCTCATACACGATCGTGTGTAACGGCTGCGACCTAATAAGTTTCAAGACTGGAATATGTGTCTCCTCCCCTTTTGTAACCAGCAATTTCTTTTTATGCTGGTCGATGGCTTGCTGATACAGCAGTTCAATATCCCGGAAGCGTTTGGTATTCTCCCGAAGATTATTCATTACCTGCGGATATACCTGCTGTATTTGTGGTATGATCTTATTACGAAATAAATTACGGGTATAATTATCGGTGGCATTGGAACTATCTTCCACCCATTTCAATCCATTTTCAATTGCATACATATTGATTTCTTCCGGACTGGCGAATAATAATGGTCTGATCAAACGCCCCTGCTGTGGCAATATGGCCCGCAGCCCGGCAATTCCGGTACCCTTAAAAAAATTCATCAATAATGTTTCTGTATTATCTCCGGCATGATGCGCTGTGAGAATCGCCTTTATATTGGTATCTTCCTCCAGTAAGGAGTAAAACCAATCGTAACGCAATTCCCGGGCAGCTACCTGTGCAGACACTTGATTTTGGTGACAGTACTTTTTTGTATCAAATCGTTTAAGTAGAAAGGAAGCAGCATAATCGGCTGCTAATTGCCGCACGAATTGTTCGTCCCGGTCGCTCTCTGCTCCCCGTAATTGAAAATTACAATGAGCGATCGTGAAATCATATCCTGATGTAAATAGTAAATGGGATAATACCACGGAGTCACGACCTCCACTCACTGCCAATAGCAATTTCTCCTCTTTGTTCCATAGAGATAATTGCCGGATATGATCGTTGAATTGTTGCAGTAAGCTATTCAAAGGCCGTCATTTTTAAATTGATGCGTCTAAAATGTCAATTCTTCATACGCGCTGCGCAACTCCCCCAACGCATGGTTATCGCCGGCAGACCGGGCAGCTTCCATACCTTTTTCGTACCAGGAAATCGCACCGTCGGTATCACCGGTACGCTCCAGTAATTTGGCCAGATGGTAATAAGAACCGATATAAGATGGGTCGCGATACAGGATGGATTCAAAAAGTTCCCGGGCACCCGCCTCATCTCCTTTCTTAATATATTCCAGGGCCAGCGCATGCTGAAGAAAATTGTCTTCCGGACTGGTTTTTAAGAATTCCTTTAATTTTTCTATACGATCCATTTCAACCAAAATATTTTTGTGGGGTTATTGTAAAATTAAGGAGCCAAACCGTATCTTTGTTTTAGTTGCATAAACAACCTTTTTCCTCACCACTGCCGGCTTGCTGTGGCAGTAGAACAAAAATTGCTATATGAAGATCTTAGTTTGTATCAGTAAAACGCCGGATACCACGGCAAAAATAGCTTTCACCGATAACAATACGAAATTCGTGCAGGAAGGTGTACAGTGGATCATCAATCCTTATGATGAATGGTATGCCCTGGTACGTGCGATCGAACTTAAAGAGAAAGATCCTGCTACGGTGATCCATCTGATTACGGTTGGTGGCGCTGATTGCGACCCGATCATCCGCAAAGCACTGGCACTCGGTGGTGATGAAGCCATCCGGGTTAATGCAGACAGTCACGATAGTTTTTACATCGCCGCACAAATAGCCGAACAAGCCCGTTCCGGTGGTTACGATCTGGTATTTACCGGAAAAGAAACCATCGATTATAATGGATCTTCCATTGGAGGAATGGTCGCTGAATTGATCGACCAGCCCTATGTAAGCTGGGCCACAAAATTCGACCTGAATGGAACAACGGCCACCATTAACCGTGAAATTGAAGGCGGTGAAGAAACCTGTGAGGTGAGTCTGCCTGTTGTGGTAAGTTGCCAGAAAGGTATGGCCGAACAACGTATTCCCAACATGAAAGGAATTATGGGTGCCCGTACCAAGCCATTGAAAGTTATAGAGCCGGTTGGAGTTGATGCACTAACCCGTATAGCATCCTTTGAATTACCGGCAGCCAAAGCGGGCGTAAAACTGGTTTCACCCGATACGCCGGAAGAATTGGTTCGCTTGCTTCACGAAGAAGCCAAGGTATTTTAAAAAAGCACCACTGGGTTTATTTCGTCAACATTAAAAAATCAATGCATGTCAGTATTAATATATATCGATCAGTCGGAAGGACATATCAAGAAATCAAGTTTTGAAGCACTCTCCTATGGAGCAGCAGTAGCCCAACAATTGGGTACAACGGCCGAGGGTATTGTATTGGGTGAGGTATCTGATGACCTGCCTTCGTTGGGGAAGTATGGTATCAGTAAAATTCATCACGCCCCAGATCCTTCGCTCAATAGCATGGACGCCCAGGTTTATGCCCGGGTAATCGGTGAAGCGGCTACCACTGTAAGTGCCACTGTAATAGTATTATCTAATAATGTAAATGGTAAAGCCATTGCTTCGAGACTTTCAGCCCGGCTGAAAGCCGGTTTGATTGCCGGAGCTGTTGGATTACCCGATACCAGCAATGGATTTGTGGTGAAAAAATCTGTATTCAGCGGGAAAGCCTTTGCCCATATTGCAGTGGACACCGCTATAAAAGTGATTGCCCTTACCCCCAATTCCTATCAAACCATCACAACAGAGGGAAGTGCTGCCGTGGAAACAATTTCTGCCACAGCCGGTGCGGCCCGTGTTAAAGTGACCGCGACCAACAAGATCACCGGTCAGGTTCCATTAAGTGAAGCGGAACTGGTGGTGAGCGGTGGCCGTGGCTTGAAAGGCCCGGAAAATTGGGGAATGATCGAAGACCTCGCCAAATTGATTGGGGCAGGAACCGCCTGTAGTCGGGCCGTAGCCGATGCCCACTGGCGTCCGCATCACGAGCATGTGGGACAAACCGGTGGCTCAATAGCGCCCAACCTGTATTTTGCGGTAGGAATTTCCGGTGCCATCCAGCATTTGGCCGGAGTAAACAGAAGTAAAGTAATTGTTGTGATCAATAAGGATCCTGAAGCGCCCTTTTTCAAAGCGGCCGACTATGGTATTGTGGGTGATGCGTTCGAGGTAATGCCCAAAATTATCGAGGCGGTACGCAAATTGAAATCTGCCTGATCACATTGAAATTAAAGCTGCCCCGGTACTTGTATCGGGGCATTTTTTTGTCCAGAAAGGAGGGTTGTGCCAACGATTTAATTTGCCGGTCATTCCGCTGAATAACTTAAATTCGCACATCTTTTGGACTGAGGGGAGGCCCCTGAAAACAGTCCTTTTTGAAATCAGCGCATTCGATGTATGAAAAAGATTGAACTGGAAATTGTTGCCCTGTCTCACAGCATCACCCAAACGCATTCCTATGCTGTGGTTTTAGGAGAAGTGAATGGCCTGCGTCGTCTGCCGATCGTGATCGGAGGCTTTGAGGCCCAGGCTATTGCGGTAGCACTCGAAAAGATGCACCCCAGCCGTCCCCTCACCCACGACCTGATGAAGAATTTCATGAATGCTTTTGCGGTGGACCTGCAGGAAATCGTGATCTGCGATTTGCAGGAGGGAATTTTTTATTCCAAATTACTTTGTGTTAGCGAACACGATACTGTAGAGATCGATTCCCGTACCTCTGATGCCCTGGCACTGGCCGTTCGTTTTGGCTGCCCCATTTATACCTACGAGAATATTCTGGAAAGTGCCGGCATTTTAATGGAAGATTCTTCCGGCAAGAAGAAGAAAACAGAAGATGAAACGGTCGTAACAGAAAGCAGCAGTTCCGGCTCAGATGATCTGAAAGGGCTGAGTCTGGAAGACCTCAACACCCTGCTGAATGAGGTACTGGAGCAGGAAGATTATATCCGGGCCATTGCGATCCGCGATGAAATCAACAACCGTAAAAAGAAATAACCAACCATGGTTATTTTTCCTCCTTGTAAAATAAATCTGGGTTTGCGCATTTTACGCAAACGCACCGATGGGTTTCACGATCTGGAAACAGTTTTTTACCCTGTTCCCCTGAACGACATTCTTGAACTCACCCGAAGCACTGATTCTTCTCAAACATTCTTATTTGAACAAACAGGTTTACCGGTGTCGGGTTGGCCGGAGGATAATATCTGCTTCAAGGCGTGGAAAAAAATGAAAGACCAGTTCCCCGACATTCCCGGTTTACGGTTGCAATTGCACAAAAATATCCCCATGGGGGCTGGTTTGGGCGGCGGTTCGTCTGATGGAGCCTATACCCTCCGGTTGATCAATGATTTCCTGCAATTGGGTATCAGCAAAGAGCAGTTACATGTCTGGGCATTGGAATTAGGCAGTGATTGCCCCTTTTTCATCGAGGACGGCCCCTGTGTAGCCACCGGCAGAGGAGAAATTTTGGAGCCCATTGCTTTTTCACTGAAAGACCACTACCTCGTACTCGTTAACCCTGGCATTCATATAAATACCGGCTGGGCTTTTTCACAATTGACACTGACTCCTCAAATGGGATTGGATTTCAGAGAGATCATTTTACAGCCCATAGAAAAATGGCAACGACAATTGACCAATGATTTTGAAGGGCCTGTTTTTCACCACTACCCGGCTATCGGAGCCATCAAAAACGACCTGATCAATTTGGGTGCCCGATATGCATCGATGAGTGGAAGCGGCAGTACAGTTTTTGGTTTGTTTGAAGCAGTACCACGTCTGCCTAAATTCCTCTTTCCAGATGAATATCTGGTCAAAATCATCCGCTTGTAAGGCCCTGCCGGGATTGCAAAAAAATGCTTACCTTAGTACCGCATGCGCGTACATTTCCTGCATATGAATCTTGATCTGCTCAATCACTAAGTGAGCTATTCTTACCGCCCCCATCCGGGCGGACATCTTTCTATTATTTTCTTATTGCATCTCTACTTCACACTTACAACTTATTTATATGCATACACCTGTTATTATGGGGGCAGCTTCTGCTCACTATTTACAACTGGAAGAAAAATATGGCGCACACAATTATCATCCATTACCGGTTGTCCTCGACCGCGGGAAGGGAGTACATGTTTGGGATGTGGAAGGCAAAAAATATTTCGATTTCCTGAGCGGCTATTCTGCCGTGAATCAGGGGCATTGTCATCCTGCCATTATAGAAGCACTGCAACAACAAGCCAGCCGTCTCACCCTCACCTCCCGTGCTTTTCATAGCGATCTGCTGGGCGTGTATGCTGCATTCATCACTTCCTATTTTGGATATGATAAAGTATTGCCGATGAACACAGGTGTGGAAGCCGTGGAAACAGCCATTAAACTTTGTCGTCGATGGGGTTATGTGGTAAAAGGTATTGAGGAGAATAAAGCTAAGATCATTGTATGTGCGCAAAATTTTCATGGTCGTACCAGTACTGTGATATCGTTTAGCACCGACCCGAGTTCCTATTCAAAATTCGGCCCCTTCATGCCGGGCTTTACCGTTATACCCTACAACGATACCGAGGCTTTATCTAAAGCGCTGGAAGATCCCAACTGTTGTGGATTTCTGGCGGAGCCCATTCAGGGGGAGGCTGGTGTAGTGGTGCCTGATGCCGGCTATCTTACCCGTGTAAAAGAATTATGCAAAAAAGCCAGCGTTCTTTTTATAGCCGACGAAATACAAACCGGTCTGGCCCGAACCGGAAAAATGCTGGCCTGCGATCATGAAGGCGTAAAACCCGATATCCTTATTCTGGGAAAAGCACTCAGCGGCGGCACATTACCTGTAAGTGCTGTACTGGCAGATGATGATATCATGATGACCATTCATCCCGGCGAACATGGCTCAACGTATGGTGGCAATCCACTGGCCTGTAAAGTAGCAATCACCGCCCTCACGGTATTAAAAGAGGAAGGAATGGTTGAAAATGCAGCCATCCGAGGAGAACAATTCCGACAGAAAATAAACGCATTGCAATCTCCCTGGGTAAAGATCATCAGGGGTAAAGGGTTATTAAATGCAGTTGTAATCGAGCACCCGGATAAAGAAGCCGCCTGGAATTTGTGTATGATCATGAAAGATCATGGATTGCTGGCTAAGCCGACGCATGGCGATAAGATCCGTTTTGCCCCTCCATTGGTGATCACTGAAGAAGAGATCAATGAATCGGTGGCGATCATTGGTAAAAGTTTACAGGCATTATAAAGAAGCTTTCGGGCAATCATCATTGTTCAGTAACTTTCCTGAAAAGATTGACTTATGGATACACATCTGCATCATGAAGAACTGCATTTACAAAGTTCCGATCTGTTACGCGATGTGGTAATCGGAATGAGTGATGGTCTTACCGTGCCTTTTGCCCTTGCCGCCGGATTGAGTGGGGCGGTCGACTCCACCAATATCATCGTGATCGCAGGAATTGCGGAAGTGGCCGCCGGTTCCATTGCCATGGGTTTGGGTGGTTATCTCGCCGGTAAAACAGAACAGGACCATTATAACAGTGAATTGAAAAGAGAGTATGATGAGGTAGAACACCTGCGTCATCGAGAGATCGCTGAAACAAAAGAGTTTTTTGCGAATATTGGTTTGAGTGAGGAATTACAGGAAAAAGCTACCGAAGAAATAGCCCGTGATACGGATAAATGGGTAGACTTTATGATGAAGTATGAACTGGGTTTGGAAAAACCAGATCCCAAAAGAGCGACGAAATCGGCTTTAAATATTGGGTTGTCTTATGTATTAGGTGGACTCGTACCACTCAGTCCCTACTTTTTTGTAACCGATCCAGTAGCCGGATTGGAAATTTCAGTAGTCGTTACCCTGCTTTGTCTCTTTGTATTTGGCTGGTTTAAAAGTAAGATCACCGGTATCCCTCCATTTGCCGGTGCCTTCCGTGTAATGATGATCGGCGCGCTGGCTGCCGGTGCGGCATTCGGGGTGGCAAAGTTGTTTGAGTTGTGAGTAGGGAGTAAGTAATAAGTGGTAAGTGGTAAGCTATGACCTACACTTACCACTTACCACTTATTACTTATAACTCACTTCACCTCCGTATCCGGCAACAAACTCATCAGCATCACCACTGCAGCCGAGCCCAGCATGATCCAGATACCATAAAGCTTTTCAGGACAGATACCGGAATTATAACAGGAGGTAAATAATACAAAACTCTTGATGGCATAAGCTATGATGATCGCGCACACCAGAAGGTTGAGACGCTTGGCCCATACTTTGGGAATAAGAAAACATAGAATAGCTATTCCCCCCAGTATCATCAGAAACTTGCCGGGGCGACCATAATGGTTTCCTTCAGAAAAGAATCCGGTGAAATGCTTTTGAAGATCGGGGTAAAATGTCCAGGGCATGAAACAGGACCCTACCAGTAAGAAAACTGCCGCTATACCGATCCATTGGGAATATTTCATTCTTTCAATTTTAGTATTACATAAAAGAAAAAAGGACCACGCCATTGGAGTGATCCTTCTCGGAGGTCCCGACCAGATTCGAACTGGTGTAGGAGCTTTTGCAGAGCTCTGCCTAGCCACTCGGCCACAGGACCATTCGTAATTAAGTGGCGCAAAACTAGGTTTTTTATCGGATATTTACGGAAACCTACAGCAATAAATTATGCAAAAAATTGCCGAATCTGAATTGATAATCAATAACCGTGGCGCAGTATATCATTTGGATATCCACCCCGACGAACTGGCTACTACCGTAATTACTGTCGGCGACCCCGGGCGGGTTCCGGAAGTAAGTAAATTATTCGATCAAATCGAATGCCGTAACCAGCACCGGGAATTCGTTTCCCATACCGGCCGCATCGGATCCAAACGCATTACCGTGCTTTCGTCTGGCATCGGACCCGATAATATTGATATCGTGATGAACGAATTAGACGCTCTGGTGAATATTGATTTTAATACCCGAACCATAAAACCCGATCTGACCAGCCTCCAGATCCTCCGGATCGGCACTTCCGGCTCCCTGCAGGCATCGATACCGGTCGATAGTTTTGTGGCGTCCACCCATGGACTGGGAATAGACAATCTCCTCCATTTTTACCGGAACCAGCAGAATGAGGAAGAAATGCAATTGCTCCAGGCCTTCAAAACCCAAACCCAGTTTCATTCCAATTTCTCTGAACCCTATATCGCCGGAGCCGGTAGCTCCCTGCTCAAACTTTTTGTTAACGGCTTCCATAACGGGATCACGGTAACCTGCCCGGGTTTCTACGGACCGCAGGGACGTGTATTACGACTTGGGCTGAACAATCCTGAGTTGGTGAACAGACTTACCCAATTCAATTTCGGAAATCACCGGATCACCAATTTTGAAATGGAAACCTCCGCTATTTACGGACTGGGACGCCTGCTGGGACACCAGTGTCTGAGCGTGAATGCCATCATTGCCAATCGGGTGGCAAAAGAATATTCAAAAGACATGAAGAAGGCAGTAGATGGCTTGATAGCGTTGACACTGGAGCGGCTATGCAGTTGACTTTAATTATCAATTGAATTTTACAAATAATTGACAATCTGCTTTTAATACAATAACTGATAATTAATAATTCATAATTGGCGGAGTCTAATGAACCTAACATTTTATAAATATCAGGGAGCGGGAAACGATTTTGTAATCCTGGATAACCGGGGCGGGGAATACAGCAGCCTCAGCACCGCTCAGATCCATCACCTGTGCGACCGGCGTTTTGGGATTGGCGCAGATGGGCTCATGATGCTCCAGAACAAGGAAGGCTACGATTTTGAGATGAAATATTTTAATGCGGATGGCAGGGAAGGCAGTATGTGCGGAAATGGAGGTCGTTGCATGGTCCGATTTGCCGCGCACCTGGGCCTGCATGCCGACGGTTGCCGTTTTATGGCGGTGGATGGCCCCCATGAGGCAGAGATCGACAATCACGATCGTATCCGATTAAAAATGATAGATGTTCAGTCGGTTACACAACTTCATGGAGATTTTATTTTAAATACAGGATCACCTCATTATGTGCGGATCGTAAACGATCTGGACAGCCTGGATGTATTTGAAAAAGGCCGGGAGATCCGGTATGGTCATCACTTTGCAGCCGATGGCATCAACGTGAATTTTATTGAAGAGGTAGATGCGGACGAGATCAGGATCCGCACCTATGAAAGGGGGGTGGAAGACGAAACGCTCGCATGCGGCACCGGCGTTACAGCGGCGGCCCTTGTATCGTACCATAATGAATTTGGCTTTAATACCGTGAAAGTACATGCCAGGGGCGGCTTACTGGAAGTTGAGTTTGACCGGAAGGCCGAAGGAAAGTATGAAAATATCTGGTTATGCGGTCCTGCCGAATTTGTATTCAAAGGGGCGATGGAACTATAAATGCCCGAGTAATTATTAATTATTAATTATTAATTATCAATTATTCATAATTAATAATTGATAATTAATAATTGATTCATACCGCAACCAAACATTCCATATAAACAAACCTATCTTTGCGCCGCACATGATCCAGTTTTTCAAGAATATCAACCACCAGACAATTGAGATAGACAAGGCCGAAAATGGGGTTTGGGTCAATGTGCTGCCCCCATTGAAACAGGAGGAGTTTTCAGAACTTTCCAACGAACTATCCATCCCCCTTGACTTCCTTACCGACTCGCTGGATATTGACGAAAGAAGTCGTTTTGAGGAAGACGACAACGTGAAACTATTGGTGATCAAAACGCCAACGGAGAACAATTCTTTTAATGAAAGCGACGCTTACTATATTACTATTCCAATCTGTATCATATTGACTCACAATCAAATTGTGACGGTTAATTCATTTGAAAACGGAGCTATCAAGAAGTTTCTGAATACCTTTCAAAACCGCCATCCCGACAACCGGAAAATGATGGTGCTGAAGATCTTTGAGAAGATCATTCAGACCTATATGGAATTTTTGAAAGAGATCAACGTACGTCGAAATGTGTTGGAGCAAAAATTATATGCCGCCAACCGGAACGAGCAGCTATTGCAATTGATGCGGATCCAGAAGAGTCTGGTGTACTTTGTAACCGCCCTCCGCAGCAACGAACTGTTGCTGATGAAAGTGGAACGGAGTAATTTTCTGGCATTGAATGAGGAGGAGAAGGAGTTTTTGAACGACCTGATCGTGGACAATTCACAGGCCCTTGAAATGGCCAATATTTATACCAACATCCTCAGCAGTACTCTGGATGCTTATGCCAGCATCATCGCCAATAATCAGAATGAGGTGTTGAAACGCTTATCGGTGATCACGATTGTACTGACCGTGCCGGTACTGGTAGCCAGCATTTATGGCATGAATGTACCCATCCCCTATTCCCAATCACCTTACGCCTTTTACATACCCGTTTTTCTTTCTCTGGCCATATCGTTGGTCATCGGCTGGTTCTTTCTTAAAAAGAAAATCTTTTAGCACTGTTTATGAATCGATTCAACATCCGCGTGTATGGCATCTTACTGAATGAACAGCAGGAGGTTCTGGTGAGTGATGAGTATATCAGAGGGGCCTATATCACAAAATTTCCGGGAGGTGGTTTAGAGTTTGGGGAAGGAACCCGCGAATGTTTAGCCCGAGAATTTATGGAAGAGATGGGGCTCCGTGTGGAGGTGGGCGAACATCTTTATACCACCGATTTCTTTCAAATGAGTGCTTTCAATCCCGAGCATCAGATCATTTCCATTTATTATAAGGCCATAGCGCTGGAACCCATTACAGCACCGATCAGAACAAAACCATTTGATTTTGACGAAGCCCAACTGGCCGTATATGCCCAAACCGGCGAAACAGAAACCTTTCGTTTTATTCCCCTCTCCGATTTTCATCCCGATCATTTGACCCTGCCGATTGATAAGGTGGTGGCGGGAATGCTGGGAAAGAAGTGGTAAGTTTTAAGTGTTCCGTTTAAAGTGCATTTTGATTTGTGAGGAAATACTGAATGTCAACCTTTTACAACTCAAAACCTACTACTTAAAACTAAAAAAAAAGCCATCCTGAGACCAGGACGGCGTCTAACGATTGCTTGCCATATAAAAATCTTACTTAGCAGCGGCAGTAGTATCTGCAGGCTTAGCTGTAGAATCAGCAGGAGCAGCAGTAGTATCTACAGGCTTAGCAGTAGTATCAACAGGAGCTACAGCAGGAGAATCTGCTTTAGGAGCATCTGCAGAACCGTTGTTGTTACAAGCTACGAAAGCGCCGATAGCTAAAACCAATAAGAGCTTTTTCATTTTGACCGATGTTTGATTTTTAAAAATTAATTTTGTGTTTATACTCTCACAGGCATTAAGTAACCCACGTAACCCCTTTTTTTTAAAAATTTTTTTTCCGGAGCTTTAGGCCGAAATTTGGGGCCTCCGGAACCGATCCGTTTTTTGGCCCATATGCCTGCATTTTGGGTTACTTTGACACAGTTCCTGTATTAATTAATGGTTAACATGGTGAAAAGCAATTCTCACGAAACAGCTTTATTGGAAGGATTGGCAAGAAATGACCGGCAGGCCATTGAAACCATTTATAAACAGCATTATGCTATGGTGCAGTCGTTGATTATCAACAACAACGGCAGTTCCGACGATGCAAGAGACATATTTCAGGAGGCAATGATCGTATTGTATGAAAAAGCGCGATCAGGTCAGTTTGAGCTTCATTGTCTGCTGAAAACCTATATATATTCTGTTTGCCGTCGCTTGTGGCTCAAGAGGTTACAGCAGCAGCAAAAGTTCATTCCCGATGTAACGGGCCTGGAAGAAGTTGTACCGGTAGAAGAAGATATGGAGGCACATGAGCAGAAGAACCATGATTTTGTGATGATGGAAAAAGCCATGGCCCACCTGGGAGAACCCTGTAAAAGTCTGCTGGAAGCTTACTACCTGCAAAAAAGGAATATGAGCGATATCGCAGGAAGCTTTGGGTACACCAATGCCGATAATGCGAAGAACCAGAAGTATAAATGTTTGATGCGTTTGAAGAAACTATTCTTTGCTGAATATAAACACAATAACCCGTGATGGAAGAAATGCAATTATTAGAGGCTGTGGAGCGCTACCTGCGGGGAGAAATGCTTCCCGAGGAGAAAGCATGGTTTGAGGACCTGCGCCGGAATCAACCGGAAGTGGATCAACTCGTGGTTTCCCATTCCATGTTCTTGCAAAAACTAGATCAGTTCAGTGATCGCAAGAATTATAAAACAACCCTTCACGAAACCCATCAGCAATTGATGGAACAAGGCGAGATCAAGATCGCGGCACCCAAAGCCGTGGTTCGTGAACTCTGGAAAAAATACAAGCGTGTAATGGCTGTTGCAGCCTCTATCGCCGGTATTACTACCCTCATGATCGCCAGTATGGTTTCTTACTATTCCCGTCAGGTGAACCGCTCTGAAGTGGAGCAACTTCGTCGCGAATTCAATGAGGCAAAAAATACCGTAAAGAAAGACGTGCTGAATGAAGTGGATAAGAAAATAAAAACCACTAAAGCGCCCGAAAATACGCGACCCAAATCGGGTGGTACCAGTTTCCTGATCGATTCAAAAGGCTATCTGGTCACCAATGCGCATGTTGTAAAGAATGCCAATACAGTAATCGTTTCCAATAATAATGGTGATGAGTTCAGAGCCCGTATTGTTCATATCAATACCGAATCTGATCTGGCCCTGCTGCATATTGAAGATGGCGATTTTAAATCCTTTGGCCCCCTTCCTTATGCCATTCGTAAAACAGGCGCCGACCTCGGCGAAACATTGTTTACCCTCGGTTACCCCCGCAATGATATTGTTTATTCCGAAGGTTATATGAGTGCCAAAACCGGATACAATGGTGATACCATGACCTGTCAGATCGGTGTACCCGCTAACCCAGGGAACTCCGGTGGACCTGTGTTCAACCGTAACGGGGAAGTGATCGGTATCATTAATACCCGCCTGCTGGAAGCAGAGGGAGTAGTATTCGCCGTAACCTCCAGAAACATTTTCCGCATGCTGGAAGCCGTTAAAAAAGAAGACAGTACCTATAAAAATATTAAACTGCCTACCAATACCAGCTTAAAAGGGATGGACAGAACACAGCAGATCAAAAAAATCGAGGATTGTGTGTTTATGGTCAAGACCTATTGAGTTTTGAGTTTTAAGTTATAAGTTTTAAGAGGCCGGTTCATTGGGAACCGGCCTTTTTTTGTGGTATGGGGTTTGGGGTATGGGGTATGGAGAAGTTAGATTTAGAATTGTACGTGCTGAGTCATGCACTCCAGATAATGAGAAAGGCCCCTTCCTAATGAAGCGGCCTTTCTTAAAACTTATTACTTATTACTTAATTCTTGTTCCTACGCCCATATCCCTGCCGGATACTCTCCCGCCGCAATCAACGCATTCAAACTCTTTCTTACCTCAGGAGCATCTTCTTTGTACGTAACGCCAAACCATTGTGCTTCGGTGGGTATTACCTGAATCACCCCTTTTTCTTTTATAAACTGATCGGCTACGATCGGGATAAAGAATTCAGATTTGGGAAGCTGACCGCTTTCCTTCAGGAAGGAATCAAATAACCCTTTAGAATAACCGAAAATGGACGGATCGAAACACCAGAAATTCATGGAAACAGAAGAGTGGATAGGTAATTCTCTCGGCTCCCGATCATCCTCACATACCACTACATCTCCCTTGAGTGAAATATTGAGACGCTCGGCTATAGCAGTTAAATGACCTTTTTCATCCACCTGACAAACGCCGCGATTCACCGTACCATTATCCGACAAGGTTTTTTGCAGATCATACCCCACAATAGCAAAGGTATTTTCATTGCAGGCACCGGTCAGAAACTGGTAGGCTTTCACGAATGCATCACGTCCATAAAAATCGTCGGCATTGATCACCGCAAATGGATCCTTTACAGCATCACGGGCACACAAAACAGCATGCGCGGTTCCCCATGGCTTGGTACGATCGGATGGAATGGGGTATCCGTCGGTATGCGCTGTGAGTTCCTGATATACATAATCCAGTTCTACCCGGTCTTTCCACTTCGGCTCAAACACTTCCTTGAAATCTTTGGCAAAATCCTTTCTGATGATGAAGACTACTTTGGTAAAACCCGCACGTATGGCATCATAAATAGAATAGTCCATAATGGTTTCGCCGGCGGGTCCGAATCCTTCCATCTGTTTCATACTTCCATAGCGGGAAGCCATGCCGGCTGCCAGTATCAATAAGGTTGGTTGCATTTATCGTATTTTTATTGCGTTGCGAAATTAGCAAATTAAGCAGTTCCCCAAAATGAATAGCTCCGCCAGTAGCCCGGCAGGAATTGAACTAACGAATGTCAGGGTTGAAAAATTGCAGGCCCCCCGTTTTGAATCAGCAAAACTATCTGTTTCGGTATTGCGGACAGACCTGTTGCACCCGGTGGTTTCAGGTAATAAATGGTTCAAACTCCGTAAATATATTGACCAATTGCAGCAGGAGGGCCTCAGGGGTATCATCACCATGGGTGGACCGTACAGCAATCATCTGGTCGCAACGGCCGCCGCGGGGGCGATCTACCAATTTCCCAGTATCGGACTGATCCGTGGGGAAGAACCGGCTGCCCCCTCTCCTTCTTTACTGGAAATGACAAATTGGGGAATGAAAACCATCTTTCTTTCCCGGGAACTTTACAGCCTCCCTGATCAGTGTCGCGCCTGGGCAAAGGAGCGCTATCCTGATTGGCTATTTGTTGAAGAAGGTGGCCGGGGGCCTCAGGGCGTTGCGGGTGCGGCTACCATGGCTAATTGCTGTGCATATGATTCATTTACCCATATTCTTTGTGCCGTCGGCACCGGGACCATGATGAAAGGATTGCTTAAAGCTTCATCAGCAGGGCAGGAAGTTTGGGGCTTTCCTGTTTTAAAGATCCCGCATCTTGAAGAAAGTGCCCTGCAACATTTTATTTTAGACCAATCCTATGCCGGAAAAGGAAAATTATGGGCCGGATTTCATGAAGGAGGTTATGCCCGCAGAAGTAAGGAACTACTGGATCATATGAATAACTGGTTTACTGAATTTGGCATTCCGTCTGACTTCGTCTATACAGGCAAACTATTCCGGGCATTTGATACATTAGTCCAGCGAAACAGCTTTCCACCTGAATCCCGTATTTTACTGATTCATAGTGGTGGATTACAAGGCAACCGGTCCTTACCCGAGCATTCGCTTTGTTTCAATAGTTATTGTTAAACCGGAGGCCTCAACAGCCGAAACCATTATCTTTGTTTCTACCAACATCACTACTAATCCTGTTCGTTAACAGATACATGCAAGTAAAACATCTCCTGCTCTGTGTACTACTTTTGGCCACCATTCCTGCATGGGCGCAGGATACCTTACCGCGATTTACGGTTACTACAAGAGGTAATGAACGAAATATTGTAAGCTGGACCAATCTCTATCCCCAGGTATCACAGATCAGCATCCAGCGATCCTTCGACAGTTTACGGAATTTCAAAACCATCTTGTCAGTACCAGACCCTGGCAATATCCAGAATGGTTTTGTAGACAGCAAGGCTGGTACCACGAAAGTATTTTACCGCTTATTTGTAGTGATGGATAGTGGTAAATATGTTTTTACTGATGCGAAAAAACCGTTTTGGGATACGGCAAAAGTGCTGTTGCCTAAAACCAGTTTACCTTCTGCCGGTATTTCTCCCATTAATTATAATCAAAAAAGAGTGGTGATCGAAAAGGGCGTATCGGAAAAAGTAGCATTGGAAATTGAAGAAAAACTAAAGGAACCCGATCCGGCATTGGCCAAGCCTGATGAAACAAAACCGGTGCTGAAAAAAGTGGTGCCCGAAAAATTCTTTACCATCAAAAGAAGAGACACCGTATTATTTAGTCTGGCGCAAAAGGATTTTAAAAAATTCAGGGATTCACTGATCAGCAAATCAAAGGACACAATGGTATTCCGGAATGCCGATACCATTATGATCAAACCTTTTATTCCCAAGGAAGTTTATAAACCCTCGGTTTTTGTATTTACCGAAAAAGACGGCAATATTGCCATCCGCTTATCTGATGCCTTGCAAAAACACTATAGCATTAAATTCTTTGATGATAAATTAAATCCGGTATTCGAATTACCCAAAGTAAAAGAGCCGGCACTGATCATTGACAAAGCGAATTTCCTGCAATCGGGTTGGTACCGTTTTGAATTGTATGAGGACGGGAAATTAAAGGAGAAGAATAAATTCTTTATTCCAAAGGATTTTTGACATTACCCTTCACGTCTGATGTCAGCATCAAACACTTCCGCAAATTTTACCAGCAGCTTTTCCTTTACTTCCCGAAAATCCAGTTTTCGGCCCAACTCCTTTTCCAGAGAAGTGACTTGCTTATTCTGAATGCCACAGGGAATGATATGATCAAAATAGCTTAAATCGGTATTCACATTAAAGGCAAAGCCGTGCATGGTGATCCAACGGCTGCAACGTACACCCATGGCACAGATCTTTCGTTCTTTACCGGGTGTTTCAGGATCGAGCCAAACGCCGGTTTCCCCTTTTGAACGTGTACCCAACAAGCCATAATCAGCCATAACACGGATGATCACTTCCTCCAGATTCCGGAGATATAATCCGATATCGGTATAATATTTTTCCAGATCCAGAATGGGATATCCTACTATCTGGCCCGGGCCGTGAAAAGTGATATCCCCTCCCCGATTGATCTTAAAAAATTCAATCTGCCGCAACTGTCGTTCTGCTTCACTGATCAACACATGCTCTTCCTTTCCACTCTTCCCCAGGGTGTAAACAGGTGGATGCTCCACCAGCAACAGATGGTGTTTGGTATGGGTACTTCCCTCTTTTTTAAGCTGGAGATTTTCCTGCAACAGGGACTCCTGCAGGTCCCATGCCTGCTGGTAAGCCATGTTACCCAGATCCATCAGATGTATATGTTGTTTTAACGCCCCGGACATATGGCAAAATTAGCTCTTTTGACCCGTTAGCCCATGCAGGAACAAACAATTACCTTTGCGCAAATTCTACGCAATTATGGCAGTATATGAGGAGCAGCCCGATAAGGACCAGGATGAAAGTTCGGAAGAGCTATATGAACGAATCAAACTTGTAATAGACCGCGGGCAGGAACCCATGCGGATCGATAAATTTTTGACCGCAAGGATTGAAGGAGCTTCGCGGAATAAGATTCAGCAGGGCATAGACGCCGGCCGTGTACTGGTGAATGGCAAAACGGTTAGTGCCAACCATAAAATAAAACCCGGGGATGAACTGATCGTATATTCTGATAAGGAAGTGCAGGGTGAAGAGATCGTTCCGCAACAGATGCCGCTCAATATTGTATTTGAAGATGAGGATATCATTATTCTGAATAAACCTGTTGGTTTGGTGGTACATCCTGCCAGTGGTAATAAAGACGGCACACTCATCAATGGTGTAGCGTATTATCTGCAGCAGCAGAATAAAGATATCAGCGCCGAAACACTCCCCCGGTTTGGACTGGTACACCGCATAGACAAAAATACAAGTGGCCTCATGGTATTGGCTAAAACTGAAAAAGCCGTAGCAAGTCTGGCCAAGGAGTTTTTTGAACATACCATCGACCGTATTTATATAGCCCTGGTTTGGGGTGATGTAGCCGAAGACGAAGGAACGGTTCGTGCGCATATTGGCCGTCACCAGCGTTTTCGTAAAATGTTTGATGCTTATCCGGATGGAGAGGTAGGTAAAGAAGCTGTCACCCACTACAAAGTACTGGAACGTTTCGGTTATGTAACACTGATACAATGCAAATTGGAAACCGGTCGTACACACCAGATCCGCGTGCATATGAAATCAATTGGCCATCCTCTTTTTAATGACGAGGTATATGGTGGAGACCGCATTGTAAAAGGAACTGTATTCACCAAGTACAAGCAATTTGTAGACAACTGCTTTGAACTTTGTCCCCGTCATGCCCTGCATGCCCGCACCATTGGATTTATTCATCCACGGACGCGCAAACCGGTCAAATTTGAGTCGGAAATTCCCAACGACATGCAGCAGGTAATTGATAAATGGCGGAATTATACACGCCACCGGACCTTGGAATAAACTCTATTTTTGGCGCAAAACCGGCGCCAATACTTCAGGCCGGCCATCGATTTCATGGGTATAGGTTAAGCCCAGCAGGGCACAGATAAACGGATATACGTGAACGTTCTCAAAGGAAGGAATTTTCTTTCCTTTTTTTATGGCCGGACCCCAGGCCAGAAAAGTGGCATGCATGTCTTTGATCATGGGATCAAAACCATGAGCCCCGGGAACGATGCGGCGATTACCCGAACTCAATACTTTGGGATATACAGGCACAACCAGAATATCACCAATCCGGTTATAGCGGTCATCAGCATTGGAATAATGCCAATGGGCGGGGATATCTTTTTTCAGATAAACCACATATTGGTCCTGCTGTTTTTTTAACTTCTCATAAAGGGGTTGAATGAAAGAAGGGTCTTTAGCATAAAGATGCAAACTGGTGCCACCCCCGCGAATCACAAACTGGTTAGAGTCGACTTTCGCGCCGATATCCATTCGATATACCGTATCTACAGCAGCCATACCGTGGTCGGCAACAAATACAAAATTGACGGGCAAACCGGTTTTCTTAACGGCTGCATACAATTTGCCAATGGAAGCATCTACAAATGCAACGGCCTCCTTCGTTTCATTGGCATCGGGACCAAACATATGCCCGGCATGATCGGTATTACTGAAATAGAAAGAAATAAAATGCGGCCGTTCCGCTACAGGCTTTTGCAACCAGTCTACCACCGTAGCAATCCTTCGGTCGATATCAATATTGTCGTTGAATTTATACCAATAGGTGGGATAGATCCCCTGAACAGGCGCTTCGGTTCCCACAAAATGATAAGAGGCACTCAGCATACCCTGTTGTTCGGCCAGTACCCACAAGGGAACACCTCCATACCAACTCCCGTCTTCCACCGCTTTACGATCGCCCATATTATAGGTTTGATTTCGGGCACGATCGTAATACTGATTATATACCAACCCGTGATGGGAAGGATACATACCGGTTGCTACGGTATAATGGTTGGGAAATGTTACACTGGGATAAGAAGGTATCATGCTGGCGGCCCGTACCCCTTTAGCACTCAATCTGCGTAAATGCGGCGCGGAGTATTTGTTGATATAATCATAACGAAATCCATCTGCTGAAATGAGGATCACATAGGGCTTATCTTGTTGCCCTGGTTGATTCGCTCTTCCGGACACCACCCGCTGCGCCGTATCCTGACCAAAAGAAAAAACAGTAAGGAACAAAGCCAGAGGCAGCAGACAGCGACGCATAGCATTCAATTTTGAATCAATAGAAAAAAATACTACTAACGAGGAAAACTCATGCGGTAGTCTACCCGCACTTTCCCCTTACTGATATCATCCAGTTTTCCTTTGAGCAACTTACGCTTCAATGGTTTCAGATGATCAATGAATAATTTACCCTCAATATGATCGTATTCATGCAGGATCACACGGGCCGTTACGCCATTGAATACGCCCACCTGGGGTACAAAATTTTCATCCACATATTCAATCTCCACCTCTTCCGGACGCATTACATCCTCTCTGATCTTGGGGATGCTCAAACAGCCTTCATTATAGGCCCAATCTTCTCCGTTAAGTGAACGGATATGCGCATTGATAAACACCTGTTTGATGCCATTATCATCGGGATATTCTCTTTTCTCATCGGGTTCCATGCCTTCAATTACCTGTAAACTATCCACCACAAACAAACGGATGGGGCGATTGATCTGCGGTGCGGCCAATCCCACCCCATTACTGGCATACATGGTTTCCCACATGTCTTCGATCAATTTAGACAATCCGGGGTAGTCGGGAGTAATATCCTTTCCCAACATGCGTAAAACAGGGTCTCCGTAGGCTACAATAGGCAAAATCATAAGGAAGAAAATTGTTGCTGATTAGGGAGCAAAATTACATCATTCGAACGAGATAAACTGAGCCGGAATACCACTCAGGGGTGGGCGTTCATATATTCCTGGAGCATGATGGTGGCCGCAATTTCGTCGACAATGGCTTTATTCCTACGTTGCATTTTCTTCATTCCCATATCGATCATGGCCTGTTTGGCCATTTTAGAGGTAAATCGCTCATCAACGGTTTGCAATGGGATCTTAGGAAAATCGCGACGAAGTTTTTCAATAGCCTTCTGCACCAAAGGAGTAGCATGCGTGGGAGAATCGTCCCAGTTACGCGGATCCCCGATCAGGATAAGATCTACCTCCTCACGGGAAAAATATTCTTTCAGAAAAGGGAAAAGCTTAGGGGTCTCCACTGTGGTCAGGCCCGTGGCAATAATCCGTAAGGGATCCGTAACGGCAATGCCGGTGCGCTTGAGTCCATAATCAATACAAAGAATGCGGGCCAAGAAAATGAAAAATTAAAAATGAAGAATTAAAAATTCAAAACCGGGAGCCATTTGAGTTTAAAGATAAAGGTCTGCAATCACAAAAACTGCAAAGACCACACTGGCAATGCCATTGGCGGTCATAAAAGCCAGATTGACACGACGCAGATCATTAGGTTTTACAATAGAATGCTGATAAATAAGCATGCCACCAAAGATCAATACGCC
>CAZKSY010000005.1:42497-63094 GCA_964555605.1 uncultured Chitinophagaceae bacterium | reverse complement strand
CCCTCTCACCATCTCCCACAACACGATCCCCGCCGCTACACTGATATTTAAAGAATGTTTCATTCCCCACTGGGGTATTTCCACACAGGTTTCACATTGATCGATTACCGCCTGGTCCACCCCCGTTACTTCATTTCCAAAAATCAGGGCCACCGGTGTTTTCCGATCCCAGGCAACTTTGTCCAGCGAAATACTTTTTTCGGCCTGTTCCACAGCAAGCAATCGATAGCCCTTCTGCTTCAATTCGGCAATGGCATCCAAAGTTTGAGGGAAATATTTCCAGGCAACGGTTTCGGTGGCGCCCAATGCGGTTTTATTGATGTCGCGGTGCGGAGGCTGTGGCGTGTATCCACACAAGTAGATCGCCTCAATGAGGAATCCATCCGAACTACGGAAAACGCTGCCAACGTTATGCATACTACGCACATTATCCAATACCAAAACAACCGGGAACTTATCCGCTGCGTGAAAATCTTCCACGGTTTTACGTTCCAGTTCCTCCATGCTTAACTTTCGCATCGCGCAAAGGTAATTCACTCCGGTTAAAGTTAGAACAGGGATCAGCGTACCACACGTAAAACAAATCGCTCTCCATTTCCGGTCTGGAACCGGATAGCGTACACCCCTGACGACCAGGCAGCCGCCTGGAGTCCGAAACTATTGTTTCCCGATTTAAGCAGGGCTTTTCGGGCACTTACGACTCTTCCTGAAACATCCATCACCTGCCATTCAATTACCTGCGCCTGCTTGCTTTGTATCCGTATTACCGAAGCGGCCGATACCGGATTTGGCGCAATTGTGATCAGCACCGATTCCACCCGGTCACCGGGATAATCGGAACAAGTGCCTTTATTAGGAATATTATCATCAATCCAGGTAAGTCGTGCGCTCAGCCATGCCTTCAGGTAAGCGATCTCCTGATTGTAGTTGCTGGCTAAGGGCTGGGGATTGGGCCAAACATATTGTCCTAAAATGGGCCAACGGGTAAAATGCCGTTGCTGGGCTTCATTGAGTAAAGTGGCTGCGGAATCAATAAGAAAATACAGTCTTTCTTCACTTAAAACCGTTTGTCTTTTCTCTTTCCACCGGCAACGTAGGTCGCGCACAAAAGCGGTATCTTCCATAAAACGATTCCACCAGAAAGGTATTAAACCGGCCCCATCACCCGGACAAACATAATTGAACTGATACGCCCAGCCGGTGGTATAGCTGCCATTGCAATAATCCGCATTGCGGAATGCCAGATCATAATCCCACACCGGCCCCGCAAAAATCCTGGTTCGTTTGCTGTCGCGATCCTTATGAAAATAGGAACTCAGCCGATAGCCATCCACATTCCGGCTGATCTCATTCACTATAAAATAATCAATAAAGGAAGTGATATCGGCATATTTCCGAACGCCGTTCAGAGGATCCTGAAACTGAGCGCCATATAAAGCCTCTTCAAAGGCATCTACATACGATTTTATATAATCCTTTTGCGGCTGAATGATATCTTCCGGTTTGGGATACACGTAGGAGAATTGTCGGGTATTACTGTTATTGGCATTGGGGGCCGGAAAGCGCGAGAACCATCCGTTGGGTTGCTTATCGAGACTGAAAATATATCCTCCCGTTACGGCATCTCCTGAAATATCGGTGGGTGCCATTTTAGAGAGACCGAGACGACCATTCGATCGTTCAATCTTTTCCATGAACACATAAACACCTTTGTATTCATTGTTCAGCACCAGTTCTACAAAACGGGTATTGGCAGCCCAATTGCCCAAACTACGGGATATGGTATAAGCCAGAAAATTACGCATGAGGGTTTTATCGGTGTAAGGAGCATATAAAACCCAATCGGCTTCTTTTGGTAAACCAAACAAAGGCTGTTCCACATCATTACCCGCCGCATCACGCAACTCAATGGTATAGGATTTCATCGGAAACATTTGGGAAGACTGGCCGCGAATTTCGATACCAATTTTCCCATTATAATGGTTGAGTGGGTCGGTGCTATTATTTCGAACCCCTGCCCCATTATAAACAATACCCATATCGGCGGTGATCTTGGGTTCATTCAAAATGGTTTGCCCATTCGTATTGATATAAATGATCGGTAAGTTAGAGGAAGTGAGTGGAACTGTTTGTGCCACTGAGAAAGCCCAAAATCCCAATAGCAGCATGCAAACAATGATATATTTCTTCATACTCCGGATGATAATACCTAAAAGTACTCAATTAATATGGGGACGCCAACCCCCTTACAAAACCAATTTTTTGCACATATGGAAGAAGCCGTTTTCTGTTGGGCGCAAGTCCTTATTTTTGCCCACTTATGGCGAAAGCAGGTTCAGATACTCCATTGATGCAGCAACACCGGGCCATCAAACAAAAATACCCCGATGCGATCCTCCTTTTCCGGGTGGGCGACTTTTATGAAACCTTTGGTGAAGATGCCATTCATGCGTCCAGGGTTTTAGGTATTACATTAACCAAACGCAATAATGGTGCTGCTTCATCCAGCGAACTGGCCGGATTTCCACATCATGCCCTCGATACCTATCTGCATAAACTGGTTAAAGCCGGTTTCCGGGTCGCCATATGCGATCAGTTGGAAGACCCCAAACAGGCAAAGGGTATCGTTAAGAGAGGTGTTACAGAAATGGTAACACCCGGTGTGGCCACCAATGATAAATTACTGGAACATAACAGCAATAATTTTCTGGCCGGCCTGCATTTTACAGATACGAATATCGGCCTTTCACTACTCGACATTTCTACAGGTGAATTTTTTGTGGCAGAGGGCAATATGGAATATATAGACAAACTACTCCAAACCCTGAAGCCTGCTGAGATCGTTTTCCAGCGCAGTTACCAAAAACTGTTCAAGGAAAATTTCGGAAATAAATTTTATACCTACCTGCTCGACTCCTGGATATTCGAGGAAGCTTTTGCCACCGAAAGTTTGCTGAAACAATTTCAAACCCATTCCCTGAAAGGTTTTGGCGTTGAGCACCTGCACCTGGGAATTATTGCCGCCGGAGCTGTGTTGTATTATCTTAAGGATACTGAACATCCGCACTTGCAGCATCTCACCTCCTTACAACGTATCGACCGCGATGATCATTTATGGATGGATCGTTTTACGGTACGCAACCTGGAGCTGATCAGTAGTGGCAACGACCAGGGATACACGCTGCATAAAGTTCTGGACAATACGGTTTCGCCGATGGGTGCCCGTATGTTAAAACGCTGGCTCGTATTACCGCTGAAAGATCGTTCCAAAATACAGGAGCGCCTGGATCTGGTGGAGTACCTGATCCGGGAATCGGAACTACGCAATCAATTAACGCATAAAATCAAACAGTGTGGGGATGTGGAGCGATTGGCAGCGAAGATTCCGCTGCGCAAAATCAATCCCAGGGAGGTATTACAGATCGCCAAAGGATTGCAACAGGTAGAGCAGATCCGCCAATCCTGCGGTGCTACAGATAATGATTACCTCAAGCGTTTGGGTGATGCGCTTAACCCCTGTAGTTATCTGTCAGAAAAGATCATCAATGAAATCCAGGAAAACCCGCCGGTAGCACTGAACAAAGGTTCCGTAATCCGGGAAGGCATTTTACCGGAACTGGACCAGCTCCGCCAGATCGCTCACGGCGGCAAAGAGTATTTAATTAAACTGCAGCAACAGGAAGCTGAGCGCACGGGCATTTCCTCCCTCAAGATCAGTTACAATAATGTTTTCGGATACTATCTGGAAGTAACGAATTCACATAAATCAAAAGTGCCCGCCGATTGGATACGAAAGCAAACCCTGGCCAATGCCGAGCGCTATATCACTCCTGAACTGAAAGAGTATGAGGAAAAAATAACCGGTGCCGAAGATAAGATCGCAGCGCTGGAACAGGACCTGTATGATAAATTGTTAATGGAACTGCAGGATTATATAGCTCCCATGCAGGTAAACGGAACCATATTGGCCTTGCTTGATTGCATGAGCTGCTTTGCACACAACGCCATTCAATACCAATATACCAAACCGGAAGTTCATGAAGGACAGGAATTGGAATTGACCGAAAGCCGGCACCCGATCATTGAACGCCATTTACCGGTGGGCGAACCCTATATTACAAATGATATTGTATTGGATCCGGAAAATACACAGATCATCATATTGACCGGGCCAAATATGAGTGGTAAGAGTGCCGTACTGCGGCAAACAGCGCTGATCACACTGATGGCCCATCTGGGGAGTTTTGTACCCGCTAAAAAAGCACGCGTACCCTTAACCGATAAAATCTTCACCCGTGTAGGAGCCTCCGATAATCTCTCGAGTGGGGAAAGTACCTTCATGGTGGAAATGAATGAAACAGCCAGCATCATTAACAATATTACCGGTCGCAGTTTGATATTGCTGGATGAGATCGGGCGGGGCACTTCCACTTACGATGGTATATCAATTGCCTGGAGTATTACAGAATACCTGCACCAGTCAGAGTACCGACCCAAAACACTCTTTGCAACCCACTATCACGAGTTGAATGAATTGGAAAGCAAATTGCCGCGTGTTAAAAACTACCATGTAACCAATAAAGAAGTGGGGAATAAGATCATCTTCCTGCGCAAACTGGCGCCGGGTGGTAGTACCCACAGTTTTGGTATTCATGTGGCGAAAATGGCCGGAATGCCTCCTGCCCTGATCAACAGGGCCAATGAGATCCTGGAACAATTGGAAAACCTCCATTCCCGCGACCAGGTCGGGGAGCATATCCGTCAGGCAGCCGCGCCCAAAATGCAACTGTCTATTTTTGATGCCCATAGTGAAACCTTTGACGAGATCAGAAAAATGCTTGAAGGATTGGATATCAATCGGTTAACTCCTGTTGAAGCCCTTTTAAAGTTGAATGAGATCAAAAACAAACTGCAGTAGTCTAAGTATCAGCCATTTGAGATAAATCAAATAATGGTTTTCCCACCTAAGCTAAGGGCAATTTCATTGCACAAATAAGTGTTAGTGCTTATTTTGCAGTGAATAATCCAATCCCTGGTATGAAGAAATATATATCTGGCCTCCTGATGGCCTTGATCTGCCTGAAAGCAAGCTCCCAATCTTGCAGCCCGCTGGGTAACGAAACTTCGTATGGTACTAACAATACCTGGATCGGCTATGTGTACGACAATATGAATCTGACCAATTATCGTGGTTTTGTGAACGAGGGGAATGCCTCCAGTCCAAATTTTGACCAGAGTTTCGGAGGCAGTAATGTTTCCTACGCAACCAATGGATGCCCGGTAACTACCACTACTTTTTCTGTTCGATACAGGTTGCGTAAAACCTTTCCCAATGGGGCGTATCAATTCACCGTAGGCGGAGATGATGGCTACCGTTTAAGCCTCGATGGTGGCGCCACCTGGGTGATCAACCGATGGGTAGATCAGGGCTATGCCACCAGCACTTATTCGACCATGCTCAATGGAGCTGTTGATATGGTTTTGGAATACTATGAAAATGGCGGCGATAACCGCATAACGTTTAACCTGCAATCAACCTGCTTGGGTTCTGGAAACCCCAATCAATCCGGTTCTGGAAATGTATGGAGAGGATATTTATACAGTGGTACCAACTTTAATACGTATAGAGGTTTCATAACCAGAGGAAATTCCGGGAACCCCAATTTCGATGAAAATTTCGGGGGCTCCAATGTGAACTTCAACACCAGCGATTGCAGTGTTCCCACAGAATCTTTCAGTGCGCGTTTCCGGCTGAGCCGTCATTTTACGAATGGCACTTATGTGTTCACGATCGGAGGCGACGATGGCTATCGTTTCAGTTTAGACGGTGGGGCCACCTGGGTGATCAACCGCTGGAACGATCAGTCTTATGGCGTTACCAGCATTACCCGAACCCTGAATGGCAACTATGATCTGGTGATCGAATTCTATGAAAATTCGGGGCAAAACCGGCTCAGTTTTGATGTTTCCAATGTAACACTTGCCAGCAAGCTGGGGTCGTGGGACTGGAAATCGCAGCAGGATGATCTGTTGTTGCAATGGACCAGTTTATCAGAAGAGAATCAGGAGGCATTTGTAGTAGAAAAAAGCCATAATAACCGGGATTACCTCCCCCTGGGCAAAGTCAATAGTTTGGCACCAAACGGGTTTAGCCAAATCCCGCTTTCCTATCAGTTCAAAGACCCTTCCGGTGGGCAGGAAAAAGCCTGGTATCGATTGGCAATGCTCGACAAAAATGGCCGGACCAGCTACTCTGCTGTTATATATTACCCGGGCAAAGCCGGCAAAAACTACTCCTTATTCCCCACTATAATAACGAATAACAGCCTCCAGATCCGGAGTCCTAAGGCAGGAGAAAGACTGGAAATTGAGCTCTACGACCTTTCCGGGCGAAAAATAGCCACAGAAAAGCTGGTCGCAGCGGGAAATGGGGCCCGCCAAACAGTACAATTCACCAATATCCGTTTGGTTACCGGTATGTACCGGATCAGGGTAATGTCTGAGGGTCAAATACGGTTACAGCAGGCGGTACTGGCGAATTGAGGATCGGGGTCAGGTGGCTGTTTTGGCACAACTTTTTTGCTCATATTTGCAAAACCGTATTATATTTGGCAAAACTAAAACTGGCATTATGAGATTCCGCATTTTTATTCCTGTAGCCCTGTTTCTGTTAACGTTGGCATCCTGCTCTCAGGATCTCAATACAGGACTTGTAATTAAAAAAGGACTTATTCTGGATGGCAATCAATTGGTTCCTGCAAAGCCCAATGCCGGCAATGGCACATTGGACGTTGTGTATAATAAATCCACCAAAGTACTGACGTATACGATCAAATGGAATTCACTCAGTGGAGCCCCCAATGCCATGCATATTCATGGATCTGCTGCCGCCGGATTTAACGCAGCGATCGTTCAAAACATTACCGGATATGCCACAGCAGCTTCCGGCACGCTTACCGGCACCTTATTAGTTGATGGTTTCGTGATCAAGGAAATTGATCTGCTGAATGGCGGATATTATTTTGATGTACACACTGCCCTGAATTCTGCCGGCGGTGAGATCCGCGGTCAGATCACCTTCCAGTAATTTCAAACGTTTTTAAATAGTAAAGCCCTCCACTTCAATGCGGAGGGCTTTTTTTATATCCTTTTCAGGTATTAAATCATCCCTTTAATTTTCTCCACGAGTATATCCAGCTCGGCTTTTGTATTATGACGACTGAAAGAAAAACGGACCGTAACCTGATTCGGATTGTTGTTAATGGCACGTATCACATGCGAACCTTGCTCTGCTCCCGAAGTACAGGCACTGCCCCCGCTTACACAAATACCACTCATATCCAGATTGAACAGTAACATTTCCGACTTCTCCGTTTTGGGGAAAGACACACTTAAAACAGTATATAAACTCTTCCCTAATGGGTCGCCATTAAATCGAACACCTTCAATGGTGGCTTCCAGTTTTTCCATGAGGTATTTCTTCAGATCGTTCATATAGTCCCGGTCTGTTTCGTAGGCTGCAGTGGCCAGTTCCAGTGCCTTGGCAAATCCTACAATGCCATAAAGGTTTTCAGTACCGGCACGCATATTCCGCTCCTGTCCTCCCCCATGGATATAGGGTTTGATCTTTACATTTTCATTTATATAAAGAATACCTACGCCTTTAGGTCCATGAAATTTATGGCCGGCTCCGGTTATAAAATGTACAGGCGTGTTACGCAGGTCTATCGGGAAATGCCCCACCGTTTGCACGGTATCAGAATGAAAAATGGCATTATACTTCTGACATAAATTTCCGACTACTTCAAGATCCAGCATATTACCGATCTCATTATTAGCATGCATAAGCGTAACCAGCGAACGCTCTTCGGTAGACGACAGTAAGCACTCCAGATCTTCCAGATCAATATGCCCATTCGGCAGCACTTTTACATAACTCAGAGCAGCCTGCCCTCTTTTATGAATATCCTCTACTGTATGCAGCGTAGCATGATGTTCAATGGGAGATGATATGATATGCGTGCAGCCCAGGTCATTCACCGCGGCATGGATCACTGTATTAGAACTTTCTGTACCCCCGGAGGTGAAAAATATTTCAGCTGGATGTGCATTCAATAGTTTAGCGACAGACTTACGTGCGTTCTCAATAGCCAGACGGCTCTCTCTTCCATAGGAATAAATAGAAGAAGGGTTACCAAATTTCTCGGTAAAATAGGGCATCATGGCCTCCAATACCCTGGGGTCGAGTGGCGTAGTGGCGGCATTGTCTAAATAGATCCGTTGATTCATGTGATTGCAATTTTCGTCGGCGAAAAAAACCTGATTACAGCACCCGGCAAAATTTTGTAAACACAAAATTGCCTGATCCCATTACAGGACCCCGCAAAATTGCATAAATTAATTGGAATGACAGGCGGATATTACCCTGCCCGCTAAAACAATCTGAAACATTGCCGTTACATGAATTCCTTAATATCCTGCATCAGACGCAGGGCGATATTATTGGCAGTAGTTTCGAAGCTGCTTTCGGCATACACCCGGATGATGGGCTCCGTATTGGAACTGCGCAGGTGTACCCAATCACTGTCAAATTCAATTTTCAATCCATCCTCCGTATTGACAGGCTGATTTTTATACTTTCGGGCGATCTTTTCGAAGATCGCTTTCAGGTCAACATTCCGGTCGAGCTCCATTTTATTTTTGGAAATAAAATAATCCGGATATCGGGCACGGAATGATTTCATGCCATTTTTATGCTGCGAAAGAGAACTCAGGAATAATCCAATGCCAATGAGCGCATCACGCCCATAATGAAGATCGGGTACAATGATGCCGCCATTTCCTTCGCCACCAATAACCGCATTCATCTCTTTCATTCTGGCTACTACATTCACCTCTCCTACTGCAGAGGGATAATATTGTCCGCCTCGTTTTTGTGTAACCTCTTTTAACGCTTTCGTACTACTCATATTGGAAACAGTGTTCCCGGGCTTCTGACTCAACACATAATCAGCTACAGCCACCAGCGTATATTCTTCCCCGAACATGGAACCATCTTCGCAAACAAAACACAAACGGTCCACATCAGGATCAACGGCAATGCCAATATCAGCCTTATGCTTTCTTACGGCAGCGCTTAATTCGGTTAAATTTTCCGGAAGTGGTTCTGGATTATGTGCAAATTTTCCATTAACCTCTCCATTTAAAACGATTACCTCCGAAACGCCCAATGCCTTCAGTAATGGGGGTACATAAATACTGCCGGTAGAGTTGATCACATCCACCACTACTTTTAAATTCTTGCTCTTAATTCCTTCCAGGTTTACCAGCGGATAGGAGCATACAGCCTCTATATGTTTATCGAGATACGTATCGTTTACTGTAACAGCACCTAGTTTATCTACTGAGGAAAACACATAATCATCTGCCGCCGCACGCTCCAGAATTAATTTGCCCACGGCATCACTGATGAATTCCCCCTTTTCATTCAGGAGCTTTAACGCATTCCATTCTTTTGGATTATGACTGGCCGTTATGATGATACCACCGGCCGCCTGCTCCCACAGCACCGCCAGCTCCACTGTTGGAGTGGTACTCCAACCGGCATCAATAACATGAATACCCAATGCGGTGAGTGTATTCACCACGAGCTGCTGAACCATTGGTCCGCTGATACGACCATCACGGCCAATAACCACTTTCTTATTCTCGGAATTTTCAACGATCCAACTGCCATAGGCAGCAGCAAATTTGACGATATCGACGGGAGTTAAATTATCGCCGGTCTTACCTCCAATAGTACCACGAATACCGGAAATACTTTTGATCAATGCCACAGTTCCAGGTTTAACAATTAAAAATGTAGGGGGTGCTCCTATCCAGTAACGTACCAAGGGATTGCTTTCAAAAGGATGGGATCAACGGAATACGACGGAAAAATAATGAAGAAAATTGACAAGTTTTCGGGATAATATTCACAATCAAGCAATATGCCAAAGGGGTGTTGATAAATTGTCAAATATTAACATTCTTTCCCTAATTGACGGGGACTTGTACATTTACAAAAAAAAGAATGTCGGTACCAGCAGACTGGTTTAGTGATTGGTTCAACTCTGATTATTATCACAAGCTCTATTTTGAACGGGATGAAGCCGAGGCGGCGGGTTTTATAAGCCGTTTGCTGGAATGGCTCCAACCTGCGCCCCATGCCCGCATGCTTGATGTGGCCTGCGGCAAGGGCCGTCACTCCCGATTTTTAGCGAACAAGGGTTATGACGTTACCGGCATCGACCTCTCTCCTTCCAGCATTGCTGAAGCCAATCGCTTTGCCCATGATACCTTGCATTTTTTTGAACATGACATGCGGCTGCCATTCTATATGAATTATTTTGACCTTGCGTTCAATTTCTTCACCAGTTTTGGATATTTCAGAACCGAACGGGAACATATGAACGCCATTCGTACGATCAGCCGGTCGCTACGATCCGGTGGCAGGTTGGTAATAGACTACCTGAATGTTCATTATGCGGAAGACCATCTGGTACATCACGACCAAAAATGGATCGCCCCCATTAATTTTCAAATCACCAAATGGTTTGACGAAACCCATTTTTATAAGAAAATTGAAGTAGAAGATGACACACAGGATCAGCCCTTCATTTATATCGAAAAAGTAGCCAAATTCAGTATGGGCGATTTCAACGATATGTTTGCCTACCAGGGCCTGCAACTGGAACAGGTATTTGGCGATTACCAATTGTCTTCCTACGATATAAAAAAATCTCCGCGTATGATCCTGGTTGCCCGAAAACGCCACTAATCATTCCTGCACCAGAATCAACTGCGGAATTTCCGTTACCCTTACAGACAGTTTACCTGCGTTCGGTAACAAGGTATTTTCATTTCCCTGAGCAGTACCAGGGTTAAATTGTATCTGACGCACCGAAGTTATTTTCCGGCTATTCAGCCCCAACTGATAATTCTCCACAACTGAACCATTGTAAGTGGGCGCATAAATAAAATAAGCCGTGCGACTTCTGTCGAATCGATTCCTGTACTGATAAACCCAAACAGGCCCCTTTTCGGAAATGATCTTCTCGGGATAATAATCGCCCATTCGATTGAGGAGTGTGCTGATAAAATACCATGAGGGATAAGGCGTAAAGTCCCTGCCTTTTTGATGCACCAACCCACTACTCAGAAAGAAAGCATCATAGCCCGGTTCGCCTTCTCCAGAATCATCTTTGATCCAATACAATAGCAATCGGTCGAATCCGGAAAAAGCTACTGCATTGATGCCGCGCAATAACATGATGGCCTGACTTTGTTTGGCATCATATCCTTTCACTACGGGCACGGCTATTTTACTGCCCTGAAATTTATCATAACCATACTCTCCAAGAATACATTCCACACCCGGTTGAAAGCGATAGGTGGTATTTCTGACTTTGGCGAGTTTCCATCGAAGGGAATCCTCTTCAGGCGACAGGGCCCTTGTTGTGTGCGCAAAATCCTCTGCCTGAAACCGGCCTTTCCCATTGAGTGAGTACATATGATATTGAATCCCACCCTTCCACAAAAACTGCTGATCATGTCGCAGATTCCGGCATAGAAAACTTAGTATTTTCAAACGATTGGTATCCAGACTCACAAAACCTGCATTCACCATTTGAGCAGTACTATCAGCATTCTTTAACCCTATACGTGGCCCCATCCTATTCTCATGACCATCCCAGTCGGCACTGCTCATGGCAAAATATTCAACAGGATTCGAATAACGCTCAGGCTCCCAATTCGCATCCACCTCATTGCCATTTTCGTACACATGCAATACATTCCGCGCACTGAAACGGGGTCGGTTAAAAATCTGAATCTGATTGGTATCATTCCATTGCGATCCAAATAAAGCTGCTATATTCCAAAATAAGTTGCCATGTCTGGCGTAACTAAAGGGACTTTCCGGATCCATGCCCGATTGGGTAACCGGTCTGTCCCGATCCGTTTTCCCTTGCTTCTTCAAATAATAGGGAACGCCCATAAGCGAATACCATATCCGGGCGTTGGAATAACGCACGACGGAATCAGGGAAAAAAGTGTAATCCTGCACCCCATTATTATACCAGCCATGCACCTGAACATTGTATTGCTGATTCGGGTATTCGTTAACAGTATCCCGGTCGAACAGATCAATGGGTGTATATACCCGGGTGGTATAAAAAGGTGCCAACCACTCTCTGGGAACAGTTTGATAGGAATTGACGCCTAAAAATTCTTTCAGCGTTTTAGCGGGCAAACGTTCCCCCTTGTAGGTCCATTCGGGCGCGGGAGGGGGCGTTCCATAGGGACATCCATAAAAAACAGCTTCCCGTATATCTGCCTCCCAACTATTAAGTTTGATCATTACAAATTGTGTGCTATCGTTCACCGCAATCCGTCGCCAACCCCACTGCGCAATATCACCTTTTGTAACCTGTGCAGCTTTCTGTTTCCAGGCCTGCATCGTTCCTGTATAAATCCAGAAACTATCCTGTTCCCTGGAATGATCATATATATAGATCTCGGTAAGTTTATAAGGTACCCGCAGATCGATGACAATTCGATTGCCCTTCCGGTAATACATGCGGTTGCGGAGAATCGGGTGCGGACTGGTAACCGGATGGTATTCATTGTTGCTTTTGGGATCAACAAAGGAAGCTTCATCAAATAAGTTAAAAGGAGAATTTCCAGAAATGCCATCATACCCTTCCAGATCATAAACAAAGTCGCGGTAAATGCCTTGAATTCGTTGGGGTGCACTGCAAAAGTTGGCCGCCGCGTTACTTATCCGCACCGGCTGCTGTTGAGGCCGGTTGCCACAGGCTGTAAGGCAGAGTATTCCCACCATAAAAAAATAGGCTGTACGCATAGATTCGGTTTATTTGGAAGGACCCGGTTTCTTTTTATTATTGAGCAACAGATAACCTGCTGTTTCATAGATCGCTTGTGTAAAGTCGCGGTAAGCTGGTTCTATTTCTTTGCGCGACACCCCTTCCTGCAGGGATACCATTTCTTCTTTTCCCGTGACTAATTGCTTACGATACAGCCATCCGTTTTTGATCACACCGATCTGTCCATAATCAGGATCAAACAAAAAGGCAAAATCCTGCTGGCCCATGGAGTCGGTAAGGTTCCGGCCTAAAGTGGTGTTCGTATATCCCATACCGGTAATGCCGGCAATGGTAGGCACCACATCTATCTGCGAAACGATCCGTTTGCTGCGATGGGCCAGTTTTCCGGAGGGCATATAAAACAGTAAAGGTACATGCATGGACGTGAGGCGGTGGCTCGTCCAGGTTTTGGGAAACATTTTACCGGCGTCACCTGCAATTCCATGATCCCCTACAAATACAAACAGGGTATTCTCAAAGTAGGGCGCTGTAGCAGCCGCCTCCATAAATTTCCGGAAAGTATAATCGGTATAACGAAAGGCATTGAACTCCTTCAGCTTGTCTTCATAGCGTACCTGATCCTTATACCCATACTTGTTCAAGGAATCTTCCGACGGCTTCAGTAAAGGGAAATCATGATCCTCAGGGGGGATGGTATAAGGACGATGATTATCGGCTGTTTGAATGATCGCAAAAAACGGCCTGGCCTCTTTGGACAAAATCTTATTTGCCTGTAAAAAAAGATTTTTATCACTGATGCCCCATACATCTAAACGTGGGGCATCCAGATTTTCCTCTTCATACATTTTCAATCCGCTGATATTATTCATCAGCAAGCCTCTGATATTTGCCCAACTGGGGCTGCCTCCGATAAAATAATATCGTTCATACCCCTTGAACTGGTCAATAACTGTTTGCTGATCAACGGCACCGGGATTCCGACTGGCAGTTTGACGCAGGTCTACATCAGGTAAACCGGTAATGGTAGCCCATACCCCTCTCGCTGTTCCATAAGTAGGGGTAAAACAATTCTCGAAGAATAATCCCTTTTGCGACAAACTATCGAAGAACGGTGTGGGATGTAACGGATTCCCCCACATAGAGCTTTTATAGGCACTGAACGATTCACAAATGACTAACACAACATTCATGGGAGGCCGGGTAGTAGTATCCACCGTTTCATGCTTCCTTGAAAAGTCTAACTCTTTTCCGGTACTGTCCCAACCAAAGTAAGTGGCGAGCTGGAGGCGGGCCTCTCTTACTTTTTCAATATCGTATAAGGGTGAACGGAATTTTAGGGTATTAAAAAAAGACTCGAACGGATTCAGCGCCAGTTGTGCTTTGTAATCACTGCCCAGTGCAAATGCATCGCTCCATCGCAAGGGATATTGGTTCAACCGACCAAATACCAATGCACCGGCCATTACATAAATCAACGATGCTATTACAATTGGCTTGGCACCATTGGCCACTGCTGGTTTTGCTGCGAGCCTGCGAAAATTCCTGCGCATAACCCAGTGAATCGTCCAACTCAGTATTGCGATCAGTAAGAATAAACGGATCACCGGATAGGATTGCCATACCATATCAGTAGAAATACCGGCATCTTCGAGATAATTCAACACACTGGCATTTAACCGCTGCGACAGGTACGCATAATGGGCAAAGTCTATCACATAAAAAAAGACCAGTACCACCACAAAAAGGAACAGCATTATAAACCAAAAGCGGGTAGCCTTTGAATGTTGAAAAGGATTTAGAAAGGGAAGGGAAGACAAAACCCCTATCAACAGCGTTACCAGAGCCGCCACCCGCATATCGAAACGGGCACCCAACCAAAATGCGTCGGTCAATGCCCCAAAAGAATGGCCCTGCTTATTAAAAAAGCCATAAAATGCCAATCGTAATAAAGTCATGGTGATCCAAACGATCAAGCCGGTACCTGCCGACCAGCGAACCAAGCGGGGAACATTCATCATGGAAAATTAATGAGCGGTAAATTTATAGTATTTATTTTTGCGAATATGGATTGTCTCCCGGCTCCCCTTCTATTAACATTCTGGCAACAGATCAAACCCTTCGATGTTTGGCTGATCACCCATATTAATCAGGATTGGAGCCATCCATTACTGGATACCGTGTTGCCTTTTTTCCGGGAATCGGTATTCTGGATCCCGCTTTATCTTTTCCTGTTTCTTTTCGTTTGGATGAATACAGGGAGTAAAGTATGGTGGTGGCTGCTGGCAGGCGTATTAACGGCTGCCGTATCCGATCTGGTAAGCAGTCAACTGATCAAAGAAAATGTGATGCGTTTACGACCCTGTCAGGATGCTGAAGTAGCTTCCCAACTGCGGTTCTTCATTAATTATTGTCCGAAAAGTTCCAGCTTTACCTCTTCGCATGCCACCAGTTATTTTGCGCAAGCCAGTTTTTTCTTCTTAACCCTAAGGACTATTTTACCCGGCGCCCGCTGGTTTTATGTTTGGGCAGGATTAATTGCGTATACACAGGTTTATGTAGGGGTTCATTACCCTTTTGATGTTTGTTGTGGGGCTTTAATTGGAACGGGTATTGGATATTTGATCGCCCGAATGTTCCATAAACAGTCAGGAATGCTTAGTTTAGTCAAATATTAACTGCTGATGCTAGAAATCTTCATAATTCTCGCCCTTATATTATTGAACGGATTGTTTTCGATGGCCGAGATCGCCCTTGTATCGGCCCGAAAGGCCCGATTGGAAGGTCAGGCCAATAAAGGCGACAAAAGAGCCGCAGAGGCGTTGAAACTTGCGGAACATCCCGATAAATTTCTTTCCACCGTACAAATTGGCATTACGCTGATCGGTATCCTTACCGGTATCTATTCCGGCGAAAGTATTAAAACGGATCTGGTCAATTTTCTGGAGGGCTTTGAAAGTTTAAAACACTACAGCAATGGATTGGCGACCGCGATCATAGTAGTGGCGATCACTTATTTTTCACTGGTACTCGGCGAACTGGTGCCAAAACGGATCGGACTATCCCGCCCGGAAACCATTGCTAAAATGATGGCCGGGCCCATGCGTATCGTAAGTATCATTACCTATCCGTTCATCTGGCTGCTGAGCAAATCCACTCATTTTATTGTCGATATTTTTAATATCAAAGCCAAAGACAATCAGGTTACAGAGGAAGAGATCAAGGCCATTATCAGTGAAGGAACAGAGCAGGGTACCATTGATGAAGCGGAGCAGGAAATCATTGAACGTGTATTTCATTTGGGAGATAGAAATATCACTTCCCTCATGACCCATCGCAGTGATATTGTGTGGTTCGATATAAATGATAATGAAGTTTCGATCCGGGAAAAGATCGTGAATGAACCGCATTCGGCCTATCCGGTTTGTGACAATGATATCGACAATATAAAGGGAATGGTTTCACTGAAGGATCTTTATGTAACCAACGACCTAACGGTATTTAAACAGTACATGAAGCCCGCCTTATTTGTACCGGAAAATATTACCGCCTATACGTTACTGGAGAAATTCAAGGAGCGTAAACTGCACGCCTGTTTTATTGTGGATGAATACGGCAGTTTACAGGGCATGATCACACTGAATGATATTCTGGAAGCCATTGTGGGCGACCTGCCACAACCCGATCTGAGCGATTATGAGATCGTGGAAAGAGAAGATGGTTCTTATCTGGTGGATGCCCAGATCCCTTTCTACGACTTTCTCAGCCGTTTCGAAAAAACCGAATGGATGCATGAAGGAGAACAGGAGTTTGATACCCTTGCGGGGTTCATACTTCACCGCCTGGAAATGATTCCGCAAACAGGTGACAAACTGGAGTGGAAAGGATTTTCGATCGAGATCGTGGATATGGATGCCCAGCGTATCGACAAAGTACTGGTATCTATTTCGCCCGAGCTGAAAGAGCAAATGGAGGAAGCCTGATCAGAAATTAAATACGGCCTCCGTAGCCGGATAATCGAGCTTGGTACTTTTTCTGTTCCCCCCCACACTCAGGTGCATAATACTGATCTGCTTATCGAACATTTCGTAGAAAATCTTATTGCTGATCTCTACTTTTTGAGGCGCTTTCCCCAGATGGCTTACCTGAAAATAGCTATAGGTCGATTGTTCTTCAATTTCATACCCAACATATTCCAGGTCAACCGGTTTGCCATCCAGTTTTACTACAAAATGCTTTTTAATATAGTCAGCGATCTGCTTTTCGAGCAGGGCTTTGTCTTTCGGGTGATAAATATCCACGGAACCACCTGTTGCTTTTACCAGGATCTTTTCAAAATCGTCGGTAAACACTTTACAACTCATTTCAAGGGCTTTTTCGGCCCCATTGTATTCCATCTCCGTTACACTCACATAAAAGGGATGCGGCAGTGCAGCAGCTTCATTTTGAGCAGAAAAACCTGAAAAAAGCGAAAACGCTACAAAAAGCAGGGCCGTTACTGACCATTTATACGAGGAAAAAGCCATTAAAAAACTAAATTTTTGTGTTACAAATCTCTGTTTTATTTTGAAGCCGTATGTATTGGATCCGTTAAAATTTTCCACTGGCGACAAAATCAAGTAAAAGGCAAAAATGCAGGATTTCTGGTTCTACTTCAACATTGGCTGGGAGCATATTATAAGTTTAGACGCTCTGGACCATCAGTTATTCATCGCCGCTTTGGCGGCCATTTACTTGCTGAAAGACTGGAAACAGGTGCTGATACTTGTTACGGCTTTCACCATCGGGCATTCCCTCACACTGGCCTTGAGTGTGCTGGAGATCCTTACCGTGCCGGATCAATGGGTGGAATTTCTGATACCGCTGACCATTGTTTTAACCGCCGCCAGCAATTTGTTTCAACGAAGTTTTACCACCCGATCCATCCGTATCAATTATTTTCTGGCCTTGTTTTTCGGCCTGATACATGGAATGGGGTTTGCAAATACCATTCGGTTCATGCTGGCCAAAGACCAGAGTCTGTTTAATGGCCTTCTGGGTTTTAACCTCGGGCTGGAAGTAGGACAAATTGTGGTGGTAAGTGCGTTGATGGGGCTTTCGTACCTTGTAGTAAACAAATTCAAGGTGAATCGCAGGGAATGGGTCATTTTTCTTTCAGCAGTGGTTTTTGGATTGGCGCTCAATATAATGCTCGAAAGATGGCCTTTTCAATCGTAAATTGGCATTTCATTTACTTTCATAAATCAAACAAACAACAAATGAGAAGAGTCCTTAGTGGTATCCTGATGTTAGGAGTTCTGTTTGCTCAGGCGCAGAATATTCAAAACAATCCGGGTTCCAACCATGGTAACAAATTCGAGCAGTTGGGAGGTATCCTTCCTACACCGAATGAGTACCGTACGGCCAGTGGCGCCCCCGGTCCCAAGTATTGGCAACAGCGTTGTGATTACGACATCAAGTGCGAACTGGATGAGGTAAACCAGACCCTGAAGGGAACAGAAACGATTACCTACATCAACAACTCTCCCGATGTACTCACGTATCTGTGGATGCAGATGGATGAAAACCAGCACAGCACGATCAACAATGCCAACTATCAGAACAGTTCTTCCATGCCACGTAATGTGAGCACCAATATGATCGAGCGTATGGAAGAGGAAGACACTGATAATGGATATGGATTCAAGATCACCAGACTGGTAGATGCTACAGGAAAAGCCCTGAAATCTACCCTGAATAAAACCATGATGCGTGTGGAATTACCCGCGCCATTAAAACCCGGACAGAAATTCGTTTATACGATCGACTGGAATTACAAGATCGTAGATCGTATGAAATTCCAGGGTGCCCGTGGCGGTTACGAGTATTTTCCTGAAGATGGGAACTATCTGTTCACCATGGCACAATGGTATCCCCGTTTATGTGTATACAGCGATTTTCAGGGCTGGCAGAACCATCAGTTCACCGGTCGTGGAGAATTCGCCCTCACCTTTGGAAATTTCAAAGTGCAGATGACCGTTCCGGCCGACCACGTGGTTGGTTCTACAGGTGAGTGCCTCAACTACCAGCAAACCCTCAGCCCGGCACAGTTTGCCCGCTGGCAGAAAGCGCAAACCAGCAAAGAACCCATTGAAGTGGTTACACTGGAAGAAGCTAAAAAAGCAGAAGGCAACAAGAGCAAGGCTAAGAAAACATGGATCTACAAAGCCGATAACGTACGTGACTTTGCCTGGACGAGCAGCCGCAAATTTGTGTGGGATGCGATGCCGGTGAATATCGAAGGAAAGAAGGTAATGGCGATGAGCTTTTATGGAAAAGAGGCTTATGGTGTTTACCGTAAGTTTTCTACAAAAGCGGTAGCACATACCATCAAGACCTATTCCAAATTTACCATCCCCTACCCTTATCCGGTAGCGCAGAGTGTGGAAGCTTCTAACGGAATGGAGTATCCTATGATCTGCTTCAACTATGGCCGTACTGAAAAAGATGGCAGTTATAGTGAAAGCACAAAATATGGCATGCTGGGTGTGATCATCCACGAAGTAGGCCATAATTTCTTCCCCATGATCATTAACAGTGATGAGCGTCAGTGGAGCTGGATGGATGAAGGATTGAACTCCTTTGTAGAATATCTTTCTGAGGAACTGTGGGATAACAAATTCCCCACCCGTGGTGGCCCGGCCTGGACGATCACAGACTACATGCGTTTGCCCAAAGATCAACTGGAACCGATCATGTCCAATTCAGAAAACATCGTAGGATTCGGCCCCAATGCCTATACCAAACCAGCAACCGGATTGAACATTCTGCGTGAAACCATTATGGGACGTGAACTGTTCGATTACTCTTTCAAAGAGTACGCACGTCGCTGGGCGTTCAAGCATCCCGAGCCTGCTGATCTGTTCCGTACTATGGAAGATGCGAGTGGTGAAGATCTGGATTGGTTCTGGAGAGGTTGGTTCTTTGGAACAGATGCCTGCGATCTGGCCATTGATACCGTTAAATATTTCACCGCCGATTTGAGTAAGCAACCCAATGAAGTAAAGGAAAGTACGGTAACCCGTTCCTTGCCCAAGCCACAGGGAAGCACGTTTGATGATATCTCTAAGATCCGTAACAGAGAAGACAAGCGCATCAGCTTTGCTTCTGATGTGGATACGGCCATTCAGGATTTCTATTATCGCTATAACCGCGGTTTAGAGCCTTATGATACCACGAAGTATGCTGTTACCATTCCTGGCAGTGCGCCTGAGGTATTGGATGAAAAAACAAAGGAGAACATCAACGCCAAGCATTTCTATGAGATCACTTTCAGCAATAAAGGAGGTTTGGTAATGCCGTTGATCGTAGAGTTTACCTATAAAGATGGCACGAAAGAAGTAGATCGCATTCCTGCACAGGTTTGGCGTTTGAATGAGCAGAAGGTTACCAAAGTATTCATGAAGAATAAAGAGGTTGCCAGCATCAAACTCGACCCGATGAAGGAAACAGCCGACATCAATGAAAAGAACAATAACTGGGGTACCATTGCTACTGCCAGCAAGTTCTCTGCCTTCAAAATGAAACAAGGCCCTGCCCGTGGTCAAAGCCAGGGAATCAATCCGATGCAAAAAGCAGAAGAGAAGAAGAAGGGATTCTAAGAAATAAGGAATAAGAAATAAGAAATGAGAAAGGGGTTCGGAAACGGACTCCTTTCTTTTTTGGGGAATGGGG